>CAXBHX010000052.1:0-35078 GCA_963975655.1 uncultured Verrucomicrobiales bacterium
ATTTGATCGTAATTCGCTGCGGCTCAATGACTTGCGCTTAAGTTGACGCGAATGGGTGAACCACCTTACCCTGTCGCCGCTAGACCTCTGATATCGTAGCAACAATATCGTTGGCATCCCGTCGTGAACCGTGACCAATGTCGCCTATATGACCTATACACATCACTCAATCGACAGGGAATACAGTGAGCATAAAACAAAAACATGTTATGATAGCTTCATGATCAGGCTCATCCTTGAAAAGCCCTACCCAGCTAACCAATAATAATGGTAGTTGAGACCACAAAACTGAACGGTGTTCTTCGCCTTAAACCAAAAGTATTCTCAGATCAACGGGGTTTTTTCCTCGAGACATTTCAAAAGAAGCGCTACGAAGAAATTGGCGTTGGAATGGAATTTGTTCAAGATAATCATTCCAGATCCCGTAAGGGAACTCTGAGAGGGATTCATTTCCAAACCGAGAATCCACAGGGAAAGTTGGTTAGATGCGTCAGGGGCAGGATCTTTGACGTGGTTGTGGATATAGTTGAGGGATCACCGAGTTTCGGAGCGTGGGAAGGTTTCGAATTAACAGGTGAGAATATGGAGCAAATCTGGATACCTCCTGGATATGCCCATGGATTTCTTGTCTTATCAAATGAAGCGGATTTTGAGTATAAGTGCACAGATTACTACAATCCGTCAGCCGAAGCCTGCCTGATCTGGAACGACCCCGATGTGGCAATAGAATGGCCCATTGAGAGCCCACCAATTCTTACGAATAGGGATAAAGAAGGTCTCCGACTGAAAGAATTAGGTAAGCAATGAAAACGGTTCTGGTTACCGGTTCGAGTGGTCTCATAGGAACCCGGTTCTTCGAGAAGTATGCTGACAAGTTTAACCTGATTCCAGGTGATTTATGTAATGGTATCGATATCCTCAATTTTGATGATGCATTAAAGACCATTTCAAATCTGATCGGCAGACGAGGGCTCGATGCGGTTGTACATATGGCAGCCTTTACCGATGTTTCATCGGCCTATGAGCAATCAGACGACGAAAAAGGAATCTGCTATCAACTCAATGTTGTTGGAGCTAACAATGTCATAAAGATCTCAGAGGAATTCGGATCCCATTTAATCCATCTCTCCACAGACTTCGTGTTCAACGGAATGACTAAAACACCGTTTAAGGAAGAAAGCGCGCCCGCCCCCATCGAATGGTATGGGGAAACCAAGCGCCTCGCTGAAGAGGCTGTGGTAAACAGTAATGGATTTTGGACAGTAGCAAGGATTGCATTCCCGTATCTGAAAGATCAGGGTGCGAGACCTGATTTAGTGACCAGGATTATCGGAAAACTCAAAGCCGGAGAAAAACTTTATCTATTTGGAGATCAATTGATAACCCCAACCTTTGGTGACGATATTGTTGATGCTATTTCGCGTTTTATTGAGAGTTCTCCGGAAAGGGAGGTGTTTCATGTCGTGGGGCCGGAGGCAATGTCCCCCTACGACTTAGGCCATCGATTGGCAAAACTGCTAAAAGCCCCTACGGAGAATCTTGTCGAAACTTCCTTGGTGAAATATCTCGAAAAAGATCCTAGACCACGACAACGGTATTTGGCCATGGATTCGAACAAATACCGAATGTTCTGTCGTGACCACAACTATACGGTTCCGCTAACCATCGAAAAATCCTTAGAAGGAATTTAGTGAATTCTTGATATGGACGATTCCATTATTAATCCTGGAGGAGTCGGTTTCATTGATTCTTCTGTTGTTCGGGAAGCTCTCTACAAGGGGCACTAGGTCATTGCTCTTGACCGTCTGACTTATGCAGGAAACCTCGATTCTCTCGAGGGGATCGCATCAGGCGAAGTCATGAAGGGTCTAGACGAATACCCTAACAAAGACAATACGATTGTCGTTCTCTGGAGCGATCATGGACTTCACCTTGGCGAAAGACAACACATTGCCAAAAGAACGCTCCGGGAGGAATCTACTCGCGTGCCGCTCATCTTCGCAGGCCCTGACATTGAACCCGGAAACTGCGCCAAACCCGCCAGCTTGCTCGACATTCATTCCACTCTGGTCGAATGCTTCAGCCTCCAGGAAAACCCTGACCTCGACGGCGTCAGTTTGATTTCACAACTTGCCGCCGCCGCGCCTCGTGAACAGCCGGCCCTCTCTTCGAACTACTTTTTGTAAATCACGCCGTTCGCTCACGCGACTGGCGCTACATCCACTACGCAGACGGTGCTGAAGAATTCCACGATCAGCGCAACTACTCGGACGAGCGGACCAATCTTGCCAGCCTCTAGGAACACGCAGAGCTCAAGGAATAACTGGCCCAGTGGCTTCCTCAAAAGGCCGCCCCGAGGTGAAACCCTACAGTACACAGGAACAGGTCAGCGTTGCCGTTCCCCGCCGAGCAATTGAACGGTAAATAGTCCCCTTGGCGACTAGACGGAGTGTAGCGGAAGTAATCCACGTCTACGAAGCCGACATCCTCCCTCGCATCCGTTCGCGGATTCCAACAAGCCAATCCAGGGCGATTTCCTCTCCAGTTGCCAAACTTGAGAGTATAACCAAAGCCAGTCTCCTCCCAGTTCTCGCCGTCTAGGCTCCACGAGAAGATCGCCTTGTCAAAATCAGTATCTGATCGCAAGTAGATTGCATCCCCTGTGACTGCTGGACCTGACTCGGATTTGTCATGATCAACGAAGAATAGCACCCGCCTGCCATCGGCTTCCTGCCTCACTCCAAACACCGCATACTGCCCCCCGTATTTCTTGTAAGAACCCGAGAAGTGACAGATTCCTGCTCGAGTCCCCTGCTCAAGCCCTGACAGATCCAACTTTGCCTCTACTCGAGTCGCCCCTACTCCAATCTGCCTCTGCGACAAAGTATTAGAAGCCCCCCAGAACGGCCCCTTCAGATTGCCTCGATCAACAGCCGTCGGCTTTGAAGCAACCAATCGAAGATATCCATCTCTGTCACTCAGAGAAAATCGATCCCTGCGAGGATTGTGATTCCAGTTCCACTGATGCCCCAATTCAGGGGAATCAAACTCGTCCGAAGTCTGAAGGACGAGATCAGAATCGCTCACGATTGGCTTCTGGTGAGACCAGACCGGCGCCCCTATGCCATCGCCGTCGATATCGTTTCCGATGATGGGCCAGCCATCAACCCAATTGACGGGCTGAAGACATTGCGGCCGGCCATGAAAAACAGGTTCACCATTTTGCACTAGCTGATGCATGAACCACCACCTTCCATCCGGGGCTTCGATCAGCGACCCCTGACAAGCAGAACGGTCCAAATCTTTCTCCCGCTCCATCACGGTACGCGACTCGTAAGGTCCATAGATGGAATCCGTCGTCGCCCGCAGACACAATTGCTTTCGATCGCGCGCCGCCCCCTCACCTTGCCACTCGATCATCATGATATACCACTGATCGTTGAAACGCCGAATCTTAGCAGCCTCCACCGCTTCCCCGGACCAGATAGTCGTTCCTTCATCGAGCAATTCACCCCCATCCCAGGAAAGTCTGAACAGTTTTAAGTCGTGAGGCTCATCGCGCACCGGGGGAGAACCCTTCCCCCAGTTGACCAGCAACCAGGCTTCATTCTTCTCATAGTCAAAGAATACGGCGGGATCTGTCCAATGCTGCCTCTTCAAAAGGCATACCGGCTCCGACCACGGGCCCTCAATATCCTTCGCCCGCGTCACGTAGAGTCCTGATTGAAAATCGATTTGATAACACAGCCACTCCTTTCGCTCTTCATGGTAGGTCAGGTCACCAGCCCACACGCCCCACCGATAGCCATTCATCTGATCCGATTGATAAGTCGGCTCCCAACTTAGCGTTGGGATCGCGTGGCCCGTATAACTCCAGTTCACCAAGTCATTGGATTCCATGATCGTCATCCCGGGCGAAAAGTGATTAGTCGAGGTGATGAGGTACCATTTGTCGCCAAATTTCTCGACGTCCGAGTCAGCGAAGTCACCGTTCAGAATTGGATTAGCGTAAGTGCCATCCCCTTGATCCCCCCACTTTAGAAAGCGCGTTTCATCACAGCGGACTGAGATAACAGCACAAAAGAAAGCGAGAAAGATAATGGTCCGGATCATGGCAAAGCAACACCATGCCCCCGCCGCCACCACAAAGTCAACGAAGCCCCATGGAAGGATCGGGCGAAAGTCTGTAGAAATCAGCCGAAGACAAACTCTACTTTCCGAGCAATTCGTAGACGACTGGTTTCACCGCCCGCTCAAGGTTCCAGTTGTAGGGAACGGTCTGCTCCAATGTAATTACAATCAGATTATCATCCTTCGGAGAGACCCAGTAGTGGCAACTCGCGGCCCCGCCCCATCCAAATTCGTCTATCGGCGCAGCCTCATCCCATCCAGTGCTCGTCCCAGTGACCACTGAAAAACCCAGACCAAACCCAACCTTGGTACGTTGCTCATCGCCAAAGAAGATTTGAGGAACCCCTTTCGGAAGTTGATTCGCGGTCATCAAGGCAACCGTCTCTGCTTTCAAAAACTGATGATCAAACCGGGTGCCACCATCGGCGATCATCTGGAGGAACTGGTAGTAGTCCTTCGCGGTGGACACGAGTCCGCCACCTCCGGATATCATCTTCGGCTCAGCCAGATACTTCTGCCCCAATGGATCAGCGCCAGTCTCGACTCCATTCTTCCTTGAAGCATGCACAGGAGCAAAGCGGTTTTGATCGGCTTCATTTTCGATCCAGAACCCGGTATCACTCATTTGAAGGGGATCAAAGAACGCGACCTGTAAATATTCATCCAGCGGTTGTCCGGACCATATTTCCAGGAGACGTCCGAGCACATCAGTGTTTACGCCATAACGCCACGACTCTCCCGGTTCGTGAACCA
Source organism: uncultured Verrucomicrobiales bacterium (assembly GCA_963975655.1). GTDB lineage: Bacteria > Verrucomicrobiota > Verrucomicrobiia > Verrucomicrobiales > DEV007 > Arctic95D-9. The sequence continues at coordinate 4,885 of CAXBHX010000052.1, forward strand.
ATGGAAGATGGGCCAGTTCATGGCAAAATTGCTTGAGATCCCCGCCCCAGAGCTTTGGACTTGAGTAGGCCTCGACCAACTCGGGCGGAGCAGTAAACCCATAGGGAAGTCCTGATGTGTGAGTAAAAAGATCCTTAATCGTGATGGCTCGTTTGGGAGGTGTCACTTTCCCACTTTCATGCCACACACCCATTTCCCCATAATCGGGAAGGTACTTTGCGACTGGGTCGTCCAGCTGGAATTCCCCCTTCTCCCATTGCTGCAATGCAGCCGCCGAGACGATCGCCTTGGTCATAGAGTGGATCCGAAAGATCGTGTCAGGCGTCATCTTCGCCCCGCCATTGATCTCACGGACCCCGTGCCCCAGTAGAGAGACGATCTCTCCACCCTGCGCCACCAGTGTAACCGAACCAGCCACTTTTTGCTCAGCCATCACTTCTTCCACCGCCTGCCTAACAGACGAGTCCACCTCTGGATCAAATACCTCAACGGTCGCGGATGGCTCAGCAAAGAGAGGTGATACAGCAGCCAAAAAGCCGCCTACGAAGCAGACAAAGAATTCAGATCTCATAGAAATGCCAAGATGGATAGAGAGAGCACCCTTGCTTGTAAAGTCCGCCTTTGAGACCTGACAAGAATTCCCGCCAGGCGAAAAGCGCCGCTATCCGGGATAACCGCCGCGAATGTAGTCGTAGAGAGTATCGATCACGTCTTCCTCTTCCTCCACAATGGAACGAGTCAAATCGCCACCCGAAAGCATGCCAACAAGAACATCATCACGCATCACGGGCAAATGCCGCAACTTCTTCTCCGTCACGATCTGCATGGCCTGACGAACGGTGCGACGAGGATCAATCACAACGACCTCTTTAGTCATAATTACGTGCACTTCCACGTCCGCCGCATTCAATCCGGGAGTGACAACTTTATTGAGAATATCTCGCTCCGTCACAATGCCTACCAACTCGCCGTCCTTTAGAACCACAAGTGCACCGATATGCTTCTCGGTCATTGTCTTGGCAGCATCAGCAACTTTGATGTCAGGCTCGACACCTACTATGTTAACTCCCTTTGCCTTCAGAAGTTCTGACAACATCTTCTCCACAATCAAAAATCATAGAGACCGCATAAATTGAGGTCAAGGCCATTTATTGAGAATCGAATACAAACCCGGCACCATAGACTGACACTAACACAATCATTGCAAGGCCCTAGCCATCGTCCTGTGTGAACAATAAAGCCACCGTTCCATTCGAATGACCTTGACGCCTAAAATCAAGCTCCCTAGACTCGCGCTATGTTTGAAGTAGGTAGCCACATATCCGCCGGTTCCCCCACGTTCAACATAGAGGCGTCTCCTTTTTTAACTCCACGACGCCACCGGGAAATTCTTCCTCTCCCATTCCTTCTTTCACGTGCAGGCCCCTGGCCTGACACAACGGAATAGCCAGCTGAAAGTCAGCGACTATCCCTAACTGTTTGCCATGACAACGAGCACACATAGGGATGAAACTTCTGCCTCAAAAGGGCAGAAGACGGGGAAGCTATTTGTTTTAAAAAAGGGTTTAGATCTTCCAGTATCGGGTCCACCTGAGCCGAAAATCGATGCCGCTAAGAGCGCGAAAAGTGTCGCTGTTCTTGGCACCGACTACGTCGGTCTCAAGCCAAGCATGGAAGTCAAAGTCGGTGACCCAGTCAAGCTGGGGCAGGTGCTCTTCACCGACAAGAGAAACCCGGGAGTCCGCTACACATCCCCGGGAGCCGGCATAGTCTCAGCGATCAATCGCGGTGCGAAACGGGTCCTGCTTTCGGTCGTCATTGATCTCAAGGGAGATGAAGAGGAAACGTTTCAATCCTATTCCCCTGAGGCGCTTGATGGCCTCACCCGCGAGGAGGTTACATCGAATTTGGTAGAGTCCGGCCTGTGGACGGCCATCCGCACCCGCCCCTATAGCAAAGTGCCTCGACCGGGTTCAATACCGCACTCCATATTTGTGAATGCGATGGATACCGATCCCCTCGCGAATCCACCTCTCATCGCAGTGCAAGGTCGCGAGGACGATCTCCGACATGGACTCACGGTGCTTGCCAAACTCACTGATGGCCCACTTTTTCTCTGCCATTCTCCGGTCGAGACGCCCCCTGGCGCCGACCTAGATTGCGTCACGACGGCCACGTTTAGCGGTCCCCATCCTTCGGGGCTCGTCGGCACTCATATTCACTTTCTCGATCCGGTCTCCGCTGAGAAAACCGTCTGGCATCTCAATCTTCAGGATGTGCTCACAATCGGAGCACTCTTCACCACCGGTCAAATCAATGTGGAGAGAGTGATTGCTTTGGCGGGGCCCATGGCTGACAACCCCCGGCTCCTTCGAACCAGAATGGGCGTCTGCACCGATGACATCATCGTCGATGAACTCAGCGAACCGACCGGTGAGGGATCTCATCGACACTGCCGCATTCGTCCCGCCGAAGGCACCCGTGTCGTGTCAGGGTCTCTACTGATGGGCCACACCGCCAAGGGGCCTCACAGCTATCTGGGGCGATATCACCTCAAGGTCTGCGCGATCGAGGAATTCCCCAAGCGGGTTTTTCTCGAATGGCACCACCCGGGACCCGATCGATTCTCCGTCACTCGACTTTTCATATCCAAGTTTCTTCGCGTTACAAAATACCGTTTCACCACGTGCACCAACGGCAGTGCCCGTGCCATGGTTCCCATTGGGACTTATGAAAAGGTGATGCCACTCGATATGCTCCCCACCTTTCTCCTACGGGCGCTAATTGTCGGAGACACCGACCAGGCTCAGGCTCTCGGCTGCCTGGAGCTTGATGAAGAAGATCTCGCCCTCTGCACGTTCGCCTGCCCCGCCAAATATGACTATGGCCCGATTTTGCGGAGAAACCTCAACCAGATCGAAGCCGAAGGATGAATCCGCTGCGCCTTCTTCGAGACTTCCTGGACAAGCTTCACCCTTACTTCGATGAAGGGGGGAAGCTAGAGAAGATGTACCCTCTCTACGAGGCCATCGATACCTTTCTCTTTTCTCCCGGCTTTGTCACCAAAGGCATCACCCACGTTCGTGATAATGCGGACCAGAAGCGCATCATGATTACCGTCGGCGTCGCCCTTGGTCCCTGCGTCGCGATGGCTCTCTACAACACAGGCTACCAGGCTAACCTCGCCATGAGCGAAATGGGTATTGCCGCTGAGCCCGGCTGGCGAGGCTGGGTCATGAATTTCATCGGAATCGATTACGATCACACCAGTATTCTTTCCAACGTATTCTTTGGCCTGCTCTTTTTTGCGCCCGTGTTTCTGGTCTGCAATGCAACAGGCGGATTCTGGGAGGTGCTGTTCGCCACCGTTCGAAAGCACGAGATTAACGAGGGCTTCCTTGTCACAGGGCTACTCATCCCTCTGATTATGCCGGCGACGATCCCTCTTTGGCAGGTCGCCGTGGGAACCTCCTTCGGCGTTGTCATTGGCAAAGAGATCTTCGGTGGAACGGGAAAGAACTTTCTCAATCCCGCCCTGACAGCCCGTGCTTTCGTCTTTTTCGCCTACCCCGCCCAGATGAGTGGTGACGCAATCTGGACAGCTGTCGACGGATTCTCCGGAGCGACGCCACTGGGTATCGTCGCGGCAGACGGCATGGAAGCGCTAACGGCTGACATTAGTTGGACTACCGCCTGCCTCGGCCGCATCCAGGGATCCATGGGGGAAACCTCGGTCATCGCCTGCCTAATCGGGGCGACCTTTCTCATCTATACTGGAGTTGGGTCGTGGAGGATCATGTCAGCCGTTTTAGTCGGTGCGGTCTTCACGTCTACCGGACTTTTTCTCATCGGCAGCGATACCAATCCCATGTTCGGCATGAGCCCAGCCTGGCATCTCGTCCTGGGAGGCTTTGCCTTCGGCCTCGTCTTCATGGCGACCGATCCTGTATCTGCCGCCATGACTCAAACCGGGCAATGGATTTACGGCATCCTCATTGGCTTCATGGTCATTCTCATTCGCGTCATCAATCCGGCCTACCCCGAGGGGATGATGCTCGCGATTCTTTTCGGCAACGTCTGTGCTCCCACCATCGATGCCATGGTAGTTAAAGCTCACATCAAACGGAGGGCCCTGCGTCATGGCTAACGATACCGTTGTCAAAACCCTCATCGTAGCAGGCGTCCTCTCCGTCGTCTGCTCAGCACTCGTATCAAGTTCGGCCGTTCTGCTGCGACCAGAACAGGCGAGGAACAAAGATCTGGATCGCAAAAAGAACATCCTTCAGTCGGCCGGCATCTACGACCCTGACCAAACCATCGACGACCAGTTCTCCCGATTTGACATCAAAGTCGTTGACCTCGCTACCGGCGAGTTCCGCGATGACGTGGATACAGCTACCTTTGATCAACGCAAAGCAGCAAAGAGCGCTGATCTTGGAATCGACGTGCCAAAAGACGAGGATATCGCCGGCATCAAACGCCGCTCGCTTTATGCCCTCATTTACCTGGCAAAGGATGACAGCGGATCCTTGGAGCAACTCATCCTACCCGTCCACGGAAAGGGGCTCTGGTCCACCCTCTACGGATACCTTGCTCTCGATGCCGATCTTTCGACGATCAACGGCTTTGCCTTCTATCAGCATGGGGAAACTCCAGGCCTCGGAGGTGAAGTCGACAATCCCCGATGGAAAGAACAATGGGTTGGCAAAAAGGCATTTGATGATGAGGGAGCTACCAGGATTCAGGTATTAAAAGGGAAAACAGACCCATCCAACCCTGACGTGAACTACCAGATCGATGGACTTTCCGGGGCAACCATTACTACGCGCGGCGTCGACGCCCTGCTCCAATACTGGCTGGGAAGCAACGGCTTCGGCCCGTTGCTGAAAGAGCTAAAAACCAAGGAGGGAGGAAACGACAATGGCTGACAAATCGTCCAGGATCGTTCTCGATCCACTCTTCAACAAAAACCCCATCGCCCTTCAGGTGTTGGGAATTTGTTCCGCCCTTGCTGTCACGACGAAGCTCGAGACTGTCTTCGTCATGGCCGCTGCCGTGACCGCTGTTCTCTGCGTTTCCAACACGGTGATCAGCTTGATCCGAAACTTCATTCCGAACAGCATCCGCATCATCGTTCAGATGACAGTCATCGCTTCACTCGTCATCGTAGTCGACATGATGCTCAAGGCCTACGCCTATGACATCAGCAAACAACTCTCCATTTTCGTAGGCCTCATCATCACCAACTGCATCATCATGGGGCGCGCCGAGGCCTTCGCCATGAGCAATCCTCCCGGCCCCAGCTTTCTCGATGGCTTGGGCAATGGACTCGGCTACAGCCTCATTCTGGTGATCGTCGGGGTCTTCCGCGAATTACTCGGATCAGGACGACTCTTTGGGCACGTCATCCTACCCCTTTCGACCGAAGGCGGCTGGTATGTTTCCAATGGACTGATGCTGCTGCCACCGAGCGCATTTTTCATCATTGGCCTCTATATCTGGGCACTGAGAAGCTGGAAGAAAGATCAAATCGAAGAGGACTGAATCATGTTTGAGACCTACCTCAGTATTTTCCTGACCGCCGTGTTCGTCGAGAACATGGCTCTCGCCTTCTTTCTCGGCATGTGCACGTTTCTCGCCGTTTCAAAAACGGTCGACACGGCCATCGGACTCGGCATCGCCGTCATCGCCGTCATGACACTGACGGTCCCGGTCAACAATCTCATCTACCAGTATATCCTCGCCGAAGGCTCCCTAGCCTGGGCCGGACTTCCAGACACTGATCTGAGCTTTCTCGGCCTTATTTGTTACATCGGCGTCATCGCAGCCATGGTTCAGATCCTGGAGATGACGATGGATAAATTCTTCCCGGCGCTCTACAACACCATGGGTATTTTTCTGCCACTCATCACGGTCAACTGCGCCATTCTCGGCGGCGTTCTCTTTATGGTAGAGCGCGACTACGACCTCGCTGAAAGCACCGTCTTTGGGTTTGGCGCCGGGGTGGGTTGGGCTCTGGCTATCGCCGCGCTTGCCGGAATTCGGGAGAAGCTCAAATACAGCGACATTCCCGCCGGGCTCAAGGGACTCGGGATCACTTTTATTACCGTTGGGCTTATTGCCCTCGCCTTCATGGCCTTTGCCGGAATTCAACTATGACGATACCGCTCATACCGATTCTTGCCGTCTCGGAGATCCTACTGGGCATCGCGATCTTTACAGGAGTCGTGTTGCTCCTCGTCGTCGTCATTCTCTCCGCCCGTGCCTATCTCGTTCAAAGCGGTGATGTCACTATCACGATCAACAATGACCCTGACAAATCTCTTACAGTCGCCGCCGGCAGCAAGCTTCTCAACACCTTGGCTGCCGAAAAGATATTTATCTCTTCCGCCTGCGGTGGGGGCGGCACCTGCGGCCAATGCACCGTCAAAATCCTCGAGGGTGGTGGTGACATTCTCCCCACTGAACTCACGCAGATTTCCAAGCGAGATGCCCGGGAAGGAATGCGTCTATCCTGCCAGGTTGCGGTTAAGCAGGACTTGAAGATCGAAGTCCCCGCTGAAGTTTTTGATATCAGAAAATGGACCTGCAAAGTCAGGTCCAATGACGACGTCGCCACCTTCATCAAGGAACTCGTCCTCGAACTTCCAGCAGGAGACGATCTCGAATTCCGCGCCGGTGGATTCATCCAGATTGAGTGCCCACCCCACGAAATCAGCTACGCAGACTTCGACATTGCCGAGCAGTACCGTCCAGACTGGGACAAATTTGATCTCTGGCGTCACCGCTCCAAAGTCACCGAGGATGTCGTCCGAGCCTACTCCATGGCGAACTATCCTGAGGAGAAAGGCATCGTGATGCTCAATGTGCGCATTGCCACGCCGCCTCCGTGGGCTTCCGAGGGAGTCCCGCCAGGCAAGATGTCATCTTACATCTATTCCCTCAAACCTGGCGATGAGGTCACCATATCGGGTCCCTTCGGAGAGTTTTTTGCCAAAGATACCGATGCTGAAATGGTCTTCATTGGCGGAGGAGCTGGAATGGCTCCCATGCGGTCACATATCTTCGATCAGCTGAGCCGTCTCAAGACCGATCGCAAAATATCTTTCTGGTATGGGGCCCGCAGCCTCTGCGAAATGTTCTACGAGGACGACTTCAACAAGCTTCAAAAAGAGAATGATAATTTCAAATGGCACGCTGCCCTTTCAGACCCACAAGCGAGCGACAATTGGGAAGGATACACCGGATTCATCCACCAAGTGCTACACGACAACTATCTTGCCGAGCATCCGGCACCAGAAGATTGCGAGTATTACATCTGCGGCCCCCCCATGATGCTGTCAGCCGTTCAAAAAATGCTGGATGACTTGGGTGTTGAGCAGGATAACGTGCTATTCGATGACTTTGGTGGTTAAGCCCGAAATTCTTGCGTCTGTTTCTGCCGGATTGTGTCTATTTTTCCTGGTTGGCTGCGGGAGCGAGGTAGAGCCCGGCCTTCAAAAGATCTCCGGCGAGACCATGGGCACCTACTACAGGGTCACTGTTCTGGCGCTGCCTCCCGACCTTGATACAGAACAACTCACTCAGGACATCGAATGGAGATTGCACAATATCACCCATCTCATGTCCACCTACGAACCGGACTCGGAAGTATCGCGGTTCAATGATTCGATCGACACTGATTGGTTCTCCGTTTCTGAGGAAACAGCGCAAGTTGTCGATGCGGCCCTGGCCATCTATCACCAGTCTGGCGGAGCCTTCGATATCACGGTCGGACCGCTGGTCGAGCTATGGGGGTTCGGCAGCAAGAGGAACAACCGCCAAATTCCAGCTGACAACCAGATTGAATCAGCGCTTCGACGTACTGGCTCTCAGCACCTCGAAGTACGGCACGATCCACCTTCCATCAAAAAGAGCCGTCCCGAATTGCAAATTGATCTCTCGGCCATTGCCAAAGGTTATGCGGTTGATGCCCTCATCAAAGACCTGACAACCGCGGGCATCACCGATTGCCTCGTCGATATTGGAGGCGAAATGCGGGCGATCGGATCGAAGGGCCCCGACTCACCATGGACGATTGCGATCGAGTCACCCGCCTCTGGTGAACGGAGTATTCATCGAGTGCTTCCGTTGGTCAATCAAGCCATCGCCACTTCCGGGGACTATCGCAACTACTTCGAAGACAATGGTCAACGCTACTCTCATGAGATCGATCCCCGCACTGGTCGTCCCATCACCCATAGACTCGTCTCTACCAGCGTTCTCGCCAATGACTGCATGACTGCTGATGCGTGGGCCACTGCCCTCATGATTCCAGGCCCTGCCGAAAGCGGAGGTCTCGCCGAAAAATCCAACCTCTCCGCCCTGCTAATCGTGAATGAAGGTGAAGGCTTCATCGAACTTGAAAGCCCTCGATTCGCTTCCTCTTTTTCTCACTCAATCGAGGCACCATGAATCTTTTCCTCATCACCCTTGCGATTTTTCTCGCCGTCATATTCCTCATGGCGCTTGGCGTGATCTTCAGCAACAAGCGGATCCAGGGCAGCTGCGGAGGCGAAGAAGGCTGCAAGCTCTGCTTCTTTAAAGTCGTAGGAAAGTGCAGGAAGAACAAAAAGGAAGAAGAGGCCAGCCCGTAGAAACGAACCCTCGCCCCACCTATTCTTTCGCTTTCCCCTTACCCTTCCCTTTTCCGCGCGCGCGCTTTGCGACTGGCTCAGCCGCCTTCGCGTTCTCAACCGTAGGCAACACCACCAGCTCATCACTCCACTCCAACACCGTTTTCTGATCCTTCACTGGCCACCAGTTTTCGATGTGTTTTGCCAACTTGGCGACCGTCTCGGGATCAGACTTAGCGAGATTGTTAGTCTCCCCCGGATCCTTGGCAAGGTCGTAAAGCTGAGGACGGAAATCCTGCGGCGGGTATTTCATCTTTCCCTGCGACCCGTCATAGGTCAGCAGCAGCTTCTTGTTCCCCTTAATCACCCAGCGATAGAGCAACGAAGCCTCCGGCTTCTTCACATCGGCGATATCGTGAGCAAACGACTCACCAAACAAAATGTCTCGCTCGATCTTGTCACCACTTTTCAACTCCGGCAGCAGATTGAGGCCGGGAAACTCATGAGGCGCCGTTGCCCCCGTTGCGCCTAGAATCGTCGGGACAATATCGATAGAAGAACACAACTCCGGACGATCCGCTGCTTGAACCGTCCCGGTCCAACGAAACATGATAGGCGTGCGTGTACCGCCTTCGTTCGGACTCCGCTTGGATCGAGCCTCATAGCTGCCCGTTTCCGATTGAATCCATCCATTATCCGCCACGTAAACAATGAGCGTGTTCTCCCCTAGCCCTGCCTCATCGATGTAGTCCACTAGCGCACCACAGGTCTCATCATACCACTCACACATCGCATAATATTTGGCGTGCTCGTCTTCCAGTCCTCTCGCTAGATATTTCTCGTGCAGCCGTGCTGGCGGATTGTGAGGTGTGTGCGGCATGAACGCCGCATACCACATGAAAAACGGCTTCTCCTGCTCCACAGCACTATCAATGAATTCAAAAACCGGCTTCAGGCCCTCCCGACCAATCTTCAAACCATCATCACCATGACGACCACCCGGCTCAGGATAACCGCGGGTCATCCCATGGGTAAAGCCGCCGCGCTGATAACTTCCTTCCCACCACTTGCCACTCTGATGGCTGAGATAGCCAGCCTCGCCCAGCCACTTTGGAAGAGTGCCTGTGCGATCCACATTGGAAATGATCAGCTCCAAATCCTCCTTGCCCGTGCCTTCTTCGTGAGCCGCGTTCGCCGGGGTCTTCGATGGATTATTTCCCGTCACGCCATTGTCATGAGCGTAAAGCCCCGTCGCGATCGTCATCAGTGCCGGACGACAAAGCGCCGTCGGCACATAGGCCCGGCGGAACAGGGCGCTCTCCGAAGCCAGCTTGTCGAGACGTGGCGTCTCGATGTGCTCATGGCCCATGAAAGAGTAGTCCGTATAACTTTGATCATCCGATAGAATGATAATCACATTTGGTTGCGACTCCTTTGCCTCAGCAACAACGGTCACGACAAAAAACACAAAGAAAGTAAGGATCAGTTTCATAAAATGAGAGGGTTTTCGCCCCAGTTGAATCAGGGCAACGAAACCACCGTAGCACGCGACCCTTCAAGAGGCAGTAGCGCTTTTGTGCGGAGATTCGCAGTTAAGATGCCCGATCACGCGCCCTCGCCCCACGGCAATTGCGACCATCAGGCCTGCCCCCTTGGTTTGGCTGTGATGCGCCGAGAGAGCGATGGAAACGCCGAGGCCGCTAAGAAAGTGACGATGATGGATCGATGCGCTCCTCGATCGTCTAATCGATATTGGGTTCGGGAAAACTAAGAAGAAGTGGAGGAAGAGGCCTTCCTCGCTTTGCGCAGAGCTCTCTTCGACAGAGGTGGGCTCTCGTCGGGCTCCTCCACCAGCACGCGCAACTGATCGACCGCAGAACCGGCCGCGAAGTTCAGGATAAGAGTTCGCTGATCGGCCGCCAGGATGACGATATCACGGCCGGCGACTTCGAGCGGCTCCCCTTTGGGTGGCTCCAGACCACGAGGACTCGCACCGTAGTTGCCCAGCGGATGACCGAAGATCGCGTCGCTATCGAGGAGTTTTTCACTGTTCGCGATGAGACCGACGATGGGACTGTCGAAGGTGATCTGCCCGCGCACGCGAGACTTGTCGGGGCTGCGCTGCTCGGTCTGACCGACCGGATCGAGTTGCAGCAGGTAGCTGCGCACGCGTATACCTTTGGCCAATGGAATCCCTTCCGATCGGCGCAGGCGTCGAAACTCGCCAGGGTCGGCGAGATCCACCAACACCGTCGATTCGATCTCGACGCCACTTCGCTCCGGGAACACCATAATACGCTCGCTGTCTTCAAATTCTCCCGGCACGAAGCCCGGCCCGGGCGAAACGAACTTCATCAGCCCGGTGGTCTGCAGCACCCCGGAACTGATTGGCCAGGCCTTCTCGAAGGGGCCTGTTTCAAACACAGTCTCGACCAGTTCGTCCTGCCCACGAGCCATCACCGCCTCGCCTTCGCGAACCAACTGGCCCCGCACCTCAACCTCGCCTTCAAAGACACAGACATCCGTCTCACCGCCGTCACTGCGAGAAAGACCGAAGGCAGTGCCCAGGTCGACGACATCAGCGTCCGGTGTCAGCACGGTGAACCCCTTAGCAAGTTCAGGAACTTCAAAAGTTGCCACGCCGCATTCAAACAACACTAGCATCTCGTCACGGACCTCGAACTCCGCCGGCCCTTCCACCGTCATGGTCGCGCCGTGATCGAAGTCGAGGCGAATCAAACCCTGGTGAATCGTAATTCTCTCAGCCCCCAGTCTCCGCCCGGTCTCAAACGTCACGCCCTCGGGAGATCGGGCACCGACACTTTGCGCCACCACAGCGAAACCATCATCGCCATCAACAAGGTGCCTCCAGTTGGCGATGGCCACCAACGATAGCACGATGGCCGCCGCGGCTAGCAGCAGCCGAGGGGCGACTATGCTCAGGCCCCGGCGGCTAATATTCCTCTGCCCCCTGTCGAAACGCCCCTCCTGGAACAGCTCACCGGTCAGATCTTCGATGGCAGACGCGCGGGCAAATGCCTCAGCATTTTCAGCGCTCTCTGCGACCCAGGCAAATAGATCACCGGCCTCTTGATCTGAAAGTTCATCGGCCAGGTAACGGCTGATTTGTAGCTGACGATTCTCGTTCATGGCTCTAAGAAGCTTCGACCGGCTTGCCCATTTTCCTCTCGACGCAGTGGCGCAAGATCGAGCGCAAGCGATGCAGCAAAACTGCGACGTGATTCGGTGATTTCCCAATCCGCTGTCCGATCTCGGCGGGCTGGAGGCCATCCTCGTACTGCCAGGCCAGCAGTTCCCTTTTTGCCGACGGCACCTGCTTAATGCAATCGGCCAAAGCCTCTTTCATATCCTCCAACTCTGGCTGCATTACTTCGAAGGCATCCGCCACCCGGTCGACGGCAGAATCGTCGTGGGCCGTCGTGGGACGCTTCAGCTGCTTGCGAAAATGCGCTTTGATCAAATTCTTCGCCACCCCCAAAGACCAGCCGATGAAGGGTCGCGAGCGATCATACTTTTCGAAGCGATCGACGATGGTCAGCGCCACCTCCTGCAGCACATCCTCGGCATCACTGGGATCGCGCACGAACGAACGGATGAAACGCCCGACCGCAGGCTGTGCTCGGGTCCACTCCAGCGTGAGCAATTTGATGCTTTCAGAATCGTCCATCCGACAGTGTATTGCCTCATGCTCGACGACTATTACAAAAAAACGAAGATTTTCCGCTGCCGTCCGACTGACCAACCTCAGATCGGTATCGCTACAGTCCATGAACCGCCCATCGGCCGACTACTCCAAAGCTGGAAACTTTGGTAAGCACGCTGGATTCGAACCCAACCTTCGTTCGTCGGCTGGTCGCCCCCTGACGGAGCAATCATTGACGGAGGTGCCCCCTCCCTCCCTGGGCGGTGAGAGGCGAAGGACCGGCGGGGATGAAGAGGAACGGAACGAAGTGGATAGTGCCCTCCGCCAAATTGACTGGCGGGAGGCAGCCGAAGGATGGCGCGAAAGCGACATCAAAAAGGAATTTTCTAGTAGTAACCGGACTCCGATTGTATGTGATAGCCGAGTCGGCCCGTTGGCCCTCGTCCACGGCCTGTATTAATGGGTCAATTTTAACACAGGCTTGATTGAATTAGATACTATGGCATCACCACCGATTCTGGAACTTGCTACCATCAACTTAGATGAAGTAGCCGTCTCTAAAGAAGAGATTCTCAAACTGAATGCGCAACGCGATGAGTTTGAGCAGTTAGATAAAGTAATTTCAATTGATATCGAGCAGGGCCTTGCCGTGGGTATCAAAAAGCAAACTCACGAGGAATTCTGGACAAGAGGGCATATTCCAGGGCGTCCGATCATGCCCGGTGTTCTGATGATCGAAATGGCGGCTCAGCTGTGTTCCATTATTTTTCATATGAAATTCGATCCAGACGGGAAAAGGTTTTTTGGTTTTGGTGGGGTTAATAATGTGAAGTTTCGCGGCAGTGTGGAGCCGGGAAGTGACCTTCTCATGATCGCAAGAACGAAAAAACTGAGTTCAAGAATTGCTGTCTTTGAAACCCAGGGCTTCGTCGATGGAAAAATGATTTTTGAAGGAGATGTCACTGGGATTGCTTTTTAGAGAATCTTGGCTGCAGTGAAATTCGGCTCCCATGCTCTGCCTTAATTTTGTGGAGGTGCCTCGGGTTTGGATCGGCGAAAGAAATCCCGATCCCGTTCGCCCCAAGGAGGAGCGGAAAGCTAAGACTGAGTCTTCGTCAGACCTCGGTCAACTCACCTGCATTGGACCTGTGCCCCCTCCAGCCCAATGCGCTAGAGTGAGGGAGATCAGCTGACCCATTCCAAAAATTCAGTATTACAGGATCTACCCTTCACCCCCCAACCGTCCGCAACACGGGGGGATCCTGATCCGCCTCGATGATCGCCATGGTCTCGCGAAGCAACTTGAGCTGAGCCTCGGGCGCTTTGTCCTTCGCTAGGTATTCTTTCTCAATCTCGGCCAACTGCGGAAGCAGCGACTTTGCGGCACCACCGTAGGTCTGCAGAATTTTGAGACACTTGAGCACCCGGTCACCCTGCCCCCAGCGTTCGACCCCCATGACATTCACAAAATGCTCCAGCGCTTCCTCATGATGATACTGAGCGAGGAGTTCCAGTCCGGCCAGGCGGATTCCGTCGGCGAACATAATGCCACTCGGAGCCGGAGTCGCCACGGCTTCGATGATGGCGGGCAGCAGCGGCTCAATCTCGTCATAGCTCAGATTCTTGTAGACCGAACCTAGAGTTCCTCGGGCCCGGCCGTCATCATTGACCAACCCCACCCGAACCGCGCGGTAGAGCGCTTCGTGATCGATCCCTTCGAGCGAACCTCTCAGCATGCCTGAACGCCGATCGAAGAGGGCGAAACAGAGGTATCGCTGCTGCATCGCACGCGGATCGTAATCAGCATCATGATCAGCCAGCATTTCGAGCAGGTCCGGCACAGCTGGCTTCGCATCATCTCCGATGGCGGCGAGCGCTTCCGCAGCTTTGATACGCAGCCAGAGGTCGTCAACCTTCAGTGTAGCCCTCAACTCATCCACCGCGGGAGCCGCCCGATTCTTGAGCATCGTCAGGCCCTGACAGGCGCCGATACGCGTGTAAAGATCCTCCTCACCCAGCATCGCGATGAGAGCCCGAGTGGGGTCGCTGTCCCGATTGCCCAACGCCATGGCGGCACGCTCGCGGACGATGGGCGACCAGCTTTTCAGCGACTCAAGTAAGTCCGCTTCGTCGCGATCGGCGTAGGCCTCGCCTTTAATTCGAGGACTCCAGCCGCGCCCCTCGGCAATCAGCGCAGCGGCGGTTGTCTCATCCACCTGGGGAACAAGCCCCTCCTTTCTTCCGGTCAGGTAAATCTTCCGCAAGGGCTGAGCGTAAGCCAGCAGGTAGGCTCCGGTGCTGTTCCAATTTCGGTAACTGTCAGGCTTATCCTGAGGCGGCCCCTGGTGACGGTAGGTGCCGTCCCAACGCCGTGCCAAATCGTAGTACCACCCATACTCCTGCATCCACGCTCCGCTCGCCTGAGGACCTGACAAAGCCACTGCCGGCATAGCCCACAGCAGGTTGAATAGATTCCCTGTGTGCCCCATTTCGCGCTCAGCACCATGGGACGCCGTGCCCATGCGGGAAAAATACTCGGCAGCCTCAGCATCTCCGAGCAAATTGAACATCACTGCGGCGATACCGTTCTTGCCATTGTCATCGTGAGTCTGAGTCCAGGGGCGGTGATCCCCGTAAGGAATGCTCCCTTTACCCACATAGAAGCGAAGCAGTCGCGCGCTTCTCTCGATGGCTTCATCCAAAGCAGGATCACTGACCCCAGCCGCACGTGCCAGAATGAGAGAAGTGGTCAGCGGCAGGCCAGGCGCATTCATCATGCCGTAACCACTGAGAATGCCACTGTCTTGCACAAACCGATGCCCCCATGAGCCAACTGCACTCTGGCCACCCACAATTTCCATGGCAAGCCGCTTCAAGTCGGGCAGGAACTCGTCATCACCAGTCGCCAGGGTGTATTCCGCCACTAGAATAGTGATAGGACCATAAAACCAGGAATGGTAAGAACGCCTCTCTGGGTCGGTGTAATCTTGAAACGACACCACCTCGTCGCGTACTAGAGGCAGATAATCGGGATTGCCACTGGCGAGCAAGGCGAGGGCATTGAGCGAGCGAGTGATGGGATTACCATCCGTCGGGTTCGCTCTCATGTGAGCCGCCAGGGCCTCGCAACCCTGCTCAAAGATAACTTTGGACTTGGCACAGTCGAAAGGAGCAGTCGGAGAATAATCACCTAGCACCGCCAGTGACACAGTGGCCTGGGCGATCGCCCCTTCCCTCCAGCGCATCAGCGACAGATAACCGTCCGACGCCTCAGCCAGCGTAATCGCTTTACCCAGTTCAGTGCGGGGATCATAGGCAAAGGGCTGGTCGGCAATGCCGAGAATCACATCACCTTTCTCAAGCTGTTCGTCAGCCGGCGAGCCCTTCTCTACTTCCGTAATGAGGATCTGGCGGGCCTCGCTGGTCTCCAGCTTGTCGCTGTAGATCCACCCCCGCGCTCCAGTCGGTCCGAGATTCCAATCGTGAGTGGCTCCGTCAGGAATCTCGCCCCCCTGCGTAAAGTCCGGGATGCCCTCAGGAATCACAGCCATCTCCACAGAAGCCATTGATGTGGCCGGTGCGGGAGTCGCTACGTCGATATTCCCGGCTACCTCCTGCTTCGCTTTCCAGGCGGTGACAAATTCCTGATCCTCGGCAGCGAGCATGGCGAGAGGAATCGGAACCAATCGTCCCCCTGCCCGAATCGTAACGGTTTCCAGTTCACCTTCGCCATCCACCTTCGCCAACTCACCTTCCAGCTGTTTGCCGGTGGAAGCCTGAGTCCACATCCGTGGCGAGGCGGCCGACACTGCCAAAGGGGAGACCGCAGCTTGCGGACCGGAAGAAGATGAGCTGAAGTCAGCCATCGCTTCGGCGAAGCCCCGGCCGATCTGTGCCATGATCTTGGCTGATCCAAGGTAGTGGTATCCTTGATTGGAAATACCCTTATCGAGGATTTCACGTTCGCCCTCGGAAAACTCTGCCGCCCGCAACTCCTCCAACAAAGCGGCCGTCGCTTTGCCATCAAGTTCACTTTCTTTCTGCTGCTTTCGGGACTCCTGTTTGACTTTCTCATCCCGTCCGGTCAGCACTTTGAGCTCGGGATCCCAATAATTTTCTGTCAGGACTGCGGTGACACTATCTTTAAATTCCGGCAACTCAGCCGGAGCGGCCATGGCCGAACGAAAATTCTGATGAGTCCCCTTGTAGCGCTGTTCATCCGGCAAGTAGTTCGCAACAGGTCCATTCACTCCCAAGACGCCAATAACAAAGGGCAGAGTCGGTGCGGAAAGGTCATTTCGAACATCGCGTATGAAGTGTGCGAACCCCTCGCTGTAGGCATCATACCCCCCCGGCTGGTCACGAGTGGGATAAGTGGCACTGTCGACCAGATCGTTCCAGCCTTGAAACCAGACAAATCCAGCCAGCTCATACCCGAGGCGTGAATCGTAGCCCGGATACACCGCATTGATGTCAGCGAGGACCTTCTTCACGTGATCGATCATGAGGCGGTAGTAATGACCGGTGGCCTCGACCTTGTCAGCTTTGCGCTGATCGATGTCATCACCTCGCTTCGTGAACTGCTCCAGTTGCGCTTCAGTAAACTCGTATGGCCCAGCACTCGGCGACCGAAAATCGGTGTGCAGACTCTTGCCCCCCCAAGCGGTTTTGATAATGAGAATGGGCTCCTCCAGCGCCTTCTCCATCGTAATCCCGAAGGTGAACTCAGGACCAATCTTGCTGTCGTCCGCGCCAAACCCCGCCGTCAATTGCCCCTGCTTCTCAAGGTCAGTGGAGAGATACGAAATCCAGACGTCCGCGCAAACTCGCGGAGTCCCGTCGCCAGTCAGCATTTCCGCCAGCAGTGGGGCCGTCTTCGGGTCCATACCGATGTGCTCAAAGGTCTCAATCTTGGCATGCCCCTGCATATTGGATTGCCCCGAGAGAATATAAACCTTGAGCGGCTTTGGTTCAGCGGCAATCACGTTTAAGAACGATGCCTGCACACCGAAAAGAAGACATAGGACAGGTAACTTGTAGAAATGGTGGGCCAGGCAGCGGGCATTCATAGGAAGGGTAAACATGTAGACAACAAAGGGTGGGCATTCAGGAGACGCCGGTCAAGGCAACCTATCGGCCCATAGACACAAATGCTTCAAGGGTTGTTCTCCAGCCCACTTTCATAGGCCCGATATGCTGGGCCCTCTGCTCAATTTACTGGGGCCTGAGGGGGTGCCGGGCGGGGATAAACTTCATTCGGCGATCAGCTCCACTCCGGAGAGGATGGGTTGCTGGGTGGCGGATGGAGATTTCAGCAGGGAGATTTTCAGAACATCGGCGATGCGGACACCTTCGAATCGTTTAACAAGACTTTGGTTCCCCCCAGTGGTCTTTGCTAAATCAACGTCTTTTGAAACTGTCTTATCCTGAAGCACTACGTCGAAAACACGCTCACCGGGCTTCAGTGAATCGGGCTCTGCGAAATACAGGAGGACCGAATAGCGCTTCTCCGAGGTAGATGTCGCTAGCGCAATCTGCCCCGTTTCGGTGTCCTGCTGCATTGTAAGCACCGGGGCACCACTAGCTCTGGCTTGGGCCACTCGCTTCCCCTTGCCGGTGATAATAAAGGCAATGGCATTGCCGGGCTTCCAGCCGGGACGGGCGATGACTTCAGCAATGATCGGTGCCAAATCAGGTGTGGCTTGCCCGGGGCCGGACGCCCCTTCTTTAGTCCAGGGCTCGGGAGACCATGAGACAGAAGCCGTTGTTAGTGTTCGGCTGGAAACGTTACCATCCTGCGGCTCGAACTCCTTCGCATTGTTGGTTGCTTCGGCGCGGATGGACAGTTGAGTCGATTCAGAATCGGCCTCATCGACAGTGAACTGGATGAAGGTCGGGGGTATCGCCTCTCCTCGCTTCAACTTCAGATCGCGAAAACGGACGCCAATAATTTGCTGCGACTTGTCACTCGTCAGTTCCAGATCACTACTGGTGATGTTCACCTTTCCGTTCGCAGATTCCTCGCCCGTATCGGCTTTCTGGTCGGCCACGATGGTACCGGGCGGCGATGAATCCGGAGATACGCCACTCTTGGTTTCCGGGCGAATCACAATGCTCTGAACGTTGCGCACTCCGGACGCCATCACCCAGGGGAGAATCGAACCGGCGAGCGCAGAGGTGTGTTGACGAAAATAGTCCAACTCCTTGCCGGTGATCTCCACATCAACGATGGGAGAACGTCCACCGACGGACGGGTAATCCAGCCACATGGTGCCATCTGCGGATTGGCGGTCACCAGGGGCGCCGAAGTTGATACCGAGACGCTGGATGGAATCAGTGCCCTCTTCGGAACCGCCAAGGAGGCTGGAAGTCCAAAGTTCCACGTCAGGCATGTGAACCAGGGCAAGGGAAGTCTGGTTCTGATAGGAACAACTGCAAGTGCGAGTGTAGTCCGGGGCGTTCAGCACCCCATTGGCAACAACGAGGTTGGCGGTGCACCCGGATTTGAATCCGCCGAAGCTGCCGATCCCATTGCGACTTTCAAGATCGTAGTAGCTCGCGGCACCGTCGCGGAAGGTCAAAAAGTTCTCACAGGCAATGATCGTGTTGCAGCCTTTGCCCCGGACAATCCGCCAGGGCTCCGTCGCTCCAGTAATCGGATTGATGGTCGATTGATCTGATCCATCGAGCAGACTGAAGACTGTGCTAGAGCTACCGATGCCTTTTTTATTTGAGTGCTGATCGGCATTAGCAATGATCAGTTCGTTATGGAGGATGCATGGTCCTGAATAGCTCACATCTTTGCGCTCCCAGACGATTTCGCCACTTTGACCGCGGTAGGTGGTCATGCCCTGGTTGGCTTCGTCCTTGAGACGGTCACTGGCGCTGGCACCTGCCTGGAGGAGGATGTCGTGTTTCGTCGAGTAGCTTAGCCAGGTTCCGAAGATATCATTGTTGTGCTCCCACAATTGTTTCCCGCTGCGACTGTCGATGGTTATGATCCGGTAGTCTTCAGGGACGTCGCTCCCGCGGCGCTTTATTTTGTCCTCGGCGCTCTTGGGAAGTTTATCGAGGCAATGGATACGACCATCGCCTGCAACGATGCCATTGTGCAGAAAACTGTGATTTGCCGAGATGGTCCAAAGTCGTTCACCGGTGTGCCTATCAAATCCGACGAGGCCGTCACTGGCGGAGTAATCTTCGATAGAAGGCTCAACAGGACCGCTGTTGGTTGGTGCAAATTTTTGACTGAAATTGGCAAAGCCGTTGCCGCCGATCAGAATATTCTCATAGATGCCGATGAAGCCCCATTTCGGAGTATCACTCTGCGTGGGGTCCTCTGACAGACTGATAATATTTTTGGTTTTGCCAGTCTTAGAATCCAAGATGTGGCAGCTGTCTTCGATGACTACATAGACAGCATCCTCAGTGGCGACATAGTTGGATCCGCGACCGTTGGCGCCGGGAATGTGCTTCTGGTTATAAGCCGGGTCGAGAGGGGTGTCCTCGTAGGTTTCGTTGTAGTAGATCCCGAAAGTACCAAGATCGTCAAACCGGCGAATCCAAAGGACCCGACCTGTGTAGACATCGCGGGCGCTAAGGCAATTAATCCCTTCGATGAACATGCGCCCACCGATGACCTGCTCGGGCGGTCCGTGACCATGGCGCGGGAGAACGTCCATATTGGAACTTCCACCGAACCAAAGAACGCCCAGCGGAAGCTTGAGCCGGCTGTCGTCGGATTTCACCGAATTGGCGATGTCGCCATATTGATGAGTCCAATCGGCGGAATCAGGGAGTGCTCCCGAGCGAAAAACGACCAGGCTCGATTGATTTTCGACGATCTCGGCACGTTTTAGATCGGCGGCATCGACCAATTTTCGGATATCAGGATCAAGTGAGAGAGCTCCGCCATACGGCCGAACTGAACTGTAGAGAGATTCCAGCGTGGCCGTGGTCAAGTGGCTGGAGAGAGCCGAACTGACGTGAACGAGACTGTTGATGTAGGGAGGAGACTTGAATGTTGCCGGTGAGCCTTGATGTATGCTGATGCGCTTACCGTAGAGACCAGCCGCATCGAAACTGCGACGCAGCTGTTCAACTTTCTCGTGGTCCGGATCGACTGCTACGATCTGCAATTCAGATTCGGCGAGCACCGATTCCAGGAGCGCGACATCGTCGAGGCCATACCAAAGGCAATAGCCATCTCGAGCCTTAACCTCCTCCAGGAACTTTGCCGCAAGCGAAGTAGTGGAGGTGCCGGCGGCGATAGGTTCCACGGTTGGCGGCACGATGAGTCGATCAGAACGCGAGCCCGAACCAAATGCCATGATTTGACCATCGAGAGTAACGGCAAAGAGTCTTCCGTTGGCGGCGAGTAGTCGTCGGATGTCGCCCTCGACCTTAAGAGTCCAGGCGGCCTCCCCCTTTCCTCCCCCATCTGAGAGCTTGATTGCCGTCAGAGAATTTCCGCCGACGGCGTAAAGTTGGTCACCCGCTTTGATCAGGTCACCGGTGCCATCGGCTGCGATGGTCCAGACCCGCTTCTTATCTTTGGCATCGACCACGTGAACTTCTTTTTTCTCTTTTTCATCGGTGGCAATGTAGAGGTAGGGTGAAGTCAGAACGGGTTCGTTGCAGGTGAAAGATCCTTTTTTACCACTGGAGAGCTCGTAATTGAGGACGCCCCGGTATCGGGTGTGGACGAAAAATTCATCGCCGTTAGCAATCACAAAAGAACCCCCGTTACCTTTACCTCCGGCGTTGATTTCGAAGTGAACGAATTTTCCGGTGCTACGATCAAAAGCAGCTGGAACCGAGCGCCCCCCGGGAACGAGCAAATACTTGTCGGTGGCGACAAGCGCTCCCTGTGGAGCCACACCCGCAAAAGACGGGGCGCTATGTGGTTGTTGAATATATTGAGCGCCGGTGCTGTCATTGACCCATTCGACTGCACCTGTCTCAGCATTCAAGGAATAGATGAATGTCCCCATGAAGGGCCAGATGCTGGCGGCGAAGTAAACCTGTCCGTCGCGAATCACAGGGCCACCACGGGCAGGCCACGCGGAGATGAGTCGTTTATTGCCTAGAACTTTTAGTGGAGAAGGGCCTCCGGCGAATTTCCAGCGAAGCTTTCCCGTGTCGGCGGCAAGGCAATAGAGAAACCCGTCGTCACTCGTAATGTATATATTCCCATCGTATCCCACTGGTGGCAGGCGAACCGGTCCGTCGGTGTAGAAGCTCCACGATTCGCTGCCGTCAGAAGTATCGTAAGCCACGACCTTATCGGAGTCGTTGAAGGTGAGAAATATCCGATCGCCGAGAACGATCGGTTCAAAGATGCGATCGTAGGGCATCAGATCGTGATTCAGCGGGTCATCCCAAACTTGTTCCCGCTGAGGGAATTTCAGGGTCCACTGAAGCTCAAGCTGATCAGGGAGTTGCTCCGGCGAGGCAGCGCGGTGCTCGGCATCATAGCGCCACATGGGCCAATCAGCGGCCAACAAGGTGCCGCTACCAAGCAATAGAATGGCAGAGAAAAGGTAAGTTCTTAAGTGGGAAATGATCATGAAATTCAACAGCGAGTGGTGCCCCGGCAGGACCTCGGGCGGGATGATAACACGAGACAAATAAGGACCTCAGCAAAGAATCACGTATCCCATTTACCTTGGTTTTTAATTCAATAACTCTCCCTCAGCAAGATATTGAAAGGCAAATAGGCGGACACCAATTTTTCGACCTAAGACTACAAGATGGCCCGCATTGATCGGGCACCGTCAACAGGGCCGGCTCCAATACCTATCGAAGAGCATCAGTAATGAAAAATCATCGGAGTCAGGCGAGAATGGCACGGTTTTAAGCGATACCTTCGTGGAAGCAAAGCCTGAAGGGCTGAATCAACGTAGCCCAGGCGGGGGCGGCCATCCGGCAGCGCCCTGCGAATCGAGTGCCAATATCTAAAGAGCCCTGAAGGCGGAAGGCCGCCCCGAGCGGCTTCAACCTTCTCTACCAAACAATTTGAAGCCGCACTTTCAGCGCTCTCTAGTTTTTTACCATTAAACCTGGGGCGTTGCCGGAAGGCCGGCCCAGGCTATATTGAGTCCGGCCCGTTGGGCCTCTGGATACCGAAAAACCCGCTTAAAACCGTGCCATTCGAGTCAGGCGACCTCTCTTCACGGAAGTAATTCCGACCCCCTGGGACGCCGCCAGTAACGGCTATTCACCGACCTTGACCGAAATATTCGAAATACTCCAGTTGAACAGGGTTGAAGGTGCCAGCTCATCCACCGGATTCCGGTCGTCATGCCCGACGCAGAAATTTTCCTGAGGATGACGGGCCAGCAAGCCGGGCAATTTTGAAACGACCTGCGGTTCATCATTGATACTCAAGGTGAGCTCCCCCGTTTTGCTTACCGATGCCAAAATACTTTCGACCTTTGGAGAAACCGCGACTCTGGTGCGGGATATCTTGTCCGGGCTCATCCTGAGCGAGAAAAACAAATCATCACCGGTGGAATAAAGCGAATACCCGGCCGCGCTCCCCCCGTGGGCAATGATCACTCCTTTCGGAGTTGTGTTAGCATTACCCGAGATCGTACACGCAATGGAAAAGCCGTTGCCAGCTACTTGAGGTGCCGCATCGGGTTCCAGGACAGAACCGTTCTTCAGCTTATCCCAGGCTACAGGCTGAGCGGAAATCTGCTTCTTCGGCTTCTTTTTCGATTTTGAGACTTGGGGATAGAGCGGCACAGGATTTTCTACTTCTCCTGCAGGACGTGTATTCTCCTGCATATCTACGATCATTTCGTCGGCGAGTTTTTGCAATTTTTCGACGACCTCGGGGTTGTCGGCGGCGAGGTCGGTGACTTCTCCAATCTCTTCATCGAGATTATAGAGACGGCCGCCTTTTGCAAGGTCGGCAGGTTTCTCTTTAAGTCCCATTCCGGGGCCTTGTGAAGCAATCGCCAGTTTCCACGAACCCGATCGAACGGCCTTGAGGCTGTTCCCCTGAAAATAGTACCAGGCCTCGCGCTCGGTTTGATCGGCATCTCCTTTCAGAACACTCGAGAGGTCATAGCCGTCGATATTGATGTTCTCGCGCAACTCGCCGCCAGCCAGCGAGACCAAGGTCGGCAATAGATCTGTAGTCCCTGAGATCGCATCGGATTCCGACCCTGCCTCGATTTCCCGGGGCCAACGAACAATCGTAGGTTCGCGGACGCCTCCTTCGAGGGTGCACCCTTTCGCTCCTCTCAGTGGCGTCGCGACACCTCCGTCGGTGCCTTTTGATGCCCAGGGCCCATTGTCAGAGGTGAAAATGACGAGTGTGTTTTCACTGACCCCTTGCTCCTCGAGGGCATCGAGAACCTGCCCGACGCTCCAGTCAACTTCGGTGATCCAGTCGCCGAGACGACCGTTCTCTGACTGGCCCGCAAAATCGGGGTGGGGAAAAATCGGGGTGTGAATGGCAGAATGAGGCATGTAGAGAAAGAAAGGCTCTTCTCCCTTCGCATTGGCTTCGATGAACTTGACCGCCTCTTCGGTGTATTCGCGGGTGATCATTCGTTGCCCTTCATCTTCAATCAACTTTTCCACTTCTTCATTTCGGAGAACGGGAGTGACGCGCTTTCCGCTCTCAGTCGATGTCCGCTGCATGTCGTTGGAAAACGGGATTCCATAATAGCTGTCGAAACCGTGGCGGGTGGGCAGGAATTCTTTCTGATCACCGAGGTGCCATTTGCCGACACAGGCAGTGGCGTATCCCTGTTCCTTCAGGTAATCCGCAATCGTGTGTTCGTCAGGATTAAGCCCCTTCGGTCCTATGGGGAAGAAAACGCCTGGAACCGAGACTCGAGGTGCGTAGCTGCCGGTAAGAAGCTGTGCCCGGGAAGCCGAGCAAACTGGCGCCGCGTAGAAGCTGGTGAGCTTCATCCCTTCGGCAGCCATTCGATTGAGATTGGGCGTTTTATTGATAGTTGAGCCGAACGGCTCAATATCGCCGTATCCCATGTCATCGATGAAGATGATAACAAAGTTGGGTTTTCCCTCCGCTGATGCGTCGGCGGCCAGAAGAACGGTCAGAATGGAAAGGAGCAGAATGCGTATCATTGGGCGGAATTATAGACCTTTTTATGCCGAATACTGCAAGGAAGGCTCAGGATGGCGCGTTGACGTATCTTCGCCACGGATTTTGGCGAATCACCTGAACGTAGCATTGTTAGGGCATGAGAGAATTCTTTCCCTTCCTGTGTTTCGAGGGGAGCAGATTCAGCCGATATTTGCGGCATCCATCCAGAGATGCCGACTGACCAGAATGGCACAGTTTTAAGGATATTTTAAGGCCCAACGGGCCGGCTTCAACCTAGCCCAGGGCAGCGCCCTGGGAATCGAAATCCAATATCTAAAGAGCCCTGAAAGTGGAAGGCCGCCCCAGGCGGCTTCAACCGGCATTACAAAACGAATTGAGGTCGCACGGGGTGACCTTCCACTTTCAGCGCTCTTTAGTTTTATCGCCATCAAACCTGGGGCATTGCCCCAGGCTAGTTTGAGTCCGGCCCGTAGGGCCTCTGGGTGCCGAAAACCCCTCTTAAAACCGTGCCATTCTCACCTGACTCCTGAAATTCTTGCGGTGTAGGAGTTCCGGCTCCTAGTTGTCGGATGCACCTGTGGCTTCGGATTTCACTCGCCCACTTGCTGACGCTATCGCTGTCAGCTTCTCTGCGAGCCGAGCCAAACGTATTGTTTATTGCGGTGGACGATTTGAACACGCGGTTGGGATGTTACGGGTTCGAGCACATCCATTCGCCTAATATTGATGCGCTCGCCAAGCGTGGTGTCAGGTTCGACCGCGCCTACTGCCAATACCCCTCCTGCGGCCCGAGCCGCGCTTCCGTGTTAACTGGACTGAGACCTCACACAACGGGAGTCCTTAGCAACAAGATCAATTTTCGCGAACATCTACCCGATGCCCTGACCTTGCCTCAGCATTTCAAGAACAACGAATATTTCGTGGCGCGAGTTGGCAAGATTTTCCATCAATCCGTGCCCACAGATGTGGGGACGAGCGGTCCGGATGACCCTCTTTCCTGGATGAAAGTGATCAATCCCCGGGGACGTGACAAAGATGAGGAAGATCAACTCACCGTTTACACACCACAGCTTCCTTTGCCGGATCAAATGTGCTTCCTGCGAGCCGAGGGCGAGGATTCTGAGCAGACCGACGGAATGGTGGTTGATGCCACAATCTCACTTTTGGAGGAACATCGTGATGAACCTTTCTTTATCGCGGCGGGCCTCTACCGGCCTCACATCCCTTACATCGCCCCCAAGCAGTATTTCGACCTTTACTCGATTGAAAAGACTCCGCTACCATTCCTGCCCGTCGGTTATCGCGATACCATTCCGACGGCGGCGCTGGCCTCGACCTCCGATTGGCCAAACTTCGGAACGACCCCGCTTCAAGCCCGCGAGTGCATCTTGGCCTACGATGCCTGCGTCTCCTTTGTGGATGCCCAAATTGGCCGCCTGTTGTCAGCGCTCGAAAAATTGGGTCTAGCCGAGAATACCATCATCGTCCTTTGGGGAGATCATGGATATCACCTGGGAGAACATGGGCTTTGGCGAAAGAATAGCTTGTTCGAAGAATCAGCCCGAGCACCACTGATCATTCACGACCCTCGACGCGGGGACGACCAGGCAGACTGCATGCGCGTCGTCGAGTTTGTCGATATCTTCCCTACCGTGACCGAATTGGCAGGACTGCCCTTGCCGCAAAACCTGGATGGTGTCGCCTTGGGGCCTCTACTGCGGGATCCTGAGGGAGAATGGAATCGACCTGCCTTTTGCGAGGTTCACTTTCGCGAACACAATGGCCGAAGCGTTCGAACGGCCCAGTGGCGCTACATTGAATGGGGGAAAGAAGGCGAAGCGGGAATCCAACTCTACGATCAAGCAGCAGATGCTCACGAGATGAATAATCTGGCGCAAGATCCAGCGCAGCGCGCAGTCGTCACCCAGCTTCAACAGGTTCTTCGGAATCACTTCGATCAATAAAGAGTTCCTCACGTTATGAAAGTCGCCCTGCTTCTCATTCTCCTCGTCATCACTCATCCATGCGTCGGAGAATCGCGCCCTAACATCATCCTCATCATGGCTGACGATCTTGGGTACTCCGATCTCGGCTGTTATGGCGGCGAGATCAAAACGCCGAATCTGGATCGCTTGGCGGCCAACGGCCTTCGAATGACTCAACTCTACAATACGGCACGCTGTTGTTCGACGCGTGCGTCGCTGTTGACCGGGCTCTATCCGCATCAGGCAGGCGTTGGCGCGATGACTGCGGACAACGGCTTGCCAGGTTATCGCGGGTTCCTGACGGATCGTTGTGTGACCTTGGCCCAGGTTTTGGGAGAGGCCGGATACCAAACCTTCATCTCCGGAAAGTGGCACCTCAGGGGCAAAGGAAATCAGGACTGCACCCCAACAAATCGTGGATTCGACGAGTTCTATGGGCACTTCAAAGCCTACGCGAGCTTCTACCGGCCAGACATCTTTGAACGGCATCCTCCGGAGCGGCCTAAGCGAGAATACTCATCAGATTTCTATGCAACGGATGCGATCACTGATCATGCCCTGGATTTCATCGAGCAAGCGCGTGGTCGTGAGGATCCCTACTTTCTCTATCTCGCTTACAACGCTCCGCATTTTCCGCTTCAGGCGCCAGAAGAGGCAATTGATCGCTATGTAGCCACCTACGAAAAAGGCTGGGATGAAATTAGGGAAGAGCGCTATGAGCGAATGGTGAAACTGGGAGTCATCCCTGCAGATTTCCAGCTATCACCACGCGGCCATGTCACCAAGGTTCCCAATCGGAACAAGACCTCGCCCTACTACAACCAGCAGATTCCAAGTTGGGACAGCCTTCCTGAAAATCGAAAGGCCGATTTGGTACGCCGAATGGCCACGTATGCCGCGATGGTCGAAATCATGGATCGGAACATCGGGCGAGTTATCTCCGACTTGAAGGAGAATCAGGAATTGGATGATACGCTTCTGGTCTTCCTGTCAGACAACGGCGCTTGTGCCGAATGGGACCCCTATGGCTTTGACAACAATCCCTATCCGCAGAATCTACTCTATGAGAACGAAGCACTGCAGGAGATGGGGAAAAAAGGAACCTTCCACAGCTACGGAACCGGCTGGGCGAATGCCTGCAACACTCCCTTCCGCCTCTACAAGCACTACAATCACGAGGGCGGGATCTCCTCTCCCTTTATCCTGCATTGGCCAAAGGGAATGGCACGAGCTGGTGAGATCGATCGCCAACCGGCTCACCTCGTCGATCTATCCGCGACACTGCTTGAACTCGGCGAAGGTCGCTACCCGGACTCCTGGGAGGGTAAGCCAATTCTACCGCTTGCCGGAACCAGCCTGAAGCCGATTCTGGAAGGCAGGACACTCTCCGAACGCCCGCTCTTCTTTGAGCACGAAGGAAATCGCGCCGTTCGACTCGGTAAATGGAAATTGGTGTGGACGAATTATTCCCAGGCGTGGGAACTCTACAATATTGAGGTGGATCGTTCGGAATTGAACGATCTGAGTGCCGCGAATTCAGAGCGAGTTAGGCAGATGGACGCACTGTGGCAAGACTGGGCAGAACAGAGTTTTGTCGAAAAGTCTAAAGTGGAGCAACCAGCAAGTGGCATGCCCAAGATCTACTACTTCGCGCCATAGGCCCTCCTCGTGGTTCATGGCAATGAGTTCCTAACGCTCGGAGCCCAATAGCCCAGCTTGAAGAAGGATTGATTCAATTGCAGTTTCGTTCGTATGGTAAGCCCCATGACTCGAATTGCCGCTATCCTTCTATGTACGCTAGTCTCTCTCTCCGCAGAGGATGAGAACTGGACAGACCTTTTCGACGGGAAAACCACCCAGGGCTGGAAACCAAATGCCGATGAGGGAGCCTACCGTGTCGAAGATGGCCTCCTCAGGCTGCAGGCAACCCATCTCAGCAATCGGGGGCATTTATTCTATGTCGGTGACGATGATGAATTGGATCTCTTCAGAAACTTCGAACTCAAAGTCGTCGCCCGCGGCGAGCCGGATTCAAATTCCGGCATCTTCTTCCACACCGACAGGGAGACTCGCGACAAAGTCCTTCATTTGGAAAACGGCTACGAAGTTCAGCTCAACTCCACACTGAGCGAAAGACGCAAAACAGGCAGCCTTTATGATGTCATCGACCTCACCGAGCGGGTCATCGATGACACCCAGTGGTTCACGGTGCGCATACGCGTGGAGGAAAAGAGAATTCAAGTATGGCTGAACGACAAGCAAACGATCGACTATACAGAACCACCCAACGTCGCCGAACAGCGTTCATTAAAACGAAAAGGGCGAATCCTGCGGGAGGACGGAGGCGCCATCGCGCTTCAGGCGCATGATGAGAATAGCGTATTCTATTTCAAATCCGTGCGCATCCGATCCCTGCCTTGAAGAGCGATCACCTACCTCGCAAATGCCGCTCGGATCTCAATTCAGCAGCCTAACCCAACGAGAGCTATAGAGAAGCCCTCGTTGGCATCTTAACTGTTTCAGAATTACAGTAGGAGACTTCGTTATCGCCACTCCACGACCAACCGTAGAATCCGTCATCGAAGTTTTTCGCCCGGTAGCCAAGGAGTGTCGCCACGAGGAAAGACAGACTCGAACGCCACCCGGTACCGCAATAAAAAATCAGGGTCGTGTCACCTCTTTCAACACCTTCATCGACGATACCCTGCTCGATCCAACGTTGTCGAACATCGGCTAAAGCAGGACCGACTTTATGGGTTTCTCTCTCGACGAGGTTGATCCAATTTCCCTGCAGGACGGCACGGGGAATGTGTCCGGCTTTTGAAAAGAAGGGATAATAGCGAGTCTCAGTGCCGTCGTATTCGCCCGGTCGGCGAACATCAACCAGACGCGCAGGGACACCCGGTCTGGACTCAGCGATCATTTCGACCTCAGGCATCGTGGCGAGAAACTCTAAGCGCACCTGCCAGTAAGCAACAACTTCGCTGACAGGCTCACTGGATTTGGCAACATCGATCGCACGGAGAATGGTCGAGACGCTAGGGCCACCGAAGGCGAGCCAGGCGTCAAGTCCGCCGTCCAGCAGGCGAATCGTTTTGATGCCGGCAACCATCAGACCCCAGATCAATCGAGCGGCCGCCATGATGCCATCCGGTTCGGTGCCATAAACCCACACTTCCCGGTCCGGTGTGATGCCCAGAGCGCCCAGTGCTTCGATGAGGCTATCGGGAGGCAGAACGTTTCCGTCGCCAGGGCATTGGTAGTTGGGGTAATACCTGGACTCATCCGTTCCGGCTTCAAGATAGGAAGGATGGATTTGGATCGCTCCGGGAATGTGCCTTGCCACTGGCCTGTCACCATCCAGAGGATGGTCGAAGGATGAAAAATGCGCTTCGAGCACAACTGGGAGAAATCCGGTGGCACCTTTCGCCTCCAGAGCTTTAAGGTCTTCGGGTTCTACGAGTGAAAAATCGGTCATCCAGGAGGCTGCATAAACAGGGGGAGCGAGTGTATTCCAACAGACGAAACCGCGCTGCAAATCTTTCACTGAAAATGAGAGGAACTCCCCAAAACTGCGCAGCGATGGCGCCGCAAATCTGGGCGGTCAGGCCAGCGCAATGGATGCAAGACCATAGAGATAGCCTGCGATGAAGAAAGATGAACCTGCTCCACCGCTCCGGCTTGTTCGAAAGGTCGAACTAGGATTTAAGACCCGAGCCCGAAGGGCTACTTGGGGAAAAGTAGCGTTATAGCAGCCCTCAAACCCCACTCCGGTCCCAATGCTCCTTTGTCTGCGTAGTAGCGTCCACCCAGTTGCCACTGAGCTTGGGTCTCACCGAGTT
>CAXBHX010000053.1:0-35003 GCA_963975655.1 uncultured Verrucomicrobiales bacterium
TGTCACCTGACCCGAATGGCACGGTTTTAAGCGGTGGTGTCGTAGCATGGGCTTAAGGAAATAGGCGTATAAATGCGTGGAGGTAAGGTTGCTATCTGGAACCGCAGCCCTGTAGCTGGGGCCCAGCGCCTGGGGTCTTTGACCCCGGGCTCCGGTTGAAAGCGTAGTGATGTCCTAATACTCTCTCCCGGCCTCAAAGAGACCGGGGGCCGGCCCCCGGCTACAGGGTGAAGCGCACAGTCGGTATTCCGCTTAAAGCCGTGCCATTCTTGCCTGCCCCCGTTAAACCTGAATATTCAACCTGTGACTGCTACCCCCTTTTGACTACCCCCTTTTGCTGCTGCGATGCGATGCCCCTGCTGCAAAGGCAAAATGGAAAACGTCGGCACAATCGTTCGTTTTGAGGAGATCAATTTTCTCCTGCGCTTGCACGGACTCTGGGAAGGGATCATTTAGCTTCCGCCACCTCCCGATCCGCCCTATGACCTCGAGACGATGGGACCACTCGATATTACGTCCAACTGGAGCTGGATAAACACTGCATTGGTAAGGGGGATTTTTCTTATCCCGTCCACAGCCTCTATCTCGAGATGGGCAGAGTAAATTTGAAGCAGGAGCCTTGACCTTCCGTTGACTCCACATTGATTTTTCCTCCGTGACGCTCAACTATTCTACGGCACACCGCCAACCCGATGCCGGTGCCTGTATACTCTTCGCTGCTGTGGAGGCGCTGAAAGATGAGAAAGATGCGTTCTAGTTGATCCAAGGGGATTCCGATTCCCTCGTCTCGAACAGAGATGAGCCATTCGCCAGCTTGAGATTCGGCACCGATACGGATTAGGGGTGAAGGACTCCGGCGAAACTTGATGGCGTTGCCTATGAGGTTTTGAAGAAGTTGCGTGAATTGGGTCCGGTCTCCGGATACCGAGGGGAGAGGGTCATGGGTGACCCGGGCGTCGGCGTCGGAGATGGCGATTTCCAGATTTCGTAACACGACCGTGAGAACTTCTTCGAGGTCGACCGACTCCATCTTTTTCTTTTGTGTGCCCACCTGTGAATAGAGGAGCAAATCGTTGATCAGTGTTTCCATGCGTTTCGCCCCATCAACGGCGAACCCGATGAATTGATCAGCCTCATCGTCGAGTTGGCCTGAATATCGTCTTGCCAGAAGTTGGACGTAACTGGAGACCGTGCGGAGCGGTTCCCGGAGATCGTGGGAAGCAACGTAGGCGAACTGTTCGAGTTCGCGATTACTCTCCTGTAGGATGCGCGAATGTTCCTCGAGTTTTCGGCGCTGCTTAGCTTCGCGCTCGGCCCGGACCCGTTCGGTGATGTCCTGCAGCAACACGATCCGGTTGGCCTCAGTCGGATCGTGAGCTTCCCCCGGTTGCCCATTGAAGACGTTGACCGTGACCTGGATGTGCCGCTCTGGATCATGCAGGAGCGAATGAATACTTTGATCGGTGGCAGAGGGCTCCGATCCCGCCTGTCGAATAGAATCATCCAACGAGGAAGGCTTACTGAAGTAGCCTGCCAGACTAGCAGCGTGAGATGAAGGACTACCGGGATGGAGCACCGAGTTGGCGGCGTTGTTGGAGGCCTGGACCACACCTTGGGCATTGACGACTACCATTCCAATCGGAGCATTGTCGAAGAAGTGTTCCAGGTAGGCGGTATTATTGGTGCGGGGAGGAGGTTGATCCGTGAGGCGGTTCCACGAGGCGGAGACGAGGGTCTGGTGCCTGCGGCGTTTGACAGTGTGCTGTGCGGCCTCGACCAGGTCGTGGGCGAGTTGATCTGGATCGGCGTTGCAATCCGCTAATTCACAACCAGCCGACGCACTGAGAAAGGGCGAGAAACGGATAGCTTCCAGAAGCGCCTTCCGGTTGTTAACGTTCGATTGAAGGAGGACCGTGGTCGTTTTGTCGAATAACTGAATTTGCTGGGCCAGCAGAATCGGCTCGGGGATCGACTGTCCTACCATGACAACATCGAAGGCCTCGGCATCATCCTTGAGGAGGCTAATGAACTCGGAGGCCTCGTCGAATTCAACTAGCTGCGCCAGACGCAGTTCGGCGTTAGAGCGAAGGCGGGATATGATATCCTTTCGCACCTCAACCAGACCGATTCTGTTCATATTTTCATTCTTCAAGTAGAGGTAGCCCCAGAAGGGAACGACCCGTCCAGACACGGAGTATGTCAGTAGTAGGCGACATGATATGGGCAGCCCTCACGTCCCGGAGCAATCTTCCCAGTTTGGATCCGTCAGCATAGCCAATTCCCCCGCAGAGGGTCATGCACTCGTTGACGACATCAACCGCCGTCTCAGCTATTTCGGCTTTGGCGGAGAAGAGGATCGGGAGGGCGTCGGAACCTCCAACATCGCCCTGACGAGCGGCATAGTAGAGGAGTTGTTGCGCTCGAACGACTTTTCCCCAAAGAGATCCAAGCCGATGCTGGAGGACGGACGCTTGGCTGAGAGTATTTCCGGAATGGCTATAGCGTCGGGTGCGCAGGTGTTCTCGGGCTTCTTCAAAGGCAGCATTGGCAAGACCGAGATAGGTGCCGGCCATGGCAGTTAGGAAGTAGGGCCCCACCACATAAAAGACGTACCATATCTGGTCGCCCTCGTCGCCGAGAATATCTTTCCGGGGCAGAGTGACATTACTCAGGGTCAACACTCGGGAAGAGTTGCCACGCATCCCGAGACCCGACCATTTCTCACCCCATTCGAGACCCTCGAGTTCGCGATCAACAAGGGCGAAAGAGAATTGACCGAGGGGGGCATCGGGATCGGAAGCGACCGTGGATATCACGTAGGAATCCGCGTGGCCACCGTTCGTCACGAAACATTTGCGGCCGTTGACCTGATAGGATTCGAGTGTGGCATGTTCGAGGCGAGTTTCGGGGTAGTAGAAATGAGCGCCCGTGCCAGGTTCGCTCAGTGCCAGGGTCGTTAGGTGTTCGCCGGCCGCTATGGGTTCGAGGTAACGTTGTTTTTGGTCGTCAGTGGCTTTGGCTGCAATAACGGCGCTGCCGACCGAGTGCATGCCGAAGCAGAGAGCAGTCGAGGCGCATTTCCGCCCTAGGATCTCACAGGCCCTGGCCAACCCGAGCAGGCCAAACCCCATGCCGCCGGACTCCTCGGGAACAACGAGGCCGCCCAGCCCGCTGGCCTGAAGAGCTCTAATGCTTTCCTCGGGCCATTGCGCCTCTTGATCTACCTGAATGCTTTCGCGAGCCGTGATATCTTCGGCGATCTCGCTGAGAAGGTCGCAGGCTTTATCCAAAGGAATTTTCGACATAATCAATTTAGGTTAGGGCAAAGCCGCTCACACGGCCTCCGTTGTTTACTACAGATCCATGTCCTCATTAAACTGACAGGAGTCTGCTTTTTCAAGGACTACTGACAGGAATTTGCTTTTTCAAGGACTTCTTATCGGGGCGTTGGTCCTACCGGGATTGAGGGGGTGCAGAGAAATGAGTAGCACGAAGAACCTGCTCGTGCCACTCGATCAGTAATTGGAGAAAGCAGAGTAGGAATAGCGATCCGGGCTTCGCGGTTTAGTGGGCCGGAAATACGACTTCATAATTGATGGAACTATCTAGATTAGCTACTGGCCTTTGCGGTGGCTCTCGTCGGTCATTGACTGGTGGGACACCGGTGCTTCCCAGTGAGGAGCGGGTGGTCTTCCTGGCGGAGGGTCGTGCCGACGACATGGTGCTTAGATCCGGGATCGATAAACTCCTCGCAGCCCACGAATTCGATTCAGCGACCTTCAATGGCCCCCCGAGAATCCCCTGTCCATCCTAGCTGAGAAGATCAAGGCTCAAACCGCTGATGAGCTTGGGGGGATGCCCTCCGGACGGCAGAGAGCACGGCTCTTTTGCTTGATCTGCATTCTTCTGTTCCTGGGGGGCGCACATCTCCAATCGGCGACGGGACAGCAGGTTTCCGACGCACCCGCCACCTTGGAAGCGCCCCAGGCCGAAACCGAGGTAACGGAACTCGCTCCAGAGGAGAGAAACCTCATCGCCCTTCGCAGTCTGCTGAGTTCGATCGAGACGATTAAAAAAGAGATCGATGATCTGCGAGAGCAAGAGGCTTCAGCGGCTACCGACGCGGAGCGCGAGGAATTCAGCCAGGCATTGGAGGCCAAGGCCCCTCAGTTCAAGCGGTTATTGGAGGACCTCGACGTCGTGGCTACGGGAATCGATATCCGCGGTTACGAAAAGGAGGGCCATCTCCCAACTGATATATCCAGTGAATTCCAGGAGTTCATGCGTCCGCTCGTCGGCCAGTTGAAAGAGCTCACGGCGAAGCCGAGGGAGGTGGAGGATCTTCGCTCAAAGCTGTCCCAGCGCCAGATCGAGAAAGCGACCGAAGGCGTCGCCCACATCGACCTCCTCCTGGGAGCGGCACGCGAGAAAATCACTATCGATACTCTGCGAACCCTCCGCGCCCTGTTAGCTTCATGCCTACCCAGGTGAAACCGGCCAGAACAAACATCGCGGTATACTCGGTCAAAGGGATCCAGGTCAACTGATGCAGATCGGCCAGATTGTCAGGCCCGTAGATCCAGAGAGCACCTCCGAGGTATACGCCAAAGAACCCCCATCGCTGCCAGAGATTCAGTCCTAAACCGTGCATCTGAGTGATGATGAAAAGACCGGCAAATCCAAAGCAGAACATGGGCCACATTCCGTTCCCCTGATTGATCGCAACCAGCGTTCCATGGAAGAGGACGAGGATCTCAAGGGTGAAGGTCCAGTAGCGGTTTAGGTGGGCTCGCGTAAAAAACAGGGAACCCTGC
The DNA here is from genome assembly GCA_963975655.1 of uncultured Verrucomicrobiales bacterium. Lineage (GTDB taxonomy): Bacteria > Verrucomicrobiota > Verrucomicrobiia > Verrucomicrobiales > DEV007 > Arctic95D-9. The sequence goes on from CAXBHX010000053.1 coordinate 4,815, forward strand.
ACCATCAGCATGAACATGTAGAAAAATCCAATCAGGTGCCCGGGTGTGTTCTCCATCGGGTGAAACCAGAAGGTGTAGACGATTGCCCAGGAAAAAACGTAACCGTGATACTTTCGAATGAATCCTCCCGTCTCGGAGAGGAAGGGGACCTTTTTCCCGAAGAAGACCCCGCGTCGCTGATTTTCCATATGGAGAATCAGCACGAGCATGATGATGACAGACCATTGGGACGACCAGACGGAGACATCCTGAGCCAAGCCGTCATACCAGAACAGGGTCTGTATCATGTGCCAGACCACGAACCCCGCATTGGTGGCAAAGGCGAGAATATTCACCCGGTGCAATCCGCCGCTATAAGACAGCTTATCTCTTTGGGCCTTCCAGATCAGGAACCAGATCACGCCCTGATGAGCCAGATAGCTAATCCAGGCAATGGCCCGGGTCAGAGCGGTAGGGTCCGGTAGCTTCCAGAAGTAGTGTGAGGCCCCGGTATCTGGCGCAAATTCGATCGTTGGCAGAAAAGGGCGAGCGAAATGAATGACGCCGACAAATACCAGGCTGAAAGCGATGCCGCCCCACATCGCCGCGTTGCTTGAAAGGGTGTGCTCCGTATCTTTCCAAAATCGCATACCTCTTCCGTGTTTCACAGCCTCTGCTTGTTTGAGAACAGCACTTCAGCGCACCTCGAGCTTCCCGAAGAAGCTAGGCAGCGTATTCCCATACCAGAATGTGGGTGACCACTGGTAGGACTTCCGCTCATCCATCCTCGGCCGATGGCGGGCCATTTGGAATCCCCAGTTCTTGTGGGCGGTGAGATCGGCATCAAGCTCCTGGATAGGAATGGCCATTTCCACGGTCCAGGCCCCGGTTTCTTTTCCTGTTGCCACTTGGGCGGTGCTGTTCCACTTCGCGTTACTCTGACGAGCGTCATAGAGGACTCCTTCAGGGTTCATTGCGAAGTGATGGAACGACTTCTTGTCGAGATTGGTATCAAAGAGGATCTCGATGGAATCATCTTCTCGCAGGTCCCCGTCCCGAGTTACTACTTCGCTGAGGATATCCCGCAGCAGCGGCTCATGACACCGAACGGCGACGTAGAGAAAGGCATCGTCGTAGCTCAGCCACGCCTCTGTTTTCACGGGGACGTATCCATCGGCCTGTCGTGGAATCAGTCGGTCGACGGTCGGTTCACCGCTCCAGAGTGCGTCGTTCAATTGGCCATCGATTACGGGCTTACTCTTGGTGGCCGTCATCCGCGTGACTTGGGGATACTTCTTCACATGATCGGTCAGGTCGAGGGGCAGGAAGAGTGCCTTTTCGAGATGATACTGGTCCTCCTCTCCATGAAAATGGGTGTCGAGACGGGGCAGGGGGAAATAGGTCGAGGCATCTCCCTCATGGCTCACCTGAAACTGGATTTCCTTCTTCTCCCCCGGGGCCAATTCAACGGAGATCCGGCGCGGGCTCACGGTCCAGTGATCGGTGACGGGCAGGATCCACGACATTCCACCGGAGAGCGGCGTATCGAGCGGGTTATCGAGATGCAGAGTGACGACCTTATCCCGGAAGGGGAATGTCTCCCGAAAGTTCTCGGTGAATTTCATTCCCCGCCAGAACTTCTGCTTCGCCTCGGTCGTGACATCGTCCTCCAGCATCCCGTCGAGGGTGAGATTCATCATCCTCGGCCCCTGGTCCGTCATTGTGATCCACGTGGCGTGATCAAACTCCCCGAAAGTGGTGCCCCTCAGCGCGCTGCCTCCGCCGGTTGTCCCGAGTGTGTAGTAGTTCGCTTCGTTTCTTTCATACTTGGCGTAGCGATGCACGTGCCCCGCGTAGACTGTGTGTTTCCGGCCTGTCAAAGCCGCCTCGACTTCCGGCCATCCCGTCTTCGATTTCTTCAAAACAGGCTTTCCGTTCACGTTGCGCTGGATTCCTTCCTCGAAGACCCAGAGCGGTTGATGGATGAATACCATCGTCCATCGGACATCGGTATGTTTTGCCAGTTCCTCATTGGCCCACGCAATTTGTTGCTTGCCAACAAATGGGCTGGAGCCTTCGCCGTCCTGTGTATTCAGGCAGAGAAAGAGGACATCCTTGTAGACGAAGGAGTAGTAGCGGACTCCATACATCTCGTCCCAGATTCGGTCCATCAATCCATTGCTGACATCGTGATTGCCGGGCAGATAAAAGAACGGCATTTCGAATCCGTCGATGAAGCCATTGAATTCCTCCCACTGACGTCGGATTTCTTTTTCATTCTTCTGCCACCCTCCTCCGGGAATTAGATCGCCGACCGTGATCACGAATTCGGGCTGCAGTTCGTTGACCTTTTTGACGGCTCGTGGGAAAACCCCGGGGCGCATTCCCCCGGTTCGGTCGGTCACGATCGCGAACTGAAAGTCATTCGGATCGTTTCGGAACTCGCGTTTTGTCCACGGCTTCTGTGGTGTCGTGACACTGTGCGAGAAGTTTTCATCCTTCTCCGGACCTGTCCCGGACAGAGCAGGCTCCGACAGGAGAGTCCAGGGGAGGCCGAAAAGTGCCATGAAAATAGGGAGAATGGATTTCATAAATGGGCAAAGACGATTTAATCCGATTCCCTTGAATCAAACAAGTCACGAGAATCGGGTGTCAGTTAGAACACGAAACTGTGGACGATGGAGATCTCCGTGGCGTAACAGTGTGGTGAATGACGGTGATACGACGAACGGTTTTTCAGGGATTGGTCCTCGCTGGCTCGTTTTTCTGCGATGTCGTTGAGGCGCAGGAAGAGAAAGAGGCCCTTCCAAAAGGATACCGCGAGGTGGGATCTGATAAGGGGGCGGCGTTACAGGAATTGTGCCGGGCCACGGCGGAGGCCGGTCTTTTCTCCGGTGCTGTGCTGGTGGCCGACAAAGGCGAGATCATATACGAGGAGGCTTTCGGGTTGGCGAACCGGGAATGGGATGTCGCCAACACGACGGACACCAAATTCCGCCTCGCGTCAGTGAGCAAGCAGTTCTGCTCCCTGGTCATGATGCAGTTGGTGGAGGAGGGGAGAGCCAGACTGGACGACAAGATTACTGATCATCTGCCTTACTACCGGAAAGATACGGGAGACCAAATCACGATTCATCATCTGATGTCTCATCAGTCGGGCATCAAGGATTACACTGCCAGCTTCGACTACCGGGGTGCCATTTCGCGGTTGCCTTTCGAAGAGGATGAGTTCATTCGGGAGCATTGCAGTGGAGACCTCGAGCATGAGCCGGGGACGATCTACTCCTATTGCAATGCGGGATATTCCATTCTCGGCCGGATCATCGAGAAAGTGACCCGCCGGACCTTTGAGCAGAATGTCGAAGAACGCATCTTCGGGCCGCTCGGAATGAAGAACAGCGGGTATGACCGGAACTGTTATGTGCTCGAGAAACGCGCCAGTGGATACACGCGAGGTTCGTTTGGCTATACGAGGTCGGACTACATAGATATGGATTCGTCTCCCGGGGCGGCTGGCTCACTCTATTCTACAGTGGAGGACATGTTTCTCTGGGATAGGGCGCTCTACACCGACGAGCTGCTCGGGCAGAAATACCGGGAGCTCATGTTTACTCCAAACCGGGATGTTCCCGAGGTGAAAGCAGCTGGAGGAAGATCGCACAGTCGATACGGCTACGGTTGGCAGATATACACTCGGAGTCATCCTGTGACGAAACGTCGAACTAAGGTGGTCAATCACGGTGGGGCCATTCATGGATTCCGCGCGATGGAAAACCGGTTGGTGGAGGATGATGCTTTTATCATCGTGCTCTGCAATCAGGGCGATTCATTCGGAGGTTCTGAGGTGTGGAATGCGGTCGTCAACCTGAGCACCGAGTTGATTCACGTCGTGACCGGCCAACCCTATCGAATGCCCGGAAAGGCGCGGATCAGCCAGGATCAGTTTCTCTACGAAATGGTGAAGCGTGAGGGCGTGGATGTCGCCATCGAATGGTTTCAGGAAAAAGGCAAAAAAGCGGCATGGGGAGGCACTAACATGGCGCTGGCTCAGCAATTGATCGAAGACGGGCGAGTCGACGAAGGCCTCCGATTCATGGAGCTTGAAATCGAACTGAGCCCGGGCAAAGCCTGGTTGCTCCGGAAAACGGCCGAGGCAAGTTTGAGCACCGGGCGTTCCGAGAAGGCGCTGGCGATAGCGAAGAGTGGATTGAAGCTCAAGCCGGACGACGAAAAGCTCAAGATGATCAAGGCGGATGCCGAGCAGGACCTGAAGTTCGGCGAGTAAATACAACTGCCAGAGATTTGCTTAATCGACCCCAAAGATGCCGGCGATTGATGAACGCCGGGGGACAGGCGAGCATCACAATTGCCGCGGCGAGTGAGAACAGAAATGACAACAATCAGAATGTGTTACATTGGTCTAAGACGTTCCAATCCCTCTTGATTTCCGATCGTCAGCGAGTTGAATCCGTGAGGGGTGTGACTCGACAAGCACCTGATCGTTAACGCTATACTGTGGTATCTGAGGGCCTCACATGCCTAGCTCCGGGAGGCACGTCACCTGGCAGAGCATCATTGTCGGCACGTATCATTCGACTTGCCCGAGAATCAATTGACAACACTGTGAAAACTTCGATACTTCCAGAGGTATGGAAATTAAAAAGGCCGTAGTAGCACTATCGTCCCTGGCTCAGGAATCACGACTAAAAATCTTCCGCATGCTTGTGAAAGCTGGACCCGAGGGCATGGCTGCTGGGGAAATTGCGGAAAAGATGAAGATCCCTGCCAATACACTCTCCTTTCACATCAAAGAACTCACCAACGCAGGTTTGTTGAAATCGAAGAAGGTTGGGCGGTCAGTCATTTACGAAATGCATACCAGGAATATCGGCGGTTTGATGTCATTCCTTACCGAGGATTGCTGTCAAGGGCATCCCGATCTCTGCATGCCGTCTTCTGCATCTTCCTGCTGCGCAGGCGAAGAGAAGAAGGGGACGGCAAGAATCCAACTTTCACCGAATCCATGACGTCGACGTCCCCCAGGAAGGTTTGGCATCACGGTGCCTCGGTCCCGTGCTGTGAATCTCCAGCCAGTGCAGATCTTTCTCCCTCTAGCGATGGCAAAGCCTGCATTCCACGAAGCGTTCAACTGCTGATCGAAGGAAATCTAGTGTAAAACCCCACAATATTTATCACCATGAGTCTCGACAAATCTTCGATGGGCTTCTTTGAGCGCCATCTTACCGCCTGGGTGGCACTTTGTATTATTGCTGGTATTGCTCTTGGCAAACTCGCGCCTAACCTTGCCCAAACGCTCGACGGCATGGCGATTTATGTAAATGGCGCTCCCGTGGTTTCCATACCCATCGCCATTTGCCTCTTTTTCATGATGTACCCGATCATGGTGAAGATTGACTTTGGCGAGGTGGTCCAGGCAAGTCGTAATCCCAAGCCGGTTCTCCTAACCTTGATCGTTAATTGGGTGATCAAGCCCTTTACTATGTTGGGGATCGCTAGCTTGTTTCTCGGCTTCTTTTTCAAAGATTTTCTCACGGGCACCGAGATTGTCAAAGGCGGCGCTGAAGTTGAACTGTACCGCTCTTATATCTCCGGAGCGATTCTGCTCGGCATCGCTCCCTGCACCGCCATGGTTCTGGTATGGGGATACCTCGCCCGCGGGAACCAAGGGCTCACTCTGGTAATGGTGGCCATAAATTCCCTCATGATGCTGCTGCTCTATGGCGTTCTTGGAGGCTGGTTGCTGGGTGTTAATCGAATGCCTGTTCCGTGGCAGGCTCTGTTGCTTTCGGTCACCATCTATGTTGCTCTTCCGCTTGTTGCTGGTTTCCTATCGCGCCGCTGGATCATGAAGGTCAAAGGCCGGAAGTGGTTCGAACAAAAGTTCCTCCATTTTCTGACACCGGTATCGATAGCGGCACTCCTTGCCACCTTGGTGTTACTTTTCAGCTTTAAGGGTGAAACCATCCTTGCGAATCCACTCACCATTCTCTGGATCGCAATTCCGCTTGCAGTTCAAACATTACTAATCTTTGCGCTGACCTATATTGCAGCGAAATTTCTAAAGTTCAGCTATGAGGACGCTGCCCCGTCGGCCATGATTGGCGCGTCCAATCATTTCGAGGTGGCCATCGCTACGGCGGTAATGCTCTTCGGCTTATCGTCAGGAGCGGCGCTCGCAACTGTCGTCGGTGTACTCATAGAGGTGCCGCTGATGCTCTTTCTCGTTCGTGTTTGTCAGAACACACGGGGGTGGTTTGGTCAGCAGGAATAGCGGAGTGCTTCAACCAACACGCATCGTGAGCTTTCTGTGCCCCGTTTTTCACTGCGAAACTACTACGGCTATCTCTCTCGGTGTCAGCGTCCGTGTTTTCAGGGTGGTTCAAGCAGAGCCGTTTCCGCTCAAATAATGCTTTTCAGAGGATCCATACCGGGGCGTCGGGCCGGGCAGAAATGAGGGGATCCTGAGATGACTACGAAGATTGAGGCCGGGAGTTCATGGCTTGAAGTCAAATGTGTGGCACACCCATTCAATCAGCCAGCGCTGAAAGACGACGTTAAAATTGTCTCAATCTGGGTGGCAAAGATGTCCTGGTGGCTGTTTGTTTTCGGTGAGAGGGCTCATCAACTTTAACCCGCCTCGTGCTTCATTTCAGCTCACTTTTCAGTCGGTCCAACATGAGCATTGCGCCCTGATGATTTAGGTGATCGTCATCAATGTATAGAAGGTTTCCTGCGTCATCCAAATGCGAGGGTATACTTGGGTGTGGGTCGAAATAGAACACGCCTTGATATTGTTCGGCAAGTTTCTGATAGAGCCTGCGCTCAAAATCGAGGCGTTCGGCTTCCTTCCCTCGGACTTGAAGCGCTAGATCATCAACATCTCTCTTCGCGATTACTTCGATCCATGTGGGCCCTGGTTTGGGATGCCCCATGAGAGGGGGGACCTGTCCCAATAAAATCACGCTCTTGCCTTTGCTGGTCAACCGTCGACAGAAGCGTTCAAGATTTTTCGCATAAACCAATCTGCCGTCGATTTCTGTATTTTCGCCTGTTGTAATCATGGCTGTGTATCGGTCTCGATCTGCCGGCAATGGAGGATAGAAAAACATGCAGGTTCGTTGTGCTAGGAATATCTCGGTCACGGTTGGATTTGCTTCGATTTCCTTCAAAAGATAATCTGCGGGAGGGCCATGTTCGTGTGCCGATTTCATTCGGCTGAATTTGAATTTCTCCGATTTCATGCCAGATCCTGCCGCTAGGAATGACAATGCGTAAAATCGCTCCAAGCGGACCGCTTTGGATTTGCATAGTTCCTGTATCACCGGGTAGTAATGTATCGCGTGAGAATCGCCTACCAAAACAGCCTCGCATGGACTCTCTCTTGAGAAATGTGAGTCATACGTAATCTCCTTGTCCTCAAGTGCAAATGGCTCTGGCGGTTCTGCATGGATTGAAAGATGGTCGCCATCGTTGGGCATAGTGTGTCTGCCAAACCGCCACTCCCCGTCCTGTTCGCTCATCAGGGCGAAAGCTCCTCCACCTAAGATTAGTTGGCCGATCAACAAATACCTGCAGGCGAATCGTGCACGCTTTCCGGTCAACGATAGAAAGGGTTTTTCGATGAAACGATAAGAAAGTATGGCGGCTGAAACTATGGCGGCAATGGAAAGGACCACACCAAATCCCTTTCCTGGGTCTATAAAGAACAGGAAAGGGAAAAAGATCAGGACAGGGAAATGCCAGAGATACAGAGAGTATGATCGGTCACCAATCCATTTCAAAAGAGAAAATCCCCGCCCGTTTTCAAATATGGTATTGGTGAAATGAATCGCGAGAATGGAGCCGGCCACTGCTGCCAGTTGCACCCACTGCCTCATGCTTTCGGATGCCGGGATAAAGAAGGCCCCGATTATCAGGATGAAGCCCAATGTTGATACCAAGCGATTGGGTCTACCAGAAACTGAATGACAGGCGATCATACACCCGGCTCCCAGTTCCCAGGCTCTCGATATGGGTGAGTAAAATGATAGACTCTCTTTACCCGTTAGTTTCAGAAGATAATCGATCACAAACGAGGCGAGTATGCCGACAAGAAGAAACTTGGAAATCAGGTTTTTCTGGGGCTTGTTTTGGTTTGTCGCCAAGTGCCAGAGTAAAAGAAGTAGGGGCGCCCAAAGGAGGTAGAATTGCTCTTCGACACCGAGCGACCAAGTGTGTAAAACCGCACACTCATTGATGTCAGTATCAAAGTAGCCCGTGTTGCGCATGAAAGAGAAGTTCGCTACCTGGGCAAATGACCAGGGCAGGTGTTCGAAGAGTGCCTGAAACTCTCTTGGCGGAAAAGCAGCGATCCCCAGCACCAAGCAAAATAGGAGAACAGCACTTAGCGCTGGCAGAATTCGGTTCACTCTCCGTTGGTAAAAATGCCAAATAGAAAACTCTCCAGCCTCTCGCTGACGCAGGATGATACTAGTAATCAGAAATCCGGAGATCACAAAAAAGACATCAACTCCGAGAAAGCCACCCGGAAGCAGTTTGGGATCGTAGTGGAAAAGCACAACTGCAAGGACGGCGATGGCCCTTAACACTTGAATATCGACACGTCGCTTCATAGGGGGGAATAACTGATCGAAAATAGCTTTTTCAAGGACTTTTACCGGGGCGTTGGGCCGGGCGGGATTGAGGGGGTGCAATGAACCACCAGTATGGAGTTGTTGGAGTGCTGCAGCACGTCCAGGCGGCTGGGCATAGACCCGCTCAGTGGAGGCATTATTCTCATCATCATTCTGGCTGGCCTTGAAAGTGATGTCAGCCTGGCAGGACAAAGCCAGTGGCTCTGCAAAGAGACTGTTTTGCACGGCGAGCCGTGGCGTATCCTCATCCCAATATTGGCGGCCTCATCGAGCGTCCAACTAATGGAGAAGTGATTGACGATACAATCAGTGGTGTGCAAGAAGAGGATTCCGTCTGCATTTTTACGCGCTATCCAGTGGCGATCCCTTAGCTCTCCGATTCGAATGGCCAGGTGCCGAACGATTGGGTTGTCACCTTTAGGGGGAATCGTGTCATTAACCTGAGCGATGCCGTCGCCAGCCGACGTGAGCTGGATGGCCTTGTCATGCGATGGGTATTAGCGACCTGCAAACCACCGGCCGCGGAGGCCGCCCTTTCAATCGGCTGGATGAAGGGCGACCGCTGGTGAGAAGTTGTTCTGGTTCAGGATGACGCCGGTGGAGCGAATCCTTCGCGGTAGGTGCGAGACAGAATCGTCTTGTTCGCTTCTTCGTTGTTGGTGAAGCGGTAATTCTTGCCGTCCCAACGAAGCTCTGTGTCCGGGAATTTAGTGGCTTTGGTCGCGAGTAAGGCAGGTTCTGTGATGCGCGAGCCGATGTCGAACTGGGTCCAGAGTGGCTTCACATCACCGAGACAGCAGTCCGCCCAGTCTTTCCAATGATTGCGTGGAGCGACTTCCGGAAGCGGTTCGTTCTCGACTAGTTTGCCTTTGCGGTAGATCTCGAATTTTCCGCCCGGCTCGAGCAACATGGTTCCCTCTTCGCACACGATCATGGTGCAGGTTCCAGTGATGCCCGGAGTTGGGAGCCCGAGGGACGCGAACGACGGCTTGATGCTGGTGTCGTTGAAATTGAGTACGAACTTGTCTCTCGCAAAGTTGTCGCCGCCGGGATAGGTGATGGTGGATTCATTGTGGCCAGAGTGGCAGACGCCGGGAGGTTTTGACGTGTTGGTTTGTACCGCTTCAGGGTGGGGGAGATCGTAGGCGAAGTAGAGCACGTCGATGACGTGGCAGCCCCAGTCGGCCAACATTCCTCCACCCGTATTCCAATACGAACGCCAGCGCCTGGGATGAAGCTCTTCGGTGTAGGGCATGTTCTCAGTGAGAGGGCCGTTCCACAGATTCCAGTCCATGGTTTCGGGAATGGGTTGGCCGGCCGGCATCCCGCTCCATGGATCGACGAAATACATTCCGTGCTTCATCCCGCCGGTCCAGATGTGTGCTTCGACGGGGCGACCGAGTTGGTTTGATTTCAGAATCTCGACTGCCTGCATGCGACCCGTGGTGCAGGCGCGCTGATTGCCCATCTGGGTGAAAAGGTCGGGCTGTCCCGCGGTGGCTTCACGGATGATGCGAAGTTCATCGAGTTGATGGACAAGCGGCTTCTGTCCATAGACGTGTTTGCCGTTGTTGAGCGCTGTCACCATCATGGGGCAGTGGTGAAAATCGGGCGTGTCAACGATGACCGCGTCAAAGTCGCCGAGCTTGTTGGCAAAAGCTTCGCGGTAGTCCTTGATCTGCCACGCCTTGCCGTATTCGTCGTTATTGACCTTGGCAAAGGCCGTGTCGTCGACATCACAGAACCCGGCCCACTCGATCATCGGATGGCCTTTCAGTCCCTTGCGCTGCATGTTGCCGATGCCATTGACACCGATTTGGAAAATTCGGAGTTTACTGTTCTTGTTTGTCGCCGCGCGGACGGTGGGGGCGTTTGAAGCGATGGCGGCAGCGCCGAAGGCGGCTGTGTTCTTGAGGAATTTTCGGCGGTCAAAGGACCTCGCTTCTTTAGTTGGGGACTTATCCATGCCTCAACGTAGAGACAATCCACCGACAGAACCAGTGTTGGGAGGGTGCGCGTTCAAGGTGTCGTTGCACCTCCTCCAGCCCCGGGGCGATTCCGTGGAACCATTCGTTGAGTCCGTCCTCCAGCCACGCGTGCCCCAACTCACAGAAGACCGGGACATCACCGAAACTCTGCGCCGGCTGAAAGGGCAGGGTGTATGAAACTGTCCGTGGCATGGCAGGAAACAGCAGGTTCAAGCAGTGGGGGAGTATGTGCTTGATGTCTTATTCCAGTTAGGCAACCTGCTTGAAAATAGCGATTTCACAGACCGATTCCAACCGGAGGAGCCATTTTCAACGAGTTGCGAAAGCTGGCGATCCTTTTGGAAGACTCCCGAGGTCTGAGTCAGGGCGAACACAGTGCCTTCGTCTGCGCAAGCGCTTCAAGAATTCCCTGAACCTGTCCATTTGTGAGCTATTTTTTCTTCCATACTGCCGTTTATTCTTTTGATGTCTCCCGACAACTCCGCACTTCCGTTTAACCGCCGCCAGATTCTGTGCACCCTCGGCGGATCCGGCGCCGCGCTATTCCTCAGCCATTGCAAAACGCTTCCGACCGACACTTCGTCTGCGAGCCTGAGTAAGCCCCGCCTGCCGTGGTCAACCGTCTTCAAAGGCGAGGCCAAATTTGATCGGCTCTGCGCCGAAGCAAAGCGGAAAAACTGGGCCAATCAGCCCATTGGTAAACGCACCGTCACCGTTGGGAAAGCCATCTGCGGCACCCCTTACGGAAACTACACCCTCGAGATCCACGACCACATCGAGTCGCCTTGCGTCAATTTCGATGTGAAGGATTGCTGGACCTTCTACGAGGGCTCCCTTGCATTCTCCCGCATGATCAAAAACCCGTCGGCTGACTGGTCCCGCGAAGCCTTGCTCCACTACATCGAACTCGAACGCTACCGCCACGGTAAATGCAACGGCAACTACCTCAGCCGCATGCACCATCTCGAAGAAGTTTTCGCTGACAATCAGCGGCGTGGGCTCGGTGAAAACGTGACTAAGTCCCTCGGTGGCATTCCCGTCCGCCGGAACATCCGTGAGATGCAGTCCGCCTGGCGTTCCTACCGCTATCTCAGAAGCGATACCTCGCTCATCCCCGGTATCGCGAAGGTCGAGGCGCAAGTCTCGGCCCTTCCCGTGACCTACATTCCCAGCTCCCGCGTGGCCGGGATCGAGTCCCGACTGCAGGACGGTGATGTCATCGCCATTGCGACCAAAGATTCCTCCGGCTACACCTCTCATGTCGGATTGGCTTCCCGCGACGGATCAACCTGTCGCTACATGCATGCCACCTCCGTCCGCAGCAAAGGACGTCAATGCATCGTCGATTCGCGCATTTCTGAATACTTGCGTCAGAAAAGCAGCAACATGGGCATTATCGTTTTCCGTCCGTCGGAGGCGCCGTTGATTGGGTGAGATCGGTATTCAACCCGCAGCCTCAGCAATCCATTCGCCGTCGGCAATCGGCAGGGCAGGATTGCGAAGCAAATCAAGCAATCCAACAGGGTTCATTCTCCCAGCTAACCCTGTTTGCTGTAGCGGCTTTTGACCATCTGACCGGCCAACACCTCGGTGGCCTCGTGCTTCCAATGACTCTTGCCCTCAAGATTTGCGAAGAGCCGGATTCCGCTGCCGAGCAGCACCGGTATTCGAGTCAGGATCAATTCATCGACTAAGTCGTCATTGAGGAACTGCTGCACCACGTTGCCCCCATCGACATAGATTGATCCGTAACCGCGATTCTCCATCTCCGTCATAATTTCCCGAGGAGAACCTCTCAGCAAGCTTGCTTTTCCCTCCGATTCCTCCGGCAGGGATACCAGATTTCTACTCAAGACGAAGACCGGTTTTTCGTAGGGCCACTGACCGGATTTAACCACATGATCAAAGGTGGATCGTCCCATCACAACCGCATCCACCCCGGCCATGAATTCGGAAAAACCGAAATCGCTGCCGTCCGGATTGGGCAATTCCATGAGCCAGTCGAGTCCGCCGTCGGTGGTCGCGATGCACCCATCCAGACTCATGCCGATGTAGACGGAAACTTTCATTGAGGCATTCTAGTTCCGGAATCTAGGTTGCGAAAGGGGTGAGTGTGTCGTGGGTTCGCACCGTCATACATTTGCGCGGGCGCAGTCTGCTACGTTGTCCCTGAGCGGGAAGGCTAGAGGCCTGCTTGATCGCGGATTTCACTCCGCTTCTCAAAAATTCCTGTGACAATTCAGGGCTCTTTCCCCTACAACGGGACATGACCCTGAATCGCGTAATTATCGCCGCCTTGGCACTCATCACACCTCTGGCGGCCAGGCCTGCCGTAGCCTCATCTGAGGAGCGGCCCAATATCATCATCATGATGGCGGACGACATGGGATACGAATGTCTCAGCTGCAACGGCAGCCTCGATTACGACACTCCACATCTCGACGGCCTCGCCTCGCAGGGCATCCGCTTCGACAACTGCTACTCCCTGCCCATCTGCACTCCGACCCGGGTGAAGATGATGACGGGCCGTTACAGCTTTCGCAACTACGAGCGCTTCGGCCTACTCCCGTCGGTCGAAACGACCTTCGGCACCGTGCTTCAGAAGGCAGGCTACAATACTTGTATCGTTGGTAAATGGCAGCTCGGGGGCGACTGGCAGTCACCTACTCAATTCGGATTCGATGAATACTGCCTTCAGAACGGGATCGAACCGGAAGACGCCTACGACAAGTCCACCCGCGGCCGCAGCCGCTACTGGGGATACCCGCCCATGGTCGCCAATGGCAAGCTCTACGAGAGCGAAGAGACCTTCGGCCCGGACATGCTCAACGAGTTCGCGGTTAACTTCATTAAGAAGGATCGCGAGGAGCCATTCTTCATCTATTACCCGATGTTGCTGACGCATTCTCCCTTTGAGCCGTCTCCGCTCACCAAAGGAAAGAAAGGCAAAGACGGCAAGACCTCGGAGGTGCAGTACTTTGATGACATGGTCGAATACACTGACCACCTCGTTGGCAATGTGGTCAAAGCGCTCGAAGAGAGCGGCCAACTCGATAACACCCTGCTGATCTTTACCGGTGACAACGGCACCACCTATCCAATCAAGGTGACAGCTTCCAACCCTGACGTGCGCCGCATCGTCGCAGAAAGCGGACGCGTCGGTGAACTTTACGAAGCAGGCACTCCATCCCCGACTCTCGAGAAGGGGATCGCCTCGGAGGGCCCCATCACCCGCACCACCTACGGCGATGTTCCAGGTGGCAAGGATCTCATGAACGCCTCCGGCACTCACGTCCCGCTCGTGGTGAGCTGGCCCAAGCACGCGGAGGATCACGCTGTCATCGGAAATGTCTCTGATGACCTCATCGATTTCTCCGACTTTTTCGCCACCTTTGCCGAACTGGCCGGCGCCAACCTGCCCGACGAAGAAGCGGGCGACGGAGTCTCCTTCGTCAATCGCCTCACCGGTCTCGGAGCGAGTCCCCGCGACTATGTCTTCTGCCACTATTGGCACTTCGGTCGCGATCCCCAAAAGGCTCGCGAGGCCATCCACGACGGCGAATGGAAGCTCTACAACGACGGTCGTTTCTACCACGTCGCCAACGACCTCGACGAAACGCAGCCCCTCGATCTCAAGCAGGCGCCGGAAAAAGCCATCACTGCCCACAAGCGGCTCACGACCGCCTACGAGGACCTGCGTGGTCTCACCGTTCCGAACCAAGCGCCATCCAAGATGTTTGACGGAAACCTGGAGTCAGCTGCCAAAGTCATCACTCTGGAGATGCAGCTCAAGCAAGGTCAGGAGCGAGCCAAAAAGATCGGCAAGGAATATGACGAAGCCTCCACCACTCGCTTTTTTAACGCCAAAGACCGCAACGGTGACGGCGTCATCGATGCATCAGAAAACAAACTCAAAGTCGCCCCCGGTTGGAACGACGTGAAATAAGCCAAACCATGATCCGGTCTCCCTTTATCGCGCTAGCCAATCTGCTAGTGGTTGCCATCTTCGCCGCCATGCCCTCCGACGCTTCGGCGGCGGAGGAAAGACCCAACGTCGTCATCATCTACTCCGACGATCACGGCTGGGGTGATGTGGGTTACCATGGCTACGACGACATTCTGACTCCGAGCATCGACAAGCTCGCCAAGGGAGGTACTCAGTTCTCTCAAGGGTATGTCTGTGCCTCGGTGTGCGGCCCGTCGCGAGCCGGTATGCTGACAGGCGTTTACCAGCAGCGCCTGGGCGTTTACGGGAATTGGGATGAAGGCGGAGTACCGACTCATCAGCCATTGATATTCGAACTGTTGAAGAAGGAAGGCTACACCACCGCTGCGATCGGCAAGTGGCATGTCGGCATGGCGAGGGAAGAGCAAAAGCCCAATTCCCGAGGCGTGGATTTCTTCTACGGGTTCCTCTCCGGCTCTCACGACTATTCGATCTCAACGATCGACCCCAATCACCCCAAAGCAGGCCATCGACCTATCCTCCGAAATAGGGAGATCGAGCCGCCCATTCAGGACTCCAATGGCTACCTGACCGAGATGCTAACTAACGAAGCCGTTGACTTCATCGAACAGACGACCGGCGAGGAACCCTTCTTTGTCTACCTGGCCTACAATGCGGTGCACTATCCCTGGGACGTGCCGCAGTCCTACGTCGATCGAGTTCAGCACCTGGATACTCAAGACGAGCGCAAGCTCTTCGCCGGCATGGTCCTGGCCATGGACGACGGCGTCGGCGCCGTGATGGCAGCGCTCGAGAAGAAAGGCCTCACTGACAATACGCTCGTTGCCTTCATCGGCGACAATGGCACGCCTCGCGGCCAGGGCATCGAAGCGCCCAAGCAGAAAACTCGCGGGACTACGACGATGTCGAATCCGGGACCCTTCAATGGATTCAAAGGTGACACTTACGAAGGAGGTATTCGGGTGCCCTTTGTGCTCCACTGGCCGGGGCAGATTCCGGCTGGAGAGACCTACGCGCACCCTGTCCTCAATCTTGACGTCGTCGCCACTATCATGGCCCGGTCTGGAGTGAGTGAACCGTGGAAAGGGGATCCCTTCGATGGTGTCGATCTCCTCCCGTATCTCAACGGGGCCGAGCCCTCGGACAAGCGGCCGCACGACACCCTCTACTGGCGTCGTGGCGATGACTACGCCATTAGAGATCGCGACTGGAAGCTGAGCTGGAACGACGAGTCCGGGCCGAAGACCATCCAACTCTTCAACCTTGCTGAGGATCCCGGCGAATGGAAGGACTTGGCGGCAACGCAACCCGAACGCGCTCAGGCCCTGCAGGACAAATTCGATGCCTGGGACAGCACTCTTCCCCCTAATGAGGCACCCAAGCAGCCCAAAAACCGTAACCACGGTTTCGCCACAGGCGAGCGAGTCACTGTTGCTGAGTTTAATGCCAATTTGGCTCCAGCAGTTCCAACGCCCACTGCAGAGGGGCGAACCCTGAAGGCCCAGCTCAAGATCGCTCGCGACAATGCGAAAGAGAAAGGCAGCCAATTCAACGAGGAACGCACCACCCGCTGGTTCCGCGCTAAAGATCTTAACGGGGATGGCATTCTCGATGATGCCGAACTCGCCACCAAAGCCCCTGTGGGCTGGAACACTGAGGAATCAAATTAATAGAACCATGAAACGCTTTATCGACACCTTAAGCCGGGTAGGGCGGGACGTCCGGACGGGGTGGCCTTCCACCCGCCGCGCGTCACTAACGGCATATAATTTCATCGTCTCAAATCTTCCCCGCACATCATCAATGACATTTTTCACCAGCATGAATAGAACACGCAATCGAACCTTCGCGGCGGGCCGGGCCGTCCCGCCCTACCTAGTCTTCGCTGTAATCCTCGCTGTAATTGGATTTTCGGACGCCAAAGAACCCCTCAATATTCTCGTTCTCACTGTCGACGACATGAACTGCGACTCGGTCGGCGTCTACGGTTGCACCACGCCTGATACGACCCCTCACATGGACCAGCTGGCGGCGGAGGGCTTCCGCTTCGCCCATGCCCACGTCCATGCGACCAGTTGCATTCCATCCCGCAACATCGTCCAGACTGGCCGCTTCCTTTTCAACAGTGGCATCGAAGGCTTTTACCAACTGCCCAAGGAACAGGTTACCTACCAGACCACCCCGGACATCCTCCGGGACAACGGGTATTTCACCATGATTCGCGGCAAGTCGGCCCACTCCTCGCCCTATCATCCCTACCCTGGATGGGACATCAACTTTGACGACGAGCTCAAGGAAAAGAGAATCAACGTTCGCGACACGAAGACCTTTTACACCTACACCAAAAAAGGCATCGAAGCAGCAAAGGTAGCTGGGAAGCCCTTCTACTATTCCATGGATATTCATGATCCTCACACAGCTCTCTACAGCTTCGGCTTCAAAGGTGGTAAGGTGACGACCGGTCTCAACGGACAGGACAAGGACAATCCGCCCAGTCGCATTTTCGCGCCTGACGAAATCACGATGCCCGGGTTTCTTCCTGACACACCTCTTTCCCGTCAGGAGATGACAGCCTACTACAACAGCGTGCGCCGCGCCGATGACTCGGTGGGCAACGTCATCCAAGCGCTTAAGGATGCAGGCGTCTACGACAACACACTGATCGTTTTCTTCTCCGATCACGGCATGCCATTTCCCTTCGCGAAAACGGCGATGTATTACCACAGCACCCATACACCGCTGATGGTTCGCTGGCCCGGCGTAACAGCCCCTGGATCAGTCGATGAAGATCATGTCATTGGCGCCGTCGACATTCTCCCGACCCTTCTCGAAATCGTAGGAGCCGATGAGCCCGAGGGTCTGGATGGTCGTTCTTTTGCCTCGATTCTTAAGGGCGAGGCCCAGGAGGATCGCGACTACGTGCTTGTCATGTATGAAGAGAACGTCGGAGGCAACCGCCAGCCCACCCGTGCGCTTCTCTCCAAAGACTATTCCTACATCTCCAACTTCTGGTCCGATGGCGAGCGCCGCTTTGCTACCGCCACCCGGGGCATGGCCACCACCATGGAGATGGAGCGCCTCGCCAGGGAAGGGGATACCTACATGCAGGAGCGAAGTCATCTCTTTGCCCATAGCGTTCCTGAGCAGTTCTTCGACCTCAATAAAGATTCTGACGCTCTCGATAACTTGATCGAAAATCCCGAATACAAGGGCCTCATCGAAGACTTCCAGAATGAGATGGTGAAAACCATGGAAGCTTGTCAGGACCCGAATCTCGAGCTCTTTAATCATCGCGATGACGAAGCCTTCAAGGCCGATTGGCTCGCTCGACTCGATGAAGAATCCCGGGCGCGTAAGATGCAGGCTGCCTACTCCCGCAGCGGCAAAGCCAAGATCGCTCCGGGAGCCGCCGCTCCGGGTGCCGACAAGCCATCAAAGGGAAAAACAGGCAAGGGGGCTTTCTCTGAAATCACAACCCTTGCGGATCAGCTCGAACACGCAAAGCAGCGGGCCAAGAATCTGGGCAAGAAATACGACGAACAAAGCGCCACCAATTTCTTCAACGCGAAGGACCGCAACAACGACGGTGTCATCGACGCCGAAGAGGCCAAAGCAAAAGTCCCCGCGGGCTGGAATAAGAATTAATCAGCTCCCGCCACCGCAGCACGAGCCGCCCTCGCTTCCTTCGCCGTAGCGATACTTTGGCTCCCATCCACCCACGCTGTCCTTGAGCGCCTGCATCAAGGGGAATGCGACGCAGAATTCATCTCCGGGGCAGAAGCTGCTGTGCCCGGTTCGTGAGATCGATTCTCCGTCACGGCGGAACCCACTGAAGGCAGGCCAGACGCCGCTGGTCCCGTCTTCCATCTCAGACCAGTGCCCCATGTCTTTGCTGTAGTCATCGCCGTGTTCCGCACTGGAAACCATGCGAAATTTCCAACCTCTCGACGCAGCAAACTCGGTCTGTTTTTCGACCGGATCGGGGGAAAGCAACGCGACCGCGCATCGATCTTCCAAGTGGTGCAAGACACCATTGATCCCATCCGCGTAGATCGTGCAGTAGGGACAGTCGTGTCCCATGTTCTGAATGATGATGAGATCTTGTTTGTCGCCGAACAGATCGCTCAGAGAGACATCACCCGTTGGTGTGGAGAATAGGTAGTCGCGGGACAATTCGGTCGTTTCCCGCTTCTTCAGATTCCTCAACTTTGCCGAGAGTTCGACGATTTTGTCTTCCAGTTCGTGTATGCTTTCGCTAGTCGTCGTCTCTCCATCGCTCATGCCGAAGCATGCAAAATTGACCCGGCAGTGACAAGTCCCATCAGGTTAGAGGGGGAGGGGCGTCAAACGGGATGAGATACAACTCACTTCTTCGGTCACAAGCGGCGCCGCCGCTGCAGTCGCGAAATTCCAGACGGAGCACTCACTTAAAGAAGTGCCGGTCAGTTCGGCGCAAGGCTGCTCGAGGTCCTTCCGGGTAGGTAGACAGCGATCCTCATTGCCAAGGGATGTTACTCGTGTTATAATTTCCATAATTATGGAATCCATTCTCCACCTTTGTGAAAAACATGATCTTCCCCGCCATCGTATCGAGTCGGGAACCACGGTTCTACGTGAGGGCGAAGAGGGTTCCACTCTATTCGTGCTGAAGCAGGGAGGCGTTCGTGTGCTTCGCGACGGGATCGAGCTTTCGGTCATTACCTATCCCGGAGCCTTGTTCGGTGAGATCTCCGTTCTTGTCGGCGGGGCTCACATGGCGACCGTCACGACAACGGAGGACTCAGAATTCTACATCATTCAGAACGCGGGTGACATTCTAGAGGAACATCCTGAACTGGGTGTGCCGGTCGCCTTTGTTCTGGCAAGCCGGTTGAAATCCGTCACTTTCTATCTCGCCGGGCTCGAAAAGGAGTTTGGTGCCAGAGAGGAGAAAATCTCGATGCTGAACCGGGCTCTGATGGGCTCTCCCCGGGAGCAGAGCCGGCCCTCCGAGGTGTCCCTTCCCGGTTGACCCGTCCAGACGGGCCGTGAAGTTTGGAGGGGACGGGGAGGATCGATTGGGAATTGCCTTTCCAACGCCGAAAATCGAACCGCCAGCGACTGGCGGGAGGGAAGGGGAACCAAAAATCGGATCTCTGATTGTCTTTGCCCCATGGACAATCCAACCGGAAGCCCTAATAAAGGAGCAAACCTCAGAGCCTGCCCATCCCGGTCGCCCTGCTGCAAGATGGCTTTTCATTGATGGAAAAGGTCTGCAGAACTTTTCGAAAATGAACCTGTTATCGTGGACTAACGCGACTCTTTGGTGTCTGGTTCAGCCAACGATACGCTGAATTTATGCTCCGATCTCGATAGTCGGAATATGGATAGGCGATCTCGCCAACACCCATACATTATCTTACTCGTTGCCCGCTCCCTATGGACTTAGATTCCCAGCTCGCTAACCTTCGGGAATATCTTTCGGGCACGACCTCAGCACTGCGAGCTCAGCAATCCCTCCTGCGCCAGATTCCGGCCGAAGCACGGGAATCGCAAGATGAAGAGCAGAGCCTCCCATTTCCACGGAGCGAAACACAGAACGCTCATCTGAAAACCATCGTTGTAACCCATAACGAGGTCAATGACATGCACGGAACGGGCCTCCTCGTGAAGCGTCTCTTTCCTGATGACTCTTCTGTAATGCATCTGAGATCTCATCTCAACTATGGTGGAAACGACTTTGGCAGTAGTGCGCTTTTGATCCCCGGGTATGAAAACCCTTTTGATCTTTTCCATTACCTTTCTCAGGCAATTAAAGGAGCCCGTATTGAGAGTGTTTTTTGTGTTCCTTTTTCCTCGGAGGACTTGGAAATTGCTCTGGCCGTTTCAGAGATTTGTCAGGCCCCTCTTGGGGTCTACATCATGGACGATCAGAATCTGTCTGGAGGACTGATTTGTGATGAAGTAATGCAAAAAACTCTAGAAAGAGCCTCAGTGAGATTCGCAATTTCAGAGGAAATGCTCCGGGCGTATGAAGGGAAATTTGGCCACAAGTTCTATTATCTCCCTCCAACTGTCGAAGACAGCAGGCTCTGTTTGGAGCCGATCGCAGCGAAGTCCTCCCGCGGTATCATGTTGGGGAATATCTGGGCTCCTGAATGGTTTGCCACGTTTCGTCATTGCGTTAGAGACTCAGGCATCGAGATCGACTGGTATGGCAATAGTAATGGACTCGCTGAATTTGATGAAAAGGAACTCAGCAAGGAGGGTATCCATTATCAGGGGGTTCTACCTGAGCAAGAGCTCTCCGAAAAACTGAGAGACTACGCCTTTACTCTACTCATCTCTGAGCCGCTCTCCGAAAAGTCGACACATTGGCTGGCGCGCTTCAGTCTTCCGACACGTCTCATCACTTGTGTCGCGAGCGGAAATCTTCCCGTGATCGTTCTCGGATCTTCTGATTCTGCTGCTAGTGCTTTCGTCCAGAAATTCGATCTCGGTGTGATCTGTCCGTACGAAGGCGTTGCTTTGAAGGCGGCTGTGTCAGAACTGTCAGGTCCGAAACGGCAGGAGGAAATTCGCATGAAGGCCGCGGCCCTCGCTCCATCGCTCTCGAACCTAGGGATGCAGGATTGGCTGATGAAGGCCGTCGATGAAGGTTGCCCACCCTCTAACCGCTTTGAAGCGATAAGAAATTTTGATAAAGCGTCTCTGGTCCCGTGGATCGAACCGAAAGTTCCTAGTTGGGTCGCACACTACGAGGCTGAGAGTTGGCAGGTGCTGAATTTGATCAAGCGGGTCGGCCTCGAATTCGACTTCGTTATCGATGTCGGCGCATCTAACGGAATGTTTTCACGACTCGTAGATAAGGCGTTGGAGCTGGATCATAGAAGGACTCGAATGATTCTTGTCGAGCCGCAGTTGGAGGCCTACCGGAGACTGAATTCCTGGTTTTTTGAAGAGATTCCTGAGGCCGAATGTGTCGCTGTCGCTCTAGGGGTAGAGTCAGGAGAGATGACGCTTCATGTCACTTCTGCGCTCTATGACAGCAGTGCATTTCTTCCACTTATCGAAACTGAGGCTGAGCCAGTCATTGTTCCAGTGAAGAGACTGGAGGAGTTGGGTCGCGAATTGAAGCTCGAAGGCAGAGGGTTTCTCAAGGTGGACGTCCAGGGCGCTGAGCACCTTGTTATCGAAGGAGCTGGCTCGTTCCTTGAGCAAATTGATCTCGTCATGCTGGAGACAAATCTTAACCCGCCGGATTCGTCGATCTCTGATTTTTCCGAGATCGTTTCCATGATGAAATGCCGTGGCTTCCGACTTTTTGACCACTCCGGTGGGTGGCGAAACCCTACAGAGGGGATAGCTAGACAACTCGACGCTTGGTTCATTCGTCAAGACGTCGAATGCCCCGTAGTATCAAGCGAAGCCCCAGTAGCAGAAATCCGCCCATGAGACTTCTCCATCGCCTTCTCGGAAGATTCCGAAAACCTGACCAGACACAGCTTCTAGAAAGCCTATTGTGGAATCAGGCGTCTGCTCTCGATGCCCTTGGGGTCCTGAGCGAAAACGCTCAATTGGCCAATGGTCTCGACGAGTCTCGCTACGCCTCGCTTTCCGCAGCGATCAATCAAATACAGGAGCGTCTCGATAATCAGTCTGGTGCAAAAGTAGATCCGGTTGAGAATCTAGTCCCTTCACCAACAGTCCCGAAATGCTTCGACCCAACGCCGAAGCGACTTGAATTTGCTCTCGCTTGTCATCTCATCGCATCGCAAGTAGTTAAGAAGTCGAGTAGTCAGACTAATGTGATTGATCTGGGCGCCCATCGAGGTGTGTTCACCCAGATGGCGCATGAAGTGGGATCGCACGTTTGGGCGCTGGAGCCAAATCCGGAACTTTTTGCGCTCCTGTCTGAACGGTTTGGCGATGAAGGGGCGATAACTTGCCTGCCGTTCGCTGTTGCGGATGAATCTGGAAAAAAGGAGCTCCATCTTATCGAAACGGTGGGACCGAATCTCTCGAATCTCGATGTCACGCTTTTCTCTTCACTGAAGCCGCATCCCATGCCGCCTCCGTATGAGTTCAAAGCAACCGTCGAGGTCGAAACGCGAACGCTGGATTCACTGATCAAAGAGGAGGCCATTCCCGCTGACTTCTTCCTGCTCAAAATCGATACGGAGGGTTACGAGGAAAGTGTCTTGCGAGGTCTATCGGTCTCGGCCCCTGAGATCATTTGTCTCGAATACTGGGCCGACGATTTGGGCTTCCAGAATGAGGATGCGCCTCCGGTCTCCTCTATGATTGAGGGCCTGATAGGCCGCGGCTATACGCACCACTTAAATATCTTTCAGACTCCTGCGACAAGCTGGCAGATGTGGGAAGTGGGCTTTTCAAACCCTTCGGGAAGTTATGGGAATCTGTTCTTCTTTCGTGATTCACACCACTTCTCGATCGCTTCTCAATGGTGTCATCAATTACTCGACGCCGATTCCGCTACTCAAGGTAGCGCCCCTCGCCACGAGCCCATATCATTCGGCATCGAAGACTCAGCTATTCTTAGAAATCTGAAGGAACTGGGTTTTAGTCCTGAGTCGATTTACGACGTTGGTGCTTCAAACGGATCCTGGACCCAAACTTGCGCTGATGTCTTTCCGGGCGCTTCCTATTGTCTATTTGAACCTCTCGCTGAGAAGGATCAGAAATATCGCCAGGGACTTGAGACGATCCGTAGTTCCGGCATTGATGCTAAAATCTTTGATGTCGTGTGTGGCATCGGAGACATGGAGGGCTCCTTTCACCAAAGCACTTACGAACACGGGTCGGTGGGTAGCAGTTCAATTCTCGATGGAGAACAGGAAAACTATAAGGCTTTTCCCACCCCAATCCGATCACTGGGCTCCATTCAGCGTGGGGAGTCCTTGCAAACACCTGACCTGATCAAAATGGACATTCAGGGTGGGGAATTGGATGTTCTGAAAGGATCAGAAGAATTGCTCAAGTCCTGCTCCGTCCTCTTCATCGAGACGTGGCTTTCTCGCGGATACGGTCCGGCGACTCCACTGCTCTCAGAACTGATCAGATGGCTCGAATCCCGTAATTTTAGCCTTTTCGATTTCGGTGGGCAATACCGAATGGACCCTCCCTCTGTTCTCGTATCTCAGGACGTCGTTTTCATCAGGAATGATAGTGAATTGGGGGAGCTCGTGAATCGAGATTTCTACGACAGGAAGACCTAAGGCAGGATGCCGTGCCTATTCGCCCTTTGAGGAGCAACTTTCGACCTGCTGCCGCTATTGGCCGATGGCTTCCAAGCGATCCTTGATCGATTGGACTGAATCGGTTGTATCATTCAGAAAATCTTGCCCTCCCAATTTCAATTGCAGGACTCGAAAACAGAGAGTTCGGGGATCTGTATTCTGCGCGAAAGGATCTCCTTTAAACTGAAAATGGAGTTCTTTTGTCTCCCTTGCAGAAAGGGTGATTCGACCCAAGTCCTGCTCCACAAGCCGCTCATCTTTCAAGGTGATGGTCTCATCAGGAGCAACGTCTTTACCGGGCCAGGTCACTTTGACCGCGGTCGAATCAGGCATTTGCAGAGTCACTGATAGTTGTATCTCAATTGGTTCGTTCGAGGAGTTTTCTATCGTGATATAGCCGCTTCTTCCGGCCCATCGCCATCTGGCTCCGCCTTCGGACTCAGTCTCACTGAAGCCGTCTCCCCACTCAATCGAAATCAGCTCTACTCTTCGGAACAAAAAATAGGGACATCCAGATATGACCTCGAACCTCTCAATCTCTTGAAATTGACTGCTTGAGCGCAGAAAACTCAATACTTCGTCAGCCAGAAAGTCGGAAGGGAACCGCGGTTCCTGATTCAGGGATTCCTGAGAACAGGCAAGAACATAGTCTGCTGAAAACATCATTGAGATGGCGTGATCAATCCCCTCGACACGACGATCATCAAAAATCCGGATGTCTTTCTTCTCTCTAAACGCCACCCAGGTGAGTTGGGGGCTATCAAAAGTTGCGGGTGACGCGACATAGAGGCACGGAACACCCTGACTCGATTGGGAGGGATCAGCAACCCTGTCGATAATACGTCGGTTAGCCTCTTTCCATGTCGATCCATGACCTTCTCCCCGTTCATGCCAGGTGGGAGCAAAACGGGATGGTTTAAAGGCGGAAATGCTGATAGCGAATATCAGGATGACTGGAATCGCGAAGCCAATTCTTTGCAATTTCCCGTTTCCGAATGAGAACAAACCTGCGCAGGCCTCCAACGCGCCGACCATAGAAACAACAAAGAAAGGCAATCCCAAGAACGCTGTTTTCTCACCGTTAATGGTGACAACCGCATAGGCGATAAGAATCATCACCATCCAATGGATCAATCGCCATTGTATCACCTTATCCCGCGACGAGAGGAAGGAGACAAGCAAGCCTATCGCAACAATAGAGAGCCAGCACCACAATTGGGGTAACGCCATCTGCCAGGCCCAGGGACCATTAAGGTAAGCCATTAACCGATCCCAGACATTGAGATCAATCCGCCAGATCGCTGACTCCTTCTCGTCAAAAACTACATTCCAAATGTAGAGAATGATCGTCTTCCCATGGGGGAGATAGAGAGGTAGGGCGATCAATGCAGTTACCGAGAAGGCCTTGATCAAGGACCCAAATTGCCGCCCCGCAATTCTCTTTTCGGCAAGTTTCCAAGGCCTCCACCCCAGGGCCCACAAACCCAGGCATACTGTGGATCCAATCATTACAATCGTCAGAGGGAGGGTTGATGTCTTCACTACAAAAGCGCCGCCGACTGCGACTCCTGCCCACCACGACAGTTCGTCACGCCGTTCGGCTATCATCCTGAACAGCAAACCGCAAGCGAAAGCCAAGACCAGGCTGTAAGCATAATCCGGTCGGAATTGCTCAGCGGCTTCATACAAGGTTGAGGTCATCAGGATGGCCACCACTGCCAGAAGCCCCTGCCATCGATGGCGCCATGAGAAGAACAACAGAGTAACGGCCGCCGTTCCTATCAAGACGACAAAGTTAGCCGCCAGCGGCGCCCATTCGGTGTACCCAAAAATTAAAAAGCCTGCTGTCGCGAGAAAAACTGAAAATGGAGCTCGAACGGGATTCGATAAGTAGTGCTCAAGCGCTCCAGAAGCTCCATTGGCCCTGATCTCTTCAGCGTAAGTCACCCCTTGTAAGTAATAAGACAAGTCGTCATATTCCAGATCCCGCGACCAGCGGCCATGCTCGAAACTGGTTGTCACAGCAAAGCAACCAAAGAGCACTGGAATGACCAGAATGACCAACAGGCAAAAGACGGTATTCTCCTTGAGGAATACTAGAGCTGAGTCGTCATCTGCCTTCATCATGATCTTCCAGGTTAGAGGTCGACTTCACCAGATAGTGAGGCCGTCGTTTCACCTCCTCGAAAATCTTGGCGACATATTCACCCGTGATCCAAACGGCAATGAGGATACTCGCGCCAAACATGGATATCAGAAAAACGAGAGCAGTCCATCCGGGCACTGTTTCGCCGGAAAAATGACGAATCAGCGAATAGAGGCAATACCCCATGCCCATGAGGATTGATAGCAGTCCGGGAACTAAGCCAAGGCGCAACGGCGTCGATGAAAAGGATGTCATCGCATTCCAAGCGAGAGACATCATCTTTCGAGTCGGATATTTCGTTTCGCCGGCTGTTCGTTCTTGCCGATCAAAGATGACTTCTGCTTGGGGGAACCCGATCCAGGCAAACATGCCCCGAAGGAATCGGTGGTGTTCAGGCATCTCACGAAATGCGTCGAGCGCCCTTTTGCTGATCAATCGAAAGTCGCCAACATTCTCAGGTATCTGAATCTTCGTGAGGCGTCTCATCACGGGATAGAAGAGCTGGGCGGTAATTCGCTTCCACAAAGTCTCCTTTCCCCGGGTGCGCCGCCGGGCATACACCACATCAAACCCTTCCTGAGCCTTAGAGAGCATTTCGAGAATCAGTTCAGGGGGGTCCTGCAGGTCACCGTCCATGATTACGACAAACTCTTCATCGTCACGAACATGATCAAGTCCAGCCGTGATGGCCGCTTGATGCCCAAAATTACGGGACAGGGAAATGACAGAGACCCGCTCATTGTCAGCGGACCAGGAAAGTAATTCAGCAAGAGTTCCGTCGCGGCTCCCATCATCGACAAGGTAGTAAGAAACTGTCGCAGGCAGAACGGAATTCAGCGCGTCAACTGCGGAGCGAAGCGACGGAAGCATTTCCTCCTCGTTATAGAGCGGAATAACTACGCCTAATTTCGGTTTTGTATCCAAGTATGACTAGTTGTTGCTGTTTTGTTCTTTGGCTCCCGATTCGATTCAGTGGAACGTGTTTACCACAGATGATCAAGCCGCATTTTCTGGCAATGGATCAAAATCCGATTTCAACGTGAGAAGACGAGGAACTTCCTGCTAACGAAATTCACCAAGGCGGAAGCGACGATGAATCCAAATTGGGCGATCCAGGGATTGAGTCCCCTTGAAATGAGAATGGGGCCGCACATTAATCCTGCGAAGAAGCTCACAAAGCTGATTGCAGTGAAAAGCCCTACCTCATACCCCTTCGAGTGTCGCCCTCTCGTGAAGACGAATCGAATGTTGGTCAGGTAGGCAAACAGATTAGAGAAAGGAAACGCGATCAGGTTGCTCCAAATCGCGTGCTTCTCCTTCGTGGCATTATCAAGGCCCTCAATGTTCAAATAGTCGTGGGCTGGGAACACCGTATGAGAAACGATCACAAAAACAGCGAGGTGGACGACGGTGGCGCCTACTCCCATCATCGCGTACTTCATAAACTGAAATGTCAGGGGAGCATCGCTGGAGACCAGCCAACGAAGGCTCGCCTTGATCCCGTCCTCGCGAGCGACTTCAAGCAACTGACTGGCGTCAGATTTGATTTTTAGAAGCGGGGATCGAGACATTAGGATTCGACCAGGTCGAAGTGAGTCAGAGCACTGGAGCACATTCTCTCAAAACTTCCCAATTTTGAATCAAAAACAACTACTCTTTCCTACCGTGGCAGCCTGTCATTTATACCCCAGGAGAACCACTTTCCCCTGAATGCCGCCGATTTCGGTGATGACGGCGAGAGAGGTGTAGAAGAGTGGTGTCCAGACAGGGTTCGTGGTTCGAGCGAGCACGGTCAACCTGGTCTAGATCCAGTAGATCAAATTGAAGATTTCATAGGGCACCTGCCTTTTCGGAACTGATCCGCTCCTGAGATTCGACGAGCAGGAGAAACTCTGACCTCTCGAATGGAATTTGGGTGGCTAACTCGTGGAGTCGTTCTTGTTCAGGGCTGGCACTCCTAAAGGAGGTATCCATCATCATCGAAGCGTAGCGTGGTCAGCCCGAATCCGGCCGCCACAGATACACCGAGCAGCATCGCAACCGAGATGCTTTATCAAGGCCGAAAATCGACCCGCAAGCGACTGGCGGGATGGAATGGGTGACAGGGTGACAGGGTGACAGGGTGACAGGGTGACTGTCCCGAGGCTTCGGACTGCCAGCTTTTCACAAATTACTGATCACTTTGCCAACGGCAACTCAGGCCTCCACTTTTAGCAACCCGCAGGCTTCGTCGTATCCTGGTGCGGGGTGGCCATACTCACTGGCGGTCACTCGAGCCAAGCCGACCAGATGCCGCCAGCGAAAGGCAGGACGTGTCTCCGCAAAATCGTTTGTGGTGGTGAGGTAGTATTTCTCCGCATGCAATGCACCGTCCTGGCTCGTGGCATGGGTGAGCATCACATCCAGTGCGGGGCGAACATCGTGGTCACCCGAACCATAGACGTGCATCAACGCACAGGCCTGTGCCTGATCCTGATTGCGGATTGCAGCGTCGAGTTCACTCAGTAATTGTTGAGGCGTTCTTTGATCAAGTCCGACCAACAGTGCTTCGTCGGGGCGCGGTTGCCACTCCTGAAAATCTCCTCCTCGGTCGACTCGATCGTGGGCGGCCTGCCATCCTGCTAAAATGAGAGACGCGACCTGGTGTCGCGGTTCGCTCGCTCTCGCGATGTGACGCCAGGCATTTGCGGAATCGCTGGCGTGCACGCCGATGGAATCGCCATGAACGCTGCCTTCCGGTTTGCCGGGTCTCACCTGTTTCTCTGTGCGACCGACATCTCGCAGCACGAGCTGATTGGTCGCCAGCGAAATCGCTTCACCGATCGAGTCGGGGGCGAATCCTTCGGCCAGTGCGGCAGCCACGGCGTCGGCGGCCTGCTCTGCCGTTGAGTTGAAGATAGTTTGGCTCATGGCATCGACCCAACTGTCATCGCCTTCGCGGGTTCCCACCGGGCGATCCAGCAGTCGATGTTGATCGAGCAATTTAGGCAGAGCGGCACGCATGCTGTTGTAGTTGTAGCGCTCGTTCATACGCTCTTCCTGCCTCAGGCAATAGCGGAGGGATTGTCTCAGCATGGTCTCGGCGTGCTCCATCCCGATCAGGTCGAGCGTGTCCCAGGAACGGTGGGCGAGCACGATACGGTGAACATCGGCGCCATCTTCCACGGTGGTGAGCAGGTCGTTCCAGGCGCTCTCTGCGCCTTCGTTCCTCGCGACAGCGGCGAAGATTTGTTCTGCCTGATTCCAGTCCTTGGCACGCACCGCGTCGCGCAGCAGGGCGTCGTGCGCCAGTTCCGGGGCGAGTTTGACAGGCTCCACCGCTTTGAGTTTCTCCTCAGCTCGTCCGCCAGCGTCGTGGATCTGCGCGGTGTTGCGATAGAGCACTTTGAGAATGGCGAGCGCCTGTCGATCGGAAGGCAGTTGCTGCGCCATGGCGTAGGCTGGCTTGAGAGCCATCATGGTGTGAAAGCCAATGTAATCTTCACCCCCAAAGGAGCGTGCATTGGCCAAGGCACCGGCCTGGATGAGCTGTCCGAGATTCGCTTCGCCCGCCTGGAGTTTGCCAACCAGCATCTGCTGCAGTCGATCGAGTGGGGTTTCCTGCATGGCCGCCACGAGCGGCTCCAATTTCCCGAAATCCAAGGTCTGAGAGGCTCCGGAAGATTCGGCGTAAGCGGTAGAGACGCCCAACGTTTCGGCCAGGGCGGGACCAACCGCAGCCACCAGCATTCCCTGACCCACTCGGCCGAGAAATTCACGGCGAGCAGTTCGATTAGCTTTCATGAGTAAAGCCTATCAGGGAGAGGGGGATAAGGACAAGTTATTCGGGTGGCGGGGTGGAACTCGCTAGGTCCGGGTGGCCCGACCGAGCTTCGTTGAACAGCCTGTTTGAGCGTAGAGGCATGGTGACCGAATCGAATTCAGACAAATGGCCACGAATCGGAGGGACTGCGGGGAGGACAGAGAGAAACACGATCCCTGTCTCGCCCTTGCGGGACAGGGGGGATGCGCAAAGCGAACTCCTGCTATTGATTGGAGATTGCCCTTTCAAGGCCGAAATTCGAGCCCAACGCGACTGGCGGGCGAGAACATGTCGGGAAAATTGGAGGGAGAGACGGAGAATTAGGGGCAGATCCAGATCAAATGCCGAGTCAACCGTTCGCTAGTGGTCGAACAGACCTAAACTGACGTATAGGATCCCAAGCCAGTTCCGACT
>CAXBHX010000054.1:0-34122 GCA_963975655.1 uncultured Verrucomicrobiales bacterium
AATCTGAATCTGAATCTGAATCTGAATCTGAATCTGAATCTGAATCTGAATCTGCATCTGCATCTGCATCTGCATCTGCATCAGACACGTCAGGAAAACCGGCGGACTGACAGCCGAATTTCCAAGATACGTCCCCGTACACAAAAAAGCCCAGGCGACCCCGGGCTTCTTCGTTACTTAAATTCTGCCGTCAATCCAATTAGGAATGGGGCGGATCGGTTTTTTTCGGCTTAGCATCAGCCTTCTCAACCGGTGCATTATCCACCGACGCATTCTCAGCCCCCTTATCCGGTTCTGCGGCAGGTTGCTCACCATCCGCACAAGCAACACCAGCTACCGCTGGGGCAGCCATCACGGCAATACCGGCAGCCGCTGCGGCTTTCTTGAGCAGGGAATCCTTCTTTTTCTTCTCGGTATCGCCAAAGCGAGCACGACGAATCTTAAGCGAATTGCCTTCGTGAATGCGGTAAACCACGTTTCGCACTTCATCGTCGCGGAAGAACTCGCCTCCGACCTGATGAATACGGTACCAGAGGTGATAATCATCAGCCCCGAGGCCAACGGCACGCTCCTGATAGTTGCCGGCTTTGCGAGCAACCTCAGCACGTAATAGCACTGAAGAGTGCGGCAGCATATTGTTATCGGAGTTGCCGGTGAACATCGTTTCGATAGGCTTGTTAGGCCAGTGGAGACGAGGCGTAATCTCACCGTTCTCATGCGTCATCAGCATGCAGCCATAGACGTCGGCCTTCTTCTGATCGATCATGTGCACGGCCCGCTCGAGGTAGGTCGGCATCATCTGATCATCGTAATCGAGCGGCTTGTAAAACTCGGTATCACACTCAGCCACAGCCTGACGATGCAACCAGCTGCAATGTTCGATATCGGGCTCGAGGCCAGTACAAATCAGGGGCAGGCCGTAACGCTTCGCGAGCGGCTCTGCGAAGGACCAAGGACCATCGACCAGCAGCTTCACTTTGAAGCGCTTGTAGCTTTGTGAGGCAATGCTGCAAACCGCATCATCCAACTTGGAAACATCAGTCCCCTTGTGAATGCGAAGACCAATGGTCACATTGGCATTCGGGTGATTCAACGAGGTGCCCAGCATCTGGCCGAGAATGTCGCGATGCGCGTTGGCGTAGTTCGCACCGAGCGAAAGATCCGCCGCAGAAGCGAGACAATCTGCACTCGAAAGCGTCGCCGCCTTGAGCAGGGCCTTACCGGCGACCTTGGCAAGCTTCTTAGGATTGGAATTCCAATCGATGAGGTAACCGTTGCGACCGTTCTTGATAAAATCAGCAATGCCGCAGGTCTTGGTGACAACGACCGGAATACCGCAGCTGAGCGCTTCGGCAGCAGTGAGCAGAAAGCCTTCTTTCTCACTGTTGCCCAACAACGCGTGGCAGCCTTCGAGACGGTGACGATAATTAAAAGGATTGAAGTCGAGCGGACGGATGTCGAGGCGATCTGCCACGCCGAGTTTCTCGGCGAGCGCCTTCACCTTGGCAAGCGCTTCGGCCTGCACTCGCTGTGTGTATTCGAGGCCGGCCGTCTCAGCACCAGTCCAGGCACGGATCACCATACGAGGCTCGGCTTGGAGCAGGTAAGGCAAAGTCATGAGCCCTTTGGACTCGAGCGGGCGTCCCATCCAACCGACGACCATACGTCCCTTCGGATCAAACTCGCCTTTGGCGGAACAAAATTCAGACACTGGCGGAGTCATCACGCCGACCATTCTGTGATTCTTCTCTTTGGCCCAACCTGAGTAACGGTCAAGCACCTGCTGGGACACCCCAGCCACAGTCATGCCCTCAATGTCGTCATAGGCCCGGTTGATGAAACGCCAGCCGGCGTCATCCCAGGAATGAAGGACCAGTGAGGTGGGGCGCTGAGGCAAACCAGTCAGATCACCGTAGCTCAAAAACCAGGAAGAGGGATCGGCCGGCGCGACGCGGGTCACGTTTCCACAGGAAAAACCCGCTTTCTCAGCAGGATCCAGCAGCGGCATGTCATCGGACTGGGAATACAGCGTGGTGCGCTCCCGAACCCACTCGGGAAGAGCGTTGATATAACGCAAGACCGCGGTTTGTGCGCCACCCAGAGCAAGATTATGGGTAACAAAACAAGGATTCACGCGTGGAAGTTGATAGGAGGAAGCCATATTTTCTAAATATCCGAATACTGTATATTGAACGTCTGAAGCCCTATTTTACTAGGGAAATGAACTCATTTCGGGCTCATTGGTCTAAAAACCCGCAGGCGTCCAAACGCGTGTAGATTTGATTCCAATTGCCTTCTTTTCAAGTGACTCCATCAAGCCATAACCATCATTTGACCCGTTTCGGGGCCGTTTTGGCTGCGTATTGGACGATTCTGGGCGGAGTCTATGCCGAAGAGTCCGAGAAACATTGGGCTTTTCAAGCGATTTCCCGCCCGGAAGCGCTCAAAGAAGCCCACTCCTCGGAAGGCCGACCCTCGGAGGGCCGACCCATCGACTATTTCATCCAACAGGGACTTCGAACCGCTGACCTGAGCCAGCAGCCCTCAGCCGACCGCCACACGCTGCTGCGTCGGGCCACCCTGGATCTAACGGGTCTGCCGCCGACGCAGGAGGAAATTGCTGCCTTTATCAGCGACGAGTCTCCTCAAGCCTGGGAAACGCTGGTCGACCGCCTGCTCGCCTCCCCTCACTACGGAGAACGCTGGGGACGCCATTGGCTCGACGTGGCGCGCTACGTTCAGGGTACTATCAAAGTCCCAGGCATCGCCAAGATCGACTTGGCCGAGCCCTATCGTGACTACGTAGTGAGAGCATTTAACGGGGACAAACCCTACGACCGTTTTCTTGCAGAGCAGCTCGCCGGTGACTTGCTCACTGACTCCGACGAGTCTCCGGAAGCCTATCTCGACCGCATCACCGCTCCCGCTTTCCTTTCCATAGGACAGTGGTATGACGAGTGCACAGATCCCAACAAACTCCAACTCGACATCATCGATGAGCAGATTTCTACGGCAACCCGGGCCTTCCTCGCTCTCGACTTTGCCTGTGCCCGCTGTCACGACCACAAGTTCGACCCCATCCCCACGAGGGACTACTACGCGCTCGCCGGCATCTTCAGGAGTACGGAAATCACCTCATCCTTTGCTCAGGAATGGAAAGACGGACGTCCTCGAGCCACTCGGCCCCTTGCCCTCGATGAAAGCCTCAGGCCGACCCGGGAAATGCAATCGCAAGTGAGTCTACTGAAACTAGAGCGATTCGCGATACTGGAGCGCATCCGCAACGAACTGCTTGAATCGGAGAACTTCGAGGCAAGTCCCCGGCTCCCCGATGAAATTCTTTCATTCGAAGCCGAGGATTTCGCAGGTCACAAAAACCTGAAAACAATTCCACTCGGTGAGGGGTCTGCCGTCGCGACCCGAAAATATCTCGATCAGTGGGTCAAGTATCGCCTCATGATTCCGGCCTCCGGCGACTACACCTTGTTGATTCGCTATGCCGCCGCCCAACCTTCGCCAGTGAAGCTCGAAATCGAACAGCAAATTCTACCCGATCGCATTCTGGGAACCCCCACCTATGCAGAAACCGAAGACGGGTTTCGCTGGGCTGCTCTCCCCCTCCCCGATCTCACAGAAGGATCCTTTCATATCCGCTTTCTGGTGGATCGCGATGAACCTTTTCCCACCCTGGACTCATTTCGCCTCGTCTCGGGAACCTTGAGTGACAATGACCTGAACTGGCGGCGCCACCTCGGCCTTCCCACTCTTGCCGAAACGGTGGCCTTTCTCGACAAAGAGCAGCGAAACGAGATTGAGACGCTGAATGAAGAGATCTCCCAACTCGAATCCAGTCTACCTGACATTCCCCTCACCTTGTCAGTCAAGGATGCCGACCAACTCACGGCGCTTCCCGTTCACGTTGGCGGAAACGTTTACCAAACCGAAGGAGATCCCGTTCCGCGCGGCCACCCGAGCCTGGCTGACCACCTCATTGACTCCGCACTAGCGGTACCGGACAACGAAAGCGGCCGCGCCCAATTCGCAGATTGGCTTACCCACCCTGACAATCCGCTCACTGCCCGGGTCATGGTGAACCGAATCTGGCACGGGCACTTCGGGACCGGACTGGTC
Source organism: uncultured Verrucomicrobiales bacterium (assembly GCA_963975655.1). Lineage (GTDB taxonomy): Bacteria > Verrucomicrobiota > Verrucomicrobiia > Verrucomicrobiales > DEV007 > Arctic95D-9. Next base: position 4,132 of record CAXBHX010000054.1, read on the forward strand.
CGCACCATGGACGACTTCGGTATCCAAGGAGCCGAGCCCACTCACCCCGATCTACTAGACTGGCTCGCCACCGAGTTCATCGAAAGTGGCTGGTCGGTGAAACAGATTCACCGATTGATCATGACCTCAGCGACCTATCGCGCTTCGTCGAAGTCATCCCCGGAAAGCCTCGCCCGCGACCCCGATGGCAGCCTGCTCTCCCGCTTTCCGGGTCGGCGCCTTGAAGTTGAAGCCCTCTACGACGGCATGACGACCAGCATCGGCAAAGTAAAGCGCCAGCCATCGGGCCTGGCGCTCGACACCAACTTATCCAAGGATAGAGCCCTCTATATTCTCACCTCCTCCAGATCACCGGTCGGGCTCGGTCTAGAGATTCGAAAAATGTTCACCCTTTTCGGCTTCGACGACTCCGGGCGTCCCATGCACGACCGGGACGAAAGCCTTTCGCCTCAGCAATCTCTCTTCTGGCTCAACAATCCCCTACCACGCTACTACGCCGAAATACTGGCTGGCAATTTGATCACAGATCATCCCGAGCCTGATGAGCGCATCACCGCACTCTACGAGACTCTGTTAGGCCGCCCGCCCGAAGCAGCCACTCGTATCGCGATTGGCACCTACGTTGAAGAAAATATCGCCAATCAACTTTCAGAAACCGAATCGTGGACCCGGGTCTGCCTCGGTCTCTTTTCCACCCGCGCTTTCAGCCACATCGAATAAGGTGAATTCCTGCTGCAACCATCTCAATCGACGCGACTGGCTCAGGAATAGCTTCCTCGGCCTCGGCAGCATCGCGGCCGCGGATCTTCTCGCCCGCAATGGAATCGCCCAAGCGGCGGGAGGCTCACTGGTTCATACTCATGTCCGCCCCCGGGCGCAGCGCATCATCTATATCTTTCTCGAGGGCGGGCTTTCCCAAATCGATTCCTACGACCACAAGCCAGCATTGGCTCAGTATGCCGGACAGCCCTTACCCAATTCCATCAAGCAGCCGGAATTCACCTTCGCCAAACAAGGCACCGTGATCCCCTCGCCCTTTGATTGGAAGCACTGGGGGCAGAATGGAACCTACGCGAGCGATCTCTTTCCCGAGGTTAATAGCCGCTTCATCGATGATCTGTCGTTCATCCACTCGCTCAATCACACAAGCAACGATCACATCACTGCCAAGCGTGTATTGCACACAGGTGTGCCCATCGAAATTCGTCCCACCCTCGGCAGTTGGCTCGTCTACGGGCTCGGCTCGATGAACGATAACCTGCCGTCCTACATCGACATCACCCCGACAGATCCAAACCGTCCCACCGGTTTTCTCCCCGGCAAGTTCGGAGGAACCGCCATCGACAAACCAGAGCGGAACTCGCCCAAACTGAACTGGGAAAATCTGGAGCCTCAGTTTTCCGATCAAAAGCGCCACATCGACTTCATCAAATCCATCGACGAGGCCCATTCCGCCGATGCTGAACTCGACGAGATGGAACTCGCCTTCCGGATGCAAACCGAAGCACCCGACTTGCTCGATATCGACAACGAAAGCGAAGCGACCCGCAAGCTCTATGGCATTGGCGAGGATCACACGGATGAGTTCGGACGGGCCCTCCTACTAGCCCGACGCTTCTCCGAAGCCGGCGTGCGCTACATTACCGTCAACCACGCGACCCCCCGCTACGGCAACCTCTGGGACCAACACTCCGAGTTGGAGAAAGGCCACCGCGGCAACGCCAATGCGGTCGACAAGCCCATCGCCGCCCTGCTACACGACCTCAAGGTTCGCGGCATGTTAGATGACACTCTCGTCATCTGCGGAAGCGAGTTCGGCCGCACGCCCACTTTCGAATTCTTCGACGGCATCACGGGCCGCCATCAGAACGGACGGGACCACAATCCTTATGGATTCACCACCTGGTTCGCAGGCGCTGGAGTAAAGTCAGGGTACCATCACGGAGCGACTGACGACTTCGGCTACTACGCGGTCAAAGACAAAGTCGATGTGCACGATTTTCACGCCACTCTGCTACACATGATGGGCATCGACCACGAGGCCCTGACCTACTTCCATGGTGGGCGTGACTTCCGCCTGACGGATGTCTATGGAAATGTGGTGGAGGAGATTCTCAGCTAGTCACCACTGCTCGTTAATCCGACTCTCATCAGTCACCGACGTTTCGTGCAAATAGTGCGAGCAGGGAATCAGCACCTTCTTTTCGACGTCCTTGCCTGCAAGATAATCGACAAAAGCCTGCACGGTTCCCTCCGCCATTTTCCGGGGGAACTGCTGGGGAGTATCGTAAAGCTTCATATCAAAGACTCCCTGCTTGCCCGCCGGTGAGGCATCAAAGGCAACAATCGTGATCTGCTCTTCCTTACCCGCTTTGGCAACGGCAGCATAAGCGCCCAATGCCGAGGGATCATTGATCGCAAAAATACCAACGATGTCTGGGTGGGCTTGAAGGATATCGGTCGCCACGGTGTATCCCGCATCACGGCTCCCCTTTCCGCTCAACTCGGTCACGATTTCAATCGGACTACCCGCCTTCGCCAGAGCGTCTTTGAACCCATCCACCCTCAGAATACAGGAAGTTACTTCAGGCAGCGACAGCACCGCTACCTTGCCTTGGTTACCGATGGCTTCCATCATGCTCCTACCAGCGAGCACTCCCCCCTGAAAGTTGTCGCTACCGATATGTGACACCACCAATTCAGCCGCCTCACTATCACTGACCTGAATGTCAAAGGTGAAGACAGGAATACCCGCTTCGTATGCCGCCTTAACTCCCTGCCCGGCGGACTGAGAGTCTACCGGATTCAGGAAAATGGCATCATACCCCTGCGCCACAAAATCCGAGAGCTGGCTATTCTGCTTGGCCGGGTCCAACTCCCCGCTCAAGGCCGTCACAGTGTAGCCGTGTTGGGCGGCTTCTGCCGTCATGATGTTGGAGATGAGTTTGAAAAAGGGATTGGTCAGATCCATGCAAGTCATACCGATGCGCCCCTTCGCCTCGACCGTGTTGATCGCAGAATCCTCGCCTCCACCGCAGCCGGCCAGAAACAGGGCAGATCCAAGAGAAAGAAATAGAAAGGTAAGTCGGCTCATGAGTGAACTGGTTTATATAATTCAAGAAGTGAAATCAATGGCAATCGAATGATTGCTATACACGGGCCGAACGCCCCGCACCCCGCTGGCGCGCTTTATCAAGAAGCACGGCAAACAGAATCACCGCGCCGAGGACGACTTGCTGAAGATAGCTGCCGAAGCCCAGCAGGTTCATTCCGTTCTGAATCACGGAGATGATAAACGCGCCGATCAAAGTTCCCACGATACGTCCCGAGCCTCCGGACAAGCTGGTCCCGCCCACAACCACGGCGGCGATGACGTAAAGCTCGAACATCATGCCCAAATTGGGTGCTCCCGATGCCAATTGCGATGCCTGAATACAGCCACCAAATCCGGCGCAAAGGCCACCGATCAGATACACAAAAATCAAGATCCCCTTCACGGGAACTCCCGAAAGGCGAGCCGCCTCTTCATTGCCACCCACCGCATAAATGTATCGGCCATAACGCGTATGACTCATGAATACATGCGCCAGCGAGTAAAGCACCACCAACACAATCACCGTATTCGGAATCCCAAAGGAAGCCCCCTGCCCCAGCCATGTCATTGACTCTGGCACTTGATAGATCGAAAAGCCTCCTGTCAGCATGAAAGCGGCTCCCCGTGTCACCATCATGATCGCCAAAGTGGTGATGAATGGAGCCACGCGAAACTGAGCCACGAGAAACCCTCCCAGCCCACCGATCACTCCGCAGCTCAATATTGCTACCAGAAATCCTATCCAAACCACCCAGCCAGCACCTTCCAAGCCCCCCATCGCCTTCATCACCAGAGCGCCTATCACAGCCGACAACGCAATGAGGCTACCGACAGACAAGTCGATCCCTCCGGTCAAGATCACGAGAGTCATGCCAACGGCAATCACCGCGATCACCACAATGCGATCGACAATGGCGAGCAGGTTACTCCGCTTGAGGAACCTGGAGGTGAGCTGTTCAGTTGGTATCAATACCTTCAAATCCGGAGACTCGTCCTGAAGCGAAGGGATCACGGTCCATTTAGTGACATCGCCGCTGACGACGAGCACCTTGGGAGTCTTCCCGGCCGCCTTCGCCTGATCCCAGGCCTGGCGCAAATCACGAGGGGTTCCTATGATGGCCTGCACTTCTGTCAGCCCCGACTTCACGAGCACAGTTTGGGCCAATCTGGCGAACTCTTCGGAATCCTTCTTCGCTGCCCCGATAACAAAAACCGGATCTGACGTCGCCAGCGCACCTGCGACCTCGCCGGCCAATCGCTGCGCCGCGGCAGGACTGGTGATGCCTTCGCGCTTCATTGTCACCAGGCTGAAGAGCGCAACAAGCGCAATCAGCACTAACACCATCCCATAATTACTGAGCCATTTCTTCATGTGTCACTTTCCTGAGTCATAGCCAGCGCGAGAACATCCTCCTGAGTGGTCTCCGAAGTATTTTCAAGCTCCCCAACGAGGCGGCCCTCACGCATCACCAGAATGCGATCACTCATCCCGAGAATCTCTGGCAACTCGCTACTCACCATCACAATCGCTTTTCCCTCTGCCGCGAGCCTGTTCATCAATTGGTAAATTTCAAACTTTGCCCCCACGTCAATACCGCGGGTGGGCTCATCAAAAAGAATCACGTCGGTGTGCCTGGCGAGCCATTTCGCGAGAACCACTTTCTGCTGATTCCCCCCTGATAATTCTCCCACGGTCTGATCGGGCCCCGACACCTTCAGCGAAATATCGGATCGATACTGCTCGAACTCCTCCCGTTTCTGACGCTCATCAAGCCAGCCATTGCGACTGAAGCGCAGCAGGTTAGGCAGACCAAAATTATTCACTGCCGATTGCCCTAATATGAGCCCCTCGCCTTTTCTGTCCTCCGACAGCTGACAGACACCCGAAGCAATCGCATCTCGAGGTGACCCCATATCGACCACTTCGCCATTGATGCGAATCTCGCCCGAATCCCTGCGATCGACCCCGGCAATCAGGCGCATGGTCTCGGTTCGCCCAGCCCCGACCAATCCCGAAAATCCAACAATTTCACCGGCTTTCACCGAAAAGCTGACATCTTTCACCGCACGGCCCCGATTCAACCGATCTACGCTCAGACGCTCTTCCCCGGTCTCGACCTCACGGGGAGGAAACTCGTCTTCAAGTGAACGACCTACCATCATCTCAATGAGCGTGTCACGATCGGTCTCCGCGACTACCCCCTCGCCGATATACTGACCATCTCGAAGCACCAGCAACCGGTCGGCCAGTGCATCGATCTCGTCGAGCCTATGGCTGATGTAGATGATGCCGATACCACTTTCTCGCAAATCACGCACCACCTCGAAAAGCCGCTCCACTTCCTGATCAGTGAGGACCGCTGAGGGTTCGTCCATCACCAATATTCGGGCATCAAAGGTCAGTGCCTTGGTAATCTCCACCGCCTGCTGCTGGGCAACAGTGAGACGCCCGCACTTCTCATCTGGATCGATGTCCAATCCGATTCGTTTCAGCCAAACCTCTGCCTGTTCTCTTTCTGCTACCAGGTCGACCAAGCCAAAACGCGTCTTCTCCCTTCCCAGAAATAGATTCTCTGCCACCGTCAATTCCGGAACCAGATTGAACTCTTGATAGATCACCGCAATCCCCGCCTCCTGAGCATCTTTTGCAGAGTGAATCTCAATGGGAACTCCATCGATCAGAATGTCACCTCCGTCGGGCTGATGCGCTCCACCCAGCATCTTAATCAAAGTGCTCTTTCCAGCACCATTCTCGCCTAACAAAGCTAAAACCTCTCCCCCATGCAGAGCGAGATTAACGCCATCCAACGCATGAACCCCGGGGAATCGCTTCTGAATTCCTCGCATTTCCAGAAGTGGCTTCACTCCTGAGTCTTCACATTCTGTTCCAGCCCCGCTCAAGGCCGCGATTCTGCCCTGCTGAATCAGGCCTGTCTAGGCCGATATCTCTCGATTTGAAGGCGCTATTAAGCCACAGACAAAAGAATGGCCTCTTCCTATATAGGGAGAGAAACGGAAGCTCATGCTCGCAGGAGCTGAACCATAGTGTGGCTCTAGACCTTTGTGGAATCGGCATACCATCTCCGGCATCCTTCCGGAGAATGGGACCAACGACGACGATCGCCAAATCGAATCAGTTGAGGGATGCGGTATGCATCAATCACTGGAGCCATCATATGCCCACTTTTCTAATTAGGCTTCGAGATCCTGCAACGCCGGAAACGACGCTCGCCAGGCCTTGAGCTTCTCCAAATCAAGCTCAGCAGCGACCAGACCTTCGTCAGATCCCGCGTCCGCGACGATTTCCCCCCACGGGTCAATGATCACGCTGCGCCCAGGGTAGTCGTGATTTGGATCGCTACCACATCGATTCACGCCCACCACGTAGGCTAGGTTTTCAATAGCACGAGCCTTCAAGAGAGTGAGCCAATGCTCCACTCGCACCGATGGCCAACTGGCAATAACTACGATCAGTTCGGCCCCCTTCGAGGTGACGCGACGAAACAATTCAGGAAACCGCAAGTCGTAACAGATCAGTGGCGCAACTTTCCAACCTCCCACTTCAAAGACAGTCAATTCGGATCCATTGCGATAGAACTCCGATTCACCAGTATAGCGGAACGTTCGGTTCTTTTGATAGCGACCAAGTTCTTCTCTGGCCGAGCCATAAGCAATCAATTCATTGCGGCCTGACCCATCTTCATTACTCCTGACAAGGCCCCCCATCACAGCACTGCATTGCCGATCCGCAAGCCGCTGTAGAAACGCCTCCGACTCCGATGGGTTTTTCTCGGCAGCCTTAGCCACGTCCATCGTGAATCCCGTGCTGAACATTTCAGGCAGCACAATCAAACCCGCTTCGCTGACTTCAGAAAGCAGTTCGTCGGCCCGGGCGTAATTCGCCGCGGGGTTCTCCCAGACAATATCCCACTGACAACCGACAATTTTCATGACTCAACAGATTCGAAACAAAGTGGAGAAGGACGGAGCAAAGCGCAGTCAATTGGGTCAGGGACCTAACCCTGCTCACAGCACCGCTCGCTCGCCAGATTCCATCGAGCGAAGCGCCGCCTCGAGTACCTCCATGATCTTAACACCGTCGTTGAAGTCGGGCTTAATGCCAGTGCCGTCCTTAATCGCCTGCATGAAGTCGACCGCCGCATGCACGAAAGCATGCTCGTAGCCGATAATGTGCCCGGGAGGCCACCAGGCATTGGCATAGTCGTGACAAGGCTCCGTCACGAGAATATCGCGAAATCCCTTCAACCCGTCGGGATCACTGTCATTGTAAAACTTAAGGCGGTTCATGTCTTCCATGTCCCAGGTAATAGCCCCTTTCGTCCCGTATATTTCGAAGGTGTGACGATTGCGGCGCCCAGTGGCGTAGCGGGTCGTTTCGATGGTGGCGAGGGCTCCATTCTTAAACTCTCCCATCAGGTTCGCCGCGCATTCCACTTCCACCTGACCAGTCTGCGAAGGATCAGAAGCAAGAGGACGTTCCGTGGTGAATTGCTTGCCCTGGCAGGTCAGATTGGCAAAGTCCCCCACAAGATAGTGAGCCAGATCAATCGCGTGCGAGCCCAAATCCCAGAGTGGACCGGCTCCGGCGGCCGCTTTCTTCAACTTCCAGTCGAGCGGATGATCCGGGTTGTTGAGCCAACTCTGCTGATAAGCCCCCCTCCAATGCCGAATCTCTCCGATCTCGCCTTCATCAATCATCTTCTTGGCAAGATGCACAGCCGGACAGCGCCGGTAGTTGTGATTGACGTAATGAACTACTCCACTTTTCTCAGCGGCCGCCAACATCGCCCTGGCCTCGTCGGAGGTACGGCAAAACGGCTTCTCACAAAAGACATGCTTCCCTGATTCTGCCGCGGCGATGGCCGGTTCCGCATGCAGATGCGTCGGCAACGACACATCAACCACATCGATATCCTCCCGCTCCATGATGCGCTGCCAGTCGGTCTCGATCTCCGCCCATCCCCAACGATCGGCGAATTTCTGCAAATCTTCGACATCACGGCCACAGGCGACTTGCAGAACAGGCCGATACGGTGGATCGAAAAACTTGGTTGTCTGACTCCAGCCATTAGAGTGAGCCCGCCCCATGAACCGGTGACCGAGAAGTGCGATACGAAGATCTTCCATATCCCTTCGCATAGCCCTTCAGCCCTGATGAAGAAAGTAAATTTCTCGACGATTTCTGGGTGCAATTCACTCAATCACTGTTCATATTAACACAGCTTATTCCCGCATGACTGACCTGGCCCAAGACAAACAACTGATCCGTGACCCTGTTGAGGCGCTGAAGCAGCACTTCGGCTTTAGCGAATTCCTCGACGGGCAGGAGACGGTCGTTTCGGCGCTGCTGTCCGGCCAGGACACACTTGCCGTGATGCCTACTGGTGGCGGAAAGTCGCTTTGTTACCAACTCCCTGCCATGGTCATGGAGGGTGTCACCCTCGTAGTGAGCCCCCTCATTGCCCTGATGAAGGATCAGGTCGATGCCCTGCAGCGCAAAGGTATCGCAGCGACCGTCATTAACAGCACCCTGTCGCCCGGCGAACAGGCCGACCGAATTCGCGCCCTCGCCGACGGGCAATTCAAACTGGTCTACGTCGCACCGGAGCGATTTCGCAGCCGGCAGTTCATCAATGCGCTGAAGCAGGTGCCGATCGCTCTCTTCGCGGTGGATGAAGCCCACTGCCTGAGCCAGTGGGGCCATGATTTCAGGCCAGACTATATTCGGCTATCAGAGGCTTTGGCCGAGCTTGATCACCCGCAGACGGCGGCATTCACCGCAACAGCAACACCGGCGGTTCGCAGCGACATTCTCAAAGTCCTGAAGCTTCGGGATCCCTTTGTTTCAATCAGTGGATTCGAACGCCCCAACCTCAGCCTGAATGTGGTGCATTGTGAAGGTCATAGGGAGAAGTACGATCGCCTCAAACGGCTGGTGGAATCACAGCGTACCGGAATCGTTTATTGTTCGACTCGCAAACACGTTGAAGAAGTCAGCGCTTCGCTCTCCGGCATGGGAGTAAAGTTGGTCGCCTACCATGGCGGCATGGATGACAAAGACCGGGAATGGGCTCAGACCGTATTCATTGATCGCACCTACGACGTCGCTGTTGCTACGAATGCATTCGGCATGGGAATTGACCGGTCGGATGTTCGATTCGTCGCGCACTTTGATGTCCCGGGCAGCATCGAAGCATACTACCAGGAAGCCGGGCGTGCCGGCCGTGATGGAGAGCCCGCTACCTGCGAATTGCTCTTCAACTATGCGGACACCCGCACTCAGGAGTTCTTCATCGACGGAAGTAATCCAACGCCTGACATTATCCTCGATGCCTACACGGCCATTCGTCGCCTTTGTGGAAGTGCTAACGAAGGAATTGCCCTTCCAATACGGGAACTGGCCGACATGATCAACGTCAAGAACACGATGCAGGTCAGCAGTGCCATTTCTCACCTTGTTCGATCCGACTACCTCGAACGCTTTGATATTCCAGGGAAACGTGCCCGGGGAACTCGGTTGAAGAATCCTGAGATCAAAGACACCGATATCGAAATCAATCAGGACGCCCTCTTTGAGAAAGAAAGTCGCGACCGCGACAAACTCGATGCCATGGTCAAATTCTGCTACGATCAGGAGACTTGCAGGCAGCAATGGATTCTCGAGTATTTTGGCGAATCTGACTCCTCCGCCTGTGGCAGCTGCGACACTTGCAGTGAATCAGGCAGCCGCGAAGGTCGCGAGCCAACTGACGAAGAATTCCTCACGGTTCAGAAAGCGCTTTCAGGTGTCGCCCGAACTTGCGACCGCAGCAGTAACGGTGACTGGGAGCCTCGATTTGGAAAAGGCAAAATTGTGCAAATGCTTTCCGGCAGCAAATCTCAGGACCTTGTCGCTGGCCGTCTCGACGAACTCAGCACCTACGGCATCCTCAAAGAATCTGGATCGGCCTATGTATTTGCGCTTCTTTCCGAGATGGAAAAAGCAGGACTGGTTGTCATTAAGAAAACACCCTACCCACTGCTCACGATCACTCGGCGCGGCGCTAACGTGATGCGCGGCGAACGCAATTTCCAACTGGCATGGCCCGACCCGGATCAGCTTGCCTCAAAAAAGAAAGTCAGCGCCGCCAGTCACGGCCTCAGTGAACTGGCTTTTGATGAGTCACTCTTTGAGAAATTGAAATCAGTTCGCGCCCGCCTGGCAAAAGAAGGAGGTGTTCCCGCCTATGTGATTTTCGGTAATCAGGTGCTTGAATTCCTCACCCGCCTTCGCCCTACTACTAAAGAGCAGGCACTCCGCATCAAGGGCATTGGTGAAGTGAAGGCCGAGCGCTTTCTAGAACCATTTCTCGACGCGATTCGCGAATTCGACTCCTGAAGCTTCAGTAAATCGACGAAGGCTGACTTTCGCGTGTGAACATCACTCTCGCGGCCAACACTCCGGCAATAAATCCGAAAAGGTGCCCCTGCCAAGAAACTCCGGCCTGCCTGGGAAGCACCCCCACCAGCATTCCTCCATACAGGAGCAGCGTCACCAGAGAGATAACGACCCAAAAGGGCGATTTCTCAAAAAGCCCTCGAGCGAGCAGAAGTCCGAGATAACCAAAAATGAGCAAACTGGCACCCACGTGATTCGTCGCGGCTGGCCCAAGCACCCAAAGGGCGGCCCCACCCACTCCAATAATGAAGATCGTGGCGGTCACAAAAACTTTTCTACCGCCAATCAGGACCACCCCGCCCAGTATCAGAAACGGCAGAGTATTGGAAGCGAGATGAGCAAATCCCAAGTGCAAAAACGGAGCAGAGATAATCCCAAAAAGCCCATGGAGTGACCTCGGCTGAATTCCGAATTGGTCAAAAAATTCAAAGGAAACTAGATCAACAATTTCAAGGAGCCACGCGATCGAGACAGCTCCGAAAAGCAGCATCAAATTGCCTCTGATTGCACCCGCCAGCCTATCACGTCGATGATCGGTAGGCAGCACGGGAGGAATTGTCATTGGGAGACACCTTAGTGAGATTCTGCTACCGAGTAACTACAAAGCTGGTCGCCGTTTATAACCCTGAAATGAACGTGCTGAAGTATTGAACGCTGTACGTAAAAACTGCCCCGCGGCTTTCACCACGAGGCAGTTACCCACTTCTTCTTTTATTCCCAATAAACCCGAAGAAATTTTTCTATGGCTCGACCTCGTCCTCTTCGGATTGAAGAGCCAAATTTTGTGTAGAGCGACGGCTCATTTTGAGAGCTTGAGTTTTGACATTAATCAGTTCCCACCAGACATCGCCCAGATCACCCTGGAGCGGGCGGGAGTCTCCGCCCCGAACGGTGTCGACATTTTCGAGCAACACTTGAGCTTCCTCATAAATGTTCACGACGAGTTGTCCGTCGTCAGGCGAGAGTCGGCTATCTCCCTTAGGGACCTCTGCCAGTTCAGTTTTGAGTGCCTCGAGCCCTTCGCGAAGTTCAGCCACATTGTCAGTCTCTCCCGACTTTTCGGGCTTACTTGGAGTTGGCAACTCTGTCTCTGCCTTGGCGATCCCACCAGACTTGACTTCAGGCTCCTCCTTCATTTCGGACTGCGGCGCTTCTTCCGGCCGTCCAATTGACTCCACTACCATAGGTGTATTCAGAGCCGAAGGAATGGGCTGAAAATTGTTCCCGTTGTCGGTGGATGACTCTTTAGTGACACCACCGAAAAGATCATCAACTGACTTCGCTTCAGGCACACTGGATTGAACTGGCTGAACAGTCGAAGCGTCCCCCCCCGGTGATCGCTCTGTTACCACGGCCGGTGTTGGTGTTGCGACCAACTGAACTGAATCTTTCTGTCCAAACGTCTGATTGGACTTCTTGTCAACATTGGCCGAATTGAAAGCAGGAACCTCTTCGACGGGGTAGTTCTGCGGGGAGTCATAGATCGGAGCTTTACCTGATCCATAACCCACAGGTGGCTTCTTCCATGGTTCGCAAGTAATGGGCTTCTTCGTCAATCCCTCGGTGCCCGGATCCAAAGCGACCGGAGTGATCAGCATCATGAGATGCTGACGGTTTCGCTCTTCCCGACGGTTCTTGAAAGCGTATCCGATCAGCGGGAGGCGGCCGAGAATAGGGACGCCCTTCTCACTCTCTCCGGTTTTAGCAGCATCCAGTCCACTGATGGCCACTGTATAGCCGCTCTTCACCGTAAGTGGTGCGGTGTAAACTCGTGAAGTGGCAATCGGGAATGGGTTTCCATTGATGACCTCAGTGCCAATGATATCTGAAATCGTGACTGACACGTTCAGAAGAATGTTGTCGCCAGACATCCGCTTCGGCAGAATATTAATGACGGTTCCGATCGGCAGATACTCAATCGATGAGGTTTGAGTGGCTCCCGCCCCAAGACTGGCACTGGCACTCGAACCAAGAACTGGCTGATTGACGACGCTTCGAAAGGATACCTCGCGGTTGTCCAGAGTCACCATTCGAGGGAACGATACCGCTCTGGCATCCTGGTCCTGATAGAGGGCCCGAAGCTTCCAACTCAAGTCACTATAACTGAGAACCGCCGTAGGAAGCTGGTATCCACCGAGAGAATTCAAATCGAATGGTCCGCTGTTGTCGCTGAGGGTGACCTCGAGGCCGTTGTCTCCGAGAGCTCCATCCCAATCAATGCCAAAATCCGTTTTAGGATTCTTACGAGTCTCAAGAAACTTCACTTCCACAGAGATCATCGGCTGCGGGCGATCGGCAGAAGCCAGATAAGCCTCAATCCACTGATGTTGCTGCCGGGGAGCCACCACATAAAGCGAGTTAGAATCACTGTTCCAAATCACCTTCGATTGTCCACCCTCTTCATTTGAGCGACCACCACCACTAGCATTGGGACGGTGGACAATGTCCTGCGGAGCACCTAGTGAGAACTGAGCGACATTATCAACAGAGGCTGTCGGCGCAAAATTCGCATTTCCACCTGTTGTAGGAATATCGAGAATATTCTGAATATCCTCCAGAATCCGGGAAGGCTCAGTCACGAAGAAATCGGGAGAGCCCTGGAGATTCAACGAAGAGCCGCCACCGAATCCTCCCCCGCTACCGCCACCACCAGAAACACCACCACCTTGCGAGTTTTTAGTGACTAGCTCCTGAGCATTGTAATTGATTTCATAGATTCGGCCGATCAGCTCCTGATCGTTAGCCGGTCGGAGATACCAAATCCCGCTATCGTAGATCAATGATACCCCGTTCGCCTTCGCGAGAGTCTCAAGAGCCATAAAAGGACTCGCACTGAGAGTGAACGTCACGAGACGGTCACCACCATTGGTTCCATCAGGCAGACCGAAAAATCCGATTCCGGCGTCTTCCGCCATCAGTCGCATACAATCGCTCAAACTTGCTTTCGAGAAGTTGTACTGTCTCGGAGCAGCATCACGAAGATGGTAGGCCGCCGACTCGTAGGCCGGTGAATTAAGAAGTGCCATTTCCTGTCCGTATTGAGCCCTCGAAGGGGTCCAAACAGCCAATGTGGCGAGAATTAGTGTGAGAAGAAGTGGGGTCTTCATAAGATGAAATGGGTAATTTCTATAGTCATTATAATTATGATAATTTAAATATCAAGCATTTCTTTTATAAAAGTTAGAATCTTACCTCTTGCTTACTTATATTAGTTATGGTATTTTTTGTTATTAACAAATTTCTGTAAAACTTTTCACCAAAACTAGAACCTCACTCGCATTCCGATTCACCACCATGCAAGGCATTGACGAAAGAAGCTCACTGGGAAACCGAATCCTGCATCTGGCCCACGAGCACAGCATCAGTGATTTCTATGTCACCCCACGAGAGCAGTTGAGCTACCGGAAGAACGGTGAACTCGTCATCGACTCTTTCATCTACCAACCCATTGAGGAGACTGAAGTCGTACCGGGAACGAAAGACTATGCGATGCAGATCGGTCCGCTCCGGTTTCGAGTGAATCAGTTGGTGACCCGGGGACGCCTTCGCTGGGTCATGCGGCTCTTGCCGAACCAAATCCCCACCCCTCAGCAGATATCGCTCCCGCCCCAGGCACTGAAAGCCTATCTCGAAGCCGAAAACGGGCTGTTCCTGATATGTGGAGCGACTGGCTCCGGAAAGTCGACCACCATCGCTTCGATGATTCAAGCGCGAGCGGAACGCCGTCGTGAACACATCATCACTTTTGAGGATCCTATCGAGTACATTCTTCCAACCAACCTCCCCTCTCTGATCACCCAGCGGGAAATGGGATCCGACGAACTCGATTTCGGCCAATCACTGCGGGCGTCACTACGTCAAGCACCTGATGTCATCATGATCGGTGAGATCAGAGATGGACTCACAGCGGAGATTGCCCTTCAGGCCTCCGAGACTGGACACGTCGTGATCGCCACCATGCATACCTCGTCGGCAGCCCAAACGGTACAACGCTTCCTCAAGATGATCCCCACTGAACGAATGGAGAATGCCATGCTTTCATTCGCAGACTCGATGCGAATGATCCTCTGCCAGCAACTCCTGCTCGACGGCGAACAAGAAAAACGCTTTCCAGTCCATGAAGTCCTCTTCCCCTATGACTCCGTCACCGGATTGATTCGCCGAGGCGACTTCAAACGACTCGAGCACGAGCTCGAAACGGGAGCCACCAAAGGAATGATGAATTTTGAACACAGCATGAAGCTTCGAGACTACGAAGGCTGGCGCCCTACTACTCCCCAACGCACCGGCTTCACCGATCACGAGGTATCTGAGTATCTCCACAAAGAAAACATTTCTGGTCCCCAAGACTCCCTACCCCGCTAATCCCTCATGGAAATCAAAGACATTAAAGAAGTCCTGAGCCTTGCCGCATTCCGACCGGAAGCGGACAATCCAAAGTTTGCCTGGCCTCAGCGCTTTCCGAAAAGGAAATCAACGATCCTGAACATCAGTCGCGGTCAGGTTTCCTGGTGCACGCTAACTAAGAAGGGTGCGGTTAGTGACATAGGAGTTGCCGACGGCGAGTTCGTTGAAGTCGCTTCGCAAATGGCGAACCACTGGCAGACCCATACTGAGGATGGCTGGCTCGGTATTTCCCTGAACAATCGCTTCATCATCAGCCTTGAGCACAACATGTCCCGCAAAAAGGGATGGGAAGAGGAGCTGCGTCAAAACCCTAAGTCCATCTTGGGAACTCGACACGACCGCGCCAAGCGATACGCACTTCATCACAACCCGGAAACAAGTGCCAGCCTGCTCATGGCATGTGACGATTCGATCATCAAAACCATCGAGGAGACATTGCGAGATCACAACCTCCGCCCGGCAAGAATCTGTGTCGGACTCTTTGCGATGACCGCCAACCTTCTCAACCGAATAGCCGCAGACAACACCCTCAAGAGTCAGGATCTCATCGTCGTGACCTGGCTTGACAATTCACTCTGCGTCCTCCGACAGAAAAACGGGCAATGGCAGGACCTGCGTTGCCGAAGCGGACTGGCTTCACTCGATGAAACAACCGTATCACAAATGATCCGTCCATTTATCGAAGCTGCCGATCCCTCCACCAGGGTCATCCTGATGGAAGATCGAAAAAACGGACAATTCACCCAGTCCTACTTGCCTCTTTTTGGAAATCAACACGTCACCGATGTGACCGAGGAGAATCATCTCTGGAGCATCCTCGGCAAACACTAGGGCCTACCAATATCAGAAAATCATGGACAATATTATCCACGACATCAAAACAGAGAGGCAGAACGTGTCGCCGGGTCTCCCCGCCGCCTATAAACTAGTGCCGGTCGCATTCTATGTGGTAGGCATCGCCAGCATCTTCCTCAGTCTCTTCTTCTTTCTCAGCAAAAAGGCCTACGAGTCCAGCCAGGAAACCATGCAGGCGCGGACCTCCGAGGCTAGAAACGCTGAAGGCCGTTTCCGAGTTCAGCAACAAGGAATTGTTACCGAATCACAACGAGCTGAGGGAATCGCGCGCTGGCTGGAGGGATCACGCCCGCTTCAACCTGTCACTGTCGCTCTTGCGCGAAGCATGGCCAAAGACTCCTCGATTGCCGAACTTGCACTGGAAAGACACGACGACATTCCCGCCAACACCTTGATGCAATTGAAAGTGGATGGAGGCGGCAGCGAACAAATCGAGACCGCACGTGCAGCACTCACATCACTGAACTACGAAATTTTTAATTCCCGGGAAAGTAAGGGAAGAGACTCAACCGATTTCGTAGGCACCCTAATCTACAACGACAAATAGCCCATTTCCTCTCAGATGAATAATCACAAAACAGCCTGTTTTATCATCGTAATCCTCGTGGCGGGAATGCTTTACGGAGTCAACCAACTTCGCAACGCAACCAATTCCGCAAAGTCCACTGCCGAGGCCTCCCGCATGGAAGCTGAATCTGCTGAGCAGCTAACTCAACTCTCCCAGATCCGGCTCAAGTCCCTCGACTCGAAGACGGCAGAACTGCGCCGCTTCTATTCTGAGTGGGAGCCTCACTTCGTTGCATTTCGGAGCCAACAGGATGCCGAGAAGCAAGTCACCGAAATCATTCGAGAAGGAGACATCTTTCTCATCGAGAGAAAGTTTGAGCCTCGGGAACTCGACAAAAACGCGCTCATTTCCAACGCCCTCGTTGGCGATCTTATCGTCGAAGATGACTACGCCAAAACGCTGAACTGGATCGGTACACTGGAGGAGAAAATCCCCAACTGCCGAATCACCAAATGCATTCTCACTCGCGGTGACCGGGGGAACAACATCCACTTGGAACTTCAGATACAAATCCCCATCCTTTCCACCTGATACATCCAGCTCCGAATTGTCATGAAATCTATCAAAGCGCTTCTTATCGCGATGACCGTCCCGACGCTGGCAACCTCACTGCCAGCTCAGACCTCGGTCAATACGGTTCCTGGCCAGCCGGCCAACACGGCACCCGGACAACCCGGTGCACAGGTACCTGGCACGCCTCTCATGCCGATCACTTTCGTCCCCAGCATCATGATCGAGATGAGGCCTACCGAAAAGCGCCCACTCATCGTCAGAGCTAGCGAACGAAACCCCTATGCCAACCGGTCTCAAGATCAGAGAGACGTCAACGACAACGGTGAAAATGTTGAAGAGGTTAAGATCCGACAGCAGCTCCAGGCCCTTTCCGTAACGGGTCAAAGCCAGGGGCTAAATGGACTGCGACTACTCCTAGGCGATATCATCATCGAGCGGGGCGAAATAATGCCACAGCTTCTCGAAGATCAGAGTGCCACGCTCCAAGTCGTCGAAGTCACCACCGATCTCATCGTGCTTGGTTGGGTCGATGTCGAATCAGGAGAGCTCACCGGCAAATCCATGCCCATCTCATACGACCTCTCGCCCAGCGTTTCCTATGCACTACACGGCCAGAGCAACGCAGAGTCCACTGATCCAGGTCAACCGTCCGAACGCCGCATGGGTGTCTTCCGACTGGACAACAAACAACTCAATCGAGTCTCCGGGATGGCCTCACGCCCCCCTGTGGAAGAAGACGAAAGAGAAGACAACTGATCTTCGTTCACTCCTATGCCCTGACAATGATCTCCTCCTCCCAACAGCACGTTCAAGCGTGGACATTTGTTGAAATGCTGGTCGCGATCTCACTTTCGGCCATTTTCATGGGAGCCGCCTCACTGGTTTTGGGAAGCATCACGGTCAACTCAAGACGTCTCACCAGCGTCGTTGAGGTGGACATTGGCGAGTCCAACAAACTCAACTTCTATGGTCAGACGGGGAGCATGGTCCACGTCTACTCGGCACCCAATTTCGGCAAAGCGGCTTTTGCACAGGAGATGCGGGATCTCATGCTCGATGACGCCAGCCGGTCCTCCTCAATTTTCTGTCTCCCCCGGCAGCTCAACAATACGATTCGCCCGGAGTTTCTCCGATATGTCGCCGGAGATGTAGACGCGACGACTCCTCGCCCGCGCCTCGACTCTCCGGAAGCATTTCGCTCATTTCTCGGAGGTCTTGAGCCGCTTTCCACCTCGATCTACGACTCTGTAATCAGAAACGTTCCCGCCGCATCACGCCCAAATACCTCAATCTATATGCTGGCTCCGGACTCTGACCCCAGTTACATCCGAATCCTCGCAGTCTACGAGATAGATCTCACTCCCGGTACCAACGTCTCCGGAGACTACGCCTCAGTCAGGCGATACAAGAATGGCGCCCTAACCAACTACTATGACGTATTCTATGAGAACGGCTCGGGCGATGCGTTTCGGCCAGGATTTGTCACCTTTGAAAGTTCAGCTCGAAACGCCGTAACTGAAGGTCAGGCCATTGACCGCTTCAAGGTATCCGACGGAAACCCCTTCTATCTGGTCTGGCTGCCAGATCCGGCCATCAACCCCTACAAGGTAACTGCAGGGGCACCGACTGACCCAACCTCTTCGCCGAGGCGAGCCTATGAGCACATGGCTGGAAAATCTTCATTTCTCGTCGCACTCCCGATGTTCCCGAATCTGTAGCTATCTCAATCTCTACCTATGATCCATCCATCACAGACACGTCATCGCAGGTGCCGTGGAAACGAACGAGGAAGCATCCTCGTCGTGTGTATGGTTATGGCCGCGCTCGGCACCATTGGCGTCGCCGCATGGGCCGCATTGCTTGATGCGCGGGGGCATCAAGTCGAGGCCAACCTGACGGCGCTCAACCGCCGAATTGTCTTCAACAACAGCCGCGCTCTCGCCTATCGCGCTCTCTACGCCAATCACCTCCACTCCGACACCGGAGTCGCTGCAGACACCGTCTATACTCTTCCCGAAAGTCTCGGTCAGGCCACGATCCGAACTTATACTCCAGTTCCGATCCAGCAATCGCTTCAAGTGAGGCACTCCAACAATGGCGCCACGCCCACTCGAAGTTTCGCAACTGACCTCACCGTTGATCTCAGCGACGGCACTGGGGCTCACTCCTGGGCCTTTCAGCTTCGCAACTACAATCCAGTTCTCGGCGGTGAACTGCTCTCAATGCATCCGCCAGTCGACTTCTCCTCATCCGACACCCTCGTAGCAGGCACTCTATTGGTTAGAGGGCGTGCCGCCTTCTGGGATGCCGTCCAGAATGATTTCTCAGCAGGGATCAGAGCCGATGAATTTCTCCTCCCCTACGATATCCTCTCATCCACAACCTTCACCACTCCTTCCAACTCAGCCACCCTGCCACTCAACTATCCATTCCCCCTTCAGACCACTGGAATCGCCACCGCGGGCCCCGCCTACGCTGGTGAGTTGAGCATCACCCGGAGCGCGGCCAACCAACACAACGATCACGTAACCCGCTTCCTCTCTACGGGAACGGCACTCGAACTTGACGGAAATACAGCTACCTCAATCGGTCCCGGAGCGCCGAATCGCGCCGATGGAAGCAATGATACAACTCTGGAAACTCAAATCGCAACCCAGAGCCCGGCCTTTCTCATGACCGAACTCCCTATCTACTACCCTCTCTCTTCCCGGATTCTCAAATCGGTTGCAGAAAAAAACAACCCTCCCTTCAGTGAGGATCAGATCTACGACATCTTTCAGGCCCACATGCCAATCCACAACGATGCACTCACTCATCTCATGGGTCTTTACCAACTCCGCATTGGCAGCAGGACCGACGAACTGAACCGCGAAAATGGCACCTGGGTCTCAGTGTCGGGCAACGGCATCGCACGCGTCTATCTCGACAGTCCCTCACTTCCCCATTTGATCTTCGATCAAGTTCTGGAGCTTTGGCTAGTCGGACAGGTCGATTCAACTACCGCAGCTACAGCTGCAGACCTTTCACCCACAGGAGTAATCGTGGCCAACTCGCTTGGCTTCGGTCTCAGCACCGTGCATTTCGAAGGCGAAAACGCACGGCGCCTCGTCCTCGGAATCTCCACTGAAGGAGTCGCTCCGACTGCACCGGCTTCATACAACCCCGATTTCATTTTTACGAGCCCATCTCCGTTCCCCGACTGGCACGTCATTATTGACCTCCAGAATACCGGAGCACAGGTCGACACCTCGGCAGTAGCCGGCGCTACGCTGATAGGTGGCATCCGGGCCAATCGAAAACTGGATGTCGTGAGCGGCACTCTAACCCTTGAGCGCGAATACAAACATCTAGGATACGAATCACTCCTCAGCCGAAATGCCTGGATTGAAGCCTACAGCCAGTAACCGCTAACATGAACCTATTTCGACAGAACCGGACCCGCTCGAGAGCCTACACGCTCATCGAAGCTCTGGTTGCCAGCAGCGTCCTTCTGATAGGGATTAGCGCGGCCGCGTCAATGTCGCTCAGCCTCGTGACTCAGGAGGAGATCAATGAACGATCGGTCAAAGTGTTCAACTACCTCGACAACGCCGCCCGACTTTGCCAAATGGGAGTCGATCCAACTGAGATCGCAGCCCTTCTTCCCAGCGAACCCGCCGTCAAATCGCTGACTTTCACTGGCCGAACTCTTACCGTAGCCGGCGTCGGAGACATCCCTGCCACGACTATCACAGTCACTTACAATCCCGCTGCAGCCACTGTTGCTCACACGCCCCTGACGTGGACTGGCGGCGACAAAGATACCACCCGCAGCGAAAGCGTCGACGTCATCCGTTCAAACAGCACCCTGAACGGCCCCCTTCCTCGCGTCCAATTTTTTGGTCCATAATCCAAATCCTTTCCACCTAAGCCTGTTCAATCCCTTATCTAACCCTCTTTCGTCATGCTCAAGAAAGTCGCACTGACCAATGTCCATACCGGCCGCCGATCAACCACTGTCGTTGACACCGGCACGGACGAAAAGGCTATCGTTGGCTCGGGGAAAACGCCCGTTGAAACCGCCGAGATCTCCAATATTCAGGGTCTCGACGAAGCAATCCAACGGCTCACGGCTTCCAACAATAACCTCGACGACCGGGTCGCCCTCTTTAATGGCCTCGCGAAATGCTTTGATCGCAACATCCCCATCATTAAAAGCTTTCACCTCCAGGCGAACCGCGTCAAATCCCCCCGGTTTCGGGGTATCATTGCGGACGTTTCTGACGATCTTGCTCAGGGCGAGAAGATCAGCGATGCGATGGCGAAGCAGTCCGACGTCTTTTCGCCAGATATCATTGCGCTGATACGGGCAGGCGAGGAATCCGGCCGTCTTCCTGAGATTTTTCGTAGGATCGGAAGCAGCCAGAAGAAGACCCACCGGATTCTCAAAAAGCTAAAAGCAGGAATGATCTATCCCGCTGTCATCGTCTCACTGGGAATTGGCGTGGTCATCACAATGAGCTTCACGCTCGTCCCGGCGATGACCAAGCTCTACACCTCTCTAAATTCAGAGCTGCCCGCGGCAACGAAGGCCATGATGACTTTCTCCAATCTGCTCATCAACCAACCTTGGGTCGCAGCATTGCCGGTGATCGGACTTTTCTTCTTTTTCAAGAACTGGGGAAAAATCTCGCGAATTCCCGCCATTCAAACACTTTTCATCAAACTTCCGATCGTCTCAGGCCTCATTCGGAAGTCCACGGCAGCGGTCGGCTTTCGGACGCTGGCTCTGCTCATCGAAGCCAACGTCCGACTCACCACTGCTCTAGATATCACAGCAAAAACAGCCTGGCATCATCACTACCGAACCTTTTTTGAGAAGGTAAAGGGTCACATTTTGGCCGGAATGACTCTACCCGACGCCTTCGTCATCGAATCCCACTGGCTCGGCGATGATGGGCGCATGATATGCGGTCTGATGGAGACGGCGGCGGAAACCGGATCCGGCACGGAACTTCTCAACGAAATCGCTGAAGACTACGAAGACGAGCTCGATACCGCAGCCAATCAGATAGATAAGCTCATTGAGCCGGTGACCATTGTTATTCTTGGTTCCATGGTCGGAATGCTGATCTACGCCATCTACGCCCCCGTGTTCTCACTCGGCGACGCCCTTCTCAAGAAGGATTAACGCCCAAACTCTCATTCATCCGTCTCACTTTTTAGAAAGAGAGAAAGATATAAATTTAATTGTAATTATGGTTTTTATTGAATATATTATAATTTGAAGACCGATCCAAACTGGACCGATTTCTCAGACAGACAAAAGAACAACCGAACTCATATCAAATAACATCATGAAATACAGTGCCCCAAATGCCTCAAAAGCCGGTTTTAGCTTGGTCGAGATGCTCGTAGTGATCGCCGTGATCGGTATCATTGCTGCCATCGCCGTCCCAAACATTGGACGGATCAACGATTCTGCCAAAGATGCCACCTATCGTCGTAACGCTCAGAACATCGCTTCTGTCTTCGCATCGGCTCAAGCCGCTGGCGTAGACTTCTCATCATCCAGCACGGATGAAGCAGATGTCATCAATGCAATCATCGCTGGCGCAACAGTCAGTGATGCCGACTCCCCTTTCAACGGAACCTACTTTGGTGTTCCCGGACTTGATTCGGCTGACGCAGTCAACCAAACCGCAGGTGCCGGTAAATACCTCCAGTGGGACACTTCGAGCAGGCAGCTGCTCTACACCGGAGGTCAGTAATGTCTGAACGGCGAACTGGTAGCGATTCTATCGTTCGCCTCTGAGAAATTTTGGTCAAACGGCGTCCGCCATCCGGATGTCGATTCCCCCTCGTAAGAAATTTGTCACACCGACCCTGATCATGACTCCCTCTCGTCCACATAAGGCACGCAGCGCCTTTACAATGGTCGAGATGTTGATTGTCATCGCCGTAATCGGCATCATGTCTGCTCTGGTCATTTCCGCATTTTCCAATGCGGCCCAAGACACTCGACGGGTCGTCGCCCGACAACAGCAGGCCGCGGTCCAGAATGCAGTCAACGCCTGGGTCAACTCCAAATCAGATGAAGTCGGGATCTCCGGTTCTCGATCGCTCTATAACGCAGCCGGCACCAGTAAAGGCCGGCTTCAACTAGTTCAACTGTACCTCGACGACTCCAGCATCGCCCACTTTATCAGCAACACGATCAGTGATGGCGAAGTAAAAAGCGCTGCCCTGAAAAAGACCGGGCAGTATCTCGCTCTCGATACCTGGGTCGCCAGTTCCTACCCCAAAGTCGAACTCAAGTAATAACCATTCCCAGCCGATGAACTCACCCACCCCAGCCAACCGCGCTTTCTCCCTCGTCGAAGTTCTCGCTGCAGTCGGAATCATCGGAATCATCGCATTCCTCGCCATCCCTAACATTATCGCCATCAAACAGGATTCTGAGCGCAACCTTGCGATCTCCAGAGCTGAAGCGATCAACATGGCGACCGTCTCCTACATTCAATCCAACGGGAGGGCTAACGTCGCAACGGGTTGGACTCCCCTCGCTGATCAGCAACGATATTCTCTTCTGGTTCCATATCTCTCTTTCGCACCGATCAACTTGGCCGACTACACCCCTAACGGCTATAGCATCGTCCTCCCCCTCGATCTGAATGCGCTGAGCAAATCAGTCCTGACCGACACCTCAACCACCACAGTCGTCAGCTACTGAGCGACCAAACCACTTTTAATATGATAGCCGCCCCACACCGCAACCTCGCATTTTCGCTGGTCGAAATGCTAGTGACGATTGCCGTCATTGGTATCCTGGCGGGTGTGGCCGTACCAACGATCGGCAATGTGGTGGAAGGATCACGACGTGGAGTCGCCGAGAACGTCATCCAGACTTTAAACAACGCATCACGTGAATTCGGACACTCACAATGGAGCCTTTACACAACTCCAGCCCCCGCCTCGGGTGCAGACGAGATGCAACTGCTCCGAACGCTTCAGTGGAGAGATCCCGACACATCGGGAGAACTGAACCCTAAAGGACCATTTATGCGCCCGGACTGGAACCCTACTGCCTCCACCAGTGATAAAGACTATAGGGCCGAATGGAGTGGCTCCACATGGAGGCTTCTCGAGCCCAAAACGGCAGGCGCCGGCCTAAAGATCGACTTTGACGGATCCGACCTCGGTACGATTCACATTCACGGCTCAACTTTCACCCCGGTAGGGGCCCTTTAATTGAGCCTTACTTCCACCTCTTTGATCCATGTCACAAATCCCTCTCACTCAGGCAGATCCCCTCAATCGAGTAGCCGCAACGGCACCATCGCCAGAGACGCCGAATCCGTCGGCCCAGATTGGATCATTTGCAGCAGACTTCGCTGGTTTGATGTCGCTTGAGGGAACCGCGGTGCAGTTTGGATTGCTCCCCGTAAAGCTTCCCCGGGAAACCTGCTCAGTTGAAGCAGAAAACACATTGCGTAGGCTGGGTCGATTTCCTCACACTGACAGCCCGTGGCTGCCCATATCGACTCTGGGGCCCTCTATCATATTTGCTCACCATTCGCCCAAATCGGGAGACATGTGGGGCGTGCCCTCGAGCTATGGAATCAAAGTAGCCATCTCTCAGGAGCAGTATGAAAAGATCCGCAAGGATCTCGTGATGCGTCTTGCCACCGCTCCTCTGCCCCGTGAGAATCCAGTGGAACACATTACCCCTCCCAATCTTTCCGCCGGCGATCTGGAATCAGCCTTCAAATGGCTGCTGGAAACCTATCCTTTCACCGATGTCGAGGCCGAGCGCGTCTCGATGCACTATGCTGAGGCATTCGACAAAAGCGGCACCCTGGACCGCGAAGCCTACAACCGCATCATGCCATCACTGGGAATCGCCCTCCAGTATATCTCCCAGGGACCATCCTTTCTCTGTTTCAACCCTGACGAAACACCGAAACAAGATCAGTTTCCCGGATCGCTGCTGGAAAAGCACAACGTCTACCCCCTCTACAAAGGCGACCACAAAGTCTACCTCCTCTCTGCCCAAGACAGCAACTATGCCTTCGAAGACGAATGGCTCTCCCACGGAAACGAGCCTGTCGATTTCGTCCCGGTTTCTGCTGACGAAAAATCAATCGCTAACCTGATCAGTCGCACCGGATCAAAAGTCGAAGGTTCAGCAGGTATCGAGGTCAATCAATCCACGTTGAGCCTCTCAGACTCGGAAAGTCTCGTTGAAATTGAGCCGGACGACATGGCCGAGATCAATCCCCAGAACCTCAACCACACCCCCGAGGAGTTGATCCACTGGGTTCTCTACACCGCCATCAACGGGCGGGCATCCGATCTTCATCTGGAGAAATATTACAATGTCGCCCGATTCAGAGCCAGGATCGACGGTCGCCTGCGCAATATCTACACCGCTCCAGAGGAGATGATGCAGCGTTTCATCGCTCTCATCAAAAACTACGCCAACATGAGCCAGTCGCGGCAGGAGGCCCTCGATGGGAGGTTCGGTCTCGCTATCGGTCAGCGTCGCGTTGATGTCAGGGTTGCTGCAGTGCCCTGCCGCAATGAGATGCAGAAAGTCATCATGCGATTCCTCGACAAACAGGACGGAGTCAAAGAGCTATCCGCCCTGAATTTCTCGCAGCGTCAGAGCATGATCGTGAAGCGCGTCATGAGCCGGGACCAGGGGCTGGTTCTCATCACCGGACCGACAGGATCCGGAAAAACCACGACACTTTATGCTCTCATTAACAGCGTCAATGAGGAGGGCCTCAACATTCATACGATTGAAGATCCGATCGAGTACGAGATCGAAGGCATCAACCAGACTCAAACAGACCCGACCCACGGCCTGACTTTCGCTAACGGACTGCGAGCCCTCCTCCGCTCTGACCCTGACGTCATTTTAATCGGTGAGTGCCGGGACGAAGAAACAGCCAACTCAGCGATCAATGCATCGCTGACCGGCCACCTCGTTCTCACCACTCTCCACGCCAACGACTCACTTCGCGCGATCTCGCGGCTCCTTTCCATGGGAGTCGAACCACACCTCGTCGGTGACTCACTGGCGATGTCGCAGGCACAACGTCTCGTTCGCCGTCTCTGCAGTTACTGCAAGCGACCGGTTGCCCCGAATCCTCAATTGATGGAAATGTTTCAAAAACAGGGCGTGCAACGTGATAAACCAGATGCCCCAATCTACATGGCCACCGGATGTGACGAATGCAGCGGGACCGGCTACACCGGACGAGTGGCCTTGATGGAACTCTCGGAAATGAACTCGGAAATGTCCGACCTGATTGAGACAAAAGCCACCCAGTCAGCGCTAAGAAGCGCTGCGCTCAAAACCGGATTTCGATCACTTTACCAAGAAGGCCTCACCCATGTCATTGCAGGCAATACAACACTGGACGAGATCCAAAAAGTCAGTTACACTGCGTTATAGTAATTATAATTTTTATCACATCTACTCATGAATGCCACCGTATCCGCCCCCTCTCAGGCGACTCCTGAAACGACCGCCCAGCAGCGCATCCTTATCGTGGATGACGAGCAGTCCATGCAGATTCTTGCCTCTGCCATTGTGAACAAACTCGGCTATGAAGCTGCTGCCGTGGGCAGCGGTGAAGAAGCCGTTACCGCTTTTCAGGAGTCAGTAAATGACGGGCTCCCTTTTGAGGCCGTCGTCATGGATCTGGCTCTTCCAGGTGGAATGTCTGGACTGGAGGCGACCATTGCGATCAAACAAATCGACTCCGACGCCAAAGTCATCGTCAGCAGTGGCTATCTCGAGCAGAACGCACGCAACGCGGCGCTTGAGCACGGATTCGCCGGCATTTTACCCAAACCTTACACAGCAGACCGACTCGCCTCCGAACTCAGGTTTGTGATGAAGTAGAAAATTAGTTCCCTCTCCCTCCGAAAATCTCCTTTTGTGCTGATCAGGTTTTCCTGTGCAGCCCTTTTCATTCCTTGCCTCTCTCTGCGGAGACAGACGCAAGGCGTCCTTATTACTATGGCCACTCCGTTCACACTATCGATGAGATTGCTGCTTCTCGCGGCGCTTCTCAGCTCACCTGTCATCAGCCGGGCTCAAACCCCGGCCGTTCAAAACTCAGCAGCCACCTCCATTCCCCAAAAGATGCTGCAAGGTCTCACCGCTGAGATGCACAAGCGGGAAGCCACCATCATCAATACGGCACCTCACTCGGCCGTCGAGAAAAAGGACGACATCGACTACACCCGTGCTCAAGATGCGTTCCTTGAGACCATTGTCCTGCAAAAAGGAGGCTCCTGGTTCACCCAGTCAGCTTCATCAGAAACGCCTGTACCCTACGAGTTGAAAGGCTTCGAAATTTCGGAGCCACGCGACCAACTCGTCACGGATACAGAACGACTGAAAGGCATCGAGGAAAAGGTCGCATTCTCTTTCCAGATTGCAGCCCACCGTACCTACACCAAGCCCCACGGATGGGGCGAATGGAAACCGGGCAACCCGATTCACATGCATGGCTTCACGATGGTTCTCACAGAAGGTCGATGGGAAGTCAGCGAGTCACCGCTTGGTTACTATCGAGTGAAGCGATAGGAGGGCTTCACAAAATAGTCGTAATGACGGAGAAGTAGCCGGCAAGGATGATTCTATGGAAACTTGGTCGCGGTCATGAACAATCGACCGCGTATAGAGCGTTGCAGGAGCACAATGTGGCGCGGCGCTACTAGAGCGTTCTGCGCTTGCCTGATTGATCCACCTTGATCGCATAGGAGTCCTTATAGTGTGCCCGCACTTTTTTGACCTGCTTTTTGACCTTGGCTTCCTCCAGATAATCGAAAGGGCCAACGTAGACCAGATAGAGATTTGCTCCGCTCAGAGAGGAATAGTCAGGGATCCAGAGAACATCTGCGTCAAATCCTCGATTTTTCCAGCGTTGGGCCGCTGCAGTCGCGTCTGACTTTTTGCCTTCGGCCTCGCAAGCAATCACCCACGCGGGGCGCCCCGGGTGACCGGACAATGCCGGAGCGTTTGGGTTCTGAGCTTGAATCGGCGACAATCCCGCACAAAGGAAAAGGATAGCTAAAGTAGAGGTTAGAGTCTTTGTCATTTTTTAGTTGGCTGTATGAGGCTGGATCCGATCATCGCGAGAGGTCAGCGCATAGCGAGATAAATCTCGAACTGCTGAGGACTTGCGTCCACTGCCGCAAACTACGAGCGCGGATGCGATGAAAGCAGGCGTGCTTCCAGATGTTTGCGGCCTATCATCGTAGCATCACATCAATCCCTGACAGGCCCCACGTCCGAGGCCCCCTTGAGAAAGCAGAGTCCAATCAGTCAGCCGGGGAGGTCCAGATCGCTAACCTGAATCCTAAAAAAATGATCGACCGTGGTTGCCTGTTCTGTAAGCTCGGCCACTCACTAGAGAAAACGCCATGAAGTATCGACCCCTCATTCTCATCCTCCCAATTATTCTCCTCTCGGCCTGCTCACCTCCGCAGGAACAAAAACCCGGAGGTGACATGATCAATCTCTTCGACGGCATCAGCCTGGAGGGTTGGCAGAATTTTGGTGGCGGAAAATTTTACGTCGAAGACGGAACCATCGTAGGCGAAGCCGCCCCCGATCTGCCCAATAGCTTTCTGGCGACAGAGACCATGTATGAGGACTTCGAATTGGAGGTGGAATTTAAGGTCGATCCCCTACTGAACTCCGGCATTCAAATTCGCAGCAACACCTATCCCGAAGAAACCACTACGATTCGCTGGGGAGGGAAACTCAAAGGGGACGGTAGCAAAGATGAGGCTGAGCGAGTCTGGGAAAAAGACCGTTTCTGGGGTTACCAAATCGAAATTGATCCCGGTGATCGCGCCTGGACCGGAACGCTCTACGAAGAGGGCGGCCGCGGGTTTCTCCATTCTCCCGATGAAGCAAAAGCTCCGGAAGGCACCTTCAAAGCTGAAGACTGGAATCAGCTACGGATCGTAGTTAAAGGCGACCATTTCCAAGTGTGGCTGAATGGAGAGCAGACAGCTGACGTGCATGACAGCCTAACACCAACAGGCTATATCGCGCTTCAGCTGCACGGTATTGGCAAGAGCCAGGACAAAGTGGGTCAAAAGGTTCGGTGGCGAAACATTAAGCTAAAGCAGTAGGCCTCTACTCCCCGCCGCATTCCTATCTGACATCTCAAGAAGTGAGCACACGAAGCCCCAAATCAAGCACTGGCGGCTTAGTTCGATCAATCGGCGGCAACTTCTCTTAAATGATCATAGGACTTACCACTCGGTGCGGTCACCCTGTAGGTTCGAAGTCTTGTTCGGCTCGTGTTACTCATAAGGTGGAATCGGATCAAGGCTTGGCTGGACGAACGCTCCTCGAGCTTTCTCAGAGAAAAGATTCTCGGCTGAAAGGCGCGTCATCATAATCTTCGCATCAAGCATCTCGTAATGTTGATCGATCAGTTCATCGGCAGAATCCGAGCTAGGCGTCTGGTTCATGAAATGGCGAACAGCTAAAATCCAAGCTCTAGTTAGGGTTTGATGGAATTTGGAAGCAGGTACCCAATGTGTTATAAGAGTCGACTCAACGAATTCCGCATTTGCTCAACAGAGGAATCCGTATCGCTCTCGGAGAGGTAGATATAAGCCAGACGCAGGTGAGCCCGGTGACTAAACTCCTTGATTGAAAATTCGCAGGTCTCGACTTGCCTCTTGAATTCCAGATCTTCTCTCAAGGAGGCATGTTTCATCAGCAGCTTCCAATGCTGACGTCTGAGGACAGGCACCGCGCTAGCGGTCGCTCTACTCCGACTAGTTTCGCCGGTTTTTCCAGCCCATGACCCACGTGCCATCTGGATTTTGCTTGGCACCGGTATAGGCGCCACCACAAACCCACGTGCTATCCGGATTTTGCCTGGCACCGGTATAGGCGCCACCACAGACCCACGTGCTATCTGGATTCTGCTTAGCACCGGTATAGGCGCCACCACAGACCCACGTCTTATCCGGGTTTTGCTTGGTTCCCGTATAGGCGCCACCACAGACCCACGTGCCATCTGGATTTTGCTTGGCACCGGTATAGGCGCCACCACAGACCCACGTGCT
>CAXBHX010000055.1:0-33486 GCA_963975655.1 uncultured Verrucomicrobiales bacterium
ATCAGGCATCAGGCATCAGGCATCAGGCATCAGGCATCAGGCATCAGGCATCAGGCATCGGCATCGGCATCGATACCGGCACCCAAGTTTCCAAGCTCTACAAGGGAACCAACAAGTTCGCCGGAACGCTCGACAAGGTGGTCATCACCTTGACCCAATAGACTCGAACCGGATCTCTTGGGGGCCGGTCGTGGGCAGTGCGTTGTTCGTGGCCGGCCTTCCAAATCCGTGAAAGGAATTCCGGTGTGAAACTCTTCGGGATCAAATCCCCTTGCCGTGTATCCCCTTATTTCTTATTAAAAAATGGGCAAAAGTTTCTTTACGCGCGATCAAGGCGAGAGGGATTGAACCTACAAGCGACGGGATGAATCAATTCGATGAAGAAAAGAAGGCTAATTTGGCGAAATCTGTAACTTCCGAATCCGACGAAAGACGTTCCACCAATTCCATGATTCCGTCGATCTACGCGGAGTTACGGCAACTGGCCGGCAAGAAGCTTTCCAACGAATCGGCGGGGCAGACTCTCAGCGCCACCGCTCTGGTCCATGAAGCCTACCTGGCCCTCTCCCGGACGGACGAACCGAAGTGGGAGAACCGGGGGCATTTCTACGTGGCCGCGGCAGAGACCATGCGCCGGATCCTGATTGACCGGGCCCGGGCCAAATTGACCCAACGTCGCGGGAGCGGGATGAAGCCCGCTCCTCTGCCGGAGGATTCGATCCATGCCCCGGCGGCTCCCACCCGGGCGGATGAACTGATTGCCCTGGATGAGGCCCTCGTAAAACTGGGCGAGGAAGACGCCCGAAAACAGCAACTCGTGACCTTGCGTTATTTCGTGGGGCTTACCATTGACGAGGCGGCCGAAGTGCTCGGGATCTCCCGAAACACCGCCAAGCGTGACTGGGCTTTCGCCAAGGTCTGGTTGCAGCGGGAACTCAACGAAACGTTGGGAAGTTAGGCTGGCGAGAGGGGCGGCGCGAAAAAAACATTTCCGATTGTCCCTGTCTGTCCCAGAATCTCGCTTTCTTCTTAAATGGAATGATCGAAGAAGAGTTGTTTACCAAAGCACTCGAGTTGTCTCCGTCGGAGCAAGCCGAGTTTCTTCGCCGCGAGTGCGGGGACGATGAAGCCCTTCGCCAAGGCGTGGAGGAGCTGCTGGCCTTGTACCAATCGGGTCCCACCCTGGTCGACGAAACGTGCGAGGAGTCCCAAAACATTTCCCTGGACGAAATATCCGATCCCTCACCAGATGATTCCGATCTCCTGCCCTTGGCACCGGAAAACGGAGCGCAGATCACCTACTTCGGCGACTACAAGATCGAGGGTGAGATCGCGCGCGGCGCCATGGGGATCGTCTACCGGGCCGAGCAGACCAGTTTAAAGCGCACCGTGGCGCTGAAGATGATCCGGGGCGCGGTACTGGCCGGCGACGAGGACGTGGCGCGATTTCACGTGGAAGCGGAGGCGGCGGCTAGCCTCGACCACCCGAATATCGTACCGATATACGAGATCGGCGAGCACGAGGGCCAGCAATATTTCAGCATGAAGCTGATCGAAGGCGGCACCTTGACCGACCGGATGGAGGAGTTGCGTCGGGATCCGAGGGCGGCAGTGAAACTGATGGCTACGGTGGCGCGCGCCATTCACGCGGCTCATCAACGCAGCATCCTCCATCGCGACATCAAACCGAGGAATATCCTGATCGACGAAGAAGGCGAGCCGCACGTGACGGACTTCGGTCTCGCCAAGCAGTTGGAGAGCAACAGCTCGATGACCGTGTCGGGCCAGATCATGGGCACGCCGTTTTACATGCCGCCGGAACAGGCGCAGGGCGGTGCCCGGGAGTTGACGACGGAAGCGGACATTTACTCCCTCGGGGCGGTGCTTTACCACGTCCTCACCGGCGAGCTGCCGCATAAGGGAGATTCGCTGATGGACACCCTGAAGCTGGTGGTCGAGAAGGAGCCGAAGGCTCCGATGGCGGTCGATTCTTCCATCGATCGCGACCTGGAAACTATCGTGCTTAAGTGCCTGGACAAGGATCCCGCGAAACGCTATCCGTCGGCGAACGAACTGGCCGACGACCTCGATCGCTGGCTGCGAGGCGAACCGATCGCGGCGCGGCCCATCACGACGCCCCGGCGGGCCATCAAGTGGGCGAAGCGCAAGCCGGTCCACGCGATCGCCTGGGGGCTGGCGGCAGTCGTTCTGCTGACGCTCGGCATCGGCGGGCCCCTGGTGGCGATCAAGCAAGCCAGGCTTCGAAAGGATGCGGACGAACAGACAAGCGTTGCGACAAACGCGCAGGCCGAAACCCAATTGAAGGTGGAAGAGATGCGCCGCGCTCTCTATTTCTCCGAGATGAATTTCGCCTCGCTGACTACCGAGGATTCACAAGGTGTGAAACTCATTCGGGATCTGACGAAGAAATGGATTCCAGAAAAAGGCGAGGTCGATTTACGCGGCTGGGAGTGGCATTACCTGGATGGACTTTATCGTTACGACCTCTTCTCGTTCGAAGGGCATCAAGCCAAGGTCACGGCCGTCGAATTCAGTCCGGATGGCTCACGAGCGGCGTCACTTGACAGCTTGGGAACGCTTTGCCTCTGGAGTTCAGCCGACGGGTCGGAGTTGCACTCTTGGGAAGGAGCGGCACACGTCGAATCGTCGCTGGCATGGAACCCTTCCGGTGGGGAGTTGGCTCTATTCGATCCGAAGGGAAATCTTGTCCGGCTCCATATCGAATCCGGGGAAGTGAAAATGAAAGCACCCTATCCCTCTGCCGCATACCGGTGGTTTGTCTGGAGTCCGGACGGGAAGCGGTTCGCAATCGCTCGCCGCACGGACAAGCACCTGTTGATTGTGGACGCGAAGACGGGAGAGCTGGAACAATCGATCGACACGGGTTTTGATAGCTTTGGTGGGATATTTTGGAATCCGGACGGGACGGAAATCGCGGCATCCCACTACGGAGGGAGCCTGAAAATTTGGCGTGTTGAGTCCGGGTTGCCCGCCTCGAATCCACGCATTCTTCCAAAGAGAACGCTCCGCAATTTCTCCTGGAGTATGGATGGCAAATACCTGGCGGGAGAAACGAACGGCGAGCCCCCTATGAGCCTTGGCGTTCTGGATGCCGTGACCCTGGAGGAGGTTGGTCGGTTCAGCGGGCATTTCGATTGGGTTACCGCAACTCTCTGGAGTGAGGACAGCCAGAAGGTGATCTCCACAAGCTGGGATCGCACCGTCAGAATCTGGAATTTGGGAGACCCTGCGCCGCAGCTTGTTATCCCGTGCAGCGAGCATCCCGCCGGGATCTCCTCCAATCCGCGGGGCCCGCAAATCGCCATCACTGAAGGCAGGCGGGTTCGAATCGTGAACGAGAACGCCGTTACGCCTCCCTCACTGAATCTGAAACCGCTCGGGACGTATAGGATCCTTGACCTCCGTTGGAGTCCGGATGGGGCACGGGTTCTTGTCGCGGGAGCGGATGGTTCGGTTCACCTGTGGAGCCCGGATGCCGATTCCCGCGGAACCGAATTTCAAAATCCAATTGGAACACGGACCTGGTCGGCGTGTTGGAGTCCCGATGGATCCCGGCTGGCCACCGCGACGCGTGAGATCGTGATCTGGAATGCCGCCGACCGCACGGAGGTGATTCGCTTTGGTCAACGGCAGGGGAATACGGTTTCCCTTGATTGGTCGCCTGACGGCGTTCGTCTTGCGTCACTTAGTGACGACGGAACCGTTCGCGTGTGGAACGCCGAAAGCGGCGCCGAGCTTCATGCCGTCACACTGAAAGGAGTTGGTCTCACCTTTCAGTGTGACGTGAGATGGAACCCGGATCCGGGAACGAGGCAGCTGGCAGTCGCCAACGGCGGGCATGTCGTAATCCTGGACTCGAAATCACTGTCTCCCATCCGGAAACTTGAGAGTCGTGAGACCTCGACGATCATCGCCCTTTCGTGGAGCCCGGATGGCTCGCGTATTGCGGTGGGCCGCAAGGCGGGACCGGTTGAGATCTTCGACAGCCGTTCCGGCAAGCTCATTCGGAGCTTGCTGGGTCATGAAGGCGGAACGCTGGGCTTGACCTGGGGTCCCGAGGGCAAGCGCCTCGCATCGGCCGGAGCTGATCGCTTCATCCGTGTCTGGGATTCGCAATCAGGGTTGCTGGTGTTGACGATTCGTGCCTCCGACTACGCGGTGGAACACCTGGACTGGAGCCCCGACGGAAGGCGACTGGTTTCCGGCGATATGATGTTGAACCTCAAGATCTGGGGCGGCAGTGAGAAGCGATAGCGGCGTAGGCCGTGTAGGGTGGCGAGAGGGGCGGCGCGAAAAAAATCTAAATGGACCTGTTTTTTCCAAAATCTCGCATTCATCGGTAAGGAGACGCCATGATAGAAAAAGAGATTTACCTCGCTGCCATCGAGAAACCCAAAGAGAGACGCCCGAATTTCCTTCAAGCGGTTTGCGGTGCGAGCGATGAACTTCGCAGCCAGGTCGACTTCCTCATCTCGACCCATCAAAACTTCGAGGGGAAATGTGATGGCGAAACCATATCCCTGGTATTGACTTGCCATGATAGAGAGCTGCTGCCCAATCGAAACGAATATGTTTTGCCGCTTTTTCACAGGCTCGGCGAAGAGACCCCAAAAGACGAAAGGGGACGCAGATGAGCGAGAGGACCCAGTCCCGGATTCAAGCGCGTCGGATGTTCGTTCTCCGGCTCCGGTCGGTGTTTTGATTGGTGCCGTTCGCGCTCGCGGACGTTGCTCCTCAAAAAATCCGTCAGCACACAAGATTTCAAAGGGCGAAACCTGTCTGATTTCATAAGCTTTGTGATCCTGTCCAGGATCGCCCGTGAACACGAAGCCTGAGAAATCCATGAAACACCTAAACCAGGAGCGTTTCGAATCGCATCCACCCTGCTACTGAGCGGGGCCGTCTCGCTCCTCACCGTTTCCGCCGCCCGCGCTCAGAGCACGGTCGATGAAAAAGAAATCCTCTCGGCCATCGAGACGGTGGCGCCGACCGTCAAGGAGGTCGCGAAGAAACTCTGGGACCTGGCCGAAGTTTCACTTTTCGAAAGCAAGTCCTCCGTCCAGCTGAAGGATACCATCTTCAACAGCACCGGCGATCACATGCACTGAGATCGGATCGATAGGGGCGATTGGCCCAATGGGGGCACGATCCAGTGCTTCAAGCGTCGTGTTTTGAGTGGTAACGCCAAGGGCGTTCCCCAGGCTACCCCGATCCGAATAGAAGACAATCCCAACGGGATTGCGGACGCAGAGTGAATGCGAATGAATGATGCGTTACCGAATTGTTGTGGCGTGACTCCGCGAGATTACGGAACTCCGTTGGAGTTCTCCAAATTTTCTCTGTCCATCCCCGGGGTTCGAGAATTGTCCGCCTCTGACGGGCGGACCCGCAACATCGCTTCGTCTGGTTTTCAGCCGCTTTACGGCTCGGCGGACCGAGTCCGCGAACGCATCAAAATCTGTGAACGCAATTGATTCCATGAATGCCGATCGTGCCTTGCCCTGGACGATTTGTCACGTCAGTTGGAAGGCTATTGGCACAGGGCGATCAATCCAGAGTATCTGCGGACGAGGGGGATGGGGTAAATAGTCCTGAGAATGATACCAACGAAGTTTGGAAATGACAACTGGGAGGCCAAGCGAGTTTTCGATTGAATAGGCTGACCAGAATGGCACTGCATTAAGCCGCGAGCAAGTTGCCGAAGAAGCTACTGCAGAGGGAAACTCGTCCCACGGAGGGACGACATTCCTGTCGTCCTTTGGTTGCCTAACGACAGGAATGTCGTTCCTCCGTGGAGTTCGATGCAAAGGCATACTATCGAAACAGTCCCTTAGTGCAGTGCCATTCTACGCGGACCACGAATCCTCATCCACTCTAGCCATTTTCGACCAAAAGATGCGCATATATTGTGTAAATGTTAACCGTTTTCTCGCCTGGTTTTCCACTGACCTGATCGCGGCAACGATCGCCCTGTATGCCGGGGAGTCGGTTTTCCCTTTCTTTTGCCTGGTCCGAATTCAAATGAAGTGCGGTGAGAGGCAACCATTTGAAACTCGACGAATAGTTTTCTCCCTGATTAACTATTTATCAGGTGAGACCCATCGTGGATGGAATCCCGGGTTCAGAAAGTAGCTGCCAAAATGACACTGATCTTTTTTAACAACTTTCTTTCTGAGGGATGGGCCCTTTCTCAAGTCAATCTCGCATTTATTAACAGAAGGGAAAAAGAAGGCTGATCGCCAATCTTTCCCGATCACCCACAAACCTGAAAAAATGGACAAAAAAGAAAAGAAATCGAAAATGGACCGGCGGGATTTCGCCAAAACCTTGTCATTGTCCGCACTGGTGCCCGCCGGTGCCGTTGGTGCCGCCGCAGTAGCGGTGCCACAAGCCAAGGCCCAGGCCGCAAAGACCGCCACGAAGGCCGCGGCAGCGGGCGGGTATGGCAAAGCGGACCTGCAAGAATTTGCGGGGATTGGTTATTCCGACATGGGCTCCAAGGATGCGGACGGGAACCACAATCCGGGATTCAACGACCACAGCAGCAAGTCGAAGGAGGGCGATCCGAAAGCGCTTTACCAGATGCCGCTGACCAAGGAAGAGCAGGATATCATGGATGGGAAAAAGGGGCCGGAACTGGCCAAGGTGATGAAGATCGTCGTCGCCCATGGCAATGCCTTCAATGCCGAAAAGCTCGTCGATCTGGGCGGCGCGCCGCACAGCTCCCTCTTCACCGGGCAGGACTACCTGTTACCGATCATCAATCTTTTCCAGGAATGCGCCGACGCGGGCCTCAAGTCCTATGCCCCGTACACCGTCAATCCGCGGTGCTACGACGTCTACAACGTCGAAAACAACGCGAAAGACATGAAGATCATCTACGAGCTTTATGGAGTGCAGCGGGACCTCGACTATATGCATTCGCAACTCGGTGCTCCGGACCTGAACCTCCGCAGCTGCGCGTGTTATGTGGACGAGGTTGGCAATGCTCCGAAACCGGGAACCTACGTGGCGTGGGCCGAATCGTCCGCGGTCAACTACGGGAATTCTGCCCTCGGAATCCGCTCCAACCGCAACGCCTCAGGCATGGAATTGCTCTGTGCCCTGCTCGGCAAGGCACCGCTGTTCGGGCTGATGACCGACGAGGGCCGCATGTCCAACTGGCTCGTCGACGTGAAGACCACCAAAGAGCCGGATTGGGGCGTGCTCGGCACGGCCGTCGGCTTCAAGGTGGTCAATGACAACCCCTTCATCGCGGGCATTGACCAATACCTGGGCACCGAAGTCAGCAATGACAACATGCACTGGCTGAAAAAGATGGGAAGCGCCACCGCATCCAGCGGTGGGGTGGGTCTCTACCACGTGGAGAACCTCACTCCCGATGCCAAGGAGAAGGGGCGCAAGCTCCTGAAGGATGGCTACCAGACCTACGTCTTCGACGACAAGGAGCAAGCCCGGGTCCTCGCCACTTATCCGACAAAATTCGATGATCGTCCGAAAGATCCAACGATCGCGATCATTGGTTGTCCCCACAACACCTACAAGGAAATCCTTGATTGGGGAACGAATGTGACTGAGGCGATGGAGAAAAAAGGCATGAAGACGCCCGCCATCCCGACCAAGCTGCTTTGCGCGAATGTCGTGCGGGACCGTCTCGTCAAAGAGCATCCGCTGTTGGTCGGCAAGATGATTTCGGCCAATATGAGATTCTCCAATATGTGCTCACTGAGTTACGTGGGGATGAAAGGGTTCTCCGAAGACATGTTCGCTATCACGAATTCCCCCAAGACACGGAACTACTATGGCTTCGTGCAATACATGAAGGACGAGGCTCTCGTTGAGACCATCTTGACGGGTAAAATTCCAGCAGGTGCGTAACTGCGACGAAGAAAGAATCAAAAATCAAAAATCAAACCTTAAGGAAACATTACAATGGCAAAAAAAACATTCAAAGGACGTCCTCTGCTCCCCGGCAAGCTCGAGGGAAAAGCTATGGCTACAAAGTCGCCGTTCAACGTGAGCGGCTCCTACATGGAGAACCTCTTCGGTGGCAATACAAAGACCGCTCCGTGCACGGATGTGGCTAACAAGGATTGGGCCGGGAAAGACCTGGCCGGCCAGATCCTCTGTTTTTCATCGGGGGTAGGCTCCACGATGGGTGGGGCCACGTTGTTGGGTATGGCCTCCCTGGATCTGGGGCCCAAGGCGATGTTGTACGCTGAGCCCGTCGACTCCGTCTCGGTAGCCGGACTGATCATAGATGATGTCTGGAACGACCGCCGAGTGATCACGATCGACATGCTCGGCGACGAGTTTCTCGATACGGTGAAGAGCGGCGACCCGATCTCCATCGAGGAAGACGGCACCGTCACGGTGGGCTGAGCGGTATTCGACCAAAACGCTTTGCGCCCGGCGGGTTCTTTGAAGCCGCCCGGCGTTACGTGTTCCATCAAAGAGCAATTGAAATCTGACAAAACCCGCCCAAGATAAGAATCTATGAAATCCGTAATTGTGACTGTTCTATCCCTTTGCCTACTGAGTTCTCTCACGACCCATTCGGCAAGCGCGGATGACGAAGGAGCCGGATCGAGTGGCGATAGCCAGCATAACAACTTTGGCAGCGATCCCCGGGATCCGTCAAATTTCCTTCAGGACATCGAGCAGAGAAGAGCCCAACGGGATTCTCTGCTGCCGGTGTCTCCGCTGAAGCCGATCCATAGCACCCTGGATCCCGCGGAACAAAGCCTCTATGAAGCGACCAATATCAAAATAGGATTGACGATCAACCACGTTTTCCAGGGGATGTCAGATGCGTTACCCGGCATGGACAGGTGGGGAGCGACGACGGATGCCGACCTGGTGGCGGCCTGGGAATTGATCGACCATGGAGAGCCGACCCAGGGGAAGTTGTATGCGCACCTGGAGGGTCGGTGGGATTACGGGACCACGGGGCCACAGAACCTCGGATTCGTCAACCTGGGAAGCCAGATCGGCACTGCCAATGCCTTTTCGGAGTATGTGCCCACTTTCCTGATTCGAAATCTCTACTGGGAACAGGGCAGTCCGGAAGCAGGATGGGCTTACCGAGTCGGCAAGATCACGACGGATGCGATCCTGGGGACGTCCAAACACATCACTCCAGTTACTACCTTTCTGCCGAATGCCGGAACCGGTTTCTTCGTCGATGGATTCCCTGACTCGGGCCTGGGAGCAGTGGGCGCTCTCTATTTCAACGACCGCTTCAAGGCCGTCGGACTGGTGTCGGATGCGAATGGCAATCGCTATGACTGGGGGGATATTGGTGCTGGCGACTTCTACACCGCGCTTGAATTGGCAGCCAAGATCGTGCCTGGCACTGGAAACGCGGACTTCTCGAAACTGACGTTCTGGCACACTGACGGGACCAGTGATGGGGCTCCTATCAATGCCAA
Organism: uncultured Verrucomicrobiales bacterium; assembly: GCA_963975655.1. GTDB lineage: Bacteria > Verrucomicrobiota > Verrucomicrobiia > Verrucomicrobiales > DEV007 > Arctic95D-9. The sequence continues at coordinate 9,474 of CAXBHX010000055.1, forward strand.
CACCGGTAAAGAGGGCTGGGGCTACTCGGCCAAGTACGAGCAGGAACTGTCCGAGGATGGCCGGGCCATCGGGATTCTCCGCTGGGGACAAAGCTTCAATGAATCCGCCCTCTACAAGTATCAGGCCGGGGCGAATTTTGTCCTCTACGATCCCGCCTTGATCGGCACCGTCGAGAATGACCTCGTCGGTCTCGGACTCAACTGGGTCGAGCCGATCGTCGAAGGATCCCGCGATGAGTACAACGTCGAAGTGTTTTACCGCTTTCCCCTGTTCCCCGGAGTCGATACGACCCTGAGTTACCAGTCGGTCATCAATCCCGCTTTGAATCCTAATTTCGATCACGCCTCGGTCTTCAGTCTCCGGCTCCGGTCGGTGTTTTAGTCGGAGCCAATTTCCCGGAACAGAATCAAATCCATGAACCCTCTCGACCTCATTGCCCTGATCTTCATTCCGGTGATGATCATCTTCGCCGCGGCCGGAATCGTTTTCCTGGGGTCCCTCCCGGGAAAGATCGCCCGCAAACGCCAACACCCCTGGCCCGATGCGGTGAACGCGGCGAGCTGGATCGGATTGGCCACTGGAGTCCTCTGGCCCTTCGCTTTCGTCTGGGCGTTTCTGCCGGTCCCGGTTTCACAAGGGCAACCCGACGCTGAAACGGCGAGCGACGCCACCGGTCTGCAGGAGAAAGTCGACGCGCTCGAGGCGGAATTGGCGCAACTGAAGGCGCTGGACCAGGACGAGGAGTCGGAGGAAACGGCATGATCACAATCCTGATGCTGGTCTACCTGGCCGGGGTCGCTCTGGCTTTCAAGGTGATCAAGATTCGGGTGAATCCCGTGTCCGTTGCGGTGGCCGTGGTGATCGGAGTGTTTCTCATGGGTGGGATCATGGTCGGCTGGAAGTTCTCCTCGCCGACCAGCAAGCAGATGGTGCTGCGCCGTAAGATCCTGCAGATCGTGCCCGCGGAACGGGAGATGATTTCGGCGGTACACGTGGGACCTGAATCCTTCGTCAAGAAGGGGGATCCTCTCTTCGAGATTCTGCCGGACCGATTCGAGGATGCCTTGGATCGGGCAACGGCCTCCCTGGCCTCGGCCGGGGCCACGGTCTCGGAACTGGATGCGGGGGTGACGGCTGCAAAGGCCAATGTAAAAAAGGAGGAAGCCGATACCGCCTCCGCGAAGGCGGGTTTCGATGCGGCCCGAATGGCCCATAAATTGAGTCCCGGGACAGTCGCCGCCCTGAACTTGGAAACAGCGAAACAGACTTATGTGGTGAAGGCGGCCACCGGGAAAACCGCTGCAGCGAGTCTGAAACAGGCGGAGTCGGCCCTGGTCGCCGCGCGCCATTCGGTCGGTGTGGCCAAGGCGTCGCTGAACATCGCGCAATTCGATCTCGATCAGTGCACCTACCGATCGTCTGTGGACGGACAGGTCATCAACCTGCAGATCAACGAGGGAACGATGGCGGCCACCTGGCGATTCAGCTCGATCGGGACGGTGATGGATCTCTCGGATACCGCCGTGCTTGCCATCTTCCCTCAAAACCAATTGAAAAATGTAGAATCGGGCAATCCCGTTGAACTTACCTTCAAGAGGCAACCGGGGAAGGTGGCTTCCGGGGTGGTGGACTCGGTAGTCAAGTACACGGGCGAAGGCCAGGTCATTCCCAGCTTGACCCTGCCATCGGTCGCGACCTTGGGATCGAAGGGGTATCTCGCGGTTAGGATCGATCTCGATGACGAGGAACTCGCTAGGAAACTGCCCCTGGGCGCCGCCGGATCAGTGGCGATCTACACCGATGTAGGGAAGCCGTTTCACCTGATCAGCAAGATCACGATGCGCATGAATGCATTGAGCAATTACCTGCCTTTTTGAGGCCCCTCGCCATGGTTACCGTTCTCCTCATTCTCTATTTCGTCTGCGCCTTCGGCGCGTTCAAGCTCTTCAAGATTCGGGTGACTCCAGTCTCCGTCGCGATTCCGGTGGTGCTCGGTATCTTTATCATCGGGGGGGTCGTCATCGGCTGGAAAATGGCTGCGCCCATGAGCGGTCAGATGTTTGTGAAGCGGGACGTGATCCAACTAGTGGGGAAGCAGTACTCGAAGCAGCGGATTACTGAAATCCACTTTCAGGAAGGCGAACCGGTGAAGAAGGGTGAGCCAGTTTTTGAAGTGGATGCCACTCCGAATGTGGCGGCCGTCGAGCAGGTGACCGCGCAACTGGCCGTCGCCACGGAACAGGTCACGGGGAAGCAAGCCGCCCTCGATGTGGCGATTGCTTCCACCGAGATGGCCAAGGCCTCCGAGGCGCTGGGAAAAGCCAAATGGGAAGCCGCGAAAGCTTCCAAGGTTGGGGCCATTGCCGGGTTGAAGATGATCGAGGCCGAAAAGTCTTACGATGCGGCACAAGCCGCCGTCGAACAGTCCATCGCGGCCGAGGCGGTGGCGCGTTTCGCCCTTGGCGGGGCCGGGGAAGCGGTGAAACAGGTCGAAACGGATCTCGACACCGCAAAGTTGAACCTTGAGCAATGCGTGATCCTGGCACCGGCCGACGGATTCGTCATCAACTGGCAGGCAGTCGAGGGAACCATGGTCCACCCTGTCAACACGCTTCCGACGGGCAGTTTTATGGACATGTCGGAAACGGTGGTGGGGGCCGTCTTCCCTCAGAACCTGATCAATCACGTCCAGGCCGGAGATCCCGTGGAAATTGCTTTCAAGGGCTATCCCGGAGAAATTGCCTCGGGGACGGTGGCGAGTGTTCTCGAATACACTGGAGAGGGACAAGTCCAGGCCGAGTTGAAACTCCCGATCGCCGCAGAGATCGGATCCAAGGGATTCCTGGTGGTTCGCATGGTGATGGATGACGAGGTCCTGGCAAAGGACCTGGCCCTGGGCGGTGGCGGCGACGTGGCGATCTACACCCAGTTCGGTCAGCCCTTCCACGCCATCAGCAAGATCATGATCCGGATCAAGATGTGGATGAACTACGCGCCGTTTTAGAGAGTGGTTTAAATTTGGGCGAGACGTGGAACGAGCCACTTCCCAAGTGTCCTTTCGATTTCGGGCTCCGTCCGAGTGAGCCCGCCTTGGTCCTATCATCCCAAGAATCGCGATCCGTGGACATCCGCGTTTTGAGAAGAAGATGTGATAGAAATTTAACGCGGATGGTACGCGGATGAGAATAGATGGGCGCGGATGAGCTAAGGTGTTCGCCAATGGCCAGGGGAAATCGAATGGGATGCGCGAAGGCCTCACAGAAGCCAGTCCACTGGCAACCATCGAATGAACCATACCGCCGTTTTGGTGCCGCGCCCAACGTAGGGTTCGGAATCGTAGGTCACAGCTTTGCCATCTTCAATGCCGTGCCAGAGCAGGGACTCCTTGCCGTTGTCGCTGGTCACCAGTTCGACTTTGAAGGCAACTTTGTTGATGTTCTGGTCGAACTTTTCAGAAGCAGGACCGGCAAGCTCAGCTTGATCAAATACCAGTCCGATTTCTGTATTGAGATACAGCGATCGCTGGTCGTAATTGAACGATCCAACAAACATTTGTTTCTTGTCGATCACCATGGATTTCGCGTGCAAGCTGGATTTACTTAAGCTGGGAAGCCAGGTGAAGGCTCTTCTTTGTGCGTTCCGCAAATGTTCGCCCAGCTCGTAAAGCTCGACTCCGCTGCGCAGCAGCGGAAGACGAACCTTGCTATAGCCCGCATGCACGGCGGCAACGTCGTTTGATGCCAGGGAATTCGTCAGAACCTTTACGCTGACACCCTTCTCAGCGAGGCTGCAGAGCGCCTCTACGGTATCATCGCCGGGCACAAAATACGGCGAGATGATGATGAGTTCTTCCGTCGCTTCGAGGAGGTAGGGTTTCAATTGCGTAATCAGCAGTTCGTCGTGCCAGCCTTCTCTTTTCTGCTCTCTTTTCCACCAGGCGTCGTGAACGATTTTTCCGGATCCCCACCGAAATTCGACGCGCCCGTCGCGTAGCGCCTGGGCGAGATTGCCCTGCTTGACCGCTTCAAAGTAGGATTGGGTATCGGGCTTGTCCATGAACGCCGGCGACGCGTCCCTCAGCTTCTGAAAATCTGCGTCGGTCGCGGCTGGAAGCAGCGTTGATACCGGGTAGGCGTAGTCGCCATTCCAATAGTTGTCGAAATTTGATGAGACCTGCGCAACGGCGGGCCCGATCGCGAGAACGTCGTTGTCCGCAAACGCCAGTTCCGTGTCGGCGTTGAAATATTCATCGCCGATGTTGCGGCCGCCGACGATCGTGGCCTGGTTGTCCACGGTGAAGGTCTTGGTGTGCATGCGGGCATTGACGTCGTGAAAACGGGTCACAAACTGCAAATTTTTCGGCTGACGGCGCGAATAGGGCGCAAACAGTCGAACCTCGATATTCGGATGGGTATCCATGGCAAGCCAGGTGTCCTGACCATCGCTGCCATACATATCGTCGACCAGCAGTCGCACGCGCACACCCCGGTCCGCGGCACGGATGAGCGCGTAGACCAGCGACCGGCCTACGGTGTCCTGATGCCACATGTAATATTGGGTGTCGATGCTCCTTTCTGCTTGGTCTGCCAGCACGACACGCGCGGCAAAAGCGTCGCGGCCATGCGGGAGTTCGACAATGCCGTTCTTGTCCGGATTTTCTGCGAGTCCCGGCGCAAAACGCTTACCAAGTGACGACTCAGCGCCGTTGTCGATGACCTGCGAAATTTCGCGGCCACTATTGTCGGGTAATCCGGCCAGGCGGTTCAGCAGGAACACGAGTAAGGCTCCTCCAATTAGGATCGCCAGGGCGACCTTCGCTAATACGCGGAGAATCCTGACAGATACACGGATAATCGTTTTCTTCTGTTTGCTCATTTCGGTTCACTCGTTGTGGCGCTAATTACGTCATTGTCCAAGTGTAGGATGAACTCTGGATAGAGAGGAATCAACTTCCAAGCGTATCAATGAGCGGGAGGGCGATGTCTATATCTGAGGCATTTTTCGAGATCGATATTAGTTGTTTCAATCACCTTAAAACCCCTGTTTCAGGGGGTGGGTGAAGTCCATGAGGACTCCTCCCTATTAACAAACAACAAACGCGAAATCCCTCCATCAAAGGGCCCATCACGGTTACCTTTTTTGCGGCGAAGCCTGGAAAAGTAATTCCCAGTTCGGCAGAGAATGGCCTGAATGAGGATGGTGTATCCACCTGGTTTTAAGCTGATGAAAAACCGCCGCCCGCCGCGGGCTTGGGTCGATTTAAAGGCGGATGCCCATCATCAACGAAATGTGACGGAATCGACCCGCATCGCTTTGCAAAAATCTACAACCGAATGGGCCTATTTTTGAGCAATCTATGCGTTTAATAGAAGATTTGCGGATCGGCCGGCAACGGACCTCCGGAAACTCCCTAAGCCAAGCAACCGTATCGATAGAAAAGGAAGAAGAAAACAAGACCCGATGCGGCGTTTTGTCGGGGTCGGATACTTCGGTAAACTACAGGACCGAGACAGGTTTGGACTCGGGACCAGCTGGGGATCTCCGCGCGACAAGTCTCTTCGCGATCAATTTACCAGCGAGGTTTTCTATCGTATCCAGTTAACGCGGAACTTGACGATCAGCCCGGACCTGCAGAGTATCTACCAGCCTTCGTTCACGAGGGCGAAGCAATGGATCTTCCTGCCGGGGATCCGGGCGCGAATAATTTTTAGGAAAATTCGAAACAAACCGAACAAGCAATGAAGAACCGACCTTTGCCTATTGGAAACCGTGAAGTCCAGACACCAAGGACCGGAGTTTTCTTTGCCGGTGCGCTGGCAATGGCTTTGCTGACGCCCTCGTGTTCTACCCCGGGGATCAAATACCTGAACCAGCCGATGGCGGATTCACCCACCAATGGCGCCTTGATCCACCCGGGTCAACTGACACCGGAAACGCAATCCGCGCTGAAGCGTGAGAAACTCAATGTCGCTTTCAAGCGTGATCCGGCCAAAGCGATTTCGATCCTGCGTGAAAGAATGGAATCCGGCGAGGCAACCAGTCAGCCGCTCGTCCTTATCGAGCTCTGCTCCGATGCCGGGGATCGCCTTGCGGATCAAGAACCCCGGGCGGCTGTGGGCTATCACTTGGCTGCCGCGGAACTGGCTTTTGATGACGCCCGTGGTGCTGTCGGCAGCGGGAAAATGGACGACCCTCACGTCGTGGCGTACAACCACAGCTCCGGCCGGGTGGCGAAGCTTCTTTTCGACTCAGGACATTCCTGGGGCCAGCGCTCCGTTTTCAAGGGGCCTTGGAAATCTTACCGCTTTCGGCTTCAATCGAGTGGTGATTCCAGGATTGATCCCGGAGATTTCGACGATATCGAGGACGCCGATTACATCGAGATGAAAAATTACGACATGGAGCGAATCCGCCAGGACGGCGTCGGCGCGGCCATGATCGCGCACCGGAAAGGAACTCCTGAACGCCGGGAGGCGAATCCGTTTCTGTCTCCGATCGGAATGACTGTTCCAACGAACGCGATTCTGGATTTTAGCAGGGGTGGGGGAGATGTTGAGCTGCAGCTGACCGATCTGTTGCTGAACGAAACAACGGTGATCCATGGGCGCAAACTTCCGTTGTCGTCGGACCTGACCGTGCCGCTCGCTGTCCAGGTCGATTACGACATCGATCGTGCAAAGGGCTTCCGGGCGATGACACATCCGGCCAACTATCTCGAACACACCGGCCTCTACGAGCTGGAGCCGTTTCGCCCCGACCAGATTCCAGTGATCCTCGTGCACGGATTGATGTCGAGCCCGGAGGTCTGGTTGGAAGCGATCAATCAATTGCGTTCCGACCCGGTCCTCGGCCATCGCTACCAGTTGCTGGTGTTTCGGTATCCATCGGGATACCCGGTCATTTACAATGTCGCCACGCTGAGAAAGCAATTGGCGGCCTTCCAGAAAAAGTATGACCCGTATCGCCGCAATCCCAACCTGCGCCGAATGATAGTGATGGGGCACAGTATGGGCGGGATTCTCAGCAATTCCCAGATCCGGGGAAGCGGTGACGTTTTTACCGACTACCTTTTCACCCGGCCCATTGACGAAATCGGGGACCTCGACGCGGAGCAAAAGGCGGCGTTGAAAGACCTGTTGATCTACGAGGCGAACCCGGACATCACCCGGGCGATTCTCGTGGCGGGGCCTCACCGGGGAAGCGACCTGGCCACCGGCGGGGTAGGGGCTCTCGGGCACAAACTGATCAAGTTTTCCCGGGAAGAGATTCTATCCCGTCCGCTGGAGGATATCGAAGGGATGACGGAGAAGGGCAAGACTCTGATCGCGAATCGTCCAGACAGTATAGGGAGCCTCGAACCAGGTGCGCCGGTTCTTTTGGGGATACTCGAGAATCCCGTCCGCAAGGGAGTAAGGGTTCACACGATTGTCGCGCAGGAAGATCCTGACATACCGCTCGAAGAGAGCGATGACGAAACAGTGGCCTACACCAGTGCTCATCTGGATGAGGCAACTTCTGAGAAGGTCATCCACGCCACTCACACCACGATCTGTCAGCACCCGGAAGCCATCGAGGAAATGCGCCGGATCTTCTATCGCCATGCGGGGCTGAGATAGGCGGCTGAGAAAAACTGCCAACAAATTCCCCCGGGGCTTTCCCTGATGGAGTAAGGGGTCGCCTCTACGGTTCCTCGAGTCCGAGGCGGGCGGTGACCCGCTTTTCAAGATAGGAATGAAACGGGTTCCACCGGAGCCGCAGCATGTCCTGAGCCGAAATGTGGAGGGCTCCCTTCTCACCCCGCATCGCGACCGTGCCAATCCGGATACCGGGACCTTTGCCCTTCGGGGCGCCGCCGTATACCGGATCGTTTTCGGGAAAGGGAAGGGCGACGTGAGCCAGCGAGTAAATGCCCTCCGGCCACGACAGCCCCGTCCCACTTTCCGCCGGGGTGGACTGTCCGGGTGCCCAGGTTCGGGCGACAAGGTCCTCGCTGTCCTTAGTGGCGTTGGTAAGAACTGTGAGGACAAATGAGCGATCCGGGTTGTCGAGAAGTTTGATCGCTTCAGGCTTCGGGTCGTGTTTCAGGAGAACTTCGATATCCGTGTTTCGATTGAGGTCGAAGATCACGAGTTCGTGCCCGTTCGCCGGCAGCCAGTCGAAGAGATCCTGCACCAGGGACGAGGCCGTGATCGTGGAGTCCAGCATGGATTGGAACGCGAGAACCGGAGGAAATGAATCGAGTTGACCAGCCTGACCCAACCTGGCGATCGTTCCGCGGTTCACCTTGGTAATCTCGTAGGCCAGATTGCCCGCGTTCGCCGAAAAGGAGGTGTATTTGTAAGGATCATACTCGGGGGCGACACCGGTCCAGGCCAGTTTGTCCAAGCCGAGTAGTCTCCCGATTCTTTCCTGCCAGATCGCCATGGCCGCCGTCGGGGTTATTCCAATCTCGGGAGAGAGCAGGACGATACCGTTGATCTTCGGAAGTTCGGCGTTTTCGATAGTCGAAAGCACGTAGTGGACTGCGAGAGCACCTCCATTCGAATAACCGATGAGGTAGAGTGGCCGGTCGGGGGCAGATTCCCGGAGGTGGCCAACCGCGATTTCAACCGCCGCGGCCATGTCCTCCCACCGGGTTCTGGTCAGTGCCGAGGGGGCTGTGCCGTGTCCGGGAATGCGCAGGCCAAGGACGTGGACACCATTCGCTTGAAGTCGCTCACCGATACTGCGGAGGCTGTAGGGGGAATCCGAAAGTCCATGGAGAAGAAGAACGGCCGCCTTGGATCCAATGGCGGAATCGGGCGCTAACTCGAAGGTGCGATTCCAGTTCGTTGTCAGATTCGCCGGGTCGGAAAGGCTGCCGCGGTGGTAGCGGTTCACCGGGATTTTGTCCGCGGCGTCAATCTTGTCGTAAACGGTTTCGTTGAGTTGGGCGAACAGCTTTTCCTCCAGCGCCAGGTAGTCCTCAAAGCTGTCGACGTCGCTCTGGCAGGTGAATTCGGCATCCAGTTTCGCCGTGTGCCATACTTTCAGATCCGGTTTATTATTCAATACATAGATCCCGACCACCAACAGCCCGAGGGTCGCCCCGGATCCGAGGTAAACAGCACATTTCAAAAGGCGGAAACAGATTTTGAGTTTCGATTTCTTCATGGGATGAGTGGATTCTGTGTTGCAGTTATTTGGATTGGAATCTGAACTATTCAATTGAGACGTTCCTTTCGATCTCGGAATTGGCAATTCTGGATTTCCCGATATTGGAGATGTGGGCATCCGTATTTGAGTGCTCATCTGAATGAGGCTGTTTCGGAGAAGGTCGTTCGCAACATGATCCACTCCTCGAAAGGCACAAACCGCTTCGTGCCGCCCGTCGAGGGATCCCGCGATGAGTACAACGTCGAAGTGTTTTACCGCTTTCCTCTGTTCCCCGGAGTCGATACGACTCTGAGTTACCAGTCGGTGATTAATCCCGCTTTGAATCCCAATTTCGATCACGCCTCGGTCTTCAGTCTCCGGCTCCGCTCGGTGTTTTGATCGTTTCATTGCCGAAAACCCGGTGATAAAAATGAACCCGCAAGCGGCAAGAGTTGCTCTGATCTCCTGACGAACTTTGTGGATCCACTGGTTCGCTCCGGACGGGTGGCCCGCGTGGGAGCTCCGCGCGAAACTGACCTTCCTTTTCCTCAAGTAGGCCTGATTCGGCAGTAAAGTCAGCCTCAACGAGAGCCAAAAACTTTCAGTATAGATGATCGATCAAATTAGAAGCCGTTGTCGAACCGGCGATCGGGAAAAACGGCTCAAGCAGGTCGGCCCGGTCCATCGTGGCCCACCGCCCCGACAGCATCGGGAGTCTCCGGCCGGATGCGCCGGTGTTGGAGGCCATTCTCGGAAGTCCCGTCCGCAGGGGGGTACCGGTTCACACGATTGTCGCGCGAAAAAATCCCGACCAGCCCCTCGAAGAGAGCGACGACAAAACAGTGGCTTACACCAGTGCTCATCTAGACGAGGCAGCTTCTGAGAAAGTCGTCCACGCCACCCACACCACGATCTGCCAGCACCCCGAAGCGATCGAGGAGATGCGGCGGATTCTTTACCTCCACGCCGGTCTGGGAGCGCCACGATGATTTCGTTTTCGGGTGAGCTCTTGATGCGGAAAATCGCGCTTTGATTTTTGAACCGAATTCGAAATCATGAGACCGAGAAATCGGATCTCTTTAGCCTTGGCAGGCAACCGCCGAAATAGGGATGGATTCCTAACCGAACTCAAATGGTCGGGCTTGAGCCTCGTGGTGTCGATCTTGGCCTCGGGCATGAGGCCAGCGGGGGCAGTTAAGGAAAGGACCCATCTACGTCGCCCAGGAACGCGTGCCCAAACCGTCGACCAGAAGGTGAAGTTATTGGTTTGTCTGAGGGTTAGGCGCCAGATTCGTGCTCACGTTCTAACGACAGGAAAAAAACGACCCCGAGTGCCGCGCGAACTGGTCGCTGTCGATCTCAGTGAAACACCTTTTTCCGAAGTAGGCTCGGCCGGCAGGACTACGGCGGGAAAAACCACTTCAGGCGCGAGCTGAAATATCGCGACTACTGATCCTGGATCGTCACTAATCATGACAGAAATTGCGTGACCGGACCGAGGTTTTTCTTGTATGGTGAGACGTAGAAAGTGAAGCCCGGTATCCTAATGAAGAAGCTATCCATCTCTCAGAAATTACTCCTCGCCCTTGTCTTGGTCTCCACCGTGGTTGTCGCTGCGTCGAAAACATTCGCCCAGGACAGTTCCCCGTCGAAAGACGCGGTGGCCGAAATCCAAGGCAAAACGAAATTCTCGCCCTACGCGGGCCGCTCGTTTCCTACTAAAGCGCTGTGGGGCGACCAACACCTGCACACCGCAATCTCGGTGGATGCGGGGACGATGTGCCGCCTCGGACAGGAGGAAGCCTACCGATTCGCCCGCGGCGAGGAAGTTGAATCAACGGGTGGCCTCCGCGCGAAACTCTCCCGGCCGCTGGACTGGCTGGTGATTTCCGATCACGCCGAAATGTATGGCCTCATGCCGCAGTTGCTCGAGGGCGATCCCGAGATTCTGGCTACCAAGGAGGGGAGACGCTGGTATGACATGCTGCAAACCGGCAACAGGGACACCATGTTCGCGGCGGCCATGGAAATCGTCGGCGCACTCCAGAAGCCTGACCCTCCCTTTGAGAGCAGAAGTTCGGTGCGTAACGCGTGGCGCGCCTACACCGCGCTCGCCGACAGTTACAACGAGCCGGGCCGTTTCACCGCGATCATCGGATACGAGTACACCACCAAGGGAGGCTTCAATTTGCATCGCAATGTCCTCTTTCGGGACGGGGCATCGGTCGCTAACACGACGCTGCCCTTCTCGCAATTCGACAGCCAGAATCCGGAGGATCTCTGGAAGTCCCTCGACGAATTTCGAAACGCAACCAGTGGCGGTGAAGTCCTTTCAATTCCCCATAATGGCAACCTTTCCAACGGTCTGATGTTTTCGGTTGAGACTTACGATGGGAAACCGCTTACGAAGGAAATCGCCGCACTGAGGGCCAGCCTCGAGCCGCTCGCCGAAGTCACCCAGATCAAGGGGGACGGTGAATCGCACCCCTTTCTTTCTCCGAATGATGAATTTTCCGATTACGAAACTTGGGACGACGCCAACCTCGACGGCACTCAGGTAAAGAAAAAGGAAATGCTTCAATATGAGTATGCCCGCGAAGCGCTGAAGACCGGTTTGAAACTTGAGAAGAAACTAGGCGTCAACCCTTATCGATTCGGCATGGTCGGAGGCACCGACGCTCACACCGCTCTGGCCGCCGTTGAGGAGGATAACTTTTTTGGCAAGCATTCCGGAGTGGAGCCCGAGGAGCATCGATGGGAACACGTCGTCATCGCGTCTCCGAAAGATCCCAATCTGACCGTACTGGGCTGGCAGATGGCAGCAGGCGCCTACACGGCGGTGTGGGCCACTGAGAACACCCGCGAGGCCATCTTCGATGCGATGAAGCGCAGGGAGACCTACGCGTCCACTGGTCCCCGCATCCGAGTGCGCTTCTTTGGCGGTTGGAATTTTAGAGAGGAGGATGCCCTGTCCCGGCAGCTTGCCTTGAGCGGGTACGAAAAGGGAGTGCCGATGGGGGGCGATCTTCAGACGGCGCCCGACGGAGACAAAGCGCCGAGTTTTCTGGTCGCTGCTCTGAAGGATATCTACAGCGGCAGCCTCGACCGGATCCAGATCATCAAGGGCTGGATGGACAGCGAAGGTGAAACTCACGAAAAAGTTTACGATGTGGTCTGGAGTGGCGACCGCAAGCCGGGGGACGATGGCAAAGTACCGGCGGTCGGCAACACGGTTGATGTAAAAAGGGCCACCTGGACCAATACCATTGGCGCCTCCGAGCTCGCCACGGTCTGGACCGATCCTGACTTCGACCCCGAGCAATCAGCCTTTTACTACGCCCGGGTCATCGAGATCCCGACCCCGCGCTGGACCGCCTACGAAGCGATGCGCTTCCGCGTCGAAATGCCGGACGAGGTACCGATGACGACCCAGGAGAGAGCCTACACTTCGCCGATCTGGTACACACCTTAAGCGCTTTGGAATCATCATCCTGAGAGTCCTGGACGAAGCGGTCACCCCTCGTCTCGGTGACCGATTCTGTCGACCGTAAGGGTGGCGGCGCCCACCATCTGGAGAATCACCAGATGATTCCGGTCGGCGTGGAACCCGCATCGTGATCACCGCTGCTTACGGCGTAACCGGCCGACAATATCCGCGGGAGCCTAAGCAAGATACGCCTTGTCTATGGCTGCCGCGATGCCCAAACTCTTCCCAAGTGCCCCTCATTCAGAACGGATGGAGTCCACACCCCAAATAACCAGGCAAGAAAATGAAAATTAACAGACTTTTAAAGACAATAGTCCTGACCGTGGCAACTCTCTGGTCGGTTGCATCCGTGCATGCCGAGGAATCCAGGGGAGAGGGTAAGGAGTACATCACCGCCATCGAACATCCAGAGAACGTCTATTTCGGCGATGCTCACATTCATACAACCTTGTCCGTGGATGCCGCGCTCTGGGGGACCAAGTTGAGACCCGAAGATGTCTACCGGTATGCTCGCGGCGAGGAAGTGACCTCCTCCAGGGGCTGGCAAGCGAAGCTGCGCCGCCCGCTGGAATGGACGGTTGTTGCAGACCATTCCGACGCGATGGGCTTCTATTCGTTCATCGAGGAGGGAGCCGACTTTATTGTCGCCGTACCCCAGGGGGCTAGCTGGTTCCAGATGCTCAAGGACGGAAAGAACAAGCAGGTTGCCGACGAGCTCATCAAGAATTTTGGTGCTGGAGACATTCCCTGGGAAATCAATAAGCCGGAATACATGAAAATTAGCTGGGAGGAGACGGTCGGGGCGGCCGAAGCAGCCAATGACCCCGGAAACTTCACCGCCTTCATTGCTTATGAGTGGACGGCGAATCCGAAAGGCGACAACAATCATCGGGTCGTCATCTATAGGGACGCCGCCGACAAGGCCCTTCAGATCCTCCCTCTCCCAACGATGCTTGTGGGGCCAGAGGGTTCGGACCCCGAAAGACTGTGGGCGTCACTGCAGGCCTATGAGGATAAGACCGGCGGCCAGGTGATGGCGATCCCGCACAACGGCAACTGGAGCAGCGGGCAGATGTTCCAGGAAACCAAGTTCCAATCAGACGAGCCATTCGACCTGTCGTATATCCAAAATCGCGTACGCTGGGAGCCGCTCTACGAAGCCACCCAGATCAAGGGAGACGGTGAAGCCCATCCTTTCCTGTCGCCCGACGATGAGTTCGCCGACTACGAGACATGGGACGTCAGCAACCTTTCCTTCAACAGAAGGGTGACCTCGGACATGCTGGAGTACGAATATGCCCGTTCGGCCTTGAAGCTCGGTTTGAAATTCCAGGAGAAATTCGGCGCCAATCCCTTCCAGTTCGGCCTGATCGGCGCCGGTGATTCCCACACCGGACTGCCCGGACAAGAGGAAGACAACTTTATGGGCAAGAGTTCCTCATCCGAGCCGTCCCCTGAACGCTGGGAGGAGCCGTTCAGACAAGTAGAGTTTGGCACCCAGCCGGGCTGGTCGGAGGCCGCGTCCGGTCTTACCGGTGTCTGGGCCAGCGAGAATACCCGCGAGGCGCTCTGGGATGCCATGAAACGCAAAGAGGTTTACGCCACCACGGGTACCAGGATGAAAGTGCGGGTGTTCGGCGGCTGGGATTTCAAGCCCGGAGACGAGCAACGCTCCGACTATGTGGCGCTGGGTTACGACAAGGGTGTGCCGATGGGCGGGGAGTTGCATGGCGACCCCCAGGCTGCCGCGGTCCGTAAGGCGTTTGAAGAAGGAAAGACTGCGAAGACCGAGACACTGAGCTTCCTGGGTTTCGGCACCAACGCGCCCGATGACCCTGACAATCCCGAACAGGCTTACACGGGTATAGCGGCTCAAATTGCCAGACAACAGAAGGGCCCAACTTTCCTGGTCGCCGCCTTGATGGACCCTATGGGAGGAACTCTGGATCGGGTCCAGATGGTGAAAGGCTGGCGAGACAGCGAGGGCGAACTGCACGAAAAGGTCCATGACATTGCCTGGTCCGGCAATCGCACGCCGCATCCCGTGACGGGCAAACTTCCTCCGGTGGGAAATACCGTCAACATAGCGGAAGCAATCTGGAGCAACACGATTGGTGATACCCAGCTATCGACGGTCTGGCGGGATCCGGACTTCGACAACGCGGAGCAGGCCTTTTACTACGTGCGTGTGCTGGAAATTCCCACGCCGCGTTGGACGTGTTATGACGCCAAGCGTTTTGGCATCACCATGGGTGAAGAAGTGCCCATGACCACCCAGGAGCGCGTTTACACCTCGCCCATCTGGTACATTCCATCAGCCTTGAACAATTAACAAAAAGAAGGAGAAAAGATGAAGAACAAAAGAGACGCATTAGTATTCAGGCTGGCAATAATATTGCCAGTGGCAGGTATCATTTCAGCTTCTTCCGCGCACGCGCAGGAGGCCGAGGAAAAAAGGTACCTCACCCCTAGCGAACACCCGGAGAACGTCTACTTTGGTGATGCCCACGTTCACACGGCGATGTCTATGGACGCAGCCGCATGGGGTGCCAGCCAAATGCCCGAGGGTGCCTATCGCTATGCCCGCGGCGAAGAAGTGACCTCTTTCAAGGGGTGGAAAACGCAACTGACCCGGCCGCTCGACTGGCTGGTGATCGCCGACCATAGCGACGGCTACGATTTCTACAACATGGTGAAGAATGGCGATTCCGTGATCGTCAAAGAAGAGCTTGGGAAGCGCTGGCACGAAATGCTGAGTACAGGTGGCGAAGCGGAGCGCAGGATCGTGGCGGACGAAATCATCAAGGGTTTCGGGGGCGGCGGAAAGATGCCCTGGAACGTGGCCGACCCAGCGATGCTTGGCCCCGGCTGGAAAACAACGGTCGCGGCGGCAGAAGCAGCCAACGACCCGGGTCAGTTCACTGCGTTCATTGGCTACGAGTGGAGCTCCGCACCCGGCGGCGACAACTTGCACCGGGTCGTCATCTATCGGGACGATGGCGATAAAGCCAGCCAGACGCTGCCACTCACCATGAGCGAGACGAAGGACCCGGAGGACCTCTGGAAGGTATTGCAGGCGTACGAAGATAAGACCGGCGGCCAGGTAATGGCGATCGCACACAACGGAAACTGGAGCAGCGGCCAGATGTTCGCGGGGATCAAGATGAACGGGGAGCCATTGGATGAGGCCTACGCGAAGACCCGCATGCGTTGGGAGCCGATTTACGAAAATACTCAAATCAAGGGTGACGGGGAAACCCACCCTTTGCTGTCACCCGACGATGAGTTCGCAGATTTCGAAACCTGGGATGTCGGCAATCTGGACTTCTCTAAAGGCGTGACTATAGAGATGCTTCCGGGATCGTACTCGCGCTCGGCTTTGAAGTTGGGGCTGCAGCACGAGGCGAAGATCGGTGTGAACCCGTTCCAGTTCGGCCAAATTGGCGCGGGCGATAGTCACACGGGGCTGCCTGGGCAGGAGGAAAGCCAATTCATGGGGAAGAGTGCCTCATCCGAGCCGGACGCCGAGCGCTGGAAGCACGTCTTCAGGACCTCTGAAGTAGGCACTCAGCCGGGCTGGTCGGAATCCGCGTCCGGTCTTGCTGCTGTCTGGGCCACCGAAAACACCCGAGAGGCGCTCTGGGACGCCATGAAGCGCAAAGAGGTTTACGCCACGACGGGTACGAGGATCAAGGTGCGGATGTTTGGCGGGTGGGATTTCCAGCCCGGAGACGACGGACGCCCTGACTATGTTACTCTAGGTTACGACAAGGGTGTGCCCATGGGCGGGGAGTTGCATGGTGACCCTCAGGCTGCCGCTGTCCGCGGGGCGTTTAAAACCGGAAGATCGTCGAAGTCCGAGATGCTGGGCTTTCTGGGTTACAGCAAAGAAGCACAGGCTGACCCTGACAATCCCGCTAAGGACTACACAGGGATAGCGGCTGAGGTTGTCAATCTGAAGAAGCGCCCGACCTTCCTGGTCGCCGCCCTGAAAGACCCGATCAGAGGAAACCTTGATCGCGTGCAGATGGTCAAAGGCTGGCACGACAGCGAGGGCGAACTGCACGAAAAGGTCTATGACATTGCCTGGTCGGACAACCGCATCCCGGATCGAGTGACGGGGAAACTTCCTCCGGTGGGAAATACCGTCAACCTTGCGGAAGCAACCTGGAGCAACACGATTGGTGATACCCAGCTGACGACGGTCTGGACGGATCCGGACTTTGATTACTTAGAGAAGGCCTTTTACTATGTGCGCGTGCTGGAGATTCCGACGCCTCGCTGGACCTGTTACGACGCAGTGCGCTTCAATGTAAAGATGGCCCCAGAGGTGCCTATGACCATCCAGGAGCGCGCTTACACCTCGCCCATCTGGTACATTCCAGCCGCTCTGAAACCGGCCAAAAAATAGAATTGTTTCTTCCGCCGGGGCAGGTGTCTGCCCTGGCGGCATTTACGGTATGAGAAGATACGAAGGGAATTGAAATGCTACCTAAAATCGCAATGAAGAAGGAAATTACCGTAGACGGTCGGGCGTATCCCGTCATCGAGGCTGGTGAGGGACCGCTGGTTGTCTGTCTCCATGGTTTCCCGGACAACTACGAGACTTGGCAGCACCAGATCGAACCTTTCGTCGCTGCCGGCTACCGGATTGTGTGTCCGATGATGCCGGGTTTTGCACCGGGAACTGAGCCGACTTCCGGCGCCAATACTCCGGTTTACGCCGTCGGTAAAATCATCGCTGTGATTGAATGCTTGCTAAGTGAGTCCGATGAGAAGAAGTGCCACTTGGTCGGACATGACTGGGGGGCGCTGATCAGTTATATGGTCGCCCACGAGAGGCCGGACCTGCTGTCTTCCCATGTGGCGCTGAGTATTCCTTATAACGTCAATTTGCAACGCGTCCTCTTACGTTGCCCGAGTTACGTCCTCAATTCCTGGTATATCTCATTTTTCCAATTGAAGTGGCTGGCCGACTGGGTGGTGAGGCGCAACAATTTCAAGTTTTTCGATTTGCTGTATCGAACCTGGTGCCCCACGTGGGAGAATTACGAGGACCGCTTGGAATCGACTAAAGAATCGTTCAAGGCCCCCGGTGTGCTCAAGTGGACGCTCAGCTACTATCGCAACTGCATTTTCGGCCTCAACCCTGCCTCATTCAAATTCCGCCGCCTGTTTAACGGGACCGTTACCGTGCCGACACTGGGCATCCGTGGCGACGTGGACGGATGCATCCCGGAGGTCGCTTGGAATGTGATGCGTCCGAAATCCTTCCCCAACGGCCTTATCCTGGAAATGATGCCGGGTATCGGCCATTTCCCTCAACTGGAGAATCCTCAATGGATCTCGGAGCGGTTGATCAGATGGTTCAAGCAGCATTCAGTTTAAGCGAATACCTGAGTTGTCGGCGCGGCGCCGGTTGTATGATCCGATACGCCGCAGTCGGATAAACAATCTTCAATTCTTTATTGAATGGGGTTAAGGAAAGAGCTGCCTGTAGGTAATGCCGTGAACGTAGCCGAAGCGTAGGTCTTAGACCTGTCGGAAGTCGAAGGTTTGAAAGTTACAGGCCTGTTCTCGACTGTTGACTCTTGACCTGCAACTTTGGAGCGACTGAGATTGCCAGACAACAGAAGGGCCCGACCTTCCTGGTCGGGCAACCGCACGCCGCATCCCGTGACGGGCAAACTTCCGCCAGTCGACAATACCGTCAACATTGCGGAAGCGACCTGGAGCAACTCGATTGGCGATATACAACTATCGACCGTCTGGGAGGACCCGGACTTCGAGAAAGCGGAGCAGGTCTTATAGGACGTGCGCGTGTTGGAAACATTCACACCGCGTTGGACGTGCTATGACGCCAAGCGTTTTGGCATCACCATGGGTGAAGAAGTTCCTATGACGACTCAGGAGCGCGCCTATTCCTCGCCGATCTGGTACTCGCCGGCGGCGAAGTAGAACTCATCTCAATCAACCACTGGCGGGCACCCGGAAACGGCTGCCCGTTTTTTGGGTGGTTTGCGTCATTACCTACTTCTGCTTTATCGGCGGGCAGGCGATCACCCGGGTTCTCGGGAAAATTTCATCATGGTAATCAGCCGAATCATGGGACTGATTCTTGCGGTGGTAGGAACTCAGATGTTGATTGAAGGGATCCGCGCGGCGGTGGCCGCCAGTTAGGGGGCTGCATCTTGATTTCTGAGATCGAGCCCTGGGCAAAGAGGGACTGAGGAAGGTGTTCTTACTCCTATTCTTACTCTTCGGGAGAGTAGGAACATGAGAAGTTATGGCGGATGGGCTCTGTCGGAAGGGGAGTAAGAAGAAGAAGAAGGTGGGGCGAAGGGATAGAGGGAGTTTGCCTGAATCTCTAACGATTTTCCCTAAAAGTCGGTTTGCGGAAACCCGAGAGATCCCGGCTTTCGAAATTATCTTAATTCTTCATGACCCCTTTTATCCCAAAAATGCCTCTACTAAGAGTTAGGGACAGTTGGATCGGTAACAGATTCGACACTCAGATAAGATTGAAAGAAACGACCTTATTATCCTGAAATATTCGCCTTTACCTCTACCCTTAACTAGATAGCCTAAATAGGTCGCTTTTGCGGCGGATCCTGAATCCTGAATCCTGAATCCTGAATCCTGAATCCTGAATCCTGAATCCTGAAATGAAATCAACCACACTAACCGTCATCCTGTCCTGCATAGCCGCGCTCCCGGCGTCCGTCGGTGCCGAAGACAAAGCTGCCCCGAAGCCCGAGGATCGCAAGGTGCTCTTCGGCGAAGAGCACATGCACACCCGCAACTCGTTTGACGCCTTCACCGCCGGCGTGACGGCCACCTGGGACGACGCTTACAACTTCGCCAAGGGGCAGGAGGTCGCACTCTCCACCACCGGCGAGAAAATGAAGCGCCGGACGCCGTATGACTTCGTCGCGATCACCGATCACTCGGAATATTTCGGCGTTCTCAAGTCCCTCATCGATCCGGCCAGCCCGCTCTCGAAGTCGGACTTCGCCAAGCAGCTCCAGAAGATGCGCACCGATCCGAAAGCGGCCGGCCCGGCCGTCCAGCAACTGATCCAGACCCTCGTAAAAAACGAGCCGATGGAGGAATATGTCACGCCCGAGCTTCGCCACAGCTTTTGGCAGAAATTCATCGAGACGGCCGACAAGCACAACGATCCGGGCAAGTTCACCGCGCTTTACGCCTTTGAATGGACCTCGATCCCGAACGGCGCGAACATGCACCGCAACGTATTCTTCAAGGACACGCCACCCGCGTCTCCGTTCTCCTCCTTCGACTCGGTGGTGCCGGAAGACCTCTGGACCTATCTCGAGATTCAGCGCGAACAGCTTGGTATCGAGTGTTTCGCCATTCCGCATAACTCCAATGTTTCCGATGGCTGGATGTTTTCAGAGAGAAAGTACATTGGCAGTCCCAGGGATGCCCAATACGCCTCGCGTAACCTTGGCGCTGTGATCGATACGCGCTACGCCAGGCGGCAGCAGGAGAACGAACCGCTGTTCGAGATCTGCCAGACCAAGGGCAATTCTGAGGCCCATCCCTGGCTCTCGCCCAACGACGAGTTCGCGAAATTCGAACAGTTCGGGAGCCTGATCAGCCTGGACAGTGCGTCTGCAGTCAAGGGCGGCTTCTACCGTCAGGGCCTCGTGGAGGGCATGAGGCTCGAGGTCGAAACCGGGTTCAACCCTTACAAGATGGGTGTCACGGCCGGTGCGGACGTGCACTCCGGCTACCAGGGCAATGAGGAGTGGGACTGGAAAGGCGCCCATGGCACCATGGACGACACGCCCGCGAAGCGCCTCAACCCGGTAAAGAATGCAACGGGTGAGACCGGCTTTGTCGTCTCCAGCGCGGGAACCACTGCGGTCTGGGCGGATGAAAACACCCGCGCGGGCATCTTCGAAGCGATGGAGCGCAAGGAGACTTACGGCACCACCGGCACCCTGATCCGCTTGCGCTTCTTCGGCGGCTGGGATTACCCGAAAGATCTCACGACCCAGGACGATTGGGTGAAGAAAGCCTACACGGACGGAGTCCCGATGGGCCGTGATCTTCCAACGATGCCCACCGCCGTCAAGGCGCCGACCTTCGCGGTCTGGGCGCAGAAAGATCCCGAGAGCGGCAATCTCGATCGGGTCCAGATCGTCAAGGGGTGGATCAACCCGCGGACCGGCTTCCCGGCGGAGAAGATCTACGACGTGGTCTGGTCGGACGAGGACAAGCGCTCGATCGACCCCTCCGGCAAACTGCCCGCCGTGGGCAACACGGTCGATGTCAAGACCGCGACCTTCTCGAACGATTCGATTGGCGCCAGCCAGTTGCGCGCCGAGTGGACGGACCCGGATTTCGATCATACCCGCAGAGCCGTTTACTACGTGCGAGTCCTCGAGATACCTACCCCGCGCTGGTCGACCTATGACGCCGCGAAGCTGGGGGTCTCTCCGCCCGAGGGAGTCCCGGCCACCATTCAGGAGCGCGCCTACTCTTCGCCGATCTGGTACACGCCCCATCCTAAAGTCGATGCTGGGCCTGCTACTGAAGGTGCCATCGCCGCCCCGATCGAGGAGCCGGGGGACAAGAAGTAGGACTCATATCAATCAACCAATGGCGGGCACCCGGAAACGGCTGCCCGTTTTTTGTGGGCAGGTGAGGGGACAATGAAGGCAAGATCATGATTCCCCGCCGACCTGTCGAAAACCTCGACGATAGGCGGAAAGTTGTGCGGGATCGATGCTGTTAGAATGAACCGGTATCCGGGGAAGATTCCAGGGCGGCATCGGGCCGACATTTTTTTCAACACGGATTGGCGCAGATGGCCACGGATGGTCTGAGTTCGAAGGTCATCATCGCGTCGTCCGTCATTCTTTTTCTCTATCCGTGAAAATCCGCGCTCATCCGTGAAAATCCGCGTAAAAGATTCTTCGAGTCGAGTTTTTGCGGAAATGGATAGGGGGAAATGCGGGATATTCCCCAAACTTTCCTTTGCTAACAATTACGAAAATCTGCTAATATCGGCCTGCGAGTTTGAGAAGTTCATCAGCGTTTTAGAGGTGCTGAGAAGTTGAATTGGTCGGATCGAAACAACATCTGAAGACTTTTTGAACTCGTAATGATCCTTTTCGGAAAAAAAGGGCTCATGTAAGAACAGAAGACTCAGCATTGGCTCCGAATAACAACCAATCGCTCCATTCCATCGTAACCAACCGCATAAGTATCCGCCATTGGGGTGCAAGCAAGAGACCCGAATCATGAACGAGACCAAAGCACAAACCGCCACGGCTAAGACGCTCCCTGTCATTACCCCCATTAAGGACGGGCCGCTTCGCGTCCAGGGGCTCGAAACTTTCGAGGGGGCCGACGGGCCGATCGATGCTCAACCCGAGATGGCCCTCTGTCGATGTGGTCTCTCTGCGAGCAAGCCGTTCTGTGACGGAGCCCATGTCGCGGGAGGATTCAAGGACGAGAAGCAGGCCGACCGGGAACCCGATCGCCGCGATACATTCGAGGGCGATCCAGTCACGATTTTTGAGAACGTCGCGATCTGCTCCCATGCCGGTTATTGTCCCAACGGGGCGCCGGACAAGTGGCGGCCCAAGACGGACACGGGAGGCCACACCGATGACGAACTCATCCCGATGATTCGCAAGTGCCCTTCCGGTGCGCTGAGCTACGCGACCGAAGGAAAGGAACACCGCGACCAGGAGCGGGATCCCGCGGTCAGCATCACGAAAAACGGACCCTATTGCATCGAGGGCGGAATCGAACTCACCAAGGCCGACTGGGCCGAAGGAGCCTCGCAGGAGCACTACGCCCTGTGCCGCTGTGGGGGATCGAAGAACAAACCATTCTGCGACGGGGCGCATGACACCGTCTGGGCCAAGGGCGAGGATACGCTCGTTCCGGATTCCGTTCCCGCCACCGAGGCCTCTGGTCCGCGGCCGACTCCGGCGGAGCCACACGTGGCCTTCATTCACGAGCTTGCCCGGAATGGTCTCACCAAACTCGGGCCAGAGGGGCCGATGGGCGCCATGGGAGTCCTGCAGTCCGAGCTCCCGACCTGGGATAAGATCCAGATCATGGCGGCGCAACTCGACCCGGCGCCGCTGCAGGGCGATGTTGCCGTAGGCACCGATCTGGTCATCGGACCGAAGGCAGCCAAGCCGCTTCGCCTCAAGATCCCGCTGTTCGTTTCCGACATGAGTTTCGGAGCCCTCTCGGAGGAGGTCAAAGTGGCCCTCTCGAAGGGCTCGGAGCTCGCCGGAACTGGCATCTGCTCGGGCGAGGGCGGCGTTCTTCCCGAAGAGCAGCAGGCCAATTCGCGCTATCTCTACGAGTTCGCCTCCGGGAAGTTCGGTTACCGTGAGGAACTCCTCAAGGTGGTCCAGGCGATGCACTTCAAGTGCGGCCAGGGAGCCAAAACCGGGACCGGAGGGCACCTCCCCGGCGACAAGGTGGTCGGCAAGATCGCCGAGGTGCGGGGCCTCGTTCCGGGGACACCCTCGGAATCGCCTCCAACCTTCACTGACATGTCGAGTCCGGACGACTTTCGCCGTTTCGCAGACCGGGTCCGCGAAGTCAGCGGAGGTATTCCGATTGGATTCAAGATTTCCGCCAACCGTCTCGAACGCACCATCGACTTCGCTCTCAAGGCCTCGGCCGACTATATCATCCTGGATGGCCGCGGCGGCGGGACCGGGGCAGCTCCGCTGATTTTCCGCGACAACATTTCTGTACCCACCATTCCAGCCCTGGCCCGCGCCCGGCATCATCTCGATCGCCGCGGTGTCAGCGGCGATGTCACGCTCATCATTACGGGCGGACTGAGAGTTCCGGCGGACTACATCAAGGCGATGGCACTCGGGGCGGACGGCATCGCCTTGTCCAACGCGGCCATCCAGGCAGTTGGCTGCATCGGTGCTCGGATCTGCAACACCAACAAGTGTCCGGCCGGGATCGCCACGCAGGATCCTGAGCTACGCGCTCTGGTCAACGTCGAGGAAGCCTCCCAGCGCGTCGCGCGTTTCTTCGGGGCGGCGGTTCAGCTGATGCAGGTCATGGCGCGTGCTTGTGGCCACGATCACCTTGGCAAGTTCCGGCTGGACGACATTGCGACCTGGCACCGCGAGATGGCGGACCTGACCGGCATCGATTACTCCGGCTTCCAATCGGATCGCGAGCTTCAGGACTAACACAGAAGGAACTAACATGTCATCAGAACCCAAGATCACTTGCGCGCCGAACGGGCCCGGTCTCGTCAAGAACCGCCCACAATTCCTGAGAAACGTCCGACCATTTGCCAAAAGTTATTGCGCCTATCGAATAGGAACTACGGTTGTCCGAGCGAAGCGAGCATTTGGACAACCGTA
>CAXBHX010000056.1:0-32485 GCA_963975655.1 uncultured Verrucomicrobiales bacterium
GTCACTGGGGTGGTGCTCGAAATAAAGAACAAGCGCTACTCCGACAGCCTGGGGCACAACATTGAAAGAGCTGACGTGCTGGATGTCGATGAGTCGAATGGGGATGCCAACATCTATGCCGATCTTGCGGCAGCCGACATCGTCCCTTCAGACTCATACGACTGCTTTATGGTGAACGAGACTTTGCAATTTGTTTATGATCTTGAGGCCGCTGCGAAGCATATGCATCGAGTGCTGAAACCAAATGGGGTGCTCCTGGTTTCTGTCCCGTGTACGGTGCAGCATGACATCGAGCTGAAGGATGTGGAAATGTGGCGTTTCACCAAGAATTCGTGTCAGAAGCTTTTTGGAGATGTGTTTGGGTCCGAGCAGGTGTCGGTGGAATGCTACGGGAATTTTCAAACCTGCACCTCTGCTTTGGCCGGCGTGGTGACGGAAGAATTGTCGGCCGAGGCCCGACAGGAAACTTCCAAGGCGTTTGTGCAGGGGATCTGCGTCAGAGCCCAAAAAAGACCCGCCTGATAGGGGATTCTCCGTGAGAAGTTTGCGGGATGCCTCTAGCTGCGCCGAAAGATCATGGGGCGGCGATAAAACCAGGGAGCCGTTCCTTTTTCTTCCCATTCAGTCTTAAGCTGATCGGATAGATCGGCGTCGTATCTGAATCCTTGATTAGCGAATTCTTCCTGCCAATGTTCCGCGGTCTGAGGGCTTTTCGGACGTCGGTCACGGGCGCACGGAGGTGATGAAAATAGAACTGTGTCAGCGTGTTCGCAGAGGAATTTGATATGATTGGTGGCTGCTTCAGGTGCCAACTGAATCGCCACTTCGGTGCTCACGGCCAGGTCAAATTCTCCCAGTGGGCGGGCAAGATCTTCGGCCTTGGTGAAATCGAGGCTAATCACATCGAGCCCTCGCTCCTGACAATAGGCCATCGCGGCATCAGCGTACTCGGCTCCTTTGGACTTCACGCCGAGCTCTCGCAGTTGATTTAGCAAGTTCCCGGTGCCGCAGCCGAGGTCGACTACGTTTTTGGGGTGAAGGTGATGCACTAGTGAACCCGCCATGATTTGGGCGCTTTGACCGGTCGTTGAGTCAACCATTTCAAAGTAGTCTTTACCGTAGACAGTGTTGTGATCCTGATTTCTGAGAAGCCAGCCTTTAGTGTAGGACCGGAGCCAGACAATCGCCCGGGAATAAGTCAGCCAGAGGATCAGGCGCTTCGGGATAAACCGTTTGATTCGGCCCTTGATCGAAGCGTGTCGATTGCTGTTCGTAAAATCGGCGTCTTCAGTATTTGAGTTCACTTCAGTTTCAGTCATGATCCAGATTGGGTTGCTGAGTTGGGGCTTCGAGAGAGATTTTCCCATCGTCTTCGATTTCGATAAATGCTGTAGGTCAGGTCACCTCGCGAGGGGACGACTTGAATTGATTCTCCTGGAAGGCTTTGGAGATATTGGGTGAGTGAGGGATTTCCACTGCGAAGTTTCAGGCTATGAACGTGGTGCTCTTCAATGACTACGGAGTGAGGTATGATTCTCTCCTGCTTTAGATAGTTAATGATCTTCTCGGGAGAGGGGTTGGGATCTCCAGAAGCTCCGGTACCGGGATTTTCGCAAACAAGAATTCTAGAACCATCATCGGGCGGATTCTTGCAGAATCGAGTGACGTCCGCGACTCGTTCAACCAGTGGATCAAAGGGCAGCTCAATGTAGCTGAGGCTCTCTGCGCCGAGACCGGAGACACGAAGTATCAGCGCGGTATGAATGTTGGTTTGTGCTTCAAATTTTCGATCACCTTTTGCATCACGGACTCGTGTGAGCGAGGCAGATTCGGAAACGATGAGCTGAGAAGCCCGCAGGGGCCTGGTCGACTTCAGATCAAGCTGAACCAGTTTGTCTTTACCAATTTCGATTCCATCAACTTCACCCTGTAGAAATCGCGCTCCGAGTTGACTCAGCTCACTGCGCAATTTTCTGAGCATAGCGGGAGAGCCTCCCACAGGATACTGAATGGCGCGTTTATGTTCAGAGCCAGTTAGGGGGATGAGACGCCGCTTTAGTAGGTTTTGAGTGGCATGACTGAAGCGATAGTCGCGGGTGGACGGAAGCCGCCAGCGATTTAGAGTTAGCGCTTCGGCGCAGCGGATCAACCCCACAAGGCTCATGCGGAGGATTAAACTGAGACTGCGTCGAATGACTGGAATGCGAGCATTAAAGGGGATGAATCGGCCACTACTCAAAATCTGTGGGGTAGGCACACAGACTTCCATCGGAATGTTACAGAGCTCAGAGAGGACGCGATAGGTGCCGCGATAGTGAACCATGAGATGGCAGGCGCCTTCGATGTCCCGGATGCCAAATGCCTCTGTCGTGGACCAGGCTCCCCCCGGTTCCGGGGCATCGTCGATGAAAAGAACCTTCCTGCCTGTACGGGCTTGCATGAGCCCTTCGATCAGAAGAGCAGGGCTGGTGCCGAGAATGACAACTTCTTCGTGCGGTAGATCAGGATTGCTTTCCTGGTGAGGGGAAACAGTTGAGGCCGTTTTCTGATTGTGGAGAAGCATGTCGCTGGAGGCATATGGATATTCAGGATTTTGCCTTAATGGCTCGAACACAAACTCCCTGAACGAAGGTTGGCGAGCGTTCCTGGAGGAGCTTTTTGTCTACCTCCTCCAGTGCCATGCCGGCGAGAAAGGCACTGCAGCTGAAATAGTTGCCGTGGGCTTCAATTTCGACCTGCCCCTCTTTGAACGCTTCTCCAAAAAGGCGCTCACATGAGTTTTTGGTAAATCTCCAGTACTCTGTGTCTTCGAGTTCCCGGTCGATAGGCGAGATGCAGGGAACCGTGACTAGCAATACGCCGCCTGGCTTGAGAATTCGGTGACAATGAGCAACTGCGCTTTTGAAATCGTAGATATACTGAAGTGTTTCTGTCAGGATGAAGCAATCGTAGGTGTTGTCAGGGATCGAATCAGCAGCGGCCAAGTCAGCGATAACATTGGCGTCCGGATTGGATGGGTCGATATCGAGGACATCTCCCTGGGTGACTCCCTGCCCTAGCGATTTGGTGTAGCGCTTATTCTTTATTTCCAAGACGCGTCCCTGAATATGGTGGCAGAAGCGGGTGAGGAATCCGTCTATGAAATAGATATCAATAGGCGTACCTCGATCACTTCCCCATCGTGTGCTCACTGGTTTAGTAGGCAAGTGCGGAGCTGGTTTGAGGCATCGGATCGCTGGATGGGCAAACTTCTTGATCTGGCTCTTAACTGTTTTAACGAGAGTGTCGCTCATATCAGGATGAATTTTGTGTCAAAGGAGGGGGCGCGGCGAATTAGTTCTGGGCAGATGAAGAGGTGGGAGGTCAGGATAGCTCTGGCGGTCTAACAAAGCCCAGGCGTTTCTTAATTCTTGTTCGGAGAGAATAAGGAAGAATCAGGTAGACGGCTCGTTTGATTATATAGGCATACCACAGCGGCTTGTGAAGCTGAGGATGTTCGATGTGATGGCGGAGACCTGAGAGGAGTTGAGCCCGATCATTGCTGAGGCTGATGCCCGATTCCCTGACGAGGCATTCGATCAGCGGCTCCGGCAGATTCTCCGTTTCGTAGTGCTCCGCAATCTTGGAGAAAAGCACATAGTCCTCGATATGGAGATAGCGGGACTCGTAGTGAAATGAATCGTCCATGCGGTCCAGACGAATCATGACTGCCGGATGGATGAAGCAAGTACGAAAGACGCTCCATTTTCGAATTTCACTCGAATTCAAAGGAAGGTCGGTCGTGAATATTTCTTCCCCGGTATCTTCACTGAAGTAGACGGCATTCGAGCCCACCATGGTAAGAGAGTCGGAGCTTTTCAGCCGCTCATATTGAATGGCGAGACGGTTTTCACGGTGGCGGTCTCCCGCGTCCATTCTGGCCATATAGGTGAAACCTTCATCACGGATGTATTCGAGACCTTCGTTGAGTCCTCCAATGATTCCTGAGCGTTCCTCCTGCCGGATCAGAACAATCTTGAAAGGAAACTGCTCTGCATCGATCACGGGGATTTGATCGCTGGCTCCGTCGACCACCACGACAGTAAAGGAATTGTCGGCCTCCTTGATCGAGTTGAGCGCCACCATGAGGCCCTCCTCGTCGTTGTAGATCGTAATTAAGACGGCGAGATCATTCATCTGAAGGGAGTGAGCCGCCGAATGAAGAGCGGGTCGGCTCTCAAGCGAGGAGGCATTCATTGGTGTAATCCACAATTTATCACAAGATTATGGCTTTTATATTAAATAGTGTAAGAATATGAAAATTCAGGAAAACAAGGAAGTTCATGATCTGGGACGTTTTTGAGATCCGAGCCAGAGTCGAAGATTGTAGTTGAAAGCCGATTTTCCTCGATCATGAATCCAGAGCCTTGGCAGGGCGAAGGGGGTGGACTGATTTGTGACTACGCCAAGATCGGCTGCGAGGGAGTGATTGAGTCCAGCTGCTTTGACTGCTTTGATTGTTTCCTCTGAGTAGTCGCGTCGTTTCAGACCAAAGGGATAGCTGAAGGTTTCTATAGGATGTCCGATAATGCCTGACAGTTTTGAAACGGAAGTCTGGATTTCATCCTGTTGCTCCCGGTAGTCCAGGCTTGTCAGCCGCGAGTGTGTGTCGGTATGTGCACCGATGGTGATCAGTGGATTGGAGGCGAGTTTCAACAATTCCTCAGGGGTAATGGCGCGAGCTGCATTGGGGGCCGTGCTGTATCCGGTTGTTTCGGATAATTCAGCGAGAACTTCAGCGCGGTTGGTCGGAGACTGCGATCGTAGTTTCTGGTAGAGTGAATCGTAGATGGCGACGCGGGAGCAGCCCCGGCAGTTGATCATTGTTTTAAGGCCGTCGGTGTCTCGAATTTCGAGTTTGTCAGGGAGCTGCTTCGGCTCGTGGATGATATGAGATAATTTGTCCCACCAGAATTGAGAGCCTAGATTCCCGGTTACAATATAGACGGTTGCCGGAATCTGGTATTTGGTGAGGATGGGAAGGGCTTTCTCGAGGACATCGAGATAGCCGTCATCAAAGGTAACCGCTATTGATGACGGAGTGAGTTGATTGAGGCGCTGATTATTGACCAAATCGTGAAGAGTAGTGGCCCGCCCTGACTCTGCCAGAAGCGACATATGGTCTTCGAAATTTTCAGGAGAGACACAAAGGTTGAACTTGTCGCGGTGATCAGTATCGACCCGATGATAGAGGAGTATGCCGCTCTTGGTCTTTGGTCTGGATCCGAGCCAGCTCAGGCCGTCATCGATCTTCTTTCTGATGCGCATTTGGGTCGCCAGCTAAGGGTTTGATGATGACTCAGGCCTGTGGGGAATCCGATACGGGACCGGGCTTTGTCGCGCTTACGATCCCGAGCCAGTGCTTGAGGCGAGTTCGAAGGGGAAATGGTATAACGAGATAACTCAGTCGCTTTACGATGTAGGCATACCAGAGAGGGTTGAGGGGGTGCGGAGACTGAAGCTTGAACTTTAGCCCTGAGATGAGTTGGGCATGGTCATTGAGCCGGCTGATCCCTTCTTTTCGTATCAGACAATCAACCAGGGGTGCCTCGAGATTTGTCGCGTTTGAACACTCAACAATTCGCGAGAAAAATACGTAATCTTCAATGTGAGGGTACCTCTCATCGTAGAGCCCGGCTTGGTTCAGGGTGTCCACCCTGAACATGACAGCGGGGTGAATGAAGCAGTTTCGGAAAACCATCCAGCGCCTGGTATCCTTCGCCAGAAGTGGGAGGTTGGTTGTGAAGATTGGCTCAAAGGTATCCTCGTCTCGAAACACTACATTGGCTCCAACCATCGCGAGGTCGCTGTTTTCGCAAAGATGTTGATACTGAAGGCCGAATCGGTTTGGGCGATTCAAGTCCGCCGCATCAAGGCGCGCGATGTAGGAGAATGGCTCTGCCTGAATGAACTCAAGGCCGGCATTGAGCGCCTTTACGATGCCTCCGTTATTGCTCTGCCTGAGAATGACAATAGCAAACGGGTAAATTGAAGTGTCGAATTGCACCGGGTCCCGGCTTCCATCGTCGACGATGACAACGGTGAAATCGTTCTCTTTCTCGTCGATCGAGTCGAGCGTCCTGATGAGCGCGGGAGTGTCGTTGAATGCAGGGATGAGGACGGCTAAATCTTTCATGTGCCCAGGAACCTCCCTGACTCGTTCAGTGCTGCGTCCTGAGTTTGATCTTCCCCGGAAGAATTCGTCCGTTCCTCGATGAGTCGATCATACATCCGGGTGTAGCTCGCATACATGCTTTCAAAAGTGAACTTTTTAAGGAACTGTTGGCGACCTGCCTGTCCCATTTCTAAGAGCAGTTCAGGGTGCGTGATCATTTTTGAAAGGGCCTGGATAAGTTCTTGGGGGTCGTCCGGTGAAACGATGTAGCCAGTGACTCCATTCGCCACCGCTTCCCGGTTTCCTCCGACATCAGAGGCGATGACCGGCATTTCTGCTGACATGGCTTCAAGAATACTTCTGGGGAATCCTTCCCATTTCGAGATCAAGGCAAATAGATCGTGCTTGCAGAGGATTTCATTCACGTTGCTCGAATAGCCTGCGAACTGGATTCGGCTATCGATGCGATGCGATTTGGCTAGTTCGACGCAGTCGTCGAGGAATGGACCTTCTCCGACGAGCGTAAGCCTCCACGGTAGGTCGACCAACTGAGCCAGTGCTCGAATAAGCATGGCCTGATTCTTCTGTTCTTCGAATCGACCTACCATGACGATGCGGACCGGATCATCGACACCCCTGAGCTCTCGGCGACCCTTTTCGAATTGATCTCTGACTCCGTTGTGGATCGTGATCACTTGCTCTTCGTTGCCAACTCCGTGCTTGAGTCCAAACTGGCGTTCATCTTCGCAAACCGTGATGATTCGAGACGACAGAAGCCCCAGGCATTTCTCGAGCCAGCGATAGATTCCAGCCCCGGGGAATCCATCCACGAACGCCCAGCAGTGAGGGGTGTAGATGACTGGAGTGCCTGTTCCGATAAGGCCAATGCGGCCGACCGCGCCAGCCTTTGAAGAATGAAGTGATACAATATCCGGGCCGAATATTTTCGCCTCCCGGCGCACTGCTATCGCTGCCTTGGCATCTCGATAGAAATTGATCTTTCGTCCGAGATCAGGAATACAGACAAAATCCAAATTCTTTTCTTCATACCGTTGAGAGACCTCCATTCCGGGATCCCCCCCTATCAGTATCCTAACTTGATGTCCGTCTGCGCTGAGGCGATCTGCCATGTCCATGACATGGAGAGAGGATCCCCCAAACGCATCTCCGCGAGCAATCACGAAGAGAAATCGAGTTGGGGAAGAAAGGCTCATACTTTGCTTCAGTTGAGTGGCGTGGACGGTAAACCGAGAGAGTCGCTACGCTCTGCGACTGGGGATAGCAGGCCGAGTGTTTCTGTCCGGGGAGTTGAGGGATTTACGTTTGCGAGAGCTTGAACTGGGATCCACCAAAATAAGCGCGACTGGCGCGGAATTCGGGCGGTAGAGGCTCCTTACGCGTGTGGCAATCTCACTCTTGTTGATCGCGCCACGACCTACCACGACGACATCTTGATCGGCAAAGTGG
The DNA here is from genome assembly GCA_963975655.1 of uncultured Verrucomicrobiales bacterium. GTDB lineage: Bacteria > Verrucomicrobiota > Verrucomicrobiia > Verrucomicrobiales > DEV007 > Arctic95D-9. The sequence goes on from CAXBHX010000056.1 coordinate 7,622, forward strand.
GAGATCCAGGCAACAGTCGAGGAATCGTTGATCGAACCTGATTCGATAATGATCTTCTCATAGAGTTGACGGAAGCGGGACAGGGCTTCCGGGAAAGCCGACTCGTCCATTGCGTTGTCAGGGCTGATTACGAGGCTGTGCAGATTTGCCGTTCCTGTTTGCTGAATATTGGTCTGCTGAACATCGGGCTTAATGAGCAGTAGAAGAGTTTTCTTCCCGCTTGAAGCAGCCATGTGAGCGATGGTTTCAGCAATTGACTCTCCCTGGCCATTGAGTCCTGGCGCTGAAATCTGAATTGTCTGAGCGCGATGTGCGTTGATAGTTTGCACTAGAGCAGGAGAGGGTGCCCCCGGAGCGGACTTTCCTGCTGCTGACCAATCGGCGATAACTGGCAAACCGAGCCGTTCTTCAAGTTGCCGGCTGTTAGAGAAAGGCAATCCCGAGAATACTTTGATCAAAATCCAGACCCCGCTGATAAGGCCGCCCAGCACAACGCCAACTACGACGAACAACGCTACCGGAGGTCGCGAGTCAATAAAAGGAGTGAGAGGTTCCGAAACGACGGTGGCGATGCTCCCCGGTAGCTCGGTTGACATGATGGTCTCGCTGAGGCGCTTTTGAAGGTTTTGATAAAGTAGCCACTCATTCTCAGATTCAGCCTGAAGTGCCCTGAACTCAGAACTCTTTGCCTTCATCTCTATGAAACTTTTTTGAAGCGACGTCAGCTCTTTTTTGATCAATTGCTCCCGCGTCGTCGCTGCATTGTAGCGGGCATTCAAAGTCGACTTTATCTCGGCTGCTTGTTCCCTAATCAGTTCGTGGTTGCGATCGACCTCGGCTTTGGCGGCGAGGTAGGATGGATTGGTCTCTGTGTATCTCTCTGCTGCGATGGCAAGGCGGGATTTTGATGAGCCCAGTGAAGACATCAGAGATGAAACGTGAGAAACTCCCTGGTAGTCAGCGATTTCAATTACATCGATGGGGTTGGTGTTAGGGTCGATTTCCCGAACTGATTCATTGATGCTTTCCAGGTCTACTCTGGACCGGACCGCCGAGTTAAGGTCTTCACCTAGTTGGGACAAGCGGGCAGAGAACAAAGTGTCATCCTGATCCAAGGGAAGGCTCGAGTTGGTTTCCTGGTAGGCCTTCAGTCTGGCGTCTCCGGCCAGGGCTGCGGCACGAGCTTCGGCGACCTGACTTTCAACGACCGCCTTGACTTGCATTGCTTCAGATTTTCTTTGGTCGGCGAGAAATCCTTCAAACTCTTCGACAAAAGTGGTCGCAATGAGGCGAGCGCGTTCTGGCTGGGGATCAAAAACGCTAATCTTGATGAGTCTGGTTTCTGGCTGTAGCGAAGCTTGAATGCGTTTCTCACGAAGAAAGTGAAAGAGCTCTGTATCTTGAAGATTCGGAGTATCGGCTAGTCTCTTGGGTAGCAGATTTGGCTCATTTCTGAGATCGAGGCGATCCACAACCCTTCGTACTACCGAATCAGCTACGACGGCGACTTCGAGAGATTTGAGCGATTCCTGAATGTGCTCTGAACCTTGGCCTGTCGGCTGAAACTGCAGAAGTTGATCGAGGCTGGAGTCCACCATCAACAGGGCAGAACTCTCGTAGAGTGGTTCTTGGCGAAGGTAGAAGAGGAATGCAAGTGCGGCACAAATGACCGGAGCGATGAGAAATTTGGCAAAATTCTTTCGTAGAAGAAATGTGACATCATAACGATCGATGAGCGGATCGACCATCAAATCAGCGGAGGGATCGTGCTGCTGCTGGGTGCTTAGATATGGAGCCGTCTCTGCGCTGAGGTGCCCAACGGGAGATCCTTGACCTGTGACCACGCGATGGCCTTCCCGTGAAGGGCTATCTGAGGCATTTGAGCCGTCATCTTGGGACCAGAAAGGGTTGGGCATCGCTTGATTTACAGAGAGTTATCGAATATCAAAAATGAGATTCAACACGTTAGAATGTCGCTGATTTACGAGGTAGTGACAAGTTGAATTATGGATTTTACGGAAATAGCGGTATTTAAGTCGTGTGCCAGCTAAATTGACGATTGCTCCGTCTTTATTCAAACTGGATTCAGAGGGTTAGGTGGCTTCGGAGGAACAGCGGTGTCAGCGTTTATATTTGTCTGGATTATTGAGTTTTGATCGCCTGACGCGCCTCCAAGTGGATTGAGTTGCATTCAGATTGATAAGAATATTACTTAACCTAGCTTCAGAATGGCTAAATTTCGATTAATATTATTATAATATTTATGAAAAATTAAGTGAATCCATTATATTGGTGCAATTCTGAGAACAAAATATGAACCCGAGTCGAGTATTGGTAACTGGAGGCGCAGGCTTCATTGGCAGTCATGCTGTCGACCACCTTCTCGACCTGGGCTGTCGAGTTCACGTTGTCGACGATCTGAGCAGTGGCCATCTGGACAACCTTGAGCGCGCTAGTGCTCGAAGTGGGTACTCATTTACGGAAATGGATATAACGGAAGAGGGCGCTCTTCTGGGGGTGTGTGAAGAAATTTCTCCTGACGCCATTATTCACCTCGCGGGCCTGGTGAGTGTGGTTCGAGGTCAGGAGGAGCCTGACCTCAATTATTTGCTGAATCTGCACAGCACCCAGATCGTGGCAGAGGCCGCTAGGAGATCAGGAGTGGGCAGGATCGTTTTCGCTTCATCGGCAGCTGTCTACGGTGACTGCCCCGACCTTCCCCTTTCAGAGTCGGCGACGCCAAATCCCCTCAGCCAATACGGCCTTGCCAAATTCCTGTCCGAGCAGCTGCTTCAGGGATACGCTCTGTCTTATGGTCTAGAAGCCGTCAGTTTACGATTTTTCAATGTCTTCGGCCCCAGGCAAGACCCCACTTCTCCATACTCTGGTGTGATTTCACTTTTTGCCCAATGTTTTGCTGACAAGCGGGCCGTTACCATATTTGGAGATGGCGAACAAACTCGTGATTTCGTTTCGGTCTACGATGTGGCTCGGGCTCTTTCCATTTCCGCTACGCGATCTTCTGTGAAGTCAGCGGTCATCAATGTCTGTACAGGACGTGCATCGAGCGTCATGGATGTTTGGAGGGGACTCAAAACACTCTACCCTGATGGGGCAGATCCTGATTTTCAGCCGATGCGGGACGGGGAGATCACGAACTCGACCGGTGATTCGAGTCTAGCGTGCCGGTATTTGGATTTCACTGCCGAGAGAGCCCTTCAAGAAGGATTGGAAGAGCTGGTTCAAGATTTGGACGATTGAAAATGGAGCTACCCTGCTAACCGCCATCGCCGGCGTGGTCTAGCTCCAGCTGTTCAAGCTCAGCTGCTTTGTCGATTACCTTTTTCGCTGTCTTTACGACTTTATCTTTAGCTCGTATGAGGGCGTCATTTGCCGATTTTTCGGCCTCCTTTGCAGCTAGCACTATTGCCTCGTCGCCAGTTGCTTCGGCGGCTACGGTCGCTTCCTTGGCTGCGCTAGCCTTGGCCTGCGCCGTTGCCTCGTCAATGACTGCTTTCTCGGCATCTTTCTGAGCCTTTATAAGGGCAGCCCGGGCGCGCTCCAACTCTGCGGCTTTCAATCCGGCTATGTAGGCTTGTGCGGCTACGGGGTCATCTAGGTTACTGATAATGCTCCCGAGTTCTCCTGGCTCAAACTCATTGCCATTTTCGTGATAGGAGTCTCCATCCCAGTGCCAAAATAGAGCGGCTTCCCACAGCAAGCCGGTAGAGGCCGCTCCCTGATCCCCATTGCTCAGGGTGAGGTCGGTGGTGAATGCGTCGTTTCCGGAGCTACCCACTGCGACGGCCTGCAAGGTCAAGGATCCGTTGCGCCACTCATACTGTTTTCCAAGGGTGTTGTCCTGAACGTCACCGGTATTGGTTGGAATGACCCCGGCCTGGAAAATGACATCCTGAGTCATCGTGATTTTGAGGCTGGTAAGTCGGCTGGATCCGCTGACTCCTCCCAGAGAAAAGGTAGTCAGGTTTCCTATTTCAGTATCGTCGTACTCATCTACGGGAATGTCGATGCTGCGGTTGACTGTGCCATCCGTGTAAGTCATGACGAGACTCAGGCCCGGGGAAAGGTTGCCATTTACGATGGTCAGTTTGAACTTCTGATTCGGATTCCTAATCGCTTCGTTGATATTGATCTGGCTTGTTTCCGGAATCGCAAAGAAATTGATGGTATTGATGCCATATTTACTCGTGATGTCGTGCGTGTGAGCACCGGTGCTTCCTCCCCCATCGATAGAAGCGATCGTGGTGGACGTATCAAGATCCAGGTGACCGCCGAATAGGCCTTCTTCGTCGGTGGCAAACTTTGAATTGACGCGACTGTCTTCATATCCAGTTTGAGTGGCCTCAGCGTAGGCCCGGACTCCGAATCCGTCGGGGTAGTCGGCCGATGATACGGGAAACGATCCTGTATAGGGTTGAAATGGGGTGGTGGGGCCCGATTCTCCCGGCATCGGGACGATTTGGTAAATGATATCTGAGACGCCGGAGGCGTTCGCGTCGGTTAAGGTCACCGTGATCGTGTCGGTTGGAGAACTGTTGGTGAAGGTGTCAGAGCTGAAGTCGATAATGGGAGGAAGAAGACTATAGCTGACGCCTGTGTAGAGTTGGTCAACGACCCGACTGGAACTCCACCTCGCTGATTGAATAGGAACGGCTTGAGCCTGGATCACGGAGTTGGGTGGTACGGAAATGGGAACGTTCGCGTTGAAGTTTGCCCATCCGCCATAGTCAATGCTGTAGACTAGTTGAGCCGCGCCGGTGGGATTGGGGTCGATCAGTAACAGGCTCAGATCGAAGGCGAAATTTGGGTAGTTCCCGCCGGGAATCGAGAAAGTTGGAGGCTGCAGCACCTCTTGTTTCACGGGGACGATAGTGTGGGGAATAGGGGCGGCGGCTAGTACTACCTGGGTGGGAAAGCTACTGGGGCCCGTGGGGGCGCTGGCAGTTCCTTCTCCATATTCCCAGATCCAACCGGCCTCGTCGCTGTAGTTCAGGGCAAAGGATCGCTCTTCTTCAAGGGGGGCGTCACTCTCCTGTGCAAACGGATTGGATTTAACGGCTTTGATCCCGGGCCCGCCGCTGTAGGCGAGCTGAAACTTGCCGGCGGCTTCGTTCCAATAGAGTCTGGCCATGTCTGTTTGAGCCTCTTTATCGGACTGCATGACGAATTCGATATGGGGATCCACAAAACTCCCGCTCAGCCCAGGGACCATCCGTCTTTGATCTTCGGAGACGCGACTCTTCAGTCTTGCGAGGACTTCCTCCGGCTGGGAGACACCAGTGAGATTGCCTCCGAAAGCCTGATAAATGGCGGCCGCGGAGTTCAGTGTCGTGAAGTCACTTCGCAGTTTTCCCTGTCGCGAGCCGGTCAGGGCTCCGTGATTCATTGCAGTCACTCCGATGCCCGAAAGAATTCCGACTACCGCAACGATAATCAGCATCTCAACTTGAGAAAGGGCACGGGTCACACTGGTTGTGTCCCGAATTCTCATACGTAATATACACAATTACTGTAAATACCATAAAATAGCAAGTGGTATAGTGCCTGCTGTGGGATTTGCTATTCGGCGGCGAAGCCGGGCCAGGTCACCAGGTCGGATATTTTCTCATCCCAATTCAGCGTTCCGGCGCGGGTCAGGGCGCCGTCGGGGCCGACGCGATAGGCCATGAGCGTGCCCGACCCGAATCCAGAGGCAAGCAAGTAGTCTCCCTGCGGTGACAGCGCGAGACCCCACGGGATCTTATCTGCTGGTGTGAGGCCGAGGTGTTTGACCGAGCCGTCCCTGAGAATTTCGTAAGATGAGATCCAGTTGTAGTCATGTTTGGGGCCACGGACGCCGGTGAAAAGGAATTGTCCATTGGGATGAATTGCGATGTCAGAGGCACTGACCCCTTCCGAAGGAGCCGTTGAGTCGGATATCTCGCAGACTTGTTTGAGGCTCAGTTGCCCATCGTCTGCCATTTCATAGGCTGAGACACCCACCCCCTGTTCGTTGCTGAAGTAGAGTAGGGGCAGTGTCGGGTGATAAGCCAGATGCCTTGGCCCCGTGTTCGCTGGTGGCTCGGCATTGAGTTTATCAAGCGCAGTCAACGCGCCGGTCTCTCCATCGAAGGCATACTGATACAATGCGTTTGTATCCTTAACATAGGGAACGTAGACGAACCGGTTGTTGGGGGAAGGAATGACGCAGTGGGCGTTCTTCCTTCCTTCATTGAGTGTGGAAACCATGGCCGTGGGATAGCCACTTTCATTCAGCTCATACACATCGATAAACCCCTCCGAATAATTGGCACCTAGAAGAAAGCGGTTCTCTCGATCCAGGCTGAGGTAGGCGTATCCGTGGGCGACCTGGAAATTGGTGATTTCCACTTTGGTCTGTAGCGATGTAGAACCTCTGAAGTCGACAAAAGCAGCGGCGGGTTGCCCTTCAATGAGCTGATTCGAGGTAATGTAGAAGACTGGAGCTGAACCCGATGCGGTAATGGTAGTCGCGGGGAAATCGAGGGAGAACTGTGCGGCTTCCACCAACTCGAGCTCGTCCCCCCGGGGGGTGGCCTTCACGCTGATCAGCGATTGTGACTCCCGGCTCGGGGCGAGAATGAAGAACTCCGGTTCGTCAGCAGAGGACGAACAGGTTCCTCCCATTAACAATCCCGTGACGAGAAAAATTAGAGCTCGATTCATGAGAAGGGGTTCCTCCAACATCCCTATTTGGGAAGATTTCCCTGAGCGATAGTGAAGCCCGGCTGGCTGCGGGTTGCCTCTGTCATGGATTCGTTGGTGATGATCAGCGTGGTTCCAGTCTTAAGGACCGCCTCGATGATGTGCTGCAATTGCGGATCTGTGTGAATGTGGCTGAATGCTTTGAGTTCGTGACTGCCTTCAGGTCCGCCAACTTGATGCCAGTGCGGATGCGGGGCCCCTTTGTTATCCTTCGTCCAACCATCGCAGACATAGGTGTAGGTGCCGTGTGGCTTTTCAGAAAACATCTGAAGCTTGGCTTCGCCCTTCGCAATCGGGACTCCGTTTCTTACCACGACGATTGCCTTGTCCTCGCTGCTGAAAAGGACAGAGACGGGACCTTCAGGAGAATCGTGCGGAGTAAACGAAACATCAGAACTGTGAGAGCCGGTAAATTCGATTCGGTGACCAGTGGTCGGTTGACCGGCAGGGACACCGTCAGTGATAACAACGGTTGCTCCGACGCTGGTGACTTCGAAAAGATCTTTCGAAAAGGCATAAGGCAAATGGATGCAGCCGTGTGAAGACGGGTATCCGGGAAGGCTGCCGGCATGCAGCGCGACTCCGCCCCAGGTGAGGCGCTCGGAATAAGGCATCGACGCATTGTTGTAGGTCGAAGAGTGATGGTCGGCGTCCTTTTCGAGGATCTGGAAGGTGCCGGTAGGTGTCTCATGGCCTGGCTTTCCAGTGCTGACAACGCAGGCGCCAATTTGAATGCCATTGCGGTAGACGTTGGCCTTTTGAGCTTTCAGATCGACGACGACAACGACAGCTCCGGTGGGTGAAAGTTCAGGGTTCCAGGTGTATGAAGTCGGATCGTTGACGCGTTCTTCAGCAGGAGAAGTAAGAGGCAGCAGGCAGGCAAAGAGGGAGGCGATCAGTAGATTTTTTTTCATGACGTTACGGAAGCCTATCAGGCTGAACGTATACGTTCCAGACGTTACTTTCGATGCGACCAAAATGGGAAAGGAGGATGTCAGGGCCTGAAATTCTATCGTCTGAAAGGCTTTCCAAACAAGAGGCGAACGTGGTAAAATCCTCGCGATACGAGATTCAAACACTCCATACTGTTCATGAGACACCATTCCACACTTCTTTGCTTTCTTATCGTTTTCGGGATTCAGCACAGCTGGGGGCAGGAGGAGAAGGGCGTCACTCCTGTCAATGCAGCGCCACCGAAAACCGAGCCTGGTCAGAACCAGGTTGTTGGCGAAACCAAGAAAGCAGCTCCGGTTGTGGCCAAGCCCGAGGTAGCCCAGCAATACGAAGTGAAGTCGGGCGATAATCCCTGGGTGATTGCGAAGGCGCACGACATCACTCTGGGCGAATTGCTGAAGGTCAATGAGATCGAGGATGCCAAGAATCTGAAGATCGGTGATGTTCTCATTCTTCCTATGGGGGTGGAATCCAAAAATGCCCCGGCTACACCTCAGCTTATGCCGGCGGGTAAGGCAGTTGCCGAAAATACCAAGTCTGTCTCCGCCGCCCCGACCAAGCCGGGGGCCGACGGCGAGTGGGAACTTTACAGCATCAAAAGCGGAGATAACCCCTGGACCATTGCGAAGAGCAAAGGGCTGGATCACCAGCAGATTATGAAGCTCAACGAAGGTCTGGACTTCACAAAGTTGAGCGTCGGGCAGGAGATCAAGATTCCGAAGAAATAGGGTGCGCTATAGCGGAGGTGTCGCGGCGCTATTGCGGAGGTGTCGCCCAAGGGCGGGGAGGGCTATGATACGTCTTCTATGAAGCCCTATTTATCTCTTAGCTTAATCGCCGCACTGGCCGCTGTGGTTCTTTCCTCTCATGCGGCGGAGCGCCCCAATATCATGGTATTCCTCGTCGATGACATGGGCGTGATGGATACCTCGTTGCCGTTTCTGACTGATGAAAAAGGCGAGCTGAAGCGCTACCCGTTGAACGACTATTACCGGACTCCAAACATGGAGCGTCTCGCTGCGCAGGGGATCCGATTGAATCAATTTTACGCCATGAGTGTTTGCTCGCCGACGCGGAACACGATCATGACGGGTCAGAATGCGGCCCGCCATCGCGCGACGAATTGGATTAATCCGGATACGAATAATGCGGGAGTGAACGGAGCGCCGGAATGGAACTGGGCGGGATTGAAAACCGGGGATGTGACGATTCCCTCCGTGCTGAACGAGAACGGCTACCGGACCATTCATGTGGGCAAGGCGCATTTTGGTCCGAGGAACCATGAAGGCGAAGAGCCCAGCAATCTTGGATTTGATATCAATATTGGAGGTCGTTCCTTCGGAGCGCCGGGGAGTTACTACGGTGAGAAAAATTATGGATTCGGAACCAAGCGGGATAAATCAGGCGTGCCGCACCTGGACCAATACCACGGCACCGACACGTTCCTGACGGAGGCGCTGACGATCGAAGCCAAGAAGGTGATCGAGGAGGCGGTTGAGGATGAAGTTCCGTTCTATTTCTACTTTGCGCAGTATGCGGTGCATGCGCCGTTTGAATCGGACCCTCGTTTCGCCGCCCATTACGCTGACTCCGGAAAGCCTGCGAATGCTCAGGCCTTTGCCACTCTGGTCGAGGGCATGGACAAGTCGTTGGGAGACATGATGGATCAGTTCGAGGCGTTGGGGATCGCTGAAGATACGCTGATCTTTTTCCTGGGAGACAATGGTTCTGATGCTCCCTTAGGCGATCAACATGTGGTCGCCTGCGCCGAGCCGCTGCGAGGGAAAAAAGGGGCCCACTATGAGGGCGGTATGCGCGTGCCTTTCATCGCGGCATGGGCCAAGCCGAATCCTGAAAACCAGTTTCAGAAGGCTCTGCCGATTCCAAAAGGAGGCATTCAGAGTCAGGTTGCGTCGGTCGAAGATTTGTTTCCAACTATTGTGAAGCTGACTGGTGTTGACGTGGCTGGAGACCACATCGTTGACGGCAAGCCGTTGCAAAAATTGCTGACCGGAGCTGCTGACGACTCACGGCCGCAGCAGTTCTTGATGCATTACCCGCACGGCACGCATCGCAGTAATTACTGGACGAGCTGGCGCGATGGGGATTGGAAGGTGATTTATCATACCCTGCCGGAGACAAAGACAACTGGAGGGCACCTTCAATTCGAAGGCGGGAACTACGAACTTTTCAACCTGGCGAAAGACCCGTTCGAGTCGACCAATCTGGCGAGCTCGAATCCAGAGGTGCTGGGACGAATGATGAAGGGGCTGATCGCGGAACTTCAAGCGCACGAAGCACTTTATCCGGTGGACGACGAGGGCAATTCGCTACCGCCTCAGATGCCGTAGGGGGCCTGCTCGCTAAGTTACAAATTCACCATCTTGCTCCAGACGCGGACGATCTGGGATTTCACTTCCCAGAGATCGCCGGAATAGTTGTTCACGAAAAAGGCGAAAGCGTAACGTTTGCCGGAGCGGGTATTGACGTAGCCGGCGTAGTTGCGAACACGGTCGATCGTGCCGCTCTTGGCGACGATGCGACCTTCGGCGGCGGTGCCGCCTCCGATGCTGCTAAGGGTGCCGGATCGGCCTGCCACCGGAAGGCTTTTGTAGAAGGTGTCAAAGTTCTCGTGCCGGGCGGCGTAGTAGAGGATCATGGCCATCTGCCGGGCGGAGACGGTGTTGGCGCGGGACAGGCCGCAGCCATCGCCCATGAAATAACCCGTCATGTCGACGCCTTTTTCGGACCAGTATTGCCGAATCACCTTGGACGCTTCGACAGTGGAACCTGCCTTGCCCTTTTCGACCGCAATCATGCGGTGCATGCACTCGGCGCGCAGGTTGTTGGACTTCATGTTGGTCAGATACATGATAGTGCCGAGCGTGTCGGACTCCTGCGTGTGGATGACCTTGCGGGCGGCAAGAGAGTCGCCGGCGACGGTCATGAGTCGGACGGTGGTAGGTTCTTCAGAGACCGGCAGGCCATTGTTGTTGAGATGTTTGGTGAAAGCGCGGGCGCAGAAGAATGGGGGGTCGGGGAGTGAGCCTTTAATCGTGAAAGCGCTGCGGCCAGCGGGGACGGTGCCGCGCAGGTAGAAAGTCTTCCCGTAGGGAGTGCCGTAGATGTAGCCCTCATCTCCTGAGCCTGAGGAGCCCGCTCGCATTTCGTTGATGAAATTAATTTCGGGAAGCCGCGGATCAGTGCCGTTGAGGTGGGCCCGTGCTCCCGCGCTGCCGGTGCGGAAAGAGCAGTAGAAGAGGTTCTGGTGAAAGGTCAGGCCGGAGGCACCAGCGCCGTAGTAATTGCCGAAGTCATTGTATTGCCACGTGTCCGGGACAAGTTGGCTGTCGTAGATAGTCGCGTCTCCGACGATGGACCCTTCGATTTTCTTGATGCCTGCTTCGCGGAGGGCTGCCTGCCACTTGGAAAAGGTGGAGCTAATGTTAGAAGATCCCAAGGTAGGGTCGCCGCCTCCACGAATCACGAGGTGGCCGGTCAGGGTTCCGTCGTCGTCGAGGCTGCCGGCGGTTTGTAATTCGGTTTTGAACCGAAAGTCGCTGCCGAGGACCTCATTGGCTGTGGCCGTGGTGATGGCCTTCATGGTGGAGGCGGGAATGAGGCCAGTGTCGATCTGGTAGCCAGCCGCATCCTCCGGATCTCCATCAACAGGGACAAAGCAAAGCCCAATAGACGCGACACGGAGTCCCGATTCTCCCTGGATCTTCTCCATCTCCGCGATGACCTCCTCGGCGGTACCTCCATGAAGGCTGTGAGCTGTGATGCCAAAGACGGTGAGAAAGGCAAGGATGCGAACCATGATACAAAGAAACCTCGGGAACCGGTCGGGATCAATGTGAGAATGATGGGATTCGCGATTGCCGTTCTCGAGGAATCCCTATTTCATGAGGCGGGCTGGGAAAGATTCTATGGAAGCAAGTTATCACGATTTCGATGGGCAAACGGTGGTGATCACCGGCGGAGCGAACGGCATTGGCGAATCGATGGTTCGTCTGTTCTCAGCACAGGGGGCGCGGGTCTGTTTCTGTGATGTGGATGAGGTTCGCGGTGAAGCCCTTGCCAGTGAAGTGGGAGGAGCCGAGTTTGCCCGGGTCGATCTTTTGCAGCCGGCGGAGATTGCCAAGTGGATCGGATCAGTCGGAGAAATTTCGGTTCTGATCAATAATGCAGCTGATGATCCACGCATTCCTCTGTCCGAGTTGACAGTGGAGGTCTGGGACCGCGTAATCGACCTCAATCTGCGGGCCTACATGTTAACGGTTCGGGAGGCGCTTCCTCATTTCACGAAGACGGCTTCGGTGATTAATTTCAGCTCCGTGACGTTTCATCTGGGTCCACCTCAGATGGCTGCTTATGTGGCGAGCAAGGGCGGGATTCTTGCGATGACGCGGTCGCTTGCGCGTGAACTGGGACCAAAGGGAATTCGGGTCAATACGATCTCGCCGGGGTGGATCATGACGGAAAGACAGGAGCGGGAATATGTCACCGATGAAGTTCGGGCGTTGTTGGCGGAGCGGCAGTGCCAACCGGAATTGATCGATCCTGAAGAGATCGGTCGCGTGGCCTTGTTTCTCGGGAGCTCAGCGAGCAGCGCCATCACCGGTCAGGAGATTCTGGCGGACCGCGGCTGGTTTCACGCTTGAGTTACTCCCTGCTAAGCCAGCCGCCGGGTTGGGCTGTCGCGGTGGCCTGGGTGTCCGCGTACCACGACTCCAATTGTTTTCTCATGGCTGCCGCCTGATCGGGAAATCGAGAGGAAAGGTCCTTGGTTTCGGAGGGGTCTTCATCGAGTCGGTAGAGTTCGATAGTCGGATTTTCAAAAGTGCCGGGAGTGGATTTTGGGTGAAAGACGTTCAACTTCCAGGGGCCATCCCGCATCGCCTCAGAGCGATTGCCCCCGTTGCTGAGGGAAGCCCAAAAGAGTGGCCGTGGTTCGAGTGATTGGTTTTTGAGAATGACGCGAGAGAAGTCGACTCCGTCCAGTTTGCGAGAATCAGGAGTGGCATCAGCGAGTGAGAGCAGGGTGGGCATGATGTCGATGCTGATGAGGGGTGCGTCTGACTCGGATCCGGCTTTGATTTGACCTGGCCACCAGGCAATGGCAGGCACCTTGTGTCCTCCTTCATAGACGGAGCCCTTGCTGCCCCGGAGGGAAGGATCGCCACTGGGGAAGTCGCCTGCGGGGCCATTGTCTGAGAAGAACAGGATGAAAGTGTCTTCTTCGATTTTAAGTTCCGTTAGGGTTCTTCTCAGCTGACCGAGGCCTTCGTCGATGGGCAGAGTCATGCCTTGATACTTTGCAATCCGTTCCTCATTAGATGCGGATTTCTTGTCCCACCGATTCCAGTGGTCGAGCGTTCTACGGACGGGATCACCGGGAACTTGAACCGGGTTGTGGATCGCTTCATGAGCGATGTAGAGGCAGAAGGGCTCATCCTCTTTGGCGTGACGGCGAACAAATTTGTCGGCGTATTCGTTGATGAGATGGGTCGAATAACCTTCTTCAGGTGTTTCCTTCCGGCCGTGCCACCAGTCGTGGCGGTAGTGATCGCCGACGTGACTGACGAAATCGATGTTGCCGCTGTGGTAACCCGTGAATTCATCGAAGCCATGGTTCTGGGGGTGGAAGTCTTCGGAATTCTGTGGGTAGCCTTGATGCCACTTGCCGATGATTCCGGTGGTGTAGCCGGCTCCCCGGAGTGCCTCAGCAAAGGTGGTCTCTGATAGTTGGAGCCCCTTGTGGTGTTCGGGGTGATCGGAAGCGGGGTGAATGACTGCCTCGATTCCAGCGCGTTGCTGGTAGCGGCCAGTGAGGAGGCCAGCTCTGGTGGGTGAGCATACCGTTCCAGAAGAATGAAAGTCGGTCAGGCGCATGCCTTCAGCAGCGAGCCTGTCGAGCTCAGGCGTGTTGAAATAGGGATTGCCGAAGCAGCTCAATCCAGCGTATCCCATGTCGTCGGCCATGATGACGATGAGGTTGGGACGTGAGCTTGCGTGAGTAACAGGAAGAGCCAGGACGACGAGGAGAAAACAGGCGAATCGTGAGAACATGGATCCATTGTAGCAGATGTTCTGGTCCCGGATACGTCTGCGATAACGGGATCAGGCCTCCATCAGGGAGGTGAGGTGATGAGCGACAGCGGAGCCAAGGCCTTCCTGATTGTAGCCGCCTTCGAGTACCGATACGAGGCGGCCGTCGGCGAATTCTCCGGCCAGGTCGCAGAGAATCCGGGTGAGCGAAGCGAAGTCATCATCGCTCAGTGTGAGTTGACCGAGGGGATCACCCAGGCGGCTGTCGAAGCCGGCGGAGATGATGACGAGATCCGGTTTGTAGTCTTTCATTTTGGCGGTGAAAGAACTTCGGAAGGCCGCGCCGATTTCTTCCATTCCGCTTCCGGCTGGAAGAGGCACGTTGAGCGTCGTGTTGTGTCCATTTCCAGTGCCAGTTTCATCTTTGGAGCCGGTTCCGGGATACCAGGGGTGCTGGTGGGTGGAGAAGTAGAAGGTCTTGCCGTCTTCGTAAAAAATGTCCTGCGTGCCGTTTCCGTGATGGACGTCCCAGTCCACAATGGCCACTCGTTCCAGGCCATATGCTTCCCGCGCGTAGCGCGCAGCGATGGCTGCGTTGTTGAAAATGCAGAATCCCATGCCGCGGTCGGACGTGGCGTGATGCCCGGGAGGTCGAACCGCGCAAAACGCGTTCTTCAATTCGCCTGATATGACACCATCAACTGCACTGAGCAACCCTCCTGCAGCATTTCGTGCGATCCGCAGGGAGTGGGGGCCGAAATGGGTGTCGCCTGTGCTGAGCATTCCGGCACGTGTCCCGTCGATCTCAGAAAGAACGGTCTTGAGGTAGTCGTCAGTGTGAGCCAGCCGGATTTCATCGTCGGTGACTTCCCGGCCCGCAATGGGATGGCAGGACTCAGGTAGCCCGGCGTCTTCCAGAGCCTTGATGATGGCCCGGATTCGTCCGGGGGCCTCTGGATGATCGTCGCCCGGATCGTGGAGACAAAAGTCCTGATCGATGAGCAATCCAGTTTTCATGGTGGGACTATGAGCGTCTGAAGAGGGCGGTTAGGATCATGCCTCCGCCGCCGACTATAATCAGGCAGGGAAACCAGATGGTGTAGAGGCCGGCTTTGGAGTCTTTTTTGAGGACGGCAAAAGCGGGGTCGTCGGGATTCACGTAGCAGGCTGTTTCGGTGCCGGCAGGAAACTCTTTGAGCTTTTGGGTTATCTTTTTTGGATCACTTCCCTCCACTTTGAGCCGTTTGAGGCGATTGCTGACATAGGACTGGCCTTCAAATTCATAGCCAAAAGTGACTTCGAGGATGTATTTGGTGACCCCTCGTTGATTCAGTTCGCTGTCGTCAATCTGGGCGGTTTCGATGACGCACGGGGTTTCAACCCAGGTATTCATCAGGGCAGCCCGCTGGTAGGAGCCCCAGAGATACTGGACGAAAACGATGCCTATTCCGACCAGGAACAGGCCCATGACGATTTTCCAAAGACGACCGGCAATGTTGAGGGGCGGTTTTGAAGGTGATGATTGAGGGTCGTTTTTCACGTCGCGATTTGATGGATTATGGTTAGCTTAGCGCATGAGCGATTTATCCCAACAAATTACAGAGGACATGAAAAATGCGATGCGCGCGAAAAACGCGGTCGCACTCAGTACGATTCGGATGCTGAAATCATCGATTAAGAATGCGGCGATCGAAAAGGGCGGTGCCGATGCTGAGTTGACTGACACGGAGGTCGTCGCGGTGATTCGTAAAGAAGTGAAGAAACGCCAGGATTCGATCGAGCAGTTTGAGACCGCCGGGAGGACTGAGTTGGTCGAGAAGGAAAAGGAAGAAATGGGTGTCTTGAATGGCTATCTTCCCGAGCCTCTGTCCGAGGGAGAGATTGCGGCTATCATTGATGCGGCTATTGCTGAAGTCGGCGCCACTTCGCGCAAGGAGATGGGGCAGGTCATGAAGCTGGTTCAAGAGAAGACCGCAGGCCGAGCTGATGGCAAGACGCTCTCTCAGGCAGTGATGGCAAAGTTGGGTTAACCCAGATGCCTATTTCCGCCATTATTGTTGCTGCTGGAAGCAGTCGCCGGATGGGTTTCGATAAGCTCGAAGCCGATCTGGACGGCGAGTCGGTTCTAGCACGATCAATGATGGTTTTCCAGAGCTGCCCTGAAGTGGCAGAATTTCGGGTGGTAACTTCGTCAGAGCAAATCGAGCTGGTGAAGGAAGCGTCGGCCCGTCTTGGGTTATCAAAATTTGTGGAAGCGATAGAGGGTGGGGCCGAAAGACACCTCTCTGTGCATGCGGGACTTTCACGGGTTGCCGCTGAAATGGAATTGGTTGCCGTTCATGATGGGGCGCGTCCCCTGGTGACGGTCTCTGCGATCACTCGCTGCGCGGCATTTGCGAAGAAGTCCGGTGCAGCCACTTTGGCTCATCGGGTGACTGACACGCTGAAGCGTGGGAATGATGGCGGCGAAGTCGCCGGGCCTGTTTCCCGCGAAGATCTCTGGGCGATGGAGACGCCTCAGATCTTTCAAACCAAGTTACTGCGTGAGGCTTATGAGTGGGTTCTCAATAGTGGGGAAATCGTGACGGACGAAGTCTCGGCGCTCGAAGCGATTGGGCATCGCATCAAGCTCGTTGAGAATTCCGAGCCCAACGACAAAATCACCGTGCCAGGCGATCTAGTGGTGGCTCGAGCGATTCTGGGCGCTCGTCAGGACTGATTGGAGTTATCCAGATTGAAGTATCGGATTTCACCGAAAGCCCACTTCACTCGTGACCATCGCGCCGCGTTCGTCGGTGACAGTGATTAGCCAGGTGTTGGCTTTCGGGGGGAGGCCATTCGCAATGACTCGGCCTTTCTCGATTCGAGCTTCTTTACTTTTCCATTTGCGTTCGGATCGACGGGCGGTGTCGGTCGTGTAGAACAACTCTGCTTTTGTCAGGGGGATCTCGGACTCAACTGTCGCAGAGACAATAGTCTGGTCGAGGAAAGTGAGAGGGCCAACCGTGGGAAGTGGAGTCCCGTCTTTCAGGATGGAATCGACGAAGAGACCGATTTCCGAAGGGGCCCATCCTGCGGGATGGCTGTGGCCCATCTTCGGCTCGATGCGAAGAGTTCGAGGGCCCTTTACGAGTGAGTAGGACTTGGCATAACTGTCGAGAACGTAGTGAATGTCGTGGGTGCCATTGACCCAGAGTGTGGGAGTGCTGCACTTGGCCAGATGGCTGGAAGGATCATAGGCGTCGATCCAGGCCTTACGCCGTTGGCCGAGAGCGTCGATGGCAGGTTTTTGAACTGACTCCCCTACGTAGAGGAATCCGCAGCCGTAGACGGGAACGGCGGCTTTGAATCGATTATCTAGCGAAGCGACCAGACAGGTGGTGTAACCGCCCCAACTGATGCCGGTGACGGCGGTGCGCTCTGGATCGACCTCTTCAAAACTTCGGAGCAGTGAGTGAGCCCGCATCACATTGGCGACTGCGTGGTAAGGCCAGTCATCGTCAACAGGGCCGCCAATACTGTCGAATTTTTCGGGGCGACCGTGGTTGATACCACCCTTGCTGAGTTTTTCTCGCTGCTCGCGCGGGTGGTTGTAATCTTGAGTCTTCTCTCCGTTTTTATCGAATTGGGGGGCGGGTGGACGACTGCCGGACAGATCCATTGCGATGGCGGCATAGCCTCGTTTTGCCCACATCCAAACCCAGTCTGAAAACGCGGTGCCGCCCCCTCCGTGGATTAGAACAATACCGGGGACTTTCTTCCCAGCCTCAAGCGTTCCGAGGGTTTGGGGGGACGCATAGAAAGCAAAGACTTCAGTCGATTCGCCGTCGATCAGTTCCCCTTCATAGAGAATGGATTGAATCGCGGCTTCAGGATCTTCGATGCGAAATTCGGGAACCGTGTCCTGCAGTTGTTTGAGGGGCCAGACCCCGGCCTTTTCGTTGGGTTGGGTTTCAGCGAGAGTCGCGCTTGATATGGCGAAGAGTGCCAGGGTGAAAACGAGTGGGGCCGGAAGTTTCATGCAGTTGGAATTGTGCGTTGTATCTGCGCACAATTCCATAGGCATCATGGCCATGTTCGTGTCACTTTCGCGCGTAGACGCTGACTCCTTTGTGTCGCCGAATCAGTAGGCGATATGGAGAGGGCATTGCCCGAATGAGCAATGCCTTTTGGCCTGATAGTGCGGCCAATCCAATAGGGTTAAGTGATCAACCTAACCCTGTTGGAATTCACGTTCCCGGTGCTTAAGCTCCTTCGGGACGGGAGGAAGGAGTGCGGTTTTCCTTCTTCAAATTGGCAACGATGTAAATGGGGTCATCGTCCAAAACGATCACGTCGACCATGGTTCCTGCCTTCTTGAGCATATCCCGGCAGCTGGAACTGATGTGCTGGAGGTGCAGCGTTTTTCCGGCGTTGCGGTAGCGTTCAGCGATCTTATGGATCGCTTCGAGACCGGAGTGGTCCCAGACGCGTGAATCCATCATATCGATGATGACTTCGTCAGGATCGTTGGCGGGTGTGAATTCTGTGCTGAAGTCCTGGATCGATCCAAAAAAGAGGGGGCCGTGAAGGTAGTAAACTTTTGATCCGTCTTCCCGAATTTCAGTTTCGCGATGGACGTGATGGGCTGATTTCCAGGCGAATACCAGAGCGGAGACAATGACTCCGGCAATGACAGCGAGGGCGAGGTTGTGAGAAACCACGGTGACGACCGATACGAGGACGATGACAAAGGCGTCCGATTTGGGGATTTTCCCGAGAATTCTAACGCTGGACCACTCGAAGGTTCCGATCACCACCATAAACATGACCCCTGTCAGAGCAGCTAAAGGTATCTTCTCAATGAGCGAGCTCGCGAACAGGATGAAGATGAGCAGAAGGAGGCCTGCGGCGATCCCGGAGAGGCGACCGCGACCGCCGGAACGGATGTTGATGATGCTTTGGCCGATCATGGCACAACCGCCCATGCCGCCGAAGAAACCGGTGACGATATTGGCCACTCCCTGGCCGACACATTCGCGGTTACTTTGACCGCGGGTTTCGGTGAGCTCGTCAATCAAGGTCAAGGTCATGAGCGATTCGATGAGGCCGACGGCTGCCAGGATAAAGGAATACGGAGCAATGAAACTGAGTGTGTCCCAGTTCAACGGGATCGAGAAATTGACCAGTGAGGGTAGGCCACCTCCGATGGATGACATGTCACCCACAACCAGTGTGTCGACTCTGCCAAAGATCACGATAAGGCTCACGACGATAATTCCGACAAGAGAGGCGGGAACGGCGGTGGTGACTTTCGGCAGGAAGAAGCTGATCAGCATGGTGAGCAGAACCAGTCCAGCCATGATGGCCATTGCACCACTGGTTAGCCAGGGCGCGTCAGGGGTGGTCGGGCTCTCTGTGAACATAGGGAACTGAGCCATGAAAATGACGATGGCGAGACCGTTCACAAACCCGAACATAACGGGCTGAGGGATCAGGCGAACGAAACGCCCCAGTTTAAAAGCCCCGCACAGGATTTGAATGATCCCCATCAGAATGACAGCGGCAAAGAGATAGTGCAGTCCGGCGTTGTCGCCGAGGCCGAGTTCGACTCCTCGCTCGTTTCCAATTTTGACGAGTGCCACCATGATGACCGCGAGGGCACCAGTGGCACCGGAGATCATTCCAGGACGACCACCTGCCACTGCCGTGATAAGACAGACCATGAATGCCGCGTAGAGGCCGACGAGGGCAGGCACGCCGGCGATAATGGCGAAGGCGACTGCTTCAGGGACCAGTGCAAGTGCCACGGTGAGACCTGAGAGAAGGTCGTCCTTAGCCTGAAGGCGATTGCCGAATTTGCGGTAGATGAGTTGGATCACGGTTGGTGAAAGGTGGCTGGTTGAAAGTGCCGGACGGAGCCGGGTGATGCTGCGGGACGTGAGATCCGGAGGTGGATTTCTTCGTCACAGGAGTCGGGGACTAAGAGCCGCGAATAGGGCCCATCGCAAGCGGGAATTTTTGTGTTCCAGGCTTGATCGGAAGCTCAGTCCTCCGTTTTACCAACGATTTTCCGCTTCCCCTTGGACCAACGTCTCAACATCGCTTCCGCCTTAGTGATCTGCTCTTCGGAGAGAATGGGCTTTAGTTCTTCGAGCGCTGCTGTGGTCAATGTGATATCCGCTTCGATGAAAGTTTTGCGATGCCCGACTCGCTCATCGAGAGCGGAGGAAATGACAGGTCGGGCCTGGCTGATCTGTTTTTCAGTGAGTTCCAGCTGTCGGGCGACACTTCGGGTAATGAACGATTTTGACTCATCGCCTTTCCATCCTTCGCTCAAAGGGACAATCCACATGAGCGTCAGGAATAGGGTGATCGCACCGCAGAGACTGCCCGCAATGAAGACCATGGCGATGCCGCATCCGGCTTTGAGCTTGGTTTTTTCCGCCATCAGATCCTAGAGAGTGAAGGGGATGAGTTCGGTCCACTGGGCCACAAATCCACCAATGCCTTCGGGAAGGAATCCTTGCGTTTGCAGGGAAGCGAACAGGGCCCCGGCCACCAATACCGGGACGCAGACGAGGGAGAATCGCCACGAGAGATGGGAAACCCAATCAGCGAGAGAAGGCGAGACTTGCTTCAGGGAGGCTCGCAGTCGGGTTTCAAACCCAAAGTCGCCCGGTTTCCCGAAGGGGCGATGATTTCGTGCCGCTTGAAACATTTGGGTGATGGGATCGCTTGTGCTCATAGGTCCAGTCCAAGTTCGTCGTAGAGTTGTCGCATTTTCTTCCGGGCCCGGTGGGCCCTTACTTTCACATTGGATTCGCTCCAGCCGGTGAGTCGGGCTGTTTCACGGACGCCATGCTCCTCGAGGTCGAGCAGAGTGATGATGATGCGGTCTTTGCTGTCGAGCCGGGCGAGTAGCACTTGTACCGTCTCCCAGGCTTCTCTTTGTTTTGATTCGCGAATTGAGTGAGTATCGAGGGTTCCCCAGTCTTCCTGAGGATCAACGAGGATTTCGTTCTCCCGCCGGCGGCGGTGTTTGCGCAAGAAATCGTAGCACCCCCGCACGGTCACGGTCATGACCCAATGCTCAAATGGGGCGTCGGCCCGGTAGGACGGCAGCCCTTTCCAGATCTTGACGAATAAGTCCTGAGTCAGGTCTTCAAGCTCGGTTCTGGAACGGGCAAAACGCGAGGCGGTATTCCAGACCCGGTTGCGAAAATTGTGGGCCAGGTGCACAAAGGCCTCCTCGTCGCCTGTTTTGGCGCGAGCGATCCATTCGGACTCTGGTATTTCGGCTTCCACCACGCAGACTATCCGATTTGTATCGAAAAAGAGCATTCCGGGCAAGAATGGCTCAGCAAGCAAGTTGGCAGCTGAGGCATATCAGAGATAGACGTGAGCCTTGGCGGAGCGGTTACAAGATTGCGTATCCGGGTCACTGGGTCAGTGATTGCGCCCTTGCCCTTTGATCGTTTCATTGGCTAACTACCGCCTCATGAATCGATTTCTCACTCTTATCACGGCCGTCAGCCTATTCGGCGGATCATTTGGGTTTTGCCACGAAGCGGCCACGGAAATGGCCGATGCGGCTCAGGTATGGCTCGATTCTCTCGATGCGAAGCAGAAATCGACGGCCACTTACCAGCTGACTGATGGTGAGCGGGAAAACTGGCATTTCATTCCGAAGCCATTTGAAGGCGAGGGAATGCGCGGTGGATTGACGTTCAAAGCAATGAGTCCGGATCAGCGTCACTTGGCCTACGCGCTACTTAGCACGGGCTTGAGTCATCGCGGTTTTATGACCGCTTTGCAGATCATGAGTCTTGAGCAAGTATTGTGGGAGCTTGAGAACCACGCGCCGAAGCGTGACACGTTGATGTATTACGTGTCGGTCTTCGGAAAGCCAAAATCGGGTGACTGGGGCTGGCGGCTCGAGGGACACCACATGTCGATGAATTTCACCATCGCAGGTGGCAAAGTTGTTTCAGGGACGCCCAATTTTTTCGCATCGAATCCTGGCGAAATCCCTTCAGGCCCGAGGAAGGGGCTTCGTGTCCTGGCTAATGAAGAAGACGTGGCCCGTAGTTTGGTGAAGTCACTTTCTCCTGAGCAGCGGGGAAAGGCGATTGTCGAGGATAAGGCTCCGAAGGAGATTCTGACGGCGGCTGAGTCTACCGTGTCGTCGCTGGGGGATGCCGGGCTTTCCTGGGGTGAGTTGGACGCGGATCAGAAGAAGAGTTTAAGGAATCTTATCGGCGTGTATGTGAATCGGATCCGTCCTGATGTGGCCAAAGAACAAATGGCGGCAATCAAGGAAGCCGGCATGGACAAGATCGTATTTGCGTGGGCGGGCGGACTCGAAAAAGGGGAGGGCCACTATTATCGAGTGCAGGGTCCCACCTTTTTGCTGGAGTATGCCAACACTCAGAATGATGCCAACCATGTGCACGCTGTGTGGCGTGACTTTGACGGCGATTTTGGTCGCGATATGCTCAAGGAGCATTACAAGGCCAGTCACTAGAATTTGTAGCCTTCGGGCAATTAGGTATGTCACAGCGCTTTTTAGATGAGACCGGTGAGGATCTCGTTCGGCTGCGGAAGATGCTCCGCAAAGTAACGGGGGATGACGACGAGCAGGTGCGTCGCCGTCTCGCCAGTCGCGAAGAGGCGCGCGTACTTGATATTGCCTGCGGTGAATGTCGGGAAGCCGAGGTGCTGACGGATTTCATGGCGGAGCTCAAGGGGCCCTCAGACGGGACCGTCAAGTTGACGGGGCTCGATGTGCGCGCCCGCGAGATTGCCAATGCGCAGACGCGATTTGGAGGTCGGCGCAAGCTGGCGGATGGATCTGGCCATCAGGAATATGAATTTCTCACGGGAGACGCGACCAAACTCGAAGGGCACTCAGAAATGGGTGAGGATTTTGATCTCGTTTTCATGCGGCATCAGAACTACTGGAACGGCGCCCAGACCTGGGAAAAGATATACGATCAGGCACTTGCGAAAGTCGGAGATGATGGCCGGCTGATCATTACGAGCTATTTTGATAAGGAGCACGAGCTCGCCCTTGAGGCCATTCAGCGGCTGGGCGGCGAGTTGATACGGACTGAGTTCAATCCGGAGACTCGCGAGCTTCAGGCCGAGGGGAAATCGGTCGATCGTCATGTCGCCATTTTTCGCCGGAAAGGCGAGTGAGCTTCAAATTGGCCGGTAAAGGGCGGCCTGTGCCTGGATAGGGCTCCAAAATTCCGCTTTGTCACCGGGGGACCTGCGCTTAGCTTGCGCGCCCTCAGATTTCCCTCATGACTGAATTCATCATTGTTCTGGGCGTCGTGGTTCTTTCCATGGCCCTACGCAGTTTCGATCACCGGCTGCTTCGTAAGCTGGGGGCGTTCGGTATTCTGGTGGCCAGTTTTTTGGGGTGCTATCTGCCGACGGGAAGTATCGCCGCCGGCGTGGGAGGTGTGTCGCTCTGGTTCATTTTGCCATGGGTGGAACTTCTCACCCGGGTCCGCAATCTCCGGATGCCGATGCATCGGCACCTTGAGAGGCAGTCACCTCCCGGGCATTCCCGGTGCCCTTCTCTTAAAGCACTCACCGGGGAGGTCGAAGATGCCGGGTTTGAGTATGTTGCCGATACGGGCTGGGATTCGGAAGGGATGAATCAATTCTATCGGTTGTTTTATCATGCTGATGAGCTTGCTGAAGCGACCATCTCTTTGACGGAGCAGGAGGGCGTCGGATGGGTGAGTTTGTCCCTCGCCTCGCGGCATGAAGACGGGCGTGTCTTTCGAACGACGGATATTCCCTTCAGCAGTCCGATGAAGACGACCTCGGACGTGCTGACCCAGCAGCTTCCTTACTCCGAATCCTTCGAAGAACTGCTCGAGGAGCACAGGGGCTGGTTGCGGGAACTGGGGGTCGCTGAATCGGTGGTGGGTCAGCGTGATCCCGAGAAGCTGGCCAGTCTAATTGAGAAAGAAATTGGATGTCAAATTCGGCACAATATTGATGCTGGAGTCATTCGCCCCGGTGAAACGGAGGAGACGGTTCGCTATTCCTGGAGGGGGCTTTTTTATCTCTACTTTCAGCTCATAAAAGATATGGTGACGATGTGCTAGTCTCTCAGCTTGAGGAACTGACCCATTGAATCCATGTCTTTTGTTTTGAAATCTCCGGTGCCCCGCGTTGACCAGGTCGGGGTCGAGGAGCGTGCCGCTAAGTTCACCAAGCGTTCAATCAAAAATCAGGCCAAGGCAGTCGGGCTCAAACTCGCCGTGGCCATGATGGATCTAACCACTCTGGAGGGTGCTGATACCCGGGGTAAGGTGGGTAGTCTCTGCCGCAAAGCCCGGCAGCCCATGGCCTCGCGCTATGGATGCCCACCCTGTGCCGCGATCTGCGTCTATCCCAATCAGGTGGCACATGCGGTGGTTGAACTGGAAGGCAGTGGAATTCCGGTAGCCTCTGTGGCGACCGGGTTTCCCTCAGGACAGTACCCACTGGATATACGATTGGCGGATGTTCGTGATGCGGTCGATTCCGGTGCCTCTGAAATCGATATGGTGATCAGTCGAGGCGCTTTTCTTGAAGGTCGATTGCAGGAAGTCAGTGATGAGATTTCGGCAGTCAAAGAAGCCTGTGGGAAATCCCACTTGAAGGTAATTTTTGAGACAGGTGAACTGCAGACCTATGATAATGTCAGGCTGGTAAGCCAGTTGGCGATTGAGGCTGGCGCAGATTTCATCAAGACGTCTACAGGGAAGGTTTCGCCGGCAGCCACTCTTCCGGTCACTCTGGTGATGGTTGAAGCGGTTCGGGACCACTTTCTGGCAACGGGGAAGAAAGTGGGAGTTAAGCCTGCGGGCGGCATTCGCACAGCCAAGCAGGCATTGCAGTTTCTGGTGATGGTGAAAGAGACGGTGGGAGACGACTGGCTCACGCCGAAACTGTTTCGATTTGGGGCCAGTTCGTTGTTAGGTGACGTTGAGTTGCAACTGGCCAAATTGGTCGACGGGAATTACCAGAGTGCTGATTATTTTTCAAAAGGGTGAGGAACCGAGGTTCCAGGCAGAAGGCAGAAGGCAGAAGGCAGAAGGCAGAAGGCAGAAGGCAGAAGGCAGAAGGCAG
>CAXBHX010000057.1:0-31953 GCA_963975655.1 uncultured Verrucomicrobiales bacterium
CTTCTGATACTGCCCCGCCACATCAGCCGACTCGGAATCGCCGAGATGAATATAGAGCCGATGCCGCAATTTCAGAGTATCACCTCTCCGAATCGTGTAGCTCCCATCCCCCTTCGTCGCTCCGTTTTTTGCCTCGAAGAATCCGGCACCAAATCGATTCGCGGTGATCAGGCCATAGGTCCGGGCATGCCAGTGCGTCGGATACCTCAGATTCGAAGGATGGTCAAAAATGGCCACGCCGGCCACCTTGCCGGAAGGATCCGGGCCGTAATAATCTGCCCATTCGGCCCGCTTTCCCCAGGCTTCCTGATTTTTGTCACCCCGGCTCGTCAGGATCGTTCCCTCTCCCACTTTGGTTTTCCGATCCGCGACCTTCATCGTGCCCGCGACTCGGACCATCAGCCCACCGTCTTTTTCATCCACGAACTCCACGTCCGAATCGCCATTGGCTTCCAGCGAGACATCGAAATCCATCAGCATCTGGCGTTTTTCCAGCGGAATAAATGAAAGCCGTACCGTTTCAGTCAGGACGAGTTTGTCATCACCCATCCAACGATTGCGCAAGACCAGCTCTCCCGTTTCTCCGGATTGAATTTTCTCCACTTCATCGAGGACAATTCTAGCCCGGCTGCCACCTGCTTTTGAATCAGGAGCCCAAAAGCTAAATCCATTGACGTTCCGATGAGAAAATCGAATCGACCGGTGATGAGGATGATCGCGATCTTCATCGGGAGCCTCATCCTTCATCGGGTAGTGCCTCGTCACACTCTGCCCGCTTGGGCCCACCACGGGGTACAAGTAGGGAGCCAACCAGTCGCCGTGCCACCATTCAGTGAATAACTGACCGTCTACGGTTACAGTGATACGTCCCTCATTCTCGGTGATCGCTACCTCTGCCTGAACCGAAATACTCCAGACCGATGTTACGAGAAGCATCAGTAAAACATTTTTCCACTGCATCAGGAAACTCTACCGTTGGCCATCGGCACAAAGCGACCCCCCCGTTCCCGTCATAACGCCAATAAGCGCCACTCTTTCAGCCCCTAATGACCTTGATGCACTCTTGATCTTTCCACCCTTTTGCCTGACACTCCCGCTGATATGTCAAGCGAGTCCAATCAGGCCCTCATCGATCATTGGAAAGACGAACCTGCGCCACTATTGCCGCTACTCCACGCCTTTCACAATCGCGACGGGCTCCTCTCTAAAGAATCGATCGAAGCCGTTTCAGCCGCTCTCAAAATCCCCCTCGCCGAACTCTGGGGAACGGTCACCTTTTATCACCACTTTTCCCGGGAATCTCCAGGCCAGTCCGCCCCCCGCGTCTGCACCGGCAATGTCTGCTGCCTCCATGGAGGAAACGAACTGCTAGAATCACTCAAAGACGAAGGCGCCACTCCCATGCCTTGCGCAGGGCGTTGCGACGACATGATTCCCGTCATCAAAGGTGACAAAGTCTACGTCGGATCTGACAAAAACAGCCTCGAACACCGGGCCACACCAGTGCCGCCAGCCAATCCCGGCTCCACCGACGAGTGCATCTTTGCCAGCATTCGCGAACCGGGGCGCGCTACTTTAGCGGGCTATCGTGCTACCGGCGGGTACAGCGCTCTCGAAAAGACGATCAAAGAGTCGACCCCTGAATCCCTCGTCGAGCTGATCTCCGACAGCAAGCTTGCCGGCAGGGGCGGGGCAGGATTCCCCACCGGGGTCAAATGGAAAGCCGTCGCCGACGCATCGGGCGACCCCAAAACTATCGTCTGCAATGCGGACGAGGGCGAGCCGGGCTGCTTCAAGGATCGTGCCATTATGGATCACGACCCTTTCGCCGTGATCGAAGGCATGACGCTCGCCGCTTTTGCCACTGGCGCTCCCTTGGGATTCATCTACCTGCGTTACGAATACCCTGAGACTGAAAGGCTACTCGAAGACGCCATCGAAGACGCCCGGGCCAGCGGCCTC
The DNA here is from genome assembly GCA_963975655.1 of uncultured Verrucomicrobiales bacterium. Taxonomy (GTDB): domain Bacteria; phylum Verrucomicrobiota; class Verrucomicrobiia; order Verrucomicrobiales; family DEV007; genus Arctic95D-9. The sequence goes on from CAXBHX010000057.1 coordinate 1,963, forward strand.
ATCGGCGAGAACATCCTCGGAAGTGAACTCACCTTCCACCTCTACGTCCGTCGTGGGGCTGGCGCCTATATCTGCGGCGAAGAAGGGTCTCTCCTTAACAGCCTTGAAGGCAAGCACCCCTTTCCCCGCAACAAGCCTCCTTTCCCCGTCACTCATGGTTACAATGACAAACCCACTGTGGTGAATAATGTTGAGACACTCGCGTCAGTGCCTCATATTGTGGAAAAAGGTGCCGAATGGTACCGCAACCTCGGTCTCGGAGAGCACGCCGGCACTAAACTCATCAGCCTTTCCGGCGATATCCAACGACCGGGAAACTATGAAGTCCCCATCGGCCTCCCTCTTCAGACCCTCCTGAACGACTGGGCCGGCGGTCCTCTCGAAGGACGCTCTATCCAGGCAGTGACCATGGCAGGTCTCTCCGGTGGCTTCCTCGCTGGTGAAGATCTCAATGTCACCCTCGACGAACCCTGTATTCGCAGCAAAGGCTCTTTCCTCGGCGCAGGCGGCATCATGGTCTTCGACGACTCCCGCGACATGGTCAAAGCCGCCCACGACGCCATGGAATTTTTCGCCCACGAGAGCTGTGGCAAATGCTTTCCCTGCCGCATTGGCACTCAGCGCATCACTGAAAGACTCGCAGTCGATTCCACTGGACTCGAAGCCGGCGCTTGGAAAGCCGAAATCGAAGACATCGGATTCACCATGAAAGCCACCAGTGCCTGTGGTCTCGGTATGGCCGCCCCCAACGTCACCGAATCGCTCATGAAATATTTCCCCGATCAGGTGGACGCGTATCTGACCAAAAATTCTTAATCCTACTCCACCTCTTTTTCGTAATCTCTCTGAGGTAGGCTCCCTTCTCACTTGCTCTTGCTCCGACCTTTCTTTAAACTTCTATCTCCTTCATGACGGAAAACCGCAACGATCTCGCAGAGCAAAAAATCTGCACCCTCACCCTCGACGGCGAAATGGTTGAGTTCACCGAGGGCGAGTCGATTTACGAGATCGCGCAGCGTCACCGCAAGGATGTCCCCACCCTCTGCTACGACGACCGCCTCGAAGCCTTTGGAGCCTGCCGCCTTTGCGTCGTTGAGGTCGAAGGCATCCGCAATCCCGTCGCCTCCTGCACCACCGCTGCGACTGAGGGAATGTCCATCAAGACATCTACCGAGACGATCGAGAAACACCGCAAGACGCTTCTCGAACTCGTCGCCTCCGAAAACCGCAACGTCGACGTCAACGCTCTCAGCGGATTCGCCTCGCAGGAGCTCACCATTCTCGTCGATCGCTACGACGCCCGCAGTGGACGCTTCGCCGGCAAAAAGTCCGGCACATCCAACACGAAGGACAAAAACCCCTTCATCCTTCGGGACTACGACAATTGCATTTCCTGTTACCGCTGCGTTCGAGTCTGCGCCGAGCGCGAAGGCGACTACGCGATCAATATAATGGGCCGCGGGTTCGGCACCCAAATTATCACCGAGTTCGACAGCGATCTTCGCGACTCTGAGTGCACCTTCTGCGGCCAGTGCGTCCAGACCTGCCCCACCGGAGCCCTCGGCGACAAGAAAGCGCTGCGCGACGCCGATACCGAAGGCGAGATCAAAAAGACACGGACAATCTGCCCTTACTGCGGCGTAGGTTGCTCAGTTGACCTGATGTCCAAAGGCGACAAAATCGTCGGCGTCCAGCCTGCTATGGATGGTCCCGCCAACGAAGGCGCCCTCTGCATCAAAGGGCAATTTGCCTTCGACTTTATCCAGAATGCGGATCGCCTCGGCAAGCCGCTCGTTCGTCGTGAAGACGGCGAGCTTCACGAATGCGAATGGGACGAAGCTCTCGACAAAGCGGCCGCCGGCTTCCAAGCGGCCAGGGACAAATTTGGACGACACAGTATTTACGGAGTCGCCTCTGGCCGAGCGCCGCACGAGGCCGCCTACACGATGCAGAAATTCATCAGGGCGAGCTTCGGGACCAATTATATAGATAACTGTTCTCGAGCCTGACACGCTCCCACAGTTGCCGGTCTGGCAGCTACTATCGGTCGAGGTGCAATGAGTAATCCGCTTGCGGATATGGAGAAGCCTGATGTCATTTTTGCCATCGGCACCAACATGACAGAGTGTCACCCCGTGGCCGCCACCCGCCTCAAGCGTGCCCTCACCAACGGTGCCACCATGGTTGTGGCCGACCCGCGCAAGACCCGCCTCGCCAAGATGGCACATCTCCATCTGCCCATCCGGGTCGGGTCCGATGTCGCCCTCCTGCTTGCTATGGCCCACGTCATTCAGCGCGAAGGCCTCGTCGATGAAAAATTCGTCATGGAGCGCACCGCCGGGAGCGATGAGTTCCTCGAGCACGTCAAAGAGTTCACGCCCGAGTGGGCCTCTGAGATCTGCGAAATCCCCGCCGCCGACATCGAGGAGGCGGGCCTCATCTTCGGACGCGGCAACCCCGGGGCGATCTACTACACCCTCGGCATCACCGAGCACATTTGCGGAGTCGACAATGTGCAGTCCCTCTGTAATCTCGCTCTGATGACCGGAAATCTCGGTCTCGAGGGCGGCGGCATCAACCCGATGCGTGGCCAGAATAATATTCAAGGCGCCGGTGACTGCGGTGCCGTTCCGGCCAACTACCCCGGCTTCCAGCCCTGTGCCGATCCCGAGAGCACAGCCAAGTTCTCCAAACTCTACGGCACCGAGATAGACTGTGAGCGCGGCATCACCAAAGTGACCGCCCTCGACAACGCCGGCAAGGGTATCCATGCCATGATCATCGATGGTGAAAACACGGTTGTGACCGATCCCGACAGAAATCACTGCGAGCGCGCCCTCAAGAGCCTGGATCACCTTGTCGTCATCGACCTCTTTCTCACCGAAACAGCCCAGCTCGCCGACGTCGTTTTCCCCGCCACCGCGTGGGGCGAAACCGATGGTGTCCAGGCCAATACCGAGCGCCGCGTTCAGCGACTCAAAAAGGCCGTACCCTCCTATGGCGAGTCCAAGCCCGACTGGTGGATTGTCAGCGAAATCGCCAAACGCCTCGGCACTCCCGGCTTCGAATACGATTCCGCCAAGGACGTTTTCAACGAGCTCTGCGGCCTTAGCCCTATCTATGCCGGGCTCGACTGGGACCGCATCGAAGATGGGGAATATCAGTGGCCCGTTCCACACAAAGGACACCCCGGCACACCGCGCTTGCATGAGAAAGAATTCAAAGGTGGCATGAAAGGCAAATTCTCCATCATCGGTTACCGCGACCCCGCCGAAGTCATCAGCGAAGACTTCCCGCTCTGGCTCACGACCGGCCGTAGACTGGAGGCCTATCACTCCCGCACCCAGACCGGACGCAGTGCCGGCATCGAATATCTACTTTCTCACGAATCCCTCGAAGTGCACCCCGATGACGCCGAAAGGCTCGGTCTTATCCATGGCGGCATGGCCACCATGGCCAGTGCTCGAGGCGAAATCGAGATTCAGGTCAAAGTGACTGACATGTCACCAAAGGGCACCGTCTTCACCTCCTTCTCATTTGCCAATGTGCCGGTCAATGTTCTGACTGGGTCAGGTTACGACCCCGTCACTCAGACCGCCGAACTGAAGGTATGTCCCGTCAAAGTCGCGCCGATGGCGTGATCTTCTCTTTCTTACACCGGGTCTTTTCCGATTTTCTGCATTTTAATCTAATCGCATTGTCTTCCGGCGTGAACTCCCTAAAATTGGGGCAAAAGGACCAGCGAGTAGATTCAGCGCGACATTTGGCCACGCTGAGATCTACCCCTTGGAGTCGGTGAGAGAACGTTCAAGCCAGCTACCATAAGGTGTTCAATTCAGACTTGCTGCGATGGGTTCAACTCGAGCGCCCCACTTGTCGTCAAGCCGAAGAGTGTTACGCTTTCGAAGCCTATGAGCTAGAGGGGTATCGATCCCCTCCAGCCGATGCGGGAATCCTCGATGAGAATTAACCCTTTGTTTCTGACCCTGGTGGTTTGTTGGACAATTACAGGGATCTTGTCGGCGCAAGGCACCCCAGATAGAGGCACCACTCGTTCGGGATACCGATATATGTCTTCCTTCGAGGGACCCAACAGTGTCGGGGGCGATCTTGCGATTCAAGATCGAGACCTTGGATCGACTTTTCGATTCACTGAGATCGATCGCGCGCTCGACCCGTGGTTTGCCTTCAAGAGACAATTGAATGAAGATCACGGCCTTCAGATTCAATTCGGTTATCAGACCTTGGCGCAAGCGGCGAGTGAGGGTCTGGGTGAGGACTTTGCGGCCGGAGGACTGGCGGAGTTTCTTGGATCATGGACCCTATTTGGGCGAGGAACTGACAATCCAGGAGCTTTGTATTTCCGAGTCGAGGACAGACATCGGTTGGGCACTGCGGTGTCGCCTGCCAACCTAGGCTATGAGTTTGGATCGATCATGCAGACAGGCTCCACTTTCAGCGAATTTAATGTGGCACTGACTGAGTTCTCCTGGCGCCAGACTATCTTTGACGGGCGGGCCCAGATATCCGTCGGGAAGTTGAGTGGAACCTCCTGGTACAATAACCATCCATTGTCGTCGCCGAAAAGAGGATTTCAAAACCAGGCGTTCATCACGAGTAGCAGCAAGCCAATTGTAGATCGAGGCCTGGGGGCAGTGGCAGGCTTCCAGTTGACTGACGAAATTCAACTAATCGGAGGCATTCACGATGCCAACGCCTTTGCTGCATGGAACCCTTTTGATACCATTGATGAAGGAGAGTTTTTCCACTCACTTGAGATTCGCTGGAATCCTTCGTCGAACAATAAAGTTGGCACCCTGTTGCGGCAGTTGCGGGTGCAGGCCTGGCATCAGGATGCCCGAGTGGACGCAGGATTCCCCGAAGCAAACGGCGTGACCTTCGCTGCAGGACGTCTCAGTGATGACAAAGTAATGCCCTTTGTGATGGGCGGCGTATCGGATGGGGACGCGTCCTTTTTGAAAGCTGATCTGACAGCCGGAGTAGGATACGGCTTCGAGAGTAACGGAGTTATAGCTCGGGACGTACTTGGAGCGGCGATGGGATGGGGGGATCCTTCGGTGCCCGGCCTCCGCGACCAATACAGCTCGGAATTATTCTTTCGGTTTCAATTGTCTCACAATCTCGCGGTCACCCCTTCGGCTCAGCTCATCGTAAACCCCGCCAGCAATCCCTATCATGATGCCGTCCTGGTGTTGGGACTCAGAGGGAGGCTTACTTTCTAACTTGTAGAACTCCGTTAGCTGGGAGGACCGCAGAAATATTGATCGAGCCCCCATTGATGGAACGGGCCTGATTATCTTCACTGATCCAAAACCCTGATCCAGAGGGAATCTTGCCCTCACTCAAGAATTGGGCAAGACTGAGTCACCATGGGAAAGCAATACACAGAGCTCTCAGACAAGCACCGAGAGTTCATCGCTAGCCAGAAGATATTTTTCGTAGGCACAGCGACAGAGGATAGCCGTGTCAACATTTCGCCTAAGGGAATGGACTCACTCCGGGTGGTTGGCCCCAACCGGGTGGTGTGGCTGAATGTGACAGGTAGCGGGAATGAGACCTCCGCTCATATTCAGGAAAATTCGCGTATGACGGTCATGTTCGCTGCATTCGAGGGGAAGCCTTTGATTCTAAGGCTCTACGGTCATGCGAAGGTCATTCATCAGAATGATAAGGAATGGGACGACTTGTATTCTCTGTTCCAACCGATCCCGGGCGCGCGACAAATTTTTGATATGCATGTGGACCTGGTCCAGGATTCCTGCGGGATGGCCGTCCCGCTTCTAGACTACACAGGAGATCGTACTCTCTTGAGTGATTGGGCGGAGAAAAGAGGTGATGGAGGAATCGAGAAGTATTGGACTGAAAAGAATCAAACAAGTCTCGATGGTCACCCGACTCACATTGTGGACAAGAACACCTGACCTGATGGCTCGATCGGAAAGTATCCCCCACCTAACACTGACCTTGCTGGCAGGACTCATTGCAACGTCGGGTTGTGACCGGTCAGCGGAGAGAGAAGCAGTCACTCCTATCGATTTCGGAGGCAGATCGACCTATCGAGAATGCGCCATGACCACACCTCTGGTTGGCAAATGGGAGGCGGGCATCTCACACGGTTACTACAGTGATGACCCCAACCAGGACTACGACTTTCTTGAAGTCACCTTGGAACTACCCGGGCTGGACGGAAACATTGTCGTTCCATTTGAGGCGGCCTACTCGTTGTCTGATTTACCGAAGGACATCCTGGATCAGGAGACGGCCGATCTCGTCTCATTCGACGAGGAATCACAAACCGTCACCTTTGATTTGGGAACCACCAAGGCTACCACTCGTATTCCTCGTTAACGCGGGCTGAGTTCAACCCGCGAGCGCGGAGTCTATTTGTCCATCAACACTGAGAAGTCGGCGAAGGCAAGATAGAGCAAGACGACGGCCACAACGATCCCGATGCCAACAGGCTTTGCCCATTTCCACGGCGTGAGGTCGACATCACCGGAGTATTTTTGCTCCCATGGCTCTGCCAACGGTTTCACTTTGCTCATGACAAATTGGAAGGTCATGAGGATACCAAAGACGATACCTAGAAAATGAAAGTCATGCACCTTCTGCGCCCATCCGGTGAACGGAGGAACAAAGTAACCGAGAATGAGAATGGCACACCCCCCGGCCAGCGCAATGTTCGCCGTCGCCGCGTTGGCACGTTTGAAGAGCAGACCCGCCAGAACCACCGAGAAGATAGGAATAAAATAAAGGCCATTCATCTTCTGGAGGTAACCAAAGATGCTATCCTGACCGGCTAACATCGGGGCGGTGCACATCGCAAAAACAGCCACAATGGCACCCACCAACTTACCATTATTGATCACCTTCTTCTCATCAACATCGTCGTGTTTGAGGAGTTGCTTGTAGACGCCGAGTGAGAAGAGAGTCGCCGTAGCATTGAGGCCCGAGTTGAACGAACTCAAAATTGCACCGACCATGACTGCCGCAAAGAATCCGGCGAGACTGGGAGGCAGCACATCGTTCACCAGCGTTCCATAAGCATGATCGGGCTTGAATCCCTCACGCTCTGCATAGAGGTGAAATGCAATGATACCCGGCAGCACCAGAATAATGGGGGCGATCACTTTGAAAACCCCGGCAATCAAAACACCTTTCTGGCCTTCAGCCAGCGTGCTGGCACCAAAAGTCCGCTGAATGATTTGCTGATTGGTGGTCCAGTAAAAGAGATTGAGCAATAGCACTCCGGTGAACAAGGTCGAGAAAGGCACCGAAGAGTCTTTCCCGCCGACTGAATTAAATTTTTCAGGATGCGCTTCTTTCAATTCGCCCAACGCTTTGAAGATGCCTTCATCGCTGACGGCATTCAGCGCAAAAATCGTGATGAGGACTCCGCCGACGAGCAGGCCAAAACCATTGATCGTGTCGGAGACCGCAACCGTTCTCAACCCTCCAAAGATCGCGTAGATCGATCCCACAATCCCGATAAACCAAACCGTTACCCAAAGTAGAGTGGTCTGATCCTGAATCCCCGTAATCGCTTCAAGGTCAAGTATCCCCATGAGTCCGGTCGCTCCGGTGTACAAAACGATGGGAAGAAGAATGCCCGCGTAGGCAATGATAAAAATGAAGCTAGTGATGCTGCGGGTTGTGCCGTTAAAACGCTCTTCCAGGAACTGGGGAATCGTCGCGATCCCGCTCCGCAAATACTTCGGCAGGAAATAGAGGGCCATCAATACCAGCGAAACACCGGCGATCACCTCCCACGCCATCACCGCTATGCCATCAGAAAAGGCAGCACCGTTGAGTCCGACCAACTGCTCGGTGGAGAGATTGGTCAGGAGCAACGACCCGGCAATAAAACCTCCCGTCAAAGTACGGCCGGCGAGAAAATAACCGGTCGCAGTTCCGTGATCATCCTTCCTCGTCAGGAAGTAGGTGATCACCCCGACCAGCGCGGTGAAAAAGAGAAATACAAAAATAGTCATGGGTATTTGTGTGCTTTGTATGATCACTCAGCAGAAAAAGAATGCACCATCTTGTGGTAATAGGTTTCACCGGGCTTCAGCACCGCAGAAGGTGCTTTGGGATTGTTAGGCGCATCCGGAAATCCTTCAGTCTCAAGACAGAGCGCAGTGCGGTGCTGATAGGTCACCCCACTCTTCCCAGTCACGGTACCATCCAGGAAATTCCCTCCGTAAAACTGAACCGCTGGCTGATTCGTCGAAATCTCTAACACACGACCCGTCTCAGGATCCTTCAAGCGGGCGGCCTTGGTGAGATCGCCGCTCTTGGTCCCGTTCAGAACCCAGGCGTGGTCATACCCGCCGCCGAGTTTAAGCGCTTCAAATTCGACATCAACTCGCTCACCGATCGCCGTGGCAGAAGTGAAATCCATCGGAGTCCCGGACACATCGGCCAGTTCCCCAGTCGGAATCAGACCTGCATCAGTCGCAAGAAACTGATCTGCGAAGAGTGTCAGTTCATGATCATTAATGGAAGTGGTCGCATCGCCACTCAGGTTCCAATAGGAGTGATGCACAATATTCAGCACCGTCGGCGCATCAGTAGTGGCACTCGCCTCCCAGATGAGCTCGTCGTTGTCGGTCAAGGTATAGGTCACCTCAACAGTGAGATTCCCTGGATAGCCTTCCTCGCCATCGGCACTCACGTAGGTCAGTTTCACTCCGCGAGCCCCGGAGCTTTCGAATCCCTCCCCTTTCCAAAGAACTTTATCAAAACCTTTCAAACCTCCGTGCAAATGACACTGAATCCCACCAGGATCATTGTTAGTAGCGAGAGTGTATTCTTTGCCGTCGAGTGAGAACTTGCCATTCGCAATCCGATTTCCAAAGCGTCCAACGGTCGAACCAAAATACGACGTATTGGTGAGCCAGCCCTCCAAGGTATCGTAACCGTGGGTAATATCAGAAAGGTTCCCTTCCCTGTCCGGTGACGTAATTGAAACAAGTATCGCTCCGTATTCAGTGACCTTAGCTTCCATTCCGGAGGCGTTGGTCAGCGTAAAGAGCTTCGCCTCTGTGCCATCTGGCATGGCTCCGAACACAGATTCAGCTAACGCTCCTCTTTCACCTCCACCGGATCCGGCGCTACCACTATCACTACAGGAAGTCAAAAGGGCACACATGGTGACGAAGGGTAAAACAAGGGTCAGGGATTTCATAGAGTTGGATTTTTCGATTAAAGAGGAACGATTTGAGCCCCGTCCACGGCGGATGTTATAAAACAATTGAGGTCACGGCCAAACTTTTCCTGATACGTATTTACAAGGTACTGCTGCAAAGCATCGGCCGCATCCGCCCGAACCAATGAAACCGTAGAACCTCCGAAGCCCCCTCCGGTCATTCGGGATCCAATGAGACCATTCACAGAACCAAACTGATAGGCAGCGTCAACGAGAAAGTCGAGCTCCTCACAACTCACCTCGAAATCATCACGCAGCGATGCATGACTGCCACGCATCAGGTCACCGAGAGGCACCTCCTCATTCCTTTTCAACGCATCGGCAAAGGCTTCGACACGAGCCATCTCCGAGACAGCATGGCGTCCCCGGCGATACAGCACATCCCCCAACTGCTCGCGAGCCGCTTCCAATTCCTCCATCTCAGCATCCCGAAGGGACTTGACTCCAAGTAGTGAGCAGACGGCCTCACACTCTTCGCGGCGCTTGCGATACTCTCCATCACCCAGCGCATGCTTGACCCCCGTATCGGCCGTAAGTATAGCCAGCCCGGCCGGAAGAGGGTAAAACTCCATCTTAAGATCCCGACAATCGAGATGCAGCACCGCTCCTTTCCGGGACGCCCCCACGGCCAGTTGATCCATGATGCCGCATGGGACACCAGCCCACTCGTGTTCCGCCCGTTGACATAGAAGCGCCCGGTCCACTCGGTCCTGAGCAACACCCGTGAGTGCCTCCAACGCTAACGCTGTCGCAGTCTCAAGGGCGGCACTGCTACTGAGACCGGCTCCCGATGGAAGGTCCGATGTGATAACCGCCTCGAACCCGGGCACCTCAATACCGGCTTCCTCGTAACCCTTGATGACTCCAAACAAATAATTCAGCCAGGACTCACTCGGGTCAGTTCGTCGAGTGAGTTCATCGAGCGAGAATTTCGCAGGCGATTCGAGCCCCAACCCAAGCGGCCAAACGGAACACTGACGGCTTCCTGATTTCGCCGCCGCAATCCACATGTGCCTATCGATCGCAATGGGCATAACACACCCTCCCAGATAGTCCACGTGCTCCCCGATTAAATTAATTCGTCCCGGGGACATGGCTGCTACCTGAGGAGCCTTTCCAAAGCAATTTTGAAACTCCTGAGCGACATTCATCTGATCGAGTTTAGCCTTGCCTCTCCGTCACCATCAATGGTTTCCTCTTGAGAAAGCAGACGTTAGTTTGTAGAAATCGGATTGCTCAATATTCATGCTCAAGCCTCGCAAAAAAGTCGCTCTTCTCGTCGAAACCTCACTCGGTTCCGGACGAGGCATTTTGCGAGGTATTGCCAAATTTGCCCGACAATCCGGCGACTGGCAGCTTTTTCACAAAGCAGGAGGATTGTCTGATACTCTTCCCGACTGGATTCACGACTGGGAAGGCGACGCCATCATCGCTAGAATTCAAGGCCCCCAAATGAGAGATGAACTGGAGGCATTGAACATTCCTGTCGTCGACGTTCTGGGGGTTTGTGAAAACCGGTTCCCCCTGGTTCATGTCGATAATTCCGCCATCGCAAAAATCGTCGCGGCGCACTTTCGTGAACGGAATTTCGCACAATTTGCCTACTACGGAATCGCCGGCGAAAACTGGTCAGAACAGCGAGGCGATGCCTTTGCTGCCGCCTGCCGTGATGAAGGAAACTTCCATCTATTGAACACGCCCCGCGACTCCGGAAAACAACGCTCAACTCCCTTTCGCCAGCTACAGGAATGGGTGGCGAAACTACCCAAACCTGTCGCCATCATGGTGTGCAGTGATCAGCGTGGCCTGGAGTTATTGGAGGCCTGCCTCTCCGAAGGCATCGCCGTACCCGAACAAGTAGCGGTTGTCGGAGTAGACAACGATACCGCTCTCTGCGAAATCAGCGATCCGCCTCTTAGTAGTGTTCGCGGCGGCCATCTTCGAGCTGGATTCGAGGCCGCCAGTCTCGTGGACCAAATACTCACAAAAAGCAAAACGCTCCCGTCCCCCCTCCTTGTGCCGCCCAACGGGATTGTCGAGCGTGAGTCCTCACAAATACGCGCGATCGATGACGAAGTCGTCGCGCGCGGAGTTCGGTTCATTCGCGACAATCTGGCCGAGCCCATCACTAATTCGCTAATCGCTCAGTCTGTCGGCATCTCACGGACCCTGTTTCAAAAACGATTCCGCGAATCCATCGGGCAGTCGATTCGGGAATACATTCTCGAGCATCGAATTGCACGTGCACTCCATCTCATTACGGGGTCAGACTTCCCTCTTGCCCAAATTGCTGACCGATGCGGATTTCGCCATCAAGAGTACCTCGGCCAGGTCATCAAAAAGGCGACAGGTTCTTCACCGGGTCAAATACGAAAAGAGAGCAAGGACGCCGGAACCCCCTCTCGCTCCAACTAGAATTTCGCAGCCTCGGTTTCAAGCGCATATCGGTGGATTCGCGTTATATCCAATTACGCCGAAAGACTGTAACTTTCCACCTATCGTCGAACTCATCTGACCCATTTTTTCATCTAAGTTCCGAATTCTGAACGCTCCGCATTGATGCGATCTTCAGCTATCATTCTCGCTTTCATCAGCACTCACTTCTGTTTGGCTGAAGAGCAGAACCATCACCTGAAATTTTTCGAAAATGAGATTCGACCACTTCTTGTCGCTGAATGCTTCGAATGTCATGACGAATCAAAGTCAAAGGGCGGACTGAGACTCGACCACATTGACCTTATTCTGAACGGAGGCGACAGCGGCCCTGCCCTCGTCCCCGGAAGACCTGGTGAGTCATTGCTGATCGAGGGCATCCACCGTTTGGACCCGGAGTTCGAGATGCCGCCCAAAACTCCACTTGGCAGCGAACAAATCGCAGCCCTGGAAAAATGGATCACTGAGGGAGCCTTCTGGCCGGACGAGTCCTTTTCCGTTGTTGCTCGGGACGAAAGAGGATTCAGCAAGGAAGACAGAGATTGGTGGGCCATTCAGCCCCTCGCTGAGACAATTCCGCCACAAACCGGGGCGAACTGGGCCAAAAACGATATCGATCGGTATATTGCCCGAAAGCTGGAAGAGCAACACCTGTCTCCGGCACCATCTGCCAGCGCTACTGAATTGATTCGCAGAATCTATTTCGACCTCCACGGCCTCCCCCCAAGCCCGGAGAACGTCGATACCTTCACCTCTTATTTCCAGCAAGACGAAGACGCCGCTGTAATCAGACTCGTCGATCAACTTTTGGCCAGTCCACGCTACGGAGAGCGGTGGGGACAACACTGGCTCGATGCCGTCCGTTATGCTGAAAGCGATGGCTATAGGGCCGATGATTACCGGCCTGAAACCTGGCGCTACCGCGACTATGTGATCCGTTCATTTAACGAAGACAAACCCTACGATGAGTTCGTCATCGAGCAATTGGCCGCAGACGAAATTGCTCCCAACGATCCTGACAAAGTCATCGCGACCGCTTTTCTTCGTTTGGGAATCTATGAGTGGAACCAACGCAACGCCAGAATGCAGTGGGATCTCATCATGACAGAAATGACCAATGTCACCGGCGAAGTATTTCTTGGCATAGGCATTGGTTGCGCACAATGCCATGACCACAAATTTGATCCCATTTTGCAAAAAGACTATTTCGCTCTTCAGGCATTTCTCAACTCGACTTGGTGGCCGGAAAATGCAGTTCTTGCGAACGACGCCGAACGCAGTGAGCACAACAATAAGCAATCTGAATGGGACCGCGCCACAGCCGAGATTCGGAGAGGACTCTCAGAAATCAAGCAACCCAAACTCGATGCCGATTTCAACTACACCGTGATGCAGTTCCCGGAGGACATTCAAGAGATCTACCGCAAACCAAACCAGATGCGAACCGCCTACGAGAAACAGCTCGCCCAAATGGTACAGCGACAAATCGACAAAAAGGAAAGCAAGATCGATTGGGAAAAGGAACTCGCTAAAAAGAAGAACGGCCAGCTCGCTCAATTCGAGAAACTGACGAAGGAGTTGGCAGCATTTAATTCAATAAAACCCCGGCCACTTCCCTCTGGATTTATCACCACCGACGTCGGTACCACGGCAGCAAATACACTGCTCAAAGTTCATGACGAATCACAGGTCATCGAGCCGGCCTTTCTCACGCTCCTGGACCAGCCCGCACCGGAGATCGCCCCCACTTCCACTACGACAGGACGGCGCACGGCACTGGCAAAATGGATTACGAAAGAGGACAATCCCCTTTCCACCCGCGTTATCGTCAACCGCCTCTGGCAACACCATTTCGGGACCGGACTGGTGCCAACTCCTAACGACTTTGGAAATCTTGGTGAAAAGCCAAGTCACCCCGAACTGCTGGACTGGTTGACGCTTCGATTTCTGGATGGAGGATGGAGAATGAAGTCGATTCACCGGCTCATCATGAATAGCGCGGCCTATCGTCAAACCGCCAGAAGTGAGCCCACGCGTGCTCAATCAACGACTGATCCGGATAATCGACTTCTTTGGCGCTTCTCTCCGAAACGGCTCGATGCAGAACAGATCCGGGACAGCATTCTGGCGGTCTCCGGTGAGTTAGGTGAGTGTCCTGGGGGACCCTCGACAGAGGGGGCCTCGGTCGATCGAAGCATCTATCTAAAAAAGCGCAGAAATACGCGTGATGATATGATAGGAGGCTTTGATGCACCTTCACGATTCAGCTCGGCACCTACTCGACTTGCGACCACATCCCCCACTCAATCCCTCATGCTGGTGAACAGCGAGTGGACCATCGAGAGAGCCCGCATATTTGCCGAGCGACTGCTGAAGCAAACCCCGCACCCCGGCCCCAAAACCATCCACAATGCTTACAAGATCGCCTATGGCCGAATGCCAGATACTGATGAAGTAGAGCAGGCACTATCGTTCATCGAAGCTCAGTCGAAGCTCTTCACCACAGCCAAACCAATCCCCTACAAATACCCCAATGAAACCGGCCAACGCCCGACGAAGCAAGCCTTTCAAAATGTGGACAATTTTGATTTGGGCGAGCACTCCCTCTGGCTACAACCCGGCAGCCGTTTCCAGCAACTTCAGATCCACGATACGGAGTGGCCCGAGGATTCATTCTCAGTCGAGGCGATCGCGAGTCTCGACAAAATTTACTCCGATGCCTCGGTCAATACCTTGCTCAGCCGATGGAATGGATCCCACGTGAACACGGGATGGACGCTTGGAATCACCAGCGAGAAATCGCGGCATCAGCCCCGAAACTTCATTATGCAACTGGTCGGAGACGACTTTCAGGCGAATCGCATCTATGAAGTAGTCGCATCGAATCTAAGGGTTCCAGTCAAGCGCCCCGTCTATCTGGCGGCCTGTGTCTCCGCAGTTCCCGCTACAGATGGAGCCACTCAGGGCTATGTGACATTCTCGCTGAAAGATCTGTCAGATCCTGCCAGTCCGCTCGAGACGACTACAATCCCCCATCAAGTTGTTGGAGGACTGAAAACCGAGGACTTAGTTCGCGCAATTATTGGAGGACGAGATCAAAAAGGCCACCTTTGGGATGGTCAACTCAGCCGCCTCGTTGTGAGCCGTCAGGCTTTGACATCCGATCAACTTCTCGTGAATGGGGGAAGCGGTCACCGAGTCATTGATTGGAATTTCTCAAAGGAAGTGGCAGATAGCCCGGCGCCCGGAACATCGTGGATACAGGAACGCCCCAAAACAATCGACCCCGATTTCCCTCCACATCGCCTCGCCTCTCTGACTGACTTTTGCCAGGCGCTGATCAGCTCAAACGAATTTCTTTACCTTCATTAATCATGCCGCCATGCCATCGCATTGATCTTCCGACCAGCCGACGGGAGTTTCTCAGTAGGGCCGGCTCCGGATTCGGTGCCGTCGCACTATCTGCTATGACGGGCCAGAACCTCATCGGCGCATCAAACAATCCCGTCGCAGCAAAGATTCCCCATAGGTTCGGCAGAGCCAAAAATGTCATTTGGCTGTTCATGGAAGGCGGCCCCAGCCACCTCGACCTCTTCGATCCGAAGCCACTCCTGAATGAACTTCAGGGTCAGTCATTACCGGATAGCTTTGAACGCCCGGTCACCGCGATGGGTGAAGTAAACTCACCCTTACTTGCTTCACAGAGACAATGGGCCCAACACGGAGATAGCGGCCTCTGGATATCCGACTGGCTGCCTCAACACTCAAAAATTGCAGATGAACTCTGCGTCATTCGCTCCTGCGTGTCCGACGGCATCAACCACGCCGGCGGCGTCTGCCAGATGAATACAGGATCAGTCTTTGGAGGCCGACCTTCACTGGGCTCCTGGATTTCCTATGGCCTGGGAACAGAAAACCAAAGCCTTCCCGGATTTGTCGTCATCAAAGATTCCAATGCCATGGTTGTGAATGGCGCCAGGACCTGGGGATCAGGCTTTATTCCAGCGGTTCATCAAGGAGTTCTTCTGGAAAACGGGGCTGAACCGATCAAGTTTCTCAACAATCCGATTGGGGTTTCTGATAGTCGGCAGGCAGAGAAACTGGAGTTCCTCAATCAGCTCAACCGGAACCATCACAGCAATCGCGAATCGAACACCGACCTCGAAGCACGCATCCGCAGCTACGAACTCGCTTTCCACATGCAGGCAGAGGCCCCTGAAGCCATTGACTTGGAAGACGAGCCGGCCCATATCAAATCGCTCTACGGCCTCGACCATGAAGAAACCCAAGTCTATGGCCGTCAGTGCCTGATGGCACGCAGACTGGTTGAGAGAGGAGTGCGGTTCATTCAGCTCTTTCACGGAGCAGGTAGCAAATGGGACAGCCACTCCAAAATGGAGGAGAATCACAGCCGACTTTGCCGAAATGTCGATGTTCCCATAGTCGGCTTGATTCAAGATCTGAAGCAGCGAGGACTTCTGGATGAAACACTTGTCATCTGGGGAGGAGAGTTCGGCCGAACGCCCATGAGCGAGAAGGGTGACGGGCGGGATCACAACCCAACTGGATTCACTATGTGGATGGCGGGAGGAGGGGCCAAGGGAGGACAGACCATTGGCGCTACTGATGAACTCGGCCTCTACGCAGTGGAGGACAAGCTCCACGTCCACGATATACACTCCACCGTCATGGCCATGTTAGGCCTAGATCACACTGAAGTGATTTACATGCACAAAGGACGGCCCGAGCGGGTTGACCTCAATGAAGGCCATGTGCACCCTCCAATTTTCAGATCCTAATCAGCAGCGAGTACGCTCCCCACGTGCCCAGGCGAGAGCCTTATCGAAACTGCAACCTTCGAGAAAGTGATTGAGCCGACCCGTGATCACCTCCCGGTTCCCCTGATGGAATGCCATAATGGCTTCTGACACGGCCTGGAGTTGAGTCAGTTGATCATCGGGATTGTTGGCTCTCAGATCGTCATCGCCAATCACGGCGAGGCGACGCTCGAGGAGTTCAATCAAAGTAGTAAGTTGGTCCGAAGACAGCCCTGGTTGGCTCATACAGGCAATCAACAGGGTTAGGTCGGACAGTCAATTGACTTTTCTTCGCTTTGGGCGCTTCGCTCGACTCTTCGAGTCGCCTGTCTCCCCCGCTTCCGCGGGGTCGGCTGTCTTTCTCCACTTCGTTCCGAATCTATTTGGCCCGTAGATCAGCGTTCCCTAAGGGCGTTGAAACGCATTCTGTGAAAGGGCTTGAGTAGGTACTGCAGCACTGTTCGGCGCCCCGTCAGCACATCAACCTCTGCTACCATTCCCGGAATAATCGGAAGCACATCGCCGTCTTTCATCATCTTGCCGACGGCGTTTCGCACTTTGATCATGTAGTAATGTTGCTTGTCGACCTCATCCTCAATCGTATCCGCACTGATGTGTTCGACAATCCCTTTGAGACCGCCATAGATTGAGTAGTCGTAAGCAGAGAACTTGAGAGTAGCCTCCTGACCGGGCCGGAGAAAAGCAATATCGGAGGGACGAACCTTTGCTTCGACCAAAAGCGTATTGTCATTCGGCACGATGTCGACAATGGGTTCACCCGGCTGTACGACGCCGCCGATGGTGTTCATGTAGAGTTTATTCACCGTCCCCTCGACCGGCGATCTCACCAGAGTTCTCATGACCCGGTCTTCTCTTCCCTGAAGCACTTCATGCAGTTCCTCAAACTGGGATTTAATCTCGTTGTAGTGTTCCAGCGCATCCCGCTGGCTCCCACGAATGAGCTCCTTATGCTTTCCTTCAAGTTCGTTGACCTCCCTCTCAAGCCGGAACTGCTCCACCCGGGAAACGATTCCTCTTTGCACCAATGGAACCGTCATCGTGAGCTCGTCAGAGGCCAGCATGAAACTACGCTGGAGTACGACTCTCTGTTCATCGAACTCCTGCTTACGCTTCTTGAACAGAGCTTCCTCCCGCTTCACCAAGTCGGGTCGGTTTTCCCACAGTGAATCAGGAAACTCCGGGTCTGAAAACTCATTCGCCTCAGCCTCAAAGCGCGCCATGCTCGCCTCAAGCGCCTGACTCCTGGATAGATTCTCACGGTAGCTCGATGCACTGAGCGTGTCATCGATACGGAGAATTACTTCGTTCTTCTTCACCTGAGTCCCCTCGGTCACCAGAATCTCAGCGACAATTCCTCCTTCGAGATTCTGAATCGTTTGGATAGAAGAGGACGGAATTACTTTCCCATCGCCCTTCGTCACCTCATCAATATCAGCGCGAGCGGCCCAGATTACGAAGGCCGCTACCACACCCATAATTGTGAACAAAAGGACATTGGCGCCGGCAAGACGATCTCCACGAATAGCCGCCCGAGCACTCTTGACGTATTCCAGGTCATCCGCCCGCACCGGTGCGGCGGACTCTTGGTTAGCTTCTGATTCAGGACTCATATTCAATCAAAATTTAGGACGGAAGGCTTACTTCACCGAGAGCACTCTCCCGGGATTCTCGAACCGGTGCGCCCGAGCGGGGCTTTACCGGCTCAGTTCCTGACAAGACCACTTCGTCACGCGGCCCATCAGCGACGACACGGCCGCCATCAATCACGATAACCCGGTCTACCGCCGCGAGGACGGAGCGCTTGTGAGTGGCCACGATCAGAGTTCGATCTGGATCGGCTGAAAGATATCTGTCGAGATAGGTCAGAAAGTGCTTTTCACTGGCTGTGTCCATCGCGCTGGTCGGCTCATCAAAAATAAGGAGTTCCGGGGTTTCAATGAGTGCCCGGGCAATGGCTACAGATTGGCGCTGGCCACCGGAAAGGGATCGTCCTCCCTCCGATACAGGCTGATCAATTCCCCGCGGCAACGACCTGATGAATCCCGCCAAACCCGCAGCCTCTATCGCTTCGAGCATGAGGCTGTCATCTACCCATGAGCATCCCGCCTTAAGATTGGAACGCAGAGTACCGAACAACAGACACGGATCCTGAGGTAGATATCCAATGTGTCGACGCAGTTCTGCCGGATCAAATTGTTGAAGATCAATTCCAGATATCCCAATCGAACCATCAATCGGCTTGTCAAACCCCATGAGCAACCGTAGGAGCGAACTCTTACCCGATCCCACCTTTCCTAGAATGGCGACACGTTCTCCGGGTTGAATATTCAAACTGAGTTGATCAAGAGTTGGCTGGCTGTCGGGATCGTAGCCAAATCGGAGATTCTCGATTTTGACCTCGGGCTTGAATTTGGCCACTGACAGATAGCCCGCCCCCCTATCTTCACGCTCGACCGGCATCTCCATAATCTGGTTGATACCGAGAAGCGAACGACGCGACTGCTGGAGACGAGTCAGCAGTGAGGCTACCAGGGCCATGGGACCCATAGCCCGCCCCGCCAGAATGACACAGGCAATCATGGCACCCATCGTCATTTCCTCGTTTGTGACCTGATAAAATGCCGCAATGATGATCGAGGTCGAAACCAGATGCTGAAACAGCGCCGTTAAATTCATAGCGAGGTGGGAGTAGCCCCTCGACTTGACTTCCGCTTTGGATGAGACCTTCATGGTCTCCTCCATTCGGGCCTGCATCTCTGACTCGGAGCGGGTCGCTTTGATTCGTTCAAGCGCCTGGATCCCTTCAACAAACAAAGCCTGCCTTTGATTCGTTGCGTGATAACTCGACGCCACTGCTCGATTAATGGGAAGCTGCATCAGGGTGCCCACAATGAATGCCAGAATCAGTCCGGCCAGCAATGGGGCTGCCACAAATGCTCCGCCTAGCATATAAATAACGCCTACGAACACCATCACGAACGGAAGGTCAGCAAGGGCGGCAACGGTGGCGCTGGTGAAGAACTCTCGAAGAGACTCGTATGAGCGGGCCTGACTCGCCAGAGAACCCGAAGAAGGCGGACGCTCCGAGAATCGCATTCCGAGAATACGGCTGTAGATTTCACTACCTAGAATCAAATCAATGCGGTGTCCGGCGCGATCAACGAAGAAGGTTCGCAACATTTTAAGAGCGAACTCGAAGAGGTAGGCAACCACCACCCCAATCGCGAGCACGTAGAGCGTGTCGACCGCTTCATTCGGCACGACGCGATCGTAGACGTTCATCACAAAGAGCGAGGAGGCCAGTGCCAGCACATTGATGACCACCGTCGCCAAACAGACGCGTCCGTAGAAACTGCGGAAGCGCCATAGAGTACCCCAGAACCAATTCTTCTTCAGCGTCTTGGCATTGAAGTCGGAGCGACTTTCAAACTCGTAGGCTGGTTTCACGTAGATGGCTAAACCAGTGTATACGCGATCCAAATCTTTCCGGGAGAGCTTTTGAACTCCTCCCCCACTGCTGAGAATCACCATTTCTGCATCCCCCTTTTTGGGAAGCGATGTCAGAATGACAACCTCGTCTCCTTCAAGGAGAAGGATGACCGGTAGGGTCGCTGAGTGAATGCTCGCCAGGGAGCGTTTCACCACGCGCGACTCGAACCCACAGCGTTTCGCCGCACGCGGAAAAAGCTCGGGCGTCAGCTTTCCATCCACAACCGGAAGTCCCTGAATAGCCCCCGCAGCATTGATCGCCCGGGAATGAAGCTTCCCAAAAAAGAGAAGCGCCTCAAGCAGAGTATCGTCAGACCGGTGAATCATTACTATAAATTATGGCATTTATAGTAAATATCAATTAATTATCAGGAATTTTCTGAAGTTTTGGACTTCTGATTAATTGACAATCGTAAAGAATCCCCCAGTACTACTGGGTCTGACCTCTTTCGAGCAATGAGTTCCGCACCTGATCGACCACAGGAACCCAATCTCTCATCCGCTCCTGTCGAAACAACCGAATCGAGGGGTACCATGCTGACGTCTGCCCCTCCTGGCCCCATCTCCAATCAGCAGGCTGATGCAACATGAGCCACGTTTCAGCTCCCAAGGTTCCTGCCAAATGGGGCACTGAGGTGTCAGTCGTGATCACCAGATCGAGAGCATCCACCGCGGTAGCAGTCGCTGCGAAATCGGTCAGCAAAGGCGATAGATCCTCAATCCGACCGGACAATCCCCGTCTCGTAATCTCACCCTGCGGGCGACCCATCTGCAAGCTATGAAATCGACAGTGATTCAATTCCATCAGTGGCTCAAGATGCTGAAGCCCACAGGCTCGTATGGTGTTGAGATTGTTATCCGGACTTCCTGACCAAACCAAACCGACATGAAGCTTTTCCGGAAAAGCATTCCGGGACAGATCAATCGCCGACTTCACCCGGCCATCGACTTGATAGTGAGGGCGAACAGGAGCGGGTAAATCGTCGATCCCAATATCTAGAATCCCCGGCAAACTGAACAGTTCCGCCCATTGATGAAACGGCGGAACCTTTTCGCCCCTCACAATTACCCTGACATTGTCAGGCAATTGGGAAGACAGCGACACCATGGGTGCCTGAAGTTCCAACACGACGTGATCAACGCGCGCCGCAGCGATGGGAACAAATCTCAAGCACTGGAGTTCGTCACCGAGGCCCTGATTTCCATACAGATAGAGTGTGCCGTCCTTTCCGAGCCCCTGCCCCTGCCATCGCCGGTCAGGTATCTCAAGGAGGTCCTGTCGAAATGAAATGACCTCAAGCCGGGCTTCATAATCCAGCCATGCATCGCGATATTGGTTTAACGACAACTTGGCAAGACCACGATTGAGGCGACTCGACGATCGCCCCGGTTCCAACGCCAGAGCCTGATCATAGCAGCGGATCGCTTTCTCAAACTGACCAATAGAACGGAAACAGTTGCCCAAATTATTATAGACGGGCGCGGTTCCGGGCTGTGATCGCAGTATCTCTATATACTGATTCGCCGCCCGGTGAAACTTTCCCAACGATTGCCACTCACAAGCCTGAGCGAAGGGTGCCGGCAGCGTACCTTTCCCGGCTTCTCTACCCGCCCTCGGTGCTGTCACTGACAGGCTCATTAACTTCAACGTCCTGCCGCCCTCGCAACGGAGTATCTGACCACCTTGGATCCTCGTCTCTTCGGAAGCTCTAGTTTGTGGGATCCTGCCAGACGTTGCCCAGACCGATAGAACGAGGTTCCCATCATTTCCGGATCACGCCAAAGTTGACTGAAGATTGATCCAGCTTCCTCTCGCTGCTTGTCACTGAAGAAATTGGCACCCGAGGCATTCTGCTTTTCAGGCAGATTCACTTCACCGGCAGGAAATCCCATTTCATCGAGGAAAGCGGCGGCGCCATCTGGCTGGATCAGCGTCTCGAGAGACACCTCGTGCCATTTCACCCTGGGCATCTCCTCCGCAACCAGGCATCGATAGTAGGCGATTCGGGCAAACATCTCCGCCACATACCAAATGGCAGCACCCATCATTGAGAATCGCAGAAACGGCGCTGATGGAATAATCACATTCGAATATCTCGGATCGAGGCTGAACAACCAGGTGAATCCAGAGTTGTAGAAGTCAAATCGGTTCACAAAGCTCCAGGCAACCTTGAAGGGATCACGCTTCAGGGCTACCAAGTGAACAGACGCTCGGTCAGATATCACCGGCAGGTTTTCGATCAACCCTGCCTTGCAGAGAAAGTGAGACATCTCAATATGGCAGGAGCTTTTGTCCCGAAAGTCAGCATCCAACTTGTTCTGAAAAAATTCCTGCACATTGGGTGCATTTCCGACTGAGTTGAAGGTGGTTAAATGAGACGCATCAGGAGTATTTACACCGAAGTTTGGATACCCTGTGCGTTCGTGAAAAATGGTCGAATCATCGGCATCGACGTTCTGTCGAAATAACTCAGTTAGGAAAACAGTCCCACTTCGACCAGTGGTAATCGGATAGATTAGCTTCTTTGGCATGCCTTGAATGAGTGTCTACGTTTGGCTGTATTGGAGCTTGGACAGATAGTCCCCGGCCTCGGTTTCAATTACTTTTCTGAATTCATCCGGAAGCGGCTTTCCGCTATCAACCGGCTTTCCCGGCCCTGCCAGAACGTTGATCTCAGCTACACCTACAAAGCGAGCGATCCGAGCCAATGTTTCCACCTGCTTGTCCGCCGCAAGATCCTCGTAACGCACGATCTCTACCGTCCCGGGTCGGGCCTGATTGACTTTTGCGAGGCGCCGCAAAACGGCCACCCAGTCTCTCGCCAACCGCAGGCATTCCTCGACGTCGGAAACGCGTCTGGCGCTTGCAGTGTCCCGTGGATCCCTGAGAACGTAGAGCAACTTGCAATCCTCCTGCGGTCCCATTTCCGAAAGAATCTCAAGGTCCCCTTCTGTGTCGACTATTCCCACGTGCTCGGCACCATTCAAGAATGCACGTTTCGCGGTTGATCGCACCGAGGCGGCGAGCACTTCATCCCGAAGTCTGGGATCCGGTTCTGCTGCGTGACATCCTTCAACAAAGTGCTTCGCTTGTGCCCTCAGCTCCTTGAGATTTCCCTCAGGTGGGCAGTTCACTCCGGCGACGGCATCAAGCGCATCCTGACAAAAATACACAGCCTCTTCATCCAATCCAGATAGAACAAATATAGTCGGGGAAGAAGATTCGACGACGCTCGGTACATCGATCGGGGCATCAGGCCTGACCGCGGCTTCATTCTGACCCACGTGGAACCTAGAGGGAAGCGCGCCCAGGGCTGGAAATGCAACGCTGCCAAGACAACCCGTGTAGACACTGTCGTGAATCAAGACGCTCTGCCTCACGACGGGCCAAACACATTCGCGCAGCAGCACTTGATCAAAAGTTTTCGTAGGAGCTGTTTCAGGCCGAAACGCCTCCCTCACCTCCTTTAAGGAAGGGAGGACGCCACTGACGCCACCCCACATCCCGGCCAGAATCACCTCGGTATGTGAGGCAAAATCACGCATCCCGTGAAACCACCGATCAGACTTCAACCATTCATCCACGGCGACACGCTCCTGTACATTCACCACCGAGTCGCAGTCCCTGATCAGGAATCGTGAGACACTGGGATCGTCGAACACATCAAAGCGCCAGAGTAGTCCGTCAAAAAATGAGGCGGGCCGGGGCCGCATCACCACTTCGGCGTCGAAATGCCGCAACGCCGAGATGATGTCAGCGGGCACCGAGTCATCGCAATAGAACCGACAGCTCCAACCCGGATATATATCGAGAGCCGCTTGCGCATTACGCACAGCCCCTTTCAGATAGCGAGGGTTGGTTCCCCACAGTGAAAAGGAGATGACATTCCGCGCGCCAGCCTCTTCAGAAAATGCAGGAGGCCGCTCAGCAGGGACACGACGAAGGGCCGGTTTCTTCGCCGCCATCTGATCTTTCAGCTCCAGAGAAAGCCGACCGAAATGCTGTGAGTTC
Organism: uncultured Verrucomicrobiales bacterium; assembly: GCA_963975655.1. Taxonomy (GTDB): domain Bacteria; phylum Verrucomicrobiota; class Verrucomicrobiia; order Verrucomicrobiales; family DEV007; genus Arctic95D-9. Next base: position 25,964 of record CAXBHX010000057.1, read on the forward strand.
TTACTGTCACCTTGATTGGCAAAACAATGGGCGAGTGCATCACACACGTTGAACCGCTCAGGGTCACGATGGTGCGCTTCCATCAGGCTCTCAACCGCTTCGTCAATTCTACCTAAATTGCGCTGAACCACCCCGATGTTTTCCAACACTTCCACTTCCTCAGGCGCGGCCTTCCTCACCTCGTTCAATACCGTTAGCGCGTTTTCGTGCTGGCCAGCGCTATAATGATAGAGCGACAACAATTTGCGTGAATCAACGGCATCGCTGCCCCTCCGGATCTGCCGCTCCACCTCCGCCGATTGCAATCGGATGGCTTCGATAAAATCGCCTCCGCGATGCGCTTTCATCGCGAGTTTTTGACGATTTGGGGCTGTCTTGACTTGGTCGATCAGGGAATTTATCCTAAAATTACTAAAGTTACAATAATTATTAGAATGAATTTACCTTTCACATCCCTAAGCCATTGCCGCAGCAGCCTCTTCTTCACCGGAAGTCGTGGTAGGCGTACCTCCCTCGACTCCCGATCCATCGCCTTCGACAGTGGCCTGCCCTCCGTCGCCTTCAAGCAGGTCGCTTCCAACCGCTTCGACGGTATCACCGGGGTCGTTGACGTTAAGGATGTCCCCGCTCTCCGTAACCACTTCAATATCTCCTGAATCAGCCAGTTCCTGGTACTGAAACTCGGCATCAGCCAGAGTTCCCGTAGAACCGTCCTCAAAATTCACGGTGCCCTCACCGTGTACCAAGACATCCCCTCCGGCGGTGTAGTATGAATTCTCGTCGGAGGTGAGTTCGATACTTTCAATCCCCGCCTCTGACAGAGTCATCATCTCTCCCTCGTCAACGGTCCCGTCACCATCGCGATCCTGCCACAGCTTGAAACTATCAAACTCGGCATCATTTGCATCAAGAACGAGATCTTCGTTACTGTCGAAGTGTCTCAAGCCCTCAAGGTCGGTCGCCCCGATTTGATCGCTGTATCGAGCAAAAGAGATCTCATCAACACTATCAACCTGATCGTTATCATTCTGATCGTAAACCAAGACGGCGTCGTCTTCACTCGCCCAGGCGACCTGCTCAAGTTCTCCGTCTCCATCGACGTCGAATTTAATACCGTTTTCGATGTCATCAAATTCAACACCGTCGCCATCCAGATCGATCACCACCGGAGGCAGAAGACCGGCCGCAGCCGCTTCACGAATCGCATTGAGAAGATCGGCAATCTCAGCCGAGTCAATATCAGCATAAGAATCGGCCGTAATAACCAGAGCATTATTATTCTGATCCAGAGAGGCTGCCTGCTCCAGGCGAGCCACCGCTGTAGGATTGTCCTGAGCTTCCTGAATAGCTACAAAGACGATGATAATTCCAGCGTCCTTCGCGGTCTGAGCATCGTTGAGAAGACTGGAATCATCCAATATCTGCGAATCTGAGGCATCCGTCAAAATCACCATCACCTGAGGAATATCAGCGCGAACATCATTTGCCAGTTGCTTTGCCGCCACCGAAGCATTGATCAGCTGAGTCCCAAATACGACTCCTGCACCAATATCAGTCCCTCCAGTAAAATTACGTGTGTAGCCGGAGCTATCATTGACGAACTGAGTCTTGTCCGATGATAGAGTCAGTTCGCTTGACTGATCGCCGCTGTCAGCCCACGTAAACACAGCGGCATTGAAAGCGATGTTACCCGTCGCAAATGTCATTTGATCAGCGGCCCCGGAGATCAGGTTTCTGGACTGTGAGAAATCAGCGTCGCTCACACTACCTGACTCATCGTTTCCGAACCAGACATCAGCCGCGCTGTACTTCAGATCAATGGTTCCAATCCCGACTCCACCGTCATTATCAGTCACGGCATAATCAATCGAAGTTGGTTGACCAGCGAGAGCGGCATCAGGAGTAAACGTCACCTTCCCTGTCCCGTCCGTGACCCAAGTACCCTCATTGGCCACCACCAAAGTTTGCTGAACTCCCGCCGTAGTCGTATCCAGATCGACGGTACTCGCGTCCACAGTCCCATCCACATCCGAGTCATTCGCTACAACATCAATCGTAACTGGATCGATGTCCGTCGTACTAACCACAATATCATCCTGAACATCCGGCGCATCATTCTCACCTGTCACAGTCACCGTTACTGTGTCGCTCACGCCAGTATCAGTCGTATAAGTGAAGGTCACTGTGGTTGTTTCACCAATCGCCAAATAGTCGAAATCAGTCCCGGGATCAAAAGTCACGTCGCCGCCATTATTTGCGACTGAACCCAGCCCAGGCTGAGTCAATGAAGCAATAGTCAGTGGGTTGTCACTGATATCTGGATCTGAGTCATTATCGAGGACATCGATATTCACCGGCGTATTCTCTGCGGTGGTCGCCGAGTCAGGGTTGGTGATGGTGGGGTCATCCAGTCCATTGATCGTGATGGTCACCGTCTCCGTGGCGGTCGCATCTTTTGAATCACGAACAGTGTAGGTGAAGGTTTCTGTCCCTGTCTGACCGGCACCCACATCGATTCGGCTCGGGGTGTAGTCAATAGACCCATCGAACTGCAGGGTGACTGTCGCCCCGTTCGCTATAGTGACAGGGTATCCATACGGCAACAGAATGCCGTCAGCATGAGTGATCGAGAGATCATCCCCTGTCGGATCCGAATCATTGTCGAGAGGGTCGGTTGTCACTGTTCCTCCCTGAGTGACCGTATAGAAATCTGGATTCGGCTCAGGGGGAGCACTGTCCCAGCCAAGAGCCCCGCTATCGGTGTCACTCAGTCCCGGTGGATCGGAAATGGTCAGCTGAAACGTAGCACCATCAGCGCTACCCCCAGTCTCCAACTCATCATAAATTGAAGAAGGGTCTCCGGCGATAAAGGGTGAGCCACTATCATACGACCCATTGTCCCAATGCCAGAACAAGGTACTTTCCCAGAGAAGACCGTTGCCTGCAGTGGCAATCCCCTGGACACCTCCATTACTGATGTCAGTGTCGGTCGTAAACGCGTCAGTGCCGTCGTCGTTTACGGCAACAATCTGAATCGTAAACGCACCGTTTCGGTATTCTCCATCTTTACCGGGATCGTTACTCTGAACAGAGCCCGTCTCGGTTGGGATAATTCCAGCGTCAGCGATGATACTCCGGTCTGCACTTAGCACCAATGAAGTCAACTGAGTTGATCCCGCAACACCATCCAGCGAGTAGACCGTTAGAGAAGAGAGATCACTATCATCGTATTCAGTTCCCGCGACAAAGGTCGATGCATTATCGGGATCGTAATTCTCATTAACGGTGAGGCTGATCCCCGGTGACAAGTCAGCATTACCAATTAGAATTTTAAACTTCGTCTCGCCGCTAATACTGGAATTCTCAACCAGGATTTCCTGGACTGACTCGACAAGACTTTCTTCAGCAAGCCCAAAGTAATTCCACACCGTCAGGTTGGTATTATCGTCATAAGCATGCTCGTGACCTGTCGAACTACCGGAGGAATCGTAGGTGTCGATATCAATGTGACCACCACTGATCCCTGACGGTTCATCAGAAGTTGGGACAAACGTCACGTCACCGTCGTTGACTTGCTGCTGCGTGAAATTTGTAATCGCACTTCCCGTGTTACTCGTCAGGGCGAAATATCCGCCCGTGACGTCATCCACATTGTAAGCAAGGTCTGCGGGATCGAGATGATCGGGATCTGTCGAAGCCAGCTTCGACAGATCGAGCTGAACCGGATCACCATCAATGGTGGTGATATCGATCGTGTCGATCGTAGGTCCATCGTTCACACCCGAAATCGTGATCGTCTCAGTCGCCGTGGCGCTCAGCCCGATACCCCCACTCACTTCGTAAGTGAATGTATCAGTCGCTGTCTCACCGACTTGCAGGTGATCAAAACTTCCCAGAGGGTCGTAAGAAATAGTATTCCCGGCCTGCAAAGTGACCGAAGCACCGCTGCCAACGGTGACCGTGTTCCCTACGGCAATTGACTGCGAATCAATTTCCGTGACTCCCGCCGTGATCCACGGAGCGATAGTGTCGTTATCCAGAGGAGAGATGGAAACAGCCGTATCTTCATCAGTCGATTCGAAATCATCTTCTGGAATCAGGTTAGTCACACCGTTGACCGTCACCGTGGCGTTCTCAACAACGCCTGTGCCGGTGGTATAGGTGAACATCACCGTCTCGCTCTCTCCGGCCTCTAGTTCCCGAAAATCCGTCCCTGGATCAAAAGTCACATTGCTACCATTGTTAATCACCGAGCCTTTGCCGGGCTGAGTGACGCTGGCAACCGTCAGGGGATTATCAGTAGTGTCGACATCTGAATCATTGGCGAGAACATCGACTATGATGGCCGTCTCCTCGTCAGTGGTCGCACTATCAGGATCCGTATCGGTAGCATCTTCCGCGCCGTTGACGGTCACCGTCACCGTCGCGGTGTCAGTTCCTCCATTACCATCACTGATGGTGTAATCAAAAGTCGTCGTTGCGCTTTCGCCCACATCGAGGTCATCAAAATCAGATCCCGCGTCAAACACGATCTGATTGCTAGCATCAATGGTGACACTTCCTCTGGCGGGCTGATCCACGCCTGCAAGGATCAGGGCATCGCTGATATCGGGATCGGAATCATTGTCGAGCGCATCAATCGTCACTTGCCCTCCCTGATTGGTCGATCCGCTATCGTCCACTGCCTCCGGGCCATCATTCTCCCCGTTGATGGTGACCGACACCGACTCAGTAACACCGGTATTGGTAGTGTAAGTGAAGTTCACCGTCGCACTCTCTCCCACGGCTAAACTCTCGAAGTCAGAGCCTGGATCAAAAGTCACATTGCCCCCATTGTTCGTCACTGAACCACTTCCTGGCTGGGTCACCGATACGACGGACAAAGGATTATCGACAGTGTCGACATCACTGTCATTCGCCAACACATCAATCGTTACCGACGAACTCTCCGTCGTCACATCCGCATCAGGATTTGTCACGGTCGTATCATCGACCCCGTTGATCGTCACCGTCACTGTCGCCGTATCAGTCCCTCCATTACCGTCGCTAATCGTATAGGTAAACGTATCGAGAGCTGACTCCCCGGCAGAGAGCGAATCAAACTGATCATTGGAGTCGTAGTCAGCAGTGCCATCTGCTCGGACAGTTACTTCCGCACCGCTGGCTAGCACCACCACTGAATTGGAAGCCACCCCGGACCCTTCGATTTCAACCACTGAAAGACTATCGCCATCCAGATCAAAATCCGGGCCGGTCGAGTCTCCATTGCCAAGCAGATCGATGCTCACAACGGAATCCTGGTCTGCTACCTTCGTATCATTAACGGCTTCCGGGTTATCATTGACTCCTGAAACCGTCACGGTCACGTTCTCGGTCACCCCTGTGTCGGTGGTGTAAGTGAATGTCACGGTCGCGCTTTCGCCCACTGCCAGACTCTCAAAATCACCGGCGGGATCAAAACTGATATCGCCCCCATTGTTCGTCACCATACCCAGAGTAGGCTGTGTCACTGAAGCGATCGTCAGCGGGTTATCGCTCGTATCCACATCACTGTCGTTCGCAAGCACGTCGAGATTGAATGCGGTGTCTTCATCCGTTACCCCCATATCTGGAGCCGTATCGGTCGCATCGTCGGCTCCGTTCACGGTCACCGTCACGCTCGCGGTGTCGGTCCCGCCGTTGCCGTCAGAAATCGTATAGTCAAACGTCGCCGTCGCACTCTCGCCCGCATCCAAGTAGTCAAAGTCAGATCCAGGATCAAAGGTTAAGTCGCCTGCGTTGTAGGTCGCACTCCCTTGAGCCGGTTGCGTCACACCCGTCACTATCAAAGCGTCACTTGTGTCCGGGTCGGTATCGTTACCCAGCACATCCACAGTCACCGGCGAACCTTGATTGGTCGTCGTCGCATCATCGATCGCATCCGGTCCGTCGTTCACGCCATTCACCGTGACCGTCACATTTTCAGTCGTTCCTGTGTCGGTCGTGTAGGT
>CAXBHX010000058.1:0-31579 GCA_963975655.1 uncultured Verrucomicrobiales bacterium
GCTCGATTTCCTCGTCATCACCGACCACGCCGAGTTCCTCGGGTTGGCGCCCATGATCCACACATCGGATCCGGCCCTCCTCGCGGACCCGTGGGGCGCCTGGGTGCACGAACGATTCAGTTCCGGCCCCGAGGGACGCATGGAAGCCTTCGGGAATATCATCGAGTGGGGAACAGTGAAGCTGGAGAATCCCTTCAGCTCAAACGACGCAGCGCAAAGCATCTGGATCGATTTCGTTGAGAAAGTGGAAAAATACAATGAGCCCGGGCGCTTCACTGCGATGTGTGGCTTCGAGTGGTCCTCCAGTCCCCAGGGCAACAATCTCCACCGCTGCGTCATCTTTGCGGACGGAGCCGACAAGACGAGCCAAACTTTGCCGTTCGGGTTGTTCGACGGCGGTGATCCCGAGGATCTTTGGAAATACCTAGCCAGTTACGAGGACAAGACCGGCGGAAGAGTGCTCGCCATTCCCCACAACGGGAATCTCAGCAACGGCCTGATGTTTGCGGAGAAGACTCTTTCCGGCAAAAAGCTGACCCGCGCTTACGCTGAAGCCCGGATGCGCTGGGAACCTCTCATCGAGGCGACGCAGATGAAGGGCGACGAGGAAGCGCACCCCTTGTTGTCTCCTGAAGACGAGTTCGCCGACTTTGAGACCTGGGACGTCAGCAATATCAGCGGTTCCGCTCCGAAGAAGGACGAGATGCTGCAATACGAATACGCCCGCTCGGCGCTCAAGTTGGGCCTCAAACTCGGCGCGGACCTCGGCGCCAATCCCTACAAGTTCGGAATGATAGGAGCTTCCGACACCCACACCGGGCTCGCCACCACCCGGGAAGAAAATTACTTCGGAAAATACATGAGCACCGAACCCTCGGCGGACCGCTTCAACGGCGAAGTCATCCCCGGCAACGATCCCGCTCTGCGGATACTGACCTCGCAGGAGTCGGCCGCGGGACTAAGCGCGGTCTGGGCCCGCGATAACACCCGCAATGAGATTTACGATTCCCTGAAGCGGAAGGAAGTCTACGCCACGACCGGCACCCGGCTCCGCGTACGCCTCTTCGCCGGGTGGGACTTCGAGGCGGACGAAGTGACTCGGCACGATTTTGTCTCGGCAGGATACAAGCGCGGTGTGCCCATGGGCGGTGACTTGCGCGAGGCGCCCAAGGGCGGAGCCCCGCGTTTCATGATCCGCGCCTTGCGCGACCCCGACGGCGCGAACCTGGACCGCATCCAGGTCGTCAAGGGCTGGCTCGATAAGAGCGGCAAGACTCACGAACGCATTTACGACGTCGCCGTCTCCGGCAACCGGAAGATCGGCGCAGACGGGCGCTGCAAGACACCGGTTGGCAGCTCCGTCGACATCGAGAGTGCGACCTACACCAACACGATCGGCTCCGCGCTCCTCTCGGCGTTCTGGCAGGACCCCGAGTTCGATTCGAAACAGAACGCGTTTTACTACGTCCGAGTGCTCGAGATTCCCACCCCGCGCTGGACCACCTACGACGCCGCCTTCTTCAAAATTAAGCGACCTGACAATGTGCCTCCAACGGTTCAGGACCGCGCATACACTAGCCCAGTTTGGTATACGCCATAACCAGAGAAGCTAACAAGACGCTGGATCGAACCGGCTACCGCCGGTCAGTCAGTTTTGACGTTGTGCCAAAGATAATCTAGTTTTATGACTGAACCCGATCCTGCGAGAATCATCACATTTTCAACCCCGAAAGATCTCGCCCAGTGGCTCAAAGTGAATCACGCAACCGAAAGTGAACTATGGGTGAAGATACTCAAGAAAAAGACTGGGATTCCGAGCGTGACTTGGGACGGTGTCGTGATTGAGTCGCTGTGCTGGGGCTGGATTGACGGAGTCAAGAAGTCACTCGATGACCAAGCCTACCTTCAACGGATTACTCCGAGAAAAACTCGGAGCAATTGGTCGAAGAGGAATACAGAACATGTCGAGCGCCTGATAGTCGAAGGACGGATGGAGGAGCCGGGACTTGTGCTTGTTCGTGCCGCGAAGGCGGACGGGCGCTGGGAAAACGCCTATACGGCTAGTGAAATGAAGGTTCCTGCGGACTTTCTAGCCGCTGTGGAGAACAGGCCGAGGGTGAAGCAGTTCTATGAGACGCTAACCAAATCCAATCGGCATGTAATTGCTTATGGATTGGAGTCTGCAAAGAAACCCGAAACCAGGAAGAGAAGGTTTCAGAAATTCATGAATACGCTAACCCGAGAAGAGAAGCCTTAACAAGTCGAAGCAGCCAACCACGGACGGCGCTGGTTTGTTAAGATTTTGGATAACACAGCCATTAACCAAAAGTCTACCATCGCTCTCCCGTCCGCGGGGGCTATGCTATAACGTTGGGCTTACAAAAAATATTGGATCTTATACCTGTCGACTGGAACCGATGAGGTAGATTCTAATCCATGACTGAACCAGAGAAGAGCAAGAGGAAGGCAGATGTCACCCCTGGCCTCGCCATTATCGGATGTCAGGCCACGGGATTTCTCGCCCTGATTGGCGGCCTCATGGCCTTAATCAAGGAGAATCCAATTGGAGTTGGAGTTTGCCTCATACCAGCTGCACTTGCATTCGGGATCGTTGCCTATATCTCATTTTCTGAGTGATCACGGTGTGAGGTGATTTCACCTGCTCAAAATGAACGGGAACTATAAAAACAAGTACGTGCGCATCAAGCTCAAGGGCGGGTCGTTTACTGGAAAGGTTAGTACCGAATATCAAGATGTAATCGATGATCATACCCGGGAGGGCTGGCGTTTCGTGCAGGCATTTTCACCGGCGGTGATGGGATATGGCGCGTCAACGTTTGTGGATCTGATTTTTGAGAAGCGAGTTACCTAATCAAACGTATTCAACGGCCCAAGCAGAACAAGTAGGCGCTGATCTCCCCTTCACCGCTCCGAAGTCCTACGCTGAATGACAAATACAACTATCAAGAACAAGAGTCAGAGAAACTGATTCCAAGGCCTCTGACTTTATACGACGAAATGGAAGACTCCGTTGACACCCTCATTGAGATGAACGTTTCAGGTCGAGTTCTTGAACTCTGCAGAGAATTCTATGATCCCAACATTGTCATGATCAGTGATGGGGAGATTTTCGCAAAAACCATGCAGGAGGCGCATGACAAGCAGAAACCATTCATTGAATCCGTAAAGGAATTTGGTGTCACCCTTTTGTCAAAAAACATAGTGGGAAATACATCAATACTTGAGTTCGATTACGAACTGTTGAACGCGGACTCGAAAGTAAGCCGCTTTAGGGGACGACATACTCAAACGTGGGCGGGCGGCAAGATCACAAAGGAAGTCTATGAAACAATCAATGAGGCATAACCCATCTGCGGGTACAACACTCTACAGTAGCTCCACTGTTTCCCAGCGTGCATGACCTCAGCGCTCTCCAACAATGAAACTAATCATCCCTACCCTAATCGCCTGCATTGGGTTGCCCCTCGCCGCGAGAGGAGAAGACAAGACCCCCACGCCGGCCGGAGGCAATACCTCTGACATCCCATTTATCCAGGCGGACACCTGGTGGAATCTATACTTTTCCTCAGACAAGAACCCGCTACAACGAGGTCCCCTTTCAATCAACGCGGTGAAAGTAATCGAAGTCTCCCATACAAACCCTTCGTGGATAAAGATCACCTTTCCAAAGCATAAGGAAGAGCACCTCTCCATCCTGCGAACGCTGGCCGATGCCGAGGGGCGTGCCAGTGATCACCTCTCGATCGACGCTGCACTCTCAGATTGGGAAGAGACAGTCACCATGTGGAATACCATGTGGGTGAACCTTGATCATGTAGTCTACATCACGAAGGTTGACCCCAATCCGTAGAAATGCCCGCGCGCCCGTCAGCAGAAGCCCGCAAGGTCGTAGACAAGTCCATAGCTAACATGGCGCTTGAGGTATGCTCGTTCCTCTGAACGGCACAAAATCCATCCGCTTTTCGTTCAACTCAAAAAATAGCCGCGTGAAACTTGTCCCAAATATAGTCGAAGCATTCCTGAAGTTTGACGACGTGGTCACGCTTAACCCCCAGATTCGTGCGAAGGCTGATGCGGTTGCGGGTTCCCTTGGAGAGGTTGAGCAAGCCAGGGCACTATTCGAGTGGGTTCGAGACGAAATTCCACACTCCAAGGATATCGGCGCAGAGCAGGTGACCTGTACCTCGTCGGAAGTTCTGGCAGCGGGAACGGGAATCTGTTTCGCCAAGTCTCATCTTGTCGCGTCGATGATGCGACACGTGGGCATCCCGTGTGGTTTTTGCTATCAGGTTTTCGAGAATTCTTTAGCCTCGGATTCCGAGAGCCTTGCCCTGCATGGTCTCAACGCAATTTACCTCACAACCACTTCTTCCTGGCACAGAATTGACCCACGAGGAAACCGCGCGGACATCGCCGCGAGTTTCTCTACAGACGCTGAAGTCCTGGCCTTCCCGGAGATGCGTTTTCTGGATGACTGTATTTATGCGTCACCTTTAGATGTTGTTGTGAGTGGATTGCGTCATGCTGAGAGCATCACCACGTTGTGGCCGAACTTGCCGTCAACACTCCCTGCAGAGCAAGGAACTGGCGATCACCCCCTCCCCGCTGAGATTCAAACAAAGCAGTGAACTGCTCCCCCCCCTAATTCCGAAGTCGAATTACCCTGTCGACAGGCAGTGCCCCTGCTAAGACATCCGGTCTGAATAATGATGCCTCCCAAACCTCCTCAAGCCGCCCCTGATAAGGCCAGATTCTGGCGTAGGATGATATGGATTTCTGCAGCTGCCATCATAATCCCGCCACTGATTGGTCTCGCTGGAACAGTTCGTGGGATGATTGGTGCATTGGATACGATGGGCATCGAAGGCGGGAGTAATCCTGAGGCACTCGCTGAGGACATTTCTTTGGCACTGGTAACAACTGCTGGAGGACTTGCTATCTCACTCATTGCTCTCCCCTTTTTCATTATTGCCATCATCTTGTTCTTCAGGTCTTCTCGAATACAAAACGCCCCCCATACCCAGACAGAACAAACCGACGATGGTAGCCCGAAACAGCCTTCGAGTTGATTGACTTTTCTGATCAGGATTCCTAGCTTACGGAGCGAGAGCGCCACCCGTCTCTGGTCGCCAGACCATAGGCGTTGCGACCAAGTATTCTCTATCTCGAACTATGCCCACCACACCACCACCCCTTCCCTCCCAAGGTTCACTCAGGTGCATGCGATTTGAATCTTCCCAGTCTGGCATGTTCACGGCTCAACGTGATCGTAGAATGATCGAGGAATGCCAGAACGAAGCGCTTGCGTGGACGCATGCCAACCCTGACCTCACCATTATTTCAATCGATACAGCCTGTGGCCGAATGCTAACAGTTGTTACAGTTTGGTATCAATGATAACGGGTGCTGCTTACGACTGGATCGTCGCGCCCTTGATATCAATGAGGAAATTGAAGCCATTAAGCCGACCGAGGCGTGGAACTCAATGACTAACCGCGCCTTTGTCTCGGATGAATACTCAAACATTCATCCCTAATCGATCGACGAAACGCGCTTCCCGATCAGCGGATGACGTGCTACAACGTTAGGCGAACGCATGAAGAGGCTTTCCCAAATTATTCTCGTTATCCTCGGTTTAGCGGCGGTGGGATTCGCCGGCCTATTCGCCTACTCACATTGGGAGTATAGGAAGCGCGAAGTGACGTTACCTGCTCCGACTCAGCAACCGTTATCAGAGAAGCAAGCGATCGCCGTATCTCGCGAGGCGTTGCACAAGTTGGGCGAAGAAGTGACAAGGTTTACCCCTCTTACGTATGATGGCGGGAACCTCTACGCTCGTAACACGCTCAATCCACTCAGCGGTTATGTGCTTTGGGCCTCTAGTGATTCTCATCCCGGTTTTGTGGTGCATCTTGAGCAAACCGGTGAAGTAATTCATTGTGGAGTTTCCAGATGCAAATGAGAATTCAACAATAAACCCTGAACAGGCGCTTGGAGAGCAACTACTGCCCACTCCGAGTATCGAATGATACACGGTATCCCCTACCCCAGTCCCTCTTCTAAGGCACCACCCCTATCAGCGGCCCATCATGGTTGACGCTAGGCATTCAGTCCCACTCTCACTCCCCAAGATCTCCATTGAGCACCACACCACCACCCCTTCCAAGCAGCGGCGATCCCCTTTGCGGCAACGCAGGCGTTCGCATGCTCCTTCCGGTAGGCCGCTCAGGATTTGCCATCGCCGCCGGCTATCTTGCCTTATTTTCGGTTCTGATCATCCCCGCACCTTTCGCTCTTCTATTTGGCCTTTTGGCCATACATGATATCCGAAAATCGAAAGATAAGATCGAAACAAAGCATGGGATGGGGCGAGCCATTTTCGGCATCGTGATGGGGACACTCGGGAGCGTCATTCTCATCCTCGGAATAATCGCTGCACTTACCGGATAGAGGTCACTATTGTGGGATGACTCAATCTGAAACGGCGCGGGAATTGACAGCGCCTGGTGACTTTGTCATTCTATTTTCACGACTCAGAATTTCGTCTCAGGAGAGTCCGCTAAACCGTTTGAACAAGAAATAGATGGCTGACTACGTGACCAAGCTCTTTGAAGAGTATCGTGAACACGCGCGCCATCTCCGAAACACTGCATTCGATACCCGCTCGAACCTGGATTGGGACGTCATTGAGGACTTTGATGCTGTGAATCAGGTTTTGTTCGAGCGATTGATTCTCTATCGCCTGCCAGAAGCACATTTCGAGCAAGCCCGGAATTGGAAGGATACTTCGTATTTTCTCATCGAGCCCTCCGGCGGAGGATTCTCCCTGATGATTTCACGCAGCAAGGGGCATTCAGGGTATTGGGATCACGCGGTTAAGATGCTAATGAAAGATGATGCGGTCATCGCCTTTCGAGAGTATTTCGACTGGGATCAGCAGGGACGTATCGATTTCAGATACTACTATGGGGTCATGCTCTCGTCGAAGAAGCATCCAGAATTAGCTGGGCATCATGTACTGATCGAGACCAATTCCGCCGAGATACGCCCGAACCCGACAACGATCGAACCAATCGATGGTGGACAGCCCGCTACTCGCTCCAGATAAATTTGCCCCTCTTTACTACAACGCTTAACCCTGTTGCGAAGTTGCGGTGCCAGAAGCCGGCGCACACTTTGGACTTACAACAGAAAATTATACACGAGACTTATGAAAATACACGAAATCGCTTTCTCTTGTTACCCCGTAACGGATATGACCCGAGCACGCTTATTTTACGAGGGCGTCCTTGGTTTGACCGTGACCATGGATCACAAAATGGATGGTGGGCATTGGGTTGAATATGACATTGGCGCCGGCACTTTAGCGATCGGAGTTGCTCCTGGAATGGAGCCCAGCAGGGAAGGTTGCTGCGTAGCACTTGAGGTTGACGACTTCGACAAGGCGACATCCGAACTCGAAGCTGCCAATATTGAATTTAACTTTGGCCCTATCGAAACACCGGTGTGTCACATGGCCTTCGTCCGTGACCCTGACGGTAATTCTATAGGCATTCATAAGCGCAAAGAAGACCACTAAGAATACAACCGCCGAGTAAGGCAGTGCGCGCCACGGCACGCTATCCCCTGGACCATCTTCTTTGAAAGCCTATCCGACAGCGACATGTCCAAAATAGCTTACATTATCGCCGCGAGCCTCCTGGCAGGCTCTTTGAGTAGTGGCCAAGAGACCCGGGAGGAATATGACTTCAACTTCGACGGGCATCCGGACTTTCGGAGTAAAACTCTGGAGGACGGAAAGGCAGACCAATATGATGTCTACCTATTCAATCCAGAGACGAAGAGTTTCGAGAGAGACCCGGTGCTTGCAGGAGCCATCAACCCTAAGCCTGATGAGGAGCACAAGCAGGTGCGATGCATTTTCCCGGGAGGGCACAGTGGTGCGATCTACAACGGCACGGTTTTCAACTGGGACGGCAAGAGCTTCAAGTTCGCCTATTCCGTTCGCCAAACGGATATCACCATTGATGGGAAAATCGTCTACGTCTGTGTGAAGGCGAAGTTGGAGAACGGTGCCCCGGTGATCCAGAGCATCGAACGAATCAAGCCTCATTGGGAAGAATGATGCAAACAGGGCGTAAGCGGACTTCGACGTTCAACGGAAGATGAAGGCTCATCCAGATCATGCTTCCCCACTTGGATGTGTCGTTGGGCTTTTCGGGCTGATGATCCTCACGGTCTCTGCGTTCAGTTGTAGGGGGCACTTCCTGGCTAAGCATTTGGAGGATATTGAACGGTCAGCTGAACTTCATTTACAATGGCCGGGTTGGGATCTGGATCGCTGGCAATCGGGGCTATCTTAATGACCGTTTCATGGAATAGGGTCAGATCGGCAGATATGAATTCCCCTCGGGACCCGCATAAGCCTAAGATTGGATTCTAGTTTGCATCCGTTGGCTGAACGTGGTTCGAATTGTCTTTTCTGAGTCCTGACATCATTCTACCATCTCGTCACTCTCCTTCAGGCTTGTAGGCGTAGATCAATCAGCAGGGAGATATTTCCGGAATGCAAAGCTCTGAAGAAATCCTGACATCTCTCGTTCTCCTATGGGCCGTGATCGATCCCGTTGGAACCATTCCGGTTTTCATTTCGGCGACACAGGGGCGAAGTCCCTCGGAGCGGAAAAGGATCGCACTCGTCGCAGCGACGGCAGCGGCCGGCATTCTGCTTTTCTTCATTCTCGTAGGAGAGTTGCTTCTGCACGCGATGGGTGTTCCCCTCACTGCATTTCAAATTGCGGGAGGCCTGATTCTCTTCCTCTTCGCGCTGACGATGATCTTTGGAGAAAGTAAACCAGAGGGAGAATCCGAAGCGGCCCGCTCGGCGGACGACACAGCAATCTTCCCGTTGGCCACCCCGTCCATTGCCTCTCCTGGAGCCATGATGGCGGTGGTCCTTCTTACTGATAACGCCAGTCATTCGATCACCCATCAGCTCACCAGTGTTTTGCTGATGCTGGTGGTGGTGGGGGCCGCTTATGGCCTGATGCTTGGGGCCGGTTGGATTTCAAAAATTATCGGCACAGGTGGTGCGAGCATCATCAGTCGTGTCATGGGCCTCATTCTGGCCTCTATCGCGGCGACAAACGTGCTGGAGGGAATTAAAGAATACTTCCAGTGACCGAGCCGATCCAGGGTGTCACTGCAAAGCGTCCAGACTCAAAAGTATTATCGATCAGAAATGAATTCAACCGTTCGTAGTGGCGTGTTAGTCTCCCTGGAGATTCTGATCGGGTTCGCTGTCGTTGGTGTTCTCCCTTTCGCCTGGCTCCTCAGGGATGGGCTGGGGCCTGACTCAGTCTCCACAACAGGCCTAGCTGCCGTCTCCAAGGCGTTTATGAGCTTCTACATCGGCCCTGTGATTCTCCTTCTGGTGTTGCTCGATCTAGCGATACGCGGACTTTTTCCCGCCGCTCAGTCGCCGTCTTCGAATTTGAATTCGAAATGGACCGTCTGGGCCATTGCTATCGCTGTATTCTCATTGCTATCATACGCCATGGTTTGGCTCATGATCTCATGATTTCCGGGAACCCCAAGATTGGCACGGTCATTTCGTAACCGAGCCAATAATCCACATTCTCTGCATGAAAACAGAAAAGGAGAAAATGCTTTCAGAAGAAAGCTACAACACCCACGACTCAGAACTCGTAGCAGAACGCACTCGTGCTCATCGACTGTGCGCCTCCTACAACCTCTCACCTACAGACTCCACCATACGATCTACTCTCCTTTCCAATCTCCTTGGCAAGGTTGGCGAGGACTCTGAGATCGAAGCCCCCTTTCACTGCGACTTTGGCTACAACATCAGCCTTGGTTCGAATGTGTTTTTGAACTTCAACTGCATCATCCTCGACTGCGGAACAGTCACCATCGGGGACGGCGTCAAATTAGGCCCTGGCGTGCAGCTCTATACAGTCGGTCATCCGATCGACCCCACTGAACGCAAGCGCGGCCTCGAATTTGCGCACCCAATCGTAATCGAAGAAAACGTTTGGATCGGCGGCGGTAGTATCGTCCTGCCCGGCATCACCATTGGGCGCAATGCAGTCATCGGTGCCGGCAGCATTGTCACCAAAGACATCCCTGCCAATGTCGTCGCGGCAGGCAATCCCTGCCGTGTCATCCGGCAAGTCCCCCACTGAAAATGCCATGACCTATTATATCCTCATTCTCTTTGCCGTAGTGACATGTCAAGCCACCCCCTATGCTTTTGCGGCAACCGAAGCAGCCCCTCATTCCCAATCTGAAGAGTATCGCATTGGTGTCATGGTCATAGCGGTGGCGGCTGCCATCAAGGCACCTGAGAAAGCGGAGTCTCTGGAGACCATCGCCCGGTATGGGACTCTCACTGCTCACTACGTCATGATTCGCGGCTGGCTCGCAGAAGAGCTCAGGGGTGTCGAGAGCCAATGGCAGGCCACTCGCGAGACCGAGCTCAAAGCTCAGCATGAACTCAAGGTCCTATTCCTCAGGCGAGCCATTCGCCGTATCGACCTGGAGTGACTTTCGTCATGATCGAATCGCCCCCTAGCGCTGCGCCATCCAGCTGGCCCACCATCGACTCCACTGTTGTCCGCGGGCACGGCGTCGCCTCGGGCGCCTCAGGGGATCCTCGATTTCCCGGTGGCACATTGAAAATGCAGGTCCCCTTCTTCCAGCGGCTCGGCCTGGATCTGAGCGATTGGTATCTCGCCACCATTAATCTGTCCATCGCACCTCATCGCTATGAGCCTCATTCCCCCCGATACCATTTTCGACAAGTTCAATGGCATCCGACCGAGCCCGCGGAGGATTTCTCTTTCTACGACTGTCGCCTCGACGAGTGGGAAGGGCTTATCTACTACCCACACCCTGAAACCAAACCGGAGCACCACCAACCAGAGGACGTACTGGAGGTCATTATGAAACAATGGCTCCCTGACCTTAACTACGGTGCCAAGGTGTCCCTGTCAGTCGATCCATCACAAGTCCGCTTGGAATCGGCCATATCTCCTGATACAGATTGACGATGAGTGAATCCTCTACTCTTTCCGTTGGCCCGTTGAGCGAAGTTATTCTGTATGTGGCGGACATGGCGGCTCAAGTCGCTTTCTATCGCGATATGCTTGGCCTCAAAATTCGCTTCCCCTCAAATCTAGAGGACTACAACGATCAATTTTGGGTCGTTTTTGAAACAGGAGCCTGTGCCCTCGCCCTCCACGGCGGAGGTGAGAATGACTTTGGCAAAGACGCTCCCAAAGTCGTCTTCGATATCGAAGATCCTGAATCAGCGAGAAAGACGCTAAAATCCCTTGGGGTTCCCGTCAGTGAAATCCATTCACCGGCGCCCGGAGTCCAAGTGCTAGAGGCCAAAGACCCGGAAGGAAATCTCTTCTCTCTCGAGTCCCGCGCCGACTCTGCCTGACTTTTCGATCAAATACTCCTTTGTCGGCTGCTGACATCGTACCCGCATTTCCTACTCAGGAATGTCTCTCTACGCAAAAAAGGTCAAATTCATTCTTGCTAATGAGACACGGTATCATTAGGTGTCACCACTCCATGAATACTAGCACATTCCAGTTCTTCACATTCTCCCGGACAAACGGATGCTTTCTCGGACTCTTCTTAAGTATCTCTATCTGTTCACTACTGCCATCTCAGGCTGAGGACGAAGTTACCAATCTAGGTCCTGTCATCGACGACAACACTAGCGAACTTGATGCCACCATCGTTTCGGCGGCTCCGGCAAGGTCTCCTGAAGTCCAACAAACGGTGCGTCAGGCGACGGCATCTCGCCCCGTCGAAATTGAAGTCTACGACACACTCACTCCTGAGTTGATTACCGGAGGCGCCAATGAGACCTACAGCCTTCCCGGCTCAGGCTATTTTGTCACGGCACAGGACATACGCGACCAAAACTACACCAACGTGAATCGTGTCTTCGCTAAGGTCCCCGGTGTCTACGTTCGTGAAGAGGACGGATCGGGACTCTTCCCGAATATTTCCATTCGCGGTGTCGATGGCACTCGCAGTGAGAAAGTAACGATCATGGAAGACGGCATCCTTCAGGCCCCGGCACCCTATGCCGCTCCAAGTGCCTACTACTCCCCTAACATTGGACGTATGGCCGGTGTCGAGATCCTCAAGGGTTCCAGTCAGATCAAGTATGGCCCCAACACCACAGGTGGCGTCATCAACTACCTTTCCACTCCGATTCCCAATCAAGAGCAGTTTTATCTCCGAACCACTTACGGCTCTAACAACACCTCTCAGGTGCACTCTCACTACGGTGACACTTTGGAGACTTCAGCCGGAACCATTGGCTACCTCGCTGAGATCTACTACAAGCGGTCCGATGGCTTCCGCACCGTGGACGCAGCGCCCGCTTTCGGTATCCCCGGCTCCAACAAGACGGGTTACGAAGTTCTCGAGCCCATGGTCAAATTTTTCTGGGAACCCAACACCGCACTTAAGCAGCGTTTGGAATTCAAATACGGCTACACAAACTTGAACGCAGACGAAACCTACCTCGGTCTCACCGAAGGTGATCTCGCCGCCAATCCCTACCGCCGCTATGCCGGGTCCTACCTCGACAACATGGAGACCGAGCAGAACCGCACATACTTGAAGCACAGCATCGAGGTGAACGATGACCTCAACATTCAAGTCGCAGGTTACTACAATCAGTTCGAGCGGGACTGGTTCAAGATTCGTAAGGTCAATGGTTCAGCACTTCACAGAACGCTGAGCCCTATGGGTAGTCCAGCCGATCTGGCGACACTCCAGGGGCGTGCTCCGGGAACTCTCGGCTATCGTCACAATGCCCGAAAATATGAGTCCTACGGAGTTCAGTTCTCCGGTGACTGGAACGTTGAAACGGCCGCGGCAGATCACACATTCAGCTTCGGTGTCAGGGAGCACAAAGACAATGCCCGCCGCTTTCAGGAGAACACGAATGTGGTGATTGGCGGATCAACACCTGTGATCAACGACCTCGGGCCCGGCTCGGGCGGCAATCGTCTCCAGGAATCCAACGCTACTGCATTCTGGCTTCAGGATACCATCGAAGCCGGCCAACTGACTTTAACTCCTGGTGTTCGCCACGAGCGGGTTGAGCTTCACAACACGGACTTCGCGGCCAACGCGACCAATACACCCACCGCTATCCGCAACGGCGAGATCGACTGGTGGGTGGCCGGTATCGGAGCCAACTTCGACTTCGACGAGCAGAGCTCCGTCTTTGGAGGAGTTCACCAAGGTGTCTCAGTTCCTTCGCCCCGATCCATCCTCCGCAGCAACGTTGACCTAGAGCGCAGCGTTAACTACGAATTCGGGTACCGCCATCGCAGCGGCAATCTCAACGGTGAACTCGTCGGATTCTACACCAACTTTGACAATATCATCAGCACCTCAGCAGGACTCGGCCAGGGAGCGACCCAGAATGCCGGAACCGGAACGGTCAAAGGCGTAGAAGCGCTTGTGAGCTACGACCCCTGGCAGGATCGAACCGTTCGTCTGCCTATGTATCTGAGCACAACCTGGACCGATGCCACCCTTGACCAGGCTCTCAGCGCCGGCGGCGGCGAAGATATCTTCGGAGACGGTAACGGCGGCCCGGGTATTGCCGGGGCCAGCATGCCTTACATTCCCGAATGGAAGGTCGCAGCTGGCATCGGTCTCGAAACTGAAATTTGGGGCGTTGATTTCGCAGCATCCTACATCAGCGACTCATTTGGAACGGCGCTCAACTCCCCTGTTCCGATTGATTCATCCCGTCAGGGACTAGTCGATGGTGGCGTCCTCTTCGATCTTGCAGGCTACTACCACATCAACAATCGGATCAAATTGATCGGCGGCGTCCACAATCTGTTTGAAGAGGTCATGATTACCAGCCGAATTCCGGAAGGCCCACGAGTCAATGCCCCTCGGGAATTCTATATCGGAATGGAAATTCTTTGGGAACCCAGTGATATTTTCGGAGGAAAGTCTATCGTAGCTAAATAGCCGCTCAAATAGAGTAGGCATCTCGCCTCGTTTGATCTTCTGAGGAGCTGGGATCCCTTCTTTTCAGAGATCAAAACGGGGCACTTTCGATTTAAGGAACGCATGACCATCTCATTCAAATTTCTCAACTGTTCACTCGCAGTCCTGGCCACGGCGAGCCTGACTTTGGGACAAGAGAATGAGACCGCGGGGGATAGCCGCGACAACGCCCCTTCCGCTAGAGAAGTGCAAACAGCGCTGAAGGAATGGGTGCAAACCAAACAACTCATCAGCCGGGAAAGGGCTACCTGGACAACAGAGCAGGAGACCCTCTTTGACCTGAGTGAGGTACGCCAGCGGGAGATCGAGCAACTCGGTGAATTCACTCAGGCCGCAGGCGATCGAATTGAGAAAATCGACGAGCTGAGAAAGCAGTACGCTGACGAAGAAAATAGTCTCAAAGAGTGGAGGAGAGACTTGGAGCGCCACATTTCAACTCTTGAGGCCAAGCTTCGCCCCTTGATCCCACTCTTCCCTATGACACTCAGAGCCAAAGTCGAGGAAGCCGTCGTCCGCCTCGAAACTCCGGATCCCGAGCGTTCGCTCCAACATCGCACTCGTGATGTGCTGCTGGTGATGCAGGCCTACTTGAATTTTCAAAACACGATCACTCTCGATGCTGACATTCGCTCCATCGATGGTGAGGATCGCGAAGTCGAAATCCTTTACCTCGGCCTGACTCAAGCCTGGTATGTGGACCAAACCGGAAAATACAGCGGCTACGGAGTTCCCGGCTCTACGGGCTGGATCTGGAGTGAAGAACCGGCGATCGCCACTGCGGTGCGTCAGACCATTGCGATTCAAACCCGACAGGCCACCCCTGCATTTGTCACGCTTCCCCTGCTGAATTCAGGGGTTGGGGCCCAACCTGAAGCCGCCCCCGCTACCAAGTAATGAAACGGGTCCCTTTCATTCTAACCGTCCTCGCGGCAACCACGCTGCTCCCCGCTCAGGAGGAGGCACTCGAGAAACCGGCGGCACGCTACGAAGAGGCCTCGGCTTCCGTGCAGAAGGATCTTCGAGAAGCTCTCGACGAACTGGCAGAACTGCAGCAGCAAATCGCCTCCGAGAAACCCGCCGTCGCCAAAGAAGCCAATCGAATCGCAGCCGAACTTCGGGAGGCCCGTCGTCAGGCCGACATCGCTCGTATCAGTCGGGAGGCGGCCGAAGCAGAATCGACACAGTCAGAAAACAAATTGAAGTCGTGGCGAGAGGAACGCCAATATCTCGAAGGCCTGCTCCTCGATTTCCGTAAGACCTACGAAGCCACCCAGAGTCTCGCCCGCATCGAGTCCGAGCGTGAACTTCTTATTCAGCAAGATCTCGATTCCCGTATCGCTCTTGTCGACAAGGCGGTCGCTCAACTTCATCAATCTGGGAAGATAGTCACAGTTTCTGGCGAGGCGCTCAATGAAGATGGAGTCTTGATCTCAGGACACTTTGCAGAAGCTGGGCCGGTCAGCTGGTTCCGCTCGGATGACAAACAGACTTCCGGCCTGATCTCAGCGGGGAATGATCTCCGCCCCCGCATCGTCGCCGGGACTGCCAGCCCAGCCATCATAGGGCTATTATTAGAGGGAGAAAGCGCGACACCTTCCTTTGACCCTACTCTGGGAACTGCCGTCGCCCTGACTCGCTCAGGCGATTCCATTATTGAGCACATCAAGCAGGGAGGCTTCTGGATCTACCCCATCCTCATTCTCGCTGCCATTGCCCTGTTCGCCGCGCTGACCAAGTGGCTTCAGTTACTCAAAATTCGCGAGTTCCGCCCCTCCGTGGTGCAAAGTGTAATCGACTCTGTTGGCAAAGGCGATTTCGAGGCCGCAAAATCGATCGCGAGTTCAATTCGACACCCTGCCAGAAACATACTGACGACGGGGATCGAGATACTGAGCCATTCCCCGGATTCGGGTCGCGACGATCTCGAAGAATCACTCTACGAGAGATTCTTAGAAGCACTCCCTGCTTTGAATCGGGGGCTACCGCTCGTCGCCATCGCTTCGGCCACGGCGCCCCTGCTCGGACTACTGGGAACAGTCACCGGTATGATTGAGACTTTTCGCCTCATTAACATTTTTGGAACCGGCGACGCCAAATCGCTCGCCTCCGGAATTTCTGAAGCCCTCGTGACGACTGAGTTCGGTCTGATTGTTGCGATTCCAGCACTCATCCTCCATGCGCTGCTTTCGAGAAAAGTGCAGGGCATCAAATCCTCCATGGAGATGACCAGCCTTGCTTTCCTCAACGGTATTGAAACAGGTAACGGCAAGGCCGCCAAATCAACATGAACCTGATTGACCAGATACTGACTGAAGCACAGTCACTCGCCACTGAGGGCGGATGGGTCTTTCACGCTCTGATCATTCTGGCGTTCGGGATTGCCTATTCCCTGCTCTCACTCTGGCACTCGATGCGCTTGCCTGATGCCCCCATTTTGCCATCTCGCGAATGGCTGACTCTGTTGAAAGGAGGAAGTGGTATAGAAGAAATACGTAATCGCCTTCGCATCCAACTCCGCGACTCAGAAGATCTCGGTCGACACCTGCAGGAGATCGGCCAGCGCCTTTTCGCCAAATCTGACCGACGTTTTCCTTTTGCATTTATCATGATCGGAGCGGCTCCCTTGATCGGATTACTCGGCACCGTATCCGGGATGTTCACCACCTTTAGAGGCATGTCGACCGCTTCAGCCAACGCTCCAATCGACATCATCTCCGAGGGGATTTCTCAGGCACTCATCACCACCCAGACCGGGCTGATCATCGGAGTGCCTACTTACATCGTCTGTGCCTGGCTCAGAAGCCGCCACGAAGACCTTGCTCTCAAGTTCCGCCAATTGGAATCTCAACTCCTTCAACAGGCCAATAGCTGACACGATCCTTTATTTTCTTCATGGCACGACGATTCCAGCGTTTCGGTGAACCCACCACCGAGTCCACCAGCGAGATCAACATCTCGCCGCTCATCGACGTGGTCTTTATTCTACTCATCTTCTTTATCGTCACCACGGTCTTTGTTGAGGAAACCGGAGTCGAAATCAACAAGCCGCGTGCTGCGACCCAACAGGATCTCGAGCGAAACAGCATCCTCATCGGGGTCACCCCGGGCGGCCAGGTCTTCTACGGAGGCCGTGAAATCGGAGTCGCAGGAGTCAGGTCCACGATCAGTCGCCTGATCCGTCAGGAGGAAATGCCAGTCATTATTCAAGCCGATCGCGACACGCCGACGGAGTCTACCATCCAGGTGCTTGACGAGGCCAAACTCGCAGGCGCCAAACGGGTCTTTGTTTCTACTATCGATGACTGATTCCCGTTCCATCCCCTTCGGTCTTGTGGCTCGTGTCGCTCTAGCCATCGCGCTGACTCTTGGCCTGATTCTATTCCTCGCCGCCGCGCGACTGACACGAGCTTCCCTTGCACCAGTCCTGACACTCCGATCACTTGAAACCGCTGCTCCGGTGAGTCTACCTGCGCCTCCTCCCCCGGTGGACGTAGAACAACCCCCGCCAACAGCGCCGACCCCGGACCTTCCCAAGCTGGACATCGATTTCGATTCAGTCGCTCCACCGATTCAGGCGACGCCCAACCGCGAGGTCCAACTCAGGCTCGACATGGCGGACTTCGCACCGCAGAACGACCAGCCCCGGGAGCATATGATTTTTGCGTCGAGCAATCTCGACGCTCAGCCCCGCCTCTTGACCCGGCCCACTGTATCCTACCCGAAATCTCAACTGCTCAGGGGCGTCGACGAGGGGAAAGTCACGCTGGAAGTGATCATCAGTTCCGCGGGCAGGGTTAAGATTCAAAGCGTGCTCGAAAGCAGTCACCCTGAGTTCACCGAAATGGCCAAGCTCTTTGCATCCGGGTCCCGATTCACTCCTCCGAAAAAGGATGGTCGCGCTGTCTCCGCACTGTTTAGGTGGCCCCTCATTCTTCGTCCATGATTCGGATTTCTATATTTCTAGCCTTGCTTGCTGCGACCGTTGCCCGGGCTGAACCGGAGGGAACTCAGCAGCCACTGCCGATCGACCCACTCTGGAAGAGTTCACTGTTTCGCCGCACGGTGACAGGCAGTTTCGGAATTGACTCCCGAATTGAGCCGCGCATCACGGTCGATGAGGAATCTTACCTCGACGAGGCCTCCCAACAAGTCGCGGCCGACAATCGCGAAGGGGCAATTAAGAGTCTTGCCAGCTCCTCGATTCTCGATGAAAGCCCTGCCCTGCTCTTCTCTCTCGCTACTTTCGAGTTTGAGGAAGGTGACCATGAGTCAGCGAAGACCCACTTTTTGGAGGCCATCGAATTGTTTCCCAACTTCCGTGATGCCCATCGCAATCTCGCGATTGTGTTCGTTCAACAGGAAGACATTGAGAATGCGATCAAGCATCTCTCCCGCGCTCTTGAGTTAGGGTCCCGCGAATCCATCACCATGGGCCTACTAGGCTATTGCCACGCTGTTCAGGAACATCACCAAGCCTCGCTGGACGCCTATCGGCTCGCCGCCTTAACTCAACCGTCCGAACGGCAATGGAAGATTGGTGAAGCTCAGGCACTGCAAGCACTGGAACGCCCGCGTGAGGCCGCTTCAATCCTTCAACAGCTTATCGACGATGATCCTTCAGATCTGAATATCTGGCTGGTGCAGGCGGACAACTGGATTGCCCTGAACCAACCCGTCGATGCGATTGCCAATCTGGAAATGGGGCATCGCACCCATGAAATCACTCCCGAAGCCACTCTGTCACTGGGCCACCTCTACCTCCAGAATTCACTTCCTGAACTCGCACTGGAGCGCTATCAGGTCGCCCTGACGCAGCCAGAACCCGTTTCGTTGAGCCGAGCCGTCGAAGCCCTTGAATTGCTGACAAATTTCAGCGAATGGGACCTTGGTGCCAGCTTGGCAGATCTAATCGCTGAGTCGGAATCCCTGCAACCTCAGCTCACTTCCGAATCGACCGACCGGAAGATCCTCTCCCGCTTTCACCGCCAGCAAGCACTCATTGAATTGGAGATCGGAGATGCCGCGGCCGGGGCACAGCTCGTTGCGGACTGGCTCGATCAGGAGCCTCTTGACGGTCTTGCTCTCATTCTCCTGGCTCGATTCAAGGAAGAAGATGGATCACGCGAAGAATCGGAGATGCTGCTGGAAAGAGCCGAACTCATTCCCGAGCATGCCGCAGCAGCCCATCTCGCGCATGGAAAACTGCTGGTCTCCGAGCGCGAATTCAACGCCGCCGTCGAGCAGCTTGAGCAATCACTTTCTTTGAAACAGTCAGACTCCCTCGCTGATTATCTTGAGGCAGTACGGGAACTCGTCCCCTGATCGCAGTCCGAGGCATTGACAGACCTGCCGTGATTATGCTGCATTGATGGCAGCATGTTTCGCCTTCTGACTTTGTTATGTTTCGCCCTGATTGCCCTCATGCCGCAATTGGGTGATAGCGCGGAACAAATCACCTATCGCGGCAAGTCATTCTGGGTTTACGAAGTCGATCCAAAGACTGAGAAACTCGAAATTTTCCTCGGTACCGAAGAGGGTAAACCTAATACCTTCCCTGCTCTTGAACAGCGCATCAAGAGCGATGGCCGGCGGCTGAAGTTCGCAATGAACGCGGGAATTTTTGAGGGCACCTTCATTCCCACCGGACTGCATATCTCAGAGGGAAAAGTGATCTCACCACTCAACCTCAAAAATTTCATCAAAGAGCGTGAGGGCCAGTTCACCCCCAACTTCTTTTTGAAGCCAAACGGAGTTTTCTTCGTTCGTCAGGATGGGACTGCCGATATTTTCGAGTCGACCCGGTACGCCAACTCCGACGAAAAGCCTCGCCTCGCCACCCAGTCGGGCCCCTTGCTCGTCGCGGCGGGAAAAATCCACCCCGTCCTCGAACCCGACTCCACTAGCGAGCGATCTCGCAATGGAGCCGGAATCTCAGCCGACGGTAAAGTGATACTAGTCTGTTCGGCACTGGCCCCGAACGAACCCGCCGGGCGCAGCAACCTCTATCGCTTCGCCGAATTGTTTCGCGATAGACTCAATTGCCCCAACGCTCTCTATCTCGATGGCGCCATCTCTAACATATACATCCGAGGCAAAACAGCGTCTATTCGAGAGAGCAACTGGTTCGCCGGAATCCTCGCCATCGCTGAACCCGCAAATTCTGAAGATACTGCACCATGAAACTCCTGATATCATTCCTCCCACTTTTCCTCTTTCTAAACTCACCACCAGTCTGCGCTGCCGGTGATCAGCCTAACATTCTACTGATTGTCTCCGATGATCAGGGGTACAACGATCTCGGCCTTCTGGGTAATGGCATCATCACCCCCAACCTGGACCGTCTTGCAGCAGAAGGAACCCGCCTCACGGATTTCTACGTCGCCTGGCCCGCCTGCACTCCCAGCCGGGCAGCGCTCCTGACCGGTCGCTACCCGCAGCGCAATGGCATCTACGACATGATCCGAAACGAAGCCCCTGATTACGGGAAGAAATACAAGCCTTCCGAGTACGATGTGTCGTTTGAACGAATCGGCGGAATGGATCTCAAAGAGAAGTTCATCCCCGACCTCCTCCCATCGAACTACATCAGCGGCATTTTTGGCAAGTGGGATCTGGGTACTTTGAAAAGGTTCCTCCCAACTTCACGAGGATTTGATGACTTCTACGGATTCGTGAACACCGGCGTCGATTACTACACCCACGAACGATACGGTGTACCCAGCATGTACCGAAACCTCGAGAAAACAGAGTCTGACAAAGGCACCTACTGCACCAAGCTCTTCGAACAGGAGGCGGTTCGATTTCTTGAGACCCACGCCGCCAAAGAGCCATTCTTCCTCTACGTCCCATTCAATGCACCTCATGGCTCCTCCGCCCTTGAGCCAGAAATCAGAACAACTGTTCAAGCTCCGGAGGAATATAAGAAGATGTATCCAGCAGTCGCCCAGGAGTTCGATCAAGTGGAGAAATACAAATACGGTGGGCCGGCCACAGTCACCTCAAAAGTAGCACGGCAGCGAGACTATCGGGCTGCCGTCACCTGCATGGATGACGCCATTGGGAAAATGCTCACAATTCTCGATGAAAAGGGCATTGCCGACAACACCATCGTCATCTTTTTCAGTGATAATGGTGGCTCAGGCGGGGCTGACAACTCGCCCCTTTACGGCCACAAAGCCCAGACCTGGGAAGGGGGCATCCGTGTCCCCTGCCTCGTACGGTGGACGCATGGAGGAGTACCTGCCGGTGCCGTGAACGACGCTTTTCTCACCAGTATGGAGCTCGTCCCCAGCTTCGCGCAGGCATCCGGCCAGGATCTCCCGGGTGATATCGTATTCGACGGCTACAACTGGTGGCCGACATTGAAAGGCGAGTCCCCTTCCCCCCGCAACGCTATGTTTTGGAAACGAAAGGACATGAAAGGAGCCCGCGTTGGAAATTGGAAATGGGTTGATATGGAGGACGGAAAAGGTGGCCTATTCAATCTGGCCGAAGACATTGGAGAGTCGAAAGATCTCTCGCAGAGCGATCCTGACAAGCTCGCCGAAATGAAACAAGCCTTCGCAGACTGGCTGACTGAGATGGATAACGCCGAGCCTCGGGGCCCCTTCCGGGACTTCTAGTTTCACGGCACCACGAGCTGGTGCCTTTTACTGATCCCCAGGCGGCTCGCTGCCCGGCTTGACTGAGTTTTCCTTACTGCTCATTCGGAAGCTGGGCACTGTAACCGGGCGAGGTTGATCGCGGCCCACCTTGTCTTCGGCAGGCGGGGTGACTCCGACAGGGCTATCGGCATTGTAGCTTGCGGCAACAGCCTCTATCAATGACTCTGGGAACAAAGCGCCCGATGCCATCGCCCCGCCGTAGGACACAGGAAGGTCGCTCTCTCGTATGAATTCCGTGGTACCCAAGTCGCTGGTGTCGTTAACGAAACTGGAGGATCGACTCCGTTCTTTAAAGTTAATCTGAGAATTCAGCCAGATGATACTATCCAGCAGCAAGTCATATTGAACCGCCATCGCGTGACGAAATTCATCTGGCTTCTTTGCTATAATTTCGTCCAACAGAGTCTTGGCAATATCCAGAGTGGCGAGAGCAGTTTTGAAATCGTTGTTAAACCGTTGTGACTGTCCCAACTCGAACGATTCGATGAAATCCAGATACTTCATCATGATGTCATGCTCACCACTGTCGAGCCGATCCTGGGTTTTCCCGATCTCCTCCTCAAGCCACAGAAGCCGGTATGACACTATCTCCGGCTCAAACTCCGGTTGGTCTTTGGCCAGTTCGTCCAACTGTCGGTGAGCCTCAATATAACTCCCCAGTGCGAGGGGCCACTGGTCGGCACCAGCAAGGCGCTCTCCGATCTGAAGCCATCCATAAACGCAAACCCATCGGGTTCCAGCATCAGGCTCCTCATCCGCAGAGAAGCAACTGACCAGACCCGAGCAGACCAGCAGCATCGCTGCCAGAATTTTGCGAAATTGGGACATCCTCCCCTAATTAACCCTCTGCCTCACGAATTAACACCTCAACTTTTCGCAGAATCACTGCTCCCTCGCCTTCGCCGGCACGGTACCCCTGCCTCACAATCTTCGTTATTTCACCGGGCTGAAAGGACTTCTCGCCATGCTCCTTGGTTCCCCAGCCTTTCTTCGCCAGAATCCTAACTTCTTTGCGATGCTTCGGAGTTAGCATCGTCCCTATCTCAATTTCAAAAGCCACCACACCATGGTCGTCGAGAACAACACTGAGGCGCTCCCTGAACTCCTCAAGCTCCACCACCACTTCGCGCAACTTGCGTGATCGGCGATACCCGTCGAGGAGCTTATCGAGAAACTCGACTCGATCGATCAAATCACGGTAAATCTGTTGCTCCTCATCACGGGCAATAACCATGGATTCGAAGCGCTCGGGAATTTCGATTTCAGTTCCTTTTCGGCTCAGTCCCTGAGCACGGCGAACTTCACCGTCGACTTCCTTCCGCAAGCGTGTGAGGTCTTTCCCCAGGGAAGCTTGCTCCTTCTTTTGCTCTGATATCTGCTCCGAAAGCTGATCCCGTTCTTCCTGCAACCGATCGCAACGCGCTCGCAGTTCGTCCTGAACGTTCTGTCCAAACTCGTTCCAGATGGGCTCGATCAAATCAAGCTGCCCCCGAATATGAGCTCTGACTGTTTCGACTCGACAGAATGCCGTATCTTCTGCAGAACTCGCGCCCGCCTCTTCTTTCAATTCTGCAGGTATCCACTGCTTCCAGTCGGCCAATAATAGATCGGTCAGGCTAACCAGCCGTTCCACGATGGAATTGAAACTGCCCCTCGCCTCGGCCACGCTCGCCTCCCCTTGGCGCAACGCTTCATCCCGATTTTCGAGAGTCATCTCCAGGACAGCATGGGCTTCCTGCCACTGATCTCGCACTGCACTCACCTCACCAATCTGCTGCTCCCACTGACGAATTGACTCCTCCCGCTGAGACAGTTCGTACCCGAGGGTCGCCATCTTTCCTTCGAGTCCCAGTTCGATGTCCCGGGCGCTTTTGAGATCACCCTTCAGCCCTTCCTCTCGATCACCCGCTTCTCCCAGGTCCCGTTTCAACCCGGTCTCCCGGTCCTGAGCGTTCTTTAACTCGTCATTGAGCCTCAGCTCCCGGTCCTGCGCGTGATTCAAGTCGTCGTTCAGCGCGAGCTCCCGAGCCTGCGCGCTCTTCAAATCATCTTTCAACGCGAGCTCCCGATCCTGGGCATTTTTCAGATCACTTTTTAATCCGATCTCATGATCCCCGGCCGCACTCAGTTCCTTCTTCTGCTCGGACGCCCTTGCCTCAGCATCAGTTTGATTCAATTGATACTTCTGAAGGTCCCTGTCTTTTCGGCCTGCCTCAGCCCGCATATCGGCGAGTTCTTTCCTAACGATAGCCAACTGAATCTCGGCATCGCTGATATCCTGGACCTCACTCGAATCGCTCCCATTGGAGACACTAGCGGTCTCGACCCGGAATTCGGCATAAGCAAATTTGACAAGGTCACCCGCTTTAATTTGCTCCCGATCAATCCGGACGCCGTTAACAAAAGTTCCATTACTGGAGTCACAGTCGACCAGACAAATGTCTTCGCCTTTGTTCACTTCGATCTTCGCATGCCGGGAAGATACTGACGAATGATCGATACTAAGATCGTTGCCGCCGTCTCGACCGACTGACAGTACGGACCCCTTACCGGAAATCGTAAACGAATCTCCAATATAGTACATTTCAGATAGAGCTTTCAGACAGAGCGACATGGTCACAGATCAACACAGAACGTCAGTGATATTGCACCGTAAGCCAGCCCCCTTCAAAGGGAATATTCAAGGCATCTTATCTATGACCACCGCTAGGAGATTCCCCTAGCATTCGAAACGGCGGGAGGAATCGGTATACGCAGTGAGGGAAATTGACTGCCCGGGCAAAATCCGGCAGATTACCGTCATGCCTGATCAATCCCCTACCACTTCGCGACGAGCAGCCATTAAAACAGTAGCTGGAGCCTCGATTCTAGCCGGCGTCTCCATTCCTCACGTGCATGCGCAGGTCAATGATGAAGTCAAACTAGCCCTGATCGGCTGTGGTGGCCGAGGAACTGGAGCGGTCAAAAACGCTCTCTCCGTTTCCGGCACGCTCGGGCCACTCAAACTCCACGCCATGGCCGACGTGTTCGAGGACAAGCTGAATCGCTCTCATGAAGTGCTTCTGAAAGAACCCACATTGGGAGATCGAATCGATGTCCCCGAGGATAGACGCTTCATTGGATTTGATGGCTATAAAAAGGCAATGGACGCCATGAATCCCGGCGACATCGCAATTCTTACGACACCCTGCGCGTTCCGCTGGCCGATGTTCGAGTATGCCGTTGAGAAAGGGCTCAATGTATTCATGGAGAAACCCGTCTCAGCTGATGGATACGGCTCCCGCAAGCTCCTCGAGATCAACGAAGTGGCTAAAAAGAAAGGGCTAAAAGTCGGTGTCGGGCTCATGTGCCGCCACTGCAAATCCCGCAACGAATTGAAAAAGCGGATCGACGATGGCGCCATCGGTGACATCACACTGATGCGATCCTACCGCATGCAGGGCGCGATCGGTTCTTGCTTCACGCCTAAGAACGAGACCGACATGAGTGAGCTCATGTATCAGATCAAGAATTTCCACAGCTTTCTCTGGCTCAGCGGAGGAGCATTCAGTGACTTCTTTATCCATGGAATCGATGAGATGTGCATGATCAAAAACGATTTCCCGATTGAGGCCAAAGCCGTCGGAGGCCGTCACTACAAAATGATCGAGCGCAATGGCGAGATGCTGGAGGCAGTCGATCAGAACTTCGACAGCTACGGCGTGGAGTATACCTTTAGGGACGGTACCAAAGCGATCTACGAAGGCCGCAACATGCCAGGTTGTCATCAGGAGTTCGCTGCCTATGCCCACGGAACCAAGGGATCGGCCGTTATTTCGACTTCCTCTCACGTGCCTGCCCGCTCTCGAATCTACAGCGATCAGAATATCGACACGAACTGGCGCGCCAAGCCGGACAATCTGGTTTGGTCCTTCCCCACTGGAGCCCGCGGGATGAGCCTTGAAGGCAATCCCTACGACATTGAGTGGGAAGTCTTGCTTGAGGCAATCCGCGAGAATAAGGATCACAATGAAGTCGAGCGCGGTGTCGCCGCGAGCGTCACCACCTCGCTGGGACGTATGGCCGCGCACACGGGGCAGTTGGTGACCTACGATCAAATGCTCAACAGCCCCTACGCAATGGCGCCCAATGTGAAGGATTTGACGATGGATTCCGATTCCCCCTTGATGCCAGATTCTGACGGTAAATACCCAATCCCTCAGCCGGGTATCATCAAAGACCGGGAATACGCCTACGGCGAAGATCCTGATTCCGAAAAGGCCTGACGCAAATCTCGCCCCCATTTTTTCCCGCCGAACCGTGCAGGATGGATTGCCTCTCAGGCTCAACAGGGTTAAGTGTCGAACTCAACCCTGTTGAGTCTTTCCTCTTTGTGGTACATGGCAATTATTTCCCAGGAAACTATTCAGAAAATTCTCGACGATACAGATATCGTCGAGTTGATCGGAGGCTATTTCCCCGTCAAACGGGCGGGGGTCAATTTTCTGGCGATTTGCCCGTTTCACAACGAGAAGACACCTAGTTTCAACATCAACCCGCACCGGCAGATTTTTCACTGCTTTGGCTGCCAGGCAGGCGGAGATGCTATCAAGTTCATCATGATGTATGACAATCTGCCTTTCCCAGAGGCAGCTAAACGTCTCGCTGACCGTGTTGGGATCGTGATTCAGGAAGAGGTGTTTGATCCGGCACAGGAGGCAAAAATGCGTGGGCGCCGCGATCTCATGCGGATGCAGAAGGCAGCCACAGAGTGGTTCAATCGGCTGCTCTTCAAAAACCCGAACGCCCAGCCTGCGCGTGACTACCTGAAAGCTCGTGGCATCGGCATGGAAACCTCCCGAAACTGGAAGTTTGGCTACGCCCCAAATGACCAACGCATGTTCATGGACTGGGCTCGCGCCGAAGGCTTCTCTGTGGGCCAGCTCGTCGATGGGGGCCTTGCCAAATGGAGAGACGAAAACAAGCCCAACCAGGGAGCCTACTCATTCTTCCGCAACCGGCTCATGTTTCCGGTTAACAATGAAATGGGAGAGCCCATCGCCTTCAGCGGGCGAGTTCTTTCACCTGACCAGAAAGGCGGCAAGTACGTCAATTCTCCAGAGACGATTCTCTTTAATAAAAGTAAGACATTCTTCGGCTTTGACAAAAGCAAACGCGCCATCATCCGTGAGAATCGGGTCATCGTTTGTGAGGGTCAGCTCGACTTGATCGCAGCATTCGAAGCAGGCGTAGAGAATGTGGTCGCGCCGCTAGGCACCGCCTTCACGACCGATCATGCGCGCGTTCTGAAGCGCAACACCGATGAAGTCGTGCTGTGTTTCGATTCCGACAACGCAGGCCTGAACGCTGCCAGCAAAGCATTTCGGGTCCTGGCACCCTCCGGAGTGCTCGTACGCCTCGCTCTCCTCCCGGAAGGAGAGGACCCCGACTCACTGATCCGCAGCCAGGGCAGCGAAGCGCTTCGCGAGATTCTCACCAATTCGCCGGAGTTTTTCGACTTTCAAATCGATCGCCGCGGCAGCCACTTGAGCAACGGTACCCTGAGGGACCGGCTCAATTTCGCCAAGGATCTGGCCGATGACATTGCGCTGATCGAGGACAAGATGCTTCAAGATTCCCTGATCAGCCGGGTCACCGTCCGGCTTGGCGTTGGAGAGGACGAAATCCGCAAACTGGTTCGCAATGCCCTGGTCGCCCATGAACGTCTCGAGAAAACCCGCCAGAAGAGGGATTCCGCCAATCAGCGTCGAAGTGAACGAGGATCCACTCATGCCGAGCCGGCACATGATTCACAAGGGGGTGCTTCTGCCCCTCAATCAAGCGAACCGACAGCCATCACCAATCGGTCAATCCGCCTGCTCTGCAAAGCGCTTCTAACGGATGCTCCTTCCCGGGATCAGATCACCACGAACCCCATTCCCGAATTCTTTCAGAACCTCACCGAAACTGAGCTGCTGACCACAATCTGGATGGCCGCTCTGGACCCATCCAGCCATGCCAGTGTGAACGCGTTCATAGCCACTCTGCCACCAGCAGATCAGCGATGCGTTTCAAACATCATTGCTGAAGACAGCGCAACCATCACACTGGAGTTGGGGCAGCACTGCATTGATGCGCTGAAGCGGCAAAGCATCCAAAATCAAATTGCGGTGACGAAAGCAAAAATGGGAGCACCAGATTTGCTTCCCGAAGGGCGCGAAGCGCTTAGCAAACAACTCCTTGACCTCAGAGGACAGTTAACCGATTGTTAACGGCCCCAAATCGGCGGGGTATTTCCTTAAATTCCCCCCTTCCTTCTAAGAGTGCTTAAGTATGGCTGCCGAATCGAATAAAAACTCCAAGTCGCCTGCTAAGACTACCAAATCCGTCAGCAAGCGAACAAACAAAAAATCGCCGGCGACCAAAAAGCCGACCCGTGGTAAAGCGAAGGCGCCAGTGAAAGCAAAGGCGCCTGCAAAAGCTAAAGCTGAGTCAGCCCCCACTACCAAGTCTCCACTCGATTCACCGGAGTTTAAGCCAATTGTCCGGGATCTCATCCGTTTGGCCAAAGAGCAGGAATACCTGACCTTCGACGACATTAACGAGGCTCTTCCGGATACCCAGAGCGATCTGGAGCTCATGGAGGAACTGATTGAGCGCCTCCGCGGAATGAAATTTCGCATTATCGACTCTGCAGAGGTGGACAATCTCAAGGCGGGATCGGATGACGATGATGACGCCACGGAAGCTCCACCTAAAAAGGCGGCTGAAAAAGAGGGGCGACTCGATATCCTCGATGATCCTGTCCGGATGTATCTCAAGCAAATGGGGCAGGTTCCCCTTTTGACCAGAGAGCAAGAGGTAGAGATTTCAAAGCGCATCGAGAAGGCGGAGACCGAAACCCGTAAGATTCTAGCTCGTTTTGGATTTATTCCGGATGCTTACCTTGAGATGGCACAACGTCTTGAGTCCGGTGATGAGCGGTTTGACAGACTCATTGTCGACAAGAAGATCGAAAGTCGGTCCCGCTATTTAAAGAATCTAGTGAAGCTTCGAGATGCGGTCGAGAATGGCCGTGACGAATTAGCAAAACTCTATAATGAGCTCCGCTCATCAAAAACGGCGGCAAAGACCAAGCGACTGCAGGAGAAGTGGTCGAAATCCCACTCTGCACTGTCTCGCACCTACAACCGTTTCTACTTCAAGCAGAAGGTCACTGAAGACCTCGTTGCCCAAACTGAGGAGTTCGCCGGGCAGTCGGAGAGCATTTGCCTGCAAGCCACCAAAGCTAAAGATCGCAGTGCCAAAAGCGAAGCGACTCGTGCCAGGACTGCTTTTGAGAAGCAGGTATGGATGGAGCAGCAGGAGTTTGATGATCTGACCAGTACCCTCCGAGGGCATGTCAGCGAAGCACGCAAAGCAAAAGACGAGATGGTGGAGGCCAACCTGCGTCTCGTTATCTCGATCGCCAAGAAATACACCAACCGGGGCCTCTCCTTTCTCGACTTGATTCAGGAAGGTAACATGGGGCTGATGAAGGCGGTGGAGAAGTTTGAATACCGCCGCGGTTATAAGTTTTCGACTTACGCCACCTGGTGGATTCGTCAGGCCATCACCCGATCGATCGCCGATCAAGCTCGAACCATCCGAATTCCGGTTCACATGATCGAGACGATCAACAAGCTGATGCGCGTGCAGAAGCAGCTTGTGCAGGAATACGGTCGCGAACCGACTTCTGACGAGATCGCAGAAGAGATCCATTTGCCAGTCGAACGTGTCCGGGCCGTCCTCAAGATGGCTCAGCAGCCCATTTCTCTCCAAGCTCCTGTCGGAGACAGTGAAGAGACCAGCCTCGGAGACTTTATCGAAGACAAGGGTGCCGAAGATCCCAGCGACATGACCTCTATGTCGATGCTGAAGGATCGTATCAAGGACGTCCTTGATACCCTCACGCCCCGTGAGCGAGAGGTGTTGGAGCAGCGTTTCGGCCTCATCGACGGCTACAGCCGGACCCTTGAGGAAGTGGGCAAGCAATTTCAAGTGACTCGGGAGCGAATCCGCCAAATTGAAGCGAAAGCGCTTCGTAAAATGCGGCATCCCACCCGAATTCGCCAGCTGGAAGGCTTTATTGAAGCTCCTCCGCTGTAATTGTCTATTTTTGTGAAACTCTGCCTACAATCCGGGGTTTCAAAGTCTGCCATGGAAAATCCAGAACAGAACGATCCCGTTTGGGACCTCCTTGAGAGTGCCAAAACGGTCGATCCAAGCCCTTTCTTCGCCCGCAATGTTGTGCGTGAAGTTCGCTTGATGGAGAATACCAGCTTTGGAGTTCGAATCCTGAACTTCATGAGTATTCGTTCGGTATGGACCAGTGCCGCCAGTGCCTCCGTGGCAGCCGCTCTGGTTGCCGGCGTGGTTCTGTTCTTCCCTGCCAACAATCCCGGGTCGGTCTCTTCTCAAGAGATCGCTCTGGAAGAGGCATTCAACCCCGCGTTGGAGCTTGAGGAAGTGGAATACCTTGGCCAACTCATGGCGGTGGCCGATCCCGGCCAGCTCACCGATGAGGCTCTAGCCGACTTATTCTTCTAAGGACTGGCCCTGCCCCCTTCAGGGTCACGAAAGTCTAGCCTCTTCCCGATCTCTGAATTGGCTCAGATTCCTCCTGTATCAGGGGCGCTTTTTAGCTATCATTCTGCAGGTGCAGAGCGGCCAGACAATCTGGCTGGAGCTACCTATCTCACCCAATGACTACGGATAAACGCTTGATTCGCCGAGAGTGTTTTGCCCATGTAGGAGATTTGGCGGACGCAACAAAAGCCGATCACTCCCAGGCAATTGTTAGACACCTATCGAACTCGGCAATCTTCCGGGAGGCCTCCTCCATTTTCAGCTACGTAGCAATGGCCAGCGAGCCTGATCTTACCGAACTCTTTCAACAGAACGTCAACAAGCACTGGGCCTTTTCCCGTGTGGGGGTAGATGACAGACTTTCGTTCCACAAGGTCACGGACTTGGACGATATCCATCCGGGCCCACTCGGGTTTCGAGAGCCGCAGCCCGACAAGTGTCCCATTGTTTCCCCTGATACTGCCGATCTCATCTTGATTCCCGGAGTCGGATTCGATCCTTCTGACTTGGCTCGAATCGGACGAGGTCGAGGCCACTACGATCGATATCTCAATCTGGCTCTGGAGAGCGATTCCTCCCCCGTTCTTACCGGCGTATGTTTCTCGGTTCAACTGACTGCCCTGACCCCTGATGCGCACGATGTTCCAATGACTTCTCTCGTCACTGAGCTTGGCTGGACCAGCTAACGACCAGCAGAGCAATCCCCTACACTCGTTGGCTTGCTATATTTCACTGTTAGGCAATAGCCTGAGGACGCCTAGGCAGCCGATTGACAGCATCGCACTTACATGGTCGAATTTTAGTGTGCAAACATTCCTCTATATATTCTGCCTCCTACTTCTGACGTGCTTGGGCTTCGCTGAGAATCAACCCAAAGCCAAAAGCCTCATGATGAAGGAAGCGTGGAGCCAGCTGGGCGGTTGGGATACCGCTTCAGATGTTGTTGGGAGCACCAGCGCGAAGAAGTGGAAGCGAGTCAAGCCGGGAAAGGGAATCCTCTACAACGGCGCTGAAGGAAAGTCGGCAGCCGTAGTTAGCCGCCAGGAGTATGGCGACATCGAGTTGGAGATTGAATTCATGATTCCTCATTCCTCGAACTCTGGCATCTACTTAATGCAGCGTTACGAAGTCCAGATCCTTGATAGTTTTGGAAAATCTGACGGGGAGCTCTCCTACGGTGATTGCGGGGGCATTTACCATCGATG
>CAXBHX010000059.1:0-31024 GCA_963975655.1 uncultured Verrucomicrobiales bacterium
CGATCGCTTCCGGAGCAATAGAAACGATCCAACCAACCCCGCGGCGATACCGAGGAGGGTCGTGCTCAACACCACGAGCCGAGTGTTGTAGTTCTGCAGAAGCAGCACGTCGATGATGTCTGCCCAGAGTGGCATTATTCAATGGAGTGGCGCAGTGCCTCAGCGGCCTTTTCAAGGAGGTTCAGTTTTCCTCCGTAGGCCTTCTGCAGGTTCTCGCGGGTGAAGGTCTCGTCGGCGGGCCCCGAGGCGACGACTCGCATATTTAGCAACACGAGCCAGTCGAAATAGTCAGTCACCGTGGCGAGATCGTGATGCACCACGAGGCAGGTTTTGCCTTTCTCACTGAGCTGTTTGAGCAGAGCGACAATAGCTTGTTCAGTGGCGGCATCGACGGCGGCGAATGGCTCGTCCATGAGGTAGAGTTCGGCATCCTGCATCAATGCCCGGGCCAGAAAAACGCGCTGCTGTTGCCCTCCGGAAAGTTGACTGATCTGCCGGTGAGCCAGATTGGCGATGCCGACCTGATCCAGTGCCTCAACCGCACGCTTAGTCTCCGCTTTGGTGATTCGTTTGAACCAGCCGATTCGACGGTAGGCGCCCATGGCCACGACATCGAGAGCGCTCACCGGGAAATCCCAGTCCACGCTCTCGCGCTGAGGCACGTAAGCAACGAGATGCCGGGCTTTGCGGTAAGGTTGTCCGTAGATATGAGCCCAACCCGAGGTCTTTGGCACTAGATCCAGGCACGCTTTCAGAAGCGTGCTTTTACCAGCGCCGTTCGGACCAACTATGCCAACGAGCTTTCCTTCGGGAATGTTCAACTCGACGTCCCACAGAACCGGCTTGCGGTGATAGGCGACCGTGAGATCATGAATCGCTAGAGGGATTTCGGGCGGGTGCTCCGGCCGCGGCTCCGTATCGCGAGGGGGGAAGCTGGACTGAGTGTTGAGGGTCTCCGAGTGCATCAGTCGTGGGGTGTTATTCAGCGTGAGCTGAGGGCTGCAATTTCCCATTCAAGCCGCTCTCGGGTGCGCTTCCCCCGAGAGCTCGCGTGATAGTCGTCACATTGTGATCGATCATGCCAATATAGGTGCCGGTGTAAGTGTTAGACGGGCCCATCGCATCAGAGAAAAGTTCGCCGCCGACCACCACGTTGTGGCCGATCGCTGCCGCACCTTCTGCGAGGGCCCGGACGTTTTTGTCGGAGACTGAACTTTCCACGAACACCGCCGGTATCTGTCTATCGGCAAGGAAAGAGACGAGGTCTTCGATGTCTTTGACGCCTGCCTCTGACTCAGTGCTGATTCCTTGAATGCCCCGGACCTCCAGTCCGTAGGCGCGGGCCATGTAGTTGAAGGCATCGTGCGCGGTTACGAGGACGCGCTGTGACTCTGGGATGGTTAAGATCGACTCCCTGGCATAGGTATCGAGCGCTTCTAACTCAGCGAGGTAGGCATCGGCATTGGCGAGATAGGCGGCGGCGTTATCAGGATCAAACTCGCCGAGCGCTTTGGCGACGACTTTGACGGCCCGGATCCAGCCCTGAACATCCATCCATACATGCGGGTCATAGTGCTCGGCTTCATCGGTGATGATGTAATCCGACTGGTCCAGAATCTCTTCAGTGACCGCGTAGACGGGCTGTCCCGACCTCGCCAGCCGAATCAGGACGTCGCCCATTTTCCCTTCCAGCATCAAGCCGCTGTAAAAGATCACGTCCGCCGCTTGCAGCGTTTTGACGTCGGTACTGGTGGGTTTGTAGAGGTGGGGGTCGACGCCCTCCCCGATGATGCCCTCAACTTCGGCTTGGTCTCCAGCCACTTCGCGGACGATGTCGGCGATCATTCCAACCGTAGCCGCCACCCTGAACGTTTCTTCAGAGCGGGGGGGCTTTTGACCGCACGACGTCAGAAGCGTGCAGGCAAAGGCGAAGATTAGGGAAAGATTGCGTGAGGGATTCATAATGAGGGCTTCAATACACATACGTGCTTGAGTTATGAAAGAACATTTACTTGATGAGTCAAGATGAAAGAGTTGAGGGGGCATAGAAAGAGGGGTAGACTCGTCAATCATGCCGTCGAGCACTGTAGAAAATTATCTGAAATGCATTCTGAGGCTGGAGCAGAATGGAGGATCCACGACGGTGGGAGCGATTGCGCGTGAGCTGACGGTGACACCGGGCACTGTGACAACGATGATGCGGCAGCTCAGTAGTCAAGGCTATGTCGATTACGTACCGAGGCGGGGCCTTCGGCTGCTGCCGGAGGGGAGGCTGGAGGCGCTTCTGGTAGTTCGGCGTCATCGACTGATCGAGCAATTTCTCGTCCAGGTGATGAAGCTGGACTGGTCCGAGGTCCACGAGGAGGCCGAGATTCTGGAGCATGTCGTTTCAGACCGGCTGCTGGATCGGATCGATAAGATGCTGGGGGAGCCGACTCATGATCCTCATGGAGATCCCATCCCGGATCGCGAAGGAAGGGTCACCGAGATCGACGCCGCATCCCTCGTGGAAGTTGAGGAAGGGCGCTATCGAGTCGTTCGAGTTTCCGATGAAGATTCCGCCTTGCTGGGATGGTTAAATGAAAAAGGGCTCACGATCGGTCAGGAGTTTCAGCTGACTCATCCAGATCGCGCTGCAGGTGTGCTTGAAATTGCTATTGGAGAGAGTGATCGCGTCCAACTGGGCGTGCAGGTGGCGGGG
The DNA here is from genome assembly GCA_963975655.1 of uncultured Verrucomicrobiales bacterium. Taxonomy (GTDB): domain Bacteria; phylum Verrucomicrobiota; class Verrucomicrobiia; order Verrucomicrobiales; family DEV007; genus Arctic95D-9. The sequence continues at coordinate 2,702 of CAXBHX010000059.1, forward strand.
CAGGTCTTTGTCGAACCGCTTCGGGCTTAAATGGCCACCTTTTTCCTTGCGAATACGGAATATTCAGCCAGTTTAGGCATCCCTTCCATTCGAGGGTTTAAGGACAGATGTCTGAGTGGTTTAAGGAGCACGCTTGGAAAGCGTGTGTAGGGTAACCTACCGTGGGTTCGAATCCCACTCTGTCCGCCATCAAAAGGCCCCAACCCCAGCAAAGCGGGGTTGGGGCCTTTTGAATTTGGGGAACGGGTTCGAACGCAGTTCGACTCGTAGCGAGCCCCTGGCGAGTGAAGAGAGCCGTCCGAACGAGCGGCGTAAGCCGAGAGAGAAACGGATAATCCCACTCTGTCCGCCATCAAAAGGCCCCAACCCCAGCAAAGCGGGGTTGGGGCCTTTTGAATTTGGGGAACGGGTTCGAACGCAGTTCGACTCGTAGCGAGCCCCCGGCGAGAGAAGAGAGCCGTCTGAACGAGCGGCGTAAGCCGAGAGAGAAACGGATAATCCCACTCTGTCCGCCATTAATTGGCCCGAAGACCAGCGGAGTCTTGCTCTGGCATAACACTTTAGATCACTTAGACCGAGGGCTGCCTGAGCAGAAGCGAGCTTGAGGCAGGACGAGGCAAGGTTTGAGCTCTCCCCACTTTATCCGGCAAGTTAGTCTGAATTTGGCTGACTCTGCGGAGAATCGGTCCACATCCACCATTCAACAGGGAATAAATGAAGATTGATTGATCTGTGTTTGCTTCTTGAAATTGCCCGGTGCTCGTTGAACAGTTTCTCTCGAATGGAAATCCGCTTGTTTAAAAGCCGCCTCATTGCTGCGGCCCTGGTTATTGCTCCGTTGCTGGTGCTGACTTCTTGTCAGATTCCTTCATCGATGTTGATCGAACCCGGGACTCCTCTGCCTGCGGCCACTTCCGGGAACTTGATTCGGTTGACGGCTGGATTGGACTCACCCCGTTGGGACTCTTTTACGCCGCCGGTTCCTGAGGTGAATATCCCTGGGTGGACCAAGCTCATTGATCACACCTATTTCAGTATCAAGACCAGTGAGAAGGTGATTGCCATCACTTTTGATGATGGGCCGCAGGTCGAGAATACACCGCGTCTTCTCGATATGCTGAAGAAGCGTAAGGTTAAGGCGACCTTTTACGTGGTGGGAGATATGGTGAAGCACAACCCCCACTTGCTTCGTAGAATGATTGCTGAGGGGCACGAGATCGGCAATCACACGGTCAGTCATGGAAATCTGACGCGGTTCTCGGAAGAGGCGCTGCGCAAAGAGCTGGCTGCGGCCCACGACATGATCTTGAAGGAGACGGGGGTTGCTCCGCGTTCGATGAGGCCTCCGGGAGGAGCCATCACCTCGGATCAGAAAAAGTACATGTTGAAGGAATTTGGATATCCCACCGTGCTCTGGTCGGTTGACCCTGAAGATTGGAAGCGGCCGGGGGCGTCTGTCGTGACGAGCCGTCTTCTCAATGGCGCCCGTCCCGGGGGGATTCTGCTGGTTCATGACCTCCACAAGCCGACTGTCGATGCGATGCCGGCGACGCTGGATGGATTGCTGGCTCAGGGGTATAAGTTCGTCACGATCTCGGAGTTGATCATGATGGATGAGAGCGGGCAGGAGGAGTGACAGGAGGCAAATGGCTTGCCGTTGCTGTCAGATCGAGACCTGGAGGACAGGCAATGATAGCTCATTTTGGGTGGAAAAATGATTTGTCCTCTCGTGATTTCTCTGTAGGATTCGAATCTAGAACTCCATTTTGACCATGACTATGAAAGGAATTTCAGTATTTTTCGCCGCCTCAATCTTGTTTTGCTCCGTAGCTCAGGCTGATTGGAGATGGGACAAGGACGGATACCAGAGTGCCAAGTCACCGATGGTTGAGCAGCGCGTTACCAGCCCTAGCACCTGTTATGACACAGGCTGGGAGTTCAGTGGATTCGTTACCGGTAACTTTCCGGACAGTTCGTTGTTCAAAAATGGTGTGGGTGGCGGTGCATCGCTTGCCTATTTCTTCGGCCACAACCTGGGTGTTGAGGGTAGCTACATCCTTCATGGTTCGGGCGTTGCCAATCAGATGGGAACGGTCGATCTGGTTTATCGTTTTCCTCTCGGTGGTGAGTGCTGCGCGAATGTGGCTCCCTACATCATGGGTGGAGCCGGTTTTGTCGCTTCAGGTTCGAACGAGTTCCTTTGGAGCTTGGGTGGTGGTATTGATTTCCGCAACGAAGGCTGGGGTTGTGTGGGTCTCTTCACTGACTTCTCATACAACTTTGTCGATAGCGCTATCCTGGGTGACTTTGCTCTGGTCCGCGCTGGTGTTCGAGTTCCGTTTTAGTTCTCGTAGACGTAAAATTTCAAAACCCGATGCGACCGTGTTCGCGTCGGGTTTTTTTGTGTCCTGATGAGATTCCAGTCTGCCATGATGCATTCTCATGGGAGCTGAATTTCTGGTAGTCAAAGTCGGTAGCAGTATGCTTGGGTGCTGGCTGTCGTTTTGTCTTGGACTCTGGGTGGGCCTATTTGCTATCCCGGCCGAAGGGGCAACGGACGAGAATCCTGAAAGCGTTGCGGGGAATGAGCAGGTTGCTGATGTCCTCAAGACCTTCAAGGGCCGAGGCGCTATGGCCGATGGATCAAACCCCACCGAGCCTTCGGTCGCGGTAGAGAGGTTTGAGGTGAGGGACGGCGTCGAGATTGAACTGGTGGTCGCGGAACCGGAGGTTGAGCAGCCGCTGGCGCTGAACTGGGACTCGAGGGGGCGGCTCTGGGTCGTGCAATACCGCCAGTATCAGTTTCCGGCAGGGCTTAAGATCGTGGAATACGACAATCACTTGCGTGCTCGTTTCGATAAGGTGCCACTGCCACCTCCTCATGGAACGCCCGGAAAGGATGTGATCTCTGTTTTTGAAGACAGCAACGGGGATGGGGAGTTCGACCTGAAGAAGGATGTGGTCACTGGGCTCAATATTGCCACTTCGGTCGCGATCGGGGCGGGTGGGATCTGGGTGGCGAACCCGCCCTATCTTCTGTTCTATCCTGACGCTGATGGCGATGATGTGCCCGATACTGATCCGTTGGTGAAGCTGTCAGGGTTTGGAATCGAAGACACTCACTCGGTTATGAATAGCTTGAAATTCGGTCCGGACGGCTGGCTTTACGGAGCGGACGGCAGTACCACCACCGGCAAAGTGATCGATCCAGCAACGGGGGATTTGGTTGAATGGCAGGGGCAGATGATCTGGCGGTTTCACCCTGAGACGGAGCAGTTTGAAATATATGCTGAAGGGGGCGGTAACACATTCAGCCTTGAGATTGACGCGAAGGGGCACGTTTTCTCGGGGACGAACAATGGCAAGACCCGCGGCATGTTTTATCCGCAAGGCAGCTACGGGAAGAAGTCGTGGGGAAAACACGGACCTCTCACAAATCCCTACGCGTTCGGCTACTTTCAGCACATGAACCATGAGGGCGACCAAAGGCGTTTTGCCCAGGCCTTCACGATCTACGAGTCGGGCCTCTTCAAGGAGCCACTGGCCGGTCGCATTGTGGCTCCCAATTCCCTCCAAAATGTGGTTTGGAGTAGTCGACTGGAAAGAGAGGGATCTACCTACCGAACGGTTGATGAGGAGAATATTCTGGAAAGCGGCGACCGGTGGTTTCGACCGGTTTATGCGGGAGTTGGGATGGATGGGGCCATTTACATGGCGGACTGGTATGATACCAGGCTCAGCCACGTAAGCCCCGTGGATGACTGGCACAAGACGAGCGGACGAGTGTATCGGTTGAAACCACCGGGTAGCGAGCCTGTCTATGAGTTGGGTGATATCGCAGCGAAGTCTCCTCAAGAACTGATGGCTCTCTTTGTTCACCCCAATCGAGAGGTACGGCGACGAGCTCTGCTGGAGTTAGGCTGGAGTGGGGATCAGCAGATCAATTCTGAGCTGGTGGATCTGGTCAATGCGAATCAGGGGCAGGCTTCTCTCGAAGCTCTATGGGCTCTCAATTTGCTGAAAGCAACCTCCGACGAGCTGCTGACACAGTGGATGTCTCATCCTGATCAGCATATTCGGAGATGGGTCATTCGATTGATCGGCGATCGACGAGTGGCTGAGGGCGGCCTGATCGACGCTTTAGTCGGACAGGCCAAAGTCGAGACTGATGTTCAGGTCCGGGTTCAGATGGCGGCCTCCGCTAAGCGGCTCAGTTCCGCGGTGGCCCTGCCAATGATTGCACAGTTAACCCGTCACCGTGAGGACGTGGAGGATCTGCATCAGCCACTCATGATCTGGTGGGCTTTGGAGGCCCATTCGGAGACGGGGCGGGCGTTGATTCAGCAGTGGGTCGATCAACCGGGCGCCTGGTGGGAGCCCCTGTTTCGTGACGTGCTGGCCGGGCGGCTGATGCGCCGCTATGCGATGGCGGGTGGGCCCTTGAATTTCCAGAGCTGTGTCGCTCTGGTTGCTTCGGCACCGGATGATGACGCCCGGGATCTTCTCCTGGAGGCTCTTCAGTCCGCCTTTGAGGGGGATCCGTTGCCTGAACTCCCGAACAGTCTTTCCAAAGCGCTGGAGGCCTATGCGGGCCGCCTCGGAGAGAGCGGGTTGGTGGTGCGACTTCAGAGTGGCGACAAATCGGCTGTCGGCGAGGCTTCAAAAGCGATCTTTGATGCCACCCTGCCGATTGGCCTTCGCACGGAGTTGATTCGTCAACTGGGGCGCCTGGACGAGCGTTCAGCCCTCCCTCCGTTGACCAAAGTGCTGGGACTTGATCAGGAGAGTGCGCTCAAGCGGGTGGCTCTGCAAACGCTGGCGAGATTCGGTGATCCCAAGGTGGCTCAGTCCATCATTGGTCGATATGGCTCAAGTCTTCCGGCGGAGCATGGAGTGCGCGATACAGCCGAGCAGGTTCTTGCCAGTCGTTTGGACTGGGCTGTATTGATGCTTGATCAGGTGGATGTGAATGTGATCAAAGCACGGGACATTTCCGCTGATGTCGTGCAACTGATGCAGCAGCATGCAGATGAGACTCTCAATGCGAGAATTCAGAAGCACTGGCCGGGAATTGCTGCAGGGGCGGGCGGGGTAGATTTGGTGGCCGAGTCCGCGCGAATTAAGCAAATCCTGGAAGAAGGCGAAGGGGATCCAACCCAAGGCAGGGTGGTCTTTGCTGCGAGGTGTGCGGTCTGCCATCAACTGTTTGAAGAGGGGGGCGATCTCGGGCCCGAGTTGACGGGATACGAGCGTCAGAACCTTGATTTCTGGATTCCGGCTCTGGTGAATCCAAGTTTGGAATTGAGAGAGGGATATCTTAACTATGTGGCATCGATGAAGGACGGCCGGAAAGTGAGCGGTCTTATGATGGAGCAAAGTCTGCTGACAGTGACCTTGAAGGACGCGGCCGGTCAGATTTCCGTTCTGAGCCGCTCCGAAATGGATGGGCTGGCGGCATCGCCCATCTCAATGATGCCACCTCTTCTGATTAGTGGATTGAGTGACAACGAGTTAAGGGGGCTTTTTGCGTATTTGAGGAAATGACTAAGCCTCGGGGAGAGCCTCGATCAGAGTGCCTCGATCAGAGTGCCTCGATCAGAGTGCCTCCAGGCGTTGTATTTTCTTCACTCAAGCGAGTGATGCCTTCCTGAACCCGGCTTTCCATATCGGCTGTCAGGGCCGAGACTGCATTCCGAAGTTTACCATCGGCGTTTTCAAGATACTCAGCGACATCGAGCGGCGGATGGAGGTGGGCGTAGGCTTTCCTCGGGCCGGTGCGTGGCATGGCCTTGGAGTAGAAGTCTTCAGCGATTCTTTCAACGGTTTCCTCCAGTCGATCAACGGTGGGATTTTCCGTGAGGTAGGGGGTGAGATAGCCATTGATCCGGAAGGCCAGGATCGCTTTGTCGGCCAGTTGATCGACATCGTCCCGGGAAGGGGTGGATCCATCTGTCTTGATCTGATGGAGCGTTGATCGAATCTTCCGAATTCGAGCGACCAGAGGAGCGTCGTCCTGTGTGGGAAGCTCGAGCGATTTCTCCAGATCAGTCACGAGAAAGAGGGTGAAGGCGCTCAACTCTTCGTAGAGATTTTCCTCGTCGCTTCCGATTTCCCGATCAAAACCATGGCTTTTGAGGAAATCGGAAATGAGGTGAGTACCTAGACCGATGACGGCGCCGAGCGGGTCAATACCCGGGCTGTATGAGTGCCCGCTGTCCTGCCCCAGTTTCCGGAGGCGTTGAGTGACTGTTTCACGAGGCAGAGTGAGGTGGGTGTATTTCAGGCTGATCGGGATGATTTTGACCCGGGCGTCTTTGAGCGCTTTTTGAGCCTTCAACGCGATGAACGCAGTCCCGTCGAGGAATGGAGTGACTCGGTCATTGGTGAGATAGACGTTTCCTTCGGGAAAGATGTTGAGGGCATACTCTCCTTTCGTGAGAATTTTGATGGCAGTTGCCATCGCCTTTCTATCGCTGCCCTCACGATCGATGGAGAAATGGCCGAGCTTCTGCATGAACCAAGCCGCGAAATGGCTTCGAAGAAAGACGTCGTAGGCGGCCATGAAGCAGGACGGGATACCTAGCTGGCGGTGAACCTCTGTCACGACTTGAGGATCGCTGTGGCTCGGGTGATTAATCACAAAAAGGATCCGGTCGCCATTTTTGATGGCCTTCCGGGGCGATTCCGTATCACCCTCGACAATCAGTTCCTTGATCAGATGGTTGGAGCCGGGGACTACGAAATGCCGATTGAGGGTTCGTCCCAGCCAGATCAAAGGGCGCGATGGTTTTGCCTCAAAGAATTGATACGGTGCGTCGGAGAACTCGAGCATGGGAATAGACTAGATGAGGGGCGCTGGTAACCGCAATGATAGAGTCGCTCTATTCGGGGCGGGGGAAGAGCTTCCGGTGCAGTTCATAGACCCGCTTCAATTCGACGATTGGAGCGGGGTGATCATCGACACGAATATCGCGGAACCGATCGTTGACGCCGGCGTAGCCCCAGCCTGTGCAAACGATGAGCAGGGCGGCGGATTGTCTGCCCCGGCGGTCGCCCCCGGCTTCCTGCCCAGCGGCCAGTGCCGCGAGTAGTCGTTCGGCGAGAACTCCGGTCGTCTCCTCAAATGCCCGGGCCATGTTCTCGACCACGGCCGGCCCGGCCAGAATGTTGCCTTGAACGGCGTAGTTCTCCCCGGTGAGTCCTCCCGCCCAGTCGCTGCATTCTTTGCCTGTAAACGTGGCTGCGGAACCGGATGCGCTTACGACGCCTACTTGGCGGGATTCCCGGAGCGGATCATCCCGGGTGAGTAGGGCAACGGTTTGGTCAGAGTCGAGGGAGGACTCCAAAGCTAGAAGTCCCAGTGGGCCGTAGCCCACATTAGCGTATGCCTGAGTGGCAACAGCACCGACTCCGGCTTTGGCGAGCGGAACGATTGCCCCGACCCCAACAATTTTAGATTGTACGGCGACTCCGATCTCACCCGTCTGCTGATCGACCGCAACGATCGAGAAAGTGGCTACAGTGGGTGGATCATCGGCGAGCCCCGAAGTGACGAGCAACAAAATGATGAGAGTGCGGAATGAAGTGGCCATGCCGGGTACGCCTTTAGCGTGAAACGGGTCTTGATGCAGAGGTTCGACCTATTAGGCTGAGTGCTCTGTGAAAAGTCAACGATTCAACCCTGTTATGTCTCTTATTAGACCCTGTTTACTCGCATCGATCTTGCTGTGCTCCGTGGTTTCCAGCGCTGCTGACAAGCCCAATATTCTTATGATCGCGATCGACGATCAGAATGATTGGATCGGATATCTGGGCGGACACCCAAATGCCAAGACCCCTAATATTGACGCGTTGGCCGCTTCGGGGACAGCCTTCACTAATGCTCATTGTCAGGCTCCATTGTGCAATCCTTCGCGAACCAGCTTGATGCTTTCAAAACGTCCTGGAACAACGGGGATTTACGGGTTGAAGCCGTGGTTTCGCGAGGTGCCAGAGTTGGCTGATCTGGAGAGTCTCCCTCAGTTTATGATGCGGAACGGTTACAAAACTTACACGGCGGGAAAGATCTACCATGGTGGCTACGGTCGCGCCGAAGGGGAGTGGGATCATATGGGACCCGGAGCGAGTGGGAAGCCATTCCCAAAAGAGAGACTGGCTGACGCCCCTTCCAATCACAAGCTGGTCGATTGGGGCACTTTTCCTCACAATGATGAAGATAAGGGGGATTGGCTAGTGGCGTCCTGGACGGAGGAGCAATTGGATAACATGCCTGAGGATGAGCCGTTTTTCATGGCCTGCGGCTTCTTCCTGCCTCATGTCCCGTGTTACGCGACCCAGAAGTGGTTCGACCTGCATCCGGCTGAGTCTACTGCATTGCCGCTGATTAAGCGGGATGACCGCAAAGATACCCCGAGATTTTCATGGTACATGCATTGGAAGCTGCCCGAGCCTCGCCTCGAGTATTTGGAAGACAGCAACGAGTGGCTTAACCTGACAAGGTCCTATCTCGCCTGCACCAGTTTCGTCGACAGTCAGGTGAAGCGAGTGATCGACGCGCTTGAACGAAATGGATTACGAGACAACACCATCATCGTGCTGTGGTCCGATCATGGCTGGCATATCGGGGAAAAGGAGATCACGGGAAAGAACACTCTGTGGGATGACGGAACCCGGGTGCCACTCATCTTTGCCGGTCCGGGAGTAGTGGCTGGGCAGGTGTGCGGGCAACCCGCCGAATTGCTGGATATTTATCCTACGCTGGCTGAGTTGGCGGGACTTCCCGCGAACGAAGGGGTGGAGGGATTGTCGCTGATTCCTCAGTTGAAGGATGCCGATACCAAACGAAATCGTCCTGCCATTACGACACACAATGCGGGTAATCATGGGGTGAGGTCGGAAAATTGGCGCTACATCGTCTATGCTGACGGGTCGGAAGAGCTCTACAACATGGTCGAGGATCCAAATGAATGGAACAATCTGGCTGGTAACCCGGAGTATTCGGACGTCATCGCAGAGCATCGCTCCTTCCTTCCCGATTCTGATCTTCCTCCGGCCCCGGGGAGTGCATCAAGGATTTTGATATACGAAAACGGGAAAGTGAACTGGGAAGGCGAGGATATCCCGGAGGGAGCTCCCATTCCTGAAGTTACGCGATAAGCCATGGCCCGGGGTAAGGAAGTTCACGAAGCTCGCGTTTCAGCGCTGAATCTGTTGGGTAAAGATTTGGCGCGGCGGGCCAAATCGAAGTGTGAACTCTGTGAAAGAGGAGGGGAGGTGCTCAGCATTCTGGAAGTTCCTCCCGAGCCGAAGGAGCCTGACTTTGAGCGATGTGTCATGATTTGCGAGCAGTGCAAAACGGCGATTTCGGAGCCTAAGCGCTTTCAGGCTGGTGAGCAGTGGAGGTTTCTGGCGCAGACAGTTTGGAGTGATGTGCCTCCCGTTCAGGTGTTGGCCGTTCGATTGTTGCGCCGCCAGTCCTCCTCGCAGGGATGGGCTAGGGAGGCGCTGGATGACCTGTTCCTTGATGATGAAATCGAAGCGTGGGTAACGGAATCGGAGTGAGGGGGTATTCGCTGATGATGAGGATAGTTGGGCTGGTGATGGTAATGTTGGGTTTTTCCCTCCGCGCAGAAAGTGTGGACTACGTGACCGATGTGCTTCCCATCATGAAAGAGCGCTGCTGGAAGTGTCACAGCAATGAAAATCAGGTTAAAGGGAGCGTCGCTCTGGATGATTTTGATGAAGTTAGGGACTACCAGATAGGAAAGTTTAACATCATCCGTCCGGGTGATCCCGATGAGAGCAATTTCCTGGAAAGGTTGAAGCTGGAATCGAGCCATACCGATTTTATGCCGCGCAAGGCGGAGCCCATTCCTAAGAGCGAAATTGATGTCATCGAATCGTGGATCCGCCAGGGCGCGGTGGTCGACGCAAAGAACCCGGCAGAGGATGAGAAGCCATGGGTCGAGAAAATGGGGTCCTCAAGTGGGAGCGAGAATGCTGCTGACTACGTGACCTGGACGAGTTCCGACGGGAAAGACATTGAAGCTCGGTTTCACTCAATGAGCGGAGATGCTGTCAAAATCGTGATGCGCGACGGACGCAGTTTTGCGATTCCTCTTTCTCGGTTGAACCCGGAAAGCGTCGCTCTCGCAAAACGATATGCGGGTGGACAGTCGGCGCGATAGCCCTGACTTCTGAATACTTCTATTGATCACCCCATCAGCACAGAACTCTTTTTGAAGTGCTTGGTCAGTAGGTAGTAAAACACGACACGGTGCTTCATTTTCTTCGAATACTTTTTCCTCACCACACCTATTCCGGCATCCAGCTTCTCGGAGTCTTTAAGACCCAGTTTTTCGACTAGGAAGTTCTGCCGAATGTGTTCCAATTCGCCTTTGCCGGAAACCGCGACGAAGGATGCGTCCTTTCGGTAGATGACCGGGCCACACGCCATTGCGACTGAGCGAAGAAATTTCAGATCCACTTTCTCACCCACCGTTTCGAGGTCGGCCTGGTAATTTTCTAGGAGGTCATCGAGTTTACTCATGGGATAGCGACGTTTCGGGGCCTGGAATTCGACGAATGTGTCAGCCGGTTGATAGCACAGGTGGGAAGGGGGAGGCAAGGAGATATCAGAGCGTTGAGGTGGGGCGTGTTTGAGTCATTCGGGTATCCTTTACAAAGCGTCAGGACGGGGATATTGATTTCCCATGTTCAGATCGCGATTGATCCTTCTTACCTCTCTCATGGCTCTTTGCTCAACGGCTCAGGCAGAGAAGCCGAATATCCTGTTTATTTTTGCAGATGACCAGTGTTTCGAGACGATTCGAGCGCATGGCTATACTGATATTGACACACCCAATCTTGACCGTCTTGTCGAGGAGGGGACCACGTTCACTCACGCCTACAATATGGGGAGTTGGAGCGGGGCCGTTTGTGTGGCCAGTCGGCACATGCTCAATACGGGGACTTTTGTCTGGGATGCCAAAAAGGTTTCGGAGAATATTGGAAAGGAGAAGCTGGTCCATGAAGAGCTTCCTGACTTTCAGGCTGAGAATCTGATGTGGTCTCAACTGATGAAGTCGGGGGGATACACCACCTATTTCACCGGCAAGTGGCACGTGAAAGCTGATGCAGAGAAGATATTTGATGTGGCGCATCACGTCCGACCAGGGATGCCCAGCCAGACTCCAGAGGGGTATAACCGTCCGATTCAGGGGCAGCCTGATACCTGGAGCCCGTTCGACAAGTCATTTGGTGGGTTCTGGGAAGGGGGGCAGCACTGGAGCGAAATCGTAGCTGACGACGCGATTGGTTATATTGACACTGAGAAGGCGACCGAGGATCCATTCTTCATGTATGTGGCCTTCAACGCCCCGCATGATCCCCGGCAGGCTCCCAAGGAATATATCGATCGCTACCCGCTTGATCGCATTGAAGTTCCCGAGAATTTCCTGCCTGAATATCCCTACAAGGACGAAATCGACAATAGCGTCAGGCTTAGGGACGAGAAGTTGGCACCGTTTCCACGGACCAAGTATGCGGTGCAGGTCCATCGTCAGGAATACTACGCTATCATCACTCACATGGATGAGCAGATCGGCCGTGTTCTCGATGCTCTTGAGGCGAGTGGAAAGAAGGACAATACCTACATTTTTTACTCCGCAGATCACGGCCTTTCGGTGGGGCATCATGGTTTGATCGGAAAACAGAATCTGTTCGATCATAGTGTTCGGGTGCCGTTGATCGTGACTGGCCCGGGTGTTGATAAGGGCCGGGAAGTGGATGCTCCGGTTTACCTTCAGGACATCATGAGAACGTCGTTGGAACTTGGGGGAGTCGAAGCTCCTGACCACGTCCAGTTTCAGTCTCTGATGCCCGTCATGAAAGGCGAGGCGAGTGGCTACGATGCGATCTATGGGGCGTATTTGAAGAGTCAGCGCAGCGTCACTAAAGACGGCTTCAAACTGATTGTTTATCCTAAGGTTCCTATAGCGCTGCTGTTCGATCTCAAAGCAGACCCGCTTGAGATGCGCGATATATCGAAGAAGAATCCCGAGAAGACGCAGGGCCTCTTCCGGGAGTTGCAGAAATTGCAGGAAGAAACTTCTGACGAGTTAGACCTGTCCGAAACTTTTCCGGAACTGTCGGGCGTGTAGTTACCTTTTTGGTCAGAGTGATTTGAATTATTTTACAGGAGTCCGATTTTCAAAGTGGAAATATGGCTTCTGAAAGCACCTTTACGCGTAAAGGTGCCGCGGCTTTTGCTAAGCCGATACGGGACTCTCTTTCGTCCCATTAGAACCTTGCTCGCCGAAAATCGACCCTGATTCAGGGGTTCTGTTCAGATTTCCGATAATTCATCGGTCTTTGACTATCCGAGGTGGATGAGCACTTCAAGACTGGGGTAATCCCTGATCCGGCGGGCTACGCCCGACTGCTGGTATGGTGTGCAATCAGGCTGAAGATTTGTAAAAGTTTTTAGAATTCGGCTAATTATTACAAAATATTCATTTAACTCTTGATATTATTTAAGATTTATTTAAAATTTGGGTCGCACATATGAGGATTGAATCAGAAGCACCCCCCAGATCAAATATTTCAGACGAGAACCTCGGGCTATCGCATGGGATATACTCCAAGGCCGGAGTTCGCCCAGGAACGCGCACCAAAACGGTTCTCGTGATCGATGATGATCCCTCAGTGATTCGGTTGATTGAGAAGTCCCTTCAGGGTAGTGCCAATGTGTTGCACGAGTTTGGGGCGCCCGAGCCCGATTCGCTTGATCTGGAAGGAATTGATTTGGTCTTTCTGGACTATCAGATGCCCGTCAGAAATGGAATCGAGGTACTAGCGGAAATTCGAGCTGATTATCCTGATTTGCCCATCGTTTTTCTAACTGGTTTCGGAAGTGCTGAATTGGCTGAGGCGGCGATGGAAGCTGGTGCTTCAGAATTTTTGACCAAGCCGGCCGGCCCGTCTGCGATCCGATCCAGCTACGCCAGGTTTGTCAGGGAGCCGGTCGCGGGTGTGGGAGGTTCTCGCCAGACTCCAGAGGAAGTGGACGGTGGAATCAAGAGTGTGGGTTTGAAGCCTGATAGGCCTTTTCAGGCATGCGGGCAGAGTGGGGCTCCCCTATCCGGTACCCTTGTCCGATTCAGCGCAGACACGGTTGTTGTCGAGTTCTCACGTGAAATGGCCATCGAAGCTGGCGGTGAGTTGAGCGATCTCTCATTTTCGTTTGGTCGGCAGCGGATATGGTCGGGGCGGGGAGTGGTTGCGGTAACGACATTGCTTTCTCCGCTCCTTCTACACGCTGAAGTGGTAATTCCTGGCATGTGGAGTGTTGATGAAGAAGTCCCGACAGGAGCAGAGGGTAGTAGTAGTGGAACAGGCCGAAGCGTCAGCCTCGTTCCGAGGGATCTGATTCGGGATCTCCAGACGGAGCAGTCTGAGCTTCCCGATGAGTTTCGACTGGCATCGTATGAACTTGCTGGAATCCTTAAAGCGGTTCAGCAGGAGTGCCTGATTTTCGAAGGATCCGAAGAAGTCGGGCTCTCTGAGTTGGAGCGGTTGAAGCCTCAGCAGGACTTCCTCGAGGCGATTTCGCTCAAATACGCTCCAGCATTCTGGACCGTGATGAAAAAGTTTGAAGCTTCGGCCAATAAAGTCACCTCTCCGGAGGGGATGAGGGCGGCAAAAGCCTTCGCCCGAAAAGTGATTTTCCCGATGGCTCTGTGCTCACCATTTCTGGCCCGGGTCGTTGAGAAGCCGATTGGTGTGCCAGGTGATTTCGGAATGCTCGGCCAGATTCTGGGGAATCCGCTTGAGGGGAACTCTCTATATGATCGACTGTTCAACTCATGGATTCTGGGTTGTGGCGCGGCTGATGCGTATCGCTATCGGGTCGACTTGCTCTATCGCGAAAGTCGCCTGAGTATCGAGCAATGTCGTCAGGAGGGACGGAAAGCAAAGATCCTCAGCATTGCCAGTGGTGTTGCTTATGAAGTGCAGCGCTACATCGAGAACCCAATAGAGGGCAGTCAGGTTGACTTCACGATGGTCGATTTTTCCGAGGACACTCTAGAGGAAGCGCGTCGGCAGTATGGTGCGCTGGGATCACTTCCGGACGGGGTGGAGATCTCCATGCACCAGAGTTCGGTCATCGACCTGGCTAACCGCTCCCGTGGGGTTGCTGGATCCCAGAGTGAGGGGAGCTACAGTCCCGATTCTGATTACGACGTCGTCTATTGCACTGGGCTGTTTGACTACCTGTCCGATCGACTCATTGTGAAGGTGATTTCCTACCTCCATGGACTCCTGGCTCCGGGAGGCAAACTGATCGTGAGTAACTACACCACGGAGAACCCCATCAAGTCATGGATGACTTTGGTGATGGACTGGCAATTAATCTATCGAAGCGAGGCAGCGTTTGGGGAGTTAGTCACCCGAGCGGTGCCAAATGCGCCCCACGTGCTTGAAATTGACCGAGGTGGAGTGGAAGTATATGCGATTGTAGAAAAGTGAAAATATAATAATTTCTATAATAACTAAGATTATTTGGTTTTCTATGGTATCCTGCTGGAATGCCTCTGGGTTCAATAACGTCCCTTTTCAAGCAGCGTAATACGTCGAACGGCACCGATCTTTCCACTTTCGCATGGAAGCTCATGCAGGGAGAGGAGCGCCGGGCAACCTTGCGTAATCAGCGCCTCATTACCCTCTTGATCGCGACTTTGGTGCCGGCGTTCTCGATTCTCGATTATTTTGCCTATCCGGATTACTTTAAGCTCTTTGCTGTATTGCGGGCGATCTGCACCGTGTCCGCCGTAGGGGTGTACTCGGTGATTCGATCGAAGTTTGGTAAGAAGTTTTATCGGGTTTTCACTGTGGCTCTGCCATTGATCCCCGCCTTTTTCATCTCCTTGATGATCCTGTTCTCTCAGGATCCGGGGACGCCTTATTACGCGGGACTGACTCTGTGTATTGTGGCGGTGGGATTTGTGTTTCACTGGACCTATCAGGAGGCTTTCTTTGCCTCGATCACCATCATTGTGATGTATTTGGTAGCTACTTCACCAGCTGTCTTGAGCGGCATGGACACCAAAGTGGCAGCAAGCTTTGTGAATAACAGCATTTTCATTGCTGCGACCGGAATCGTAATTGTATCCGGATGCTACATGCACCATCGATATCGGCTTCAGGAATTCGGTGTTCGTGATCGCTCACGCCAGCAGAAGATCAAGCTACGTGCTCAGAAAGGGGAGTTGATTCATGCTCTGAACGAATTGAATGAGGCAGAGGATCAGCTGATGCAGTCAGAGAAGATGGCCTCTCTTGGGCAATTGAGTGCCGGGGTGATTCACGAGATCGGAAATCCCCTGAACTACTCCAATCAGGCTCTCTTCCTCCTTCGGAAACGATTGAAGCGGATCGAGCATGATGAGCAGATTGATGACGCAGTGTCCGATATTCAAGAGAGCCTGGATCGAATGAAAGATATCGTGAAGGAACTGCGTGAGTTCTCTCACAAGAGCAGTGAAGTGAAAATTTCTTACCCTCTACAAGAATCCGTGCAAGTGGCGCTTCGCGTGCTGGGTAAAGAAATCGAAGATACCCGAACGGTTTTAGATCTTGATATTGATTCAGAGGTGAGAATTGAGGGTGTGAAGAACCAGATTACCCAGGTGTTGATCAATCTGATTCACAATGCCATTCAAGCCATGGTGAGCGGTGCTCCGGAGCGCTCAAACTGGATATCGATTAGTTTGAATGAGGTCAACGGAGCGGTCGAACTGTCGGTTAAGGACAACGGACCCGGTATTTCCGATGAGATTCGAGGCCGGATTTTTGATCCATTTTACACCACGAAAGAAGTGGGAGAGGGAACCGGGCTTGGACTGAGTATCAGCTTCAGAATCATTGAATCACACGGAGGGAAAGTTCAGGTCCACTCGGAGATAGGCGAATACACCGAGTTCCGTATTCAGTTTCCGCGAATCAACGAAACAACGAATCAACAACATCACCTTCCGGCGTCCACCGCTGAAGTATCGCAACTCACAAACAAGCATGAAAACCCAATTCACTGATTTCGGGATCCTTTACGTTGATGACGAGGAGAAGTCCCTGAAGTACTTTCAGGCGATCTTCGAAGATATCGCGCCCATCTATGTCGCTTCGAGCCCGGAAGAAGGGTTTCGTATCTTTTCGGAGAACCACGATCGGATCGGTCTCGTGCTCAGCGATAAAAAGATGCCCAATGAATCCGGGCTGGACTTTCTTCAGCGCGTTCGAGAAGTAAATCCCGATCCCTTGCGTTTTCTCGTGACGGCATACGCCGATCTCGATGTGGCGGTGGAGGCTCTCAACAATGGGCTCCTTTATTCCTACCTCTCCAAGCCATGGGATCCGGATGACCTTGAGCAGCGACTCGTGGAGGCGATGCGACACTTCTGTCTGACGCGGGAGCGGGAACGGTTAATTCAGGAGAAAGCTGAAGCTTTTGAACAACTCATGATGGCAGACAAGGCGGCGAGCATTGGTATTCTGTCAGCAGGACTCAATCACCACCTCCGCAATGCTCTAACAGTGATGCGAACGTTTTACGATATGCTGCCCTATCAGTTGAAGGAAGAGCTGGGACGTGAGCCTAAGGATTCCTCCTTCTGGGGAGATTACTACGATGAAGTGGGAGGGCAGATCAATCGGATGACTTCGATGCTTTCCAATTTGGCGGAAGGCGCTCGAACCAGTTTTCTCAATGTGGAGGAGGGAATTGATGTGGCGGAAGTGTTTCGTCAGGCAGGTGAAATGGTCATCGGAGATTCCTCGCAAATTGAGGTGGCCTATTCTGTAGAAGAAGGGTTGCCCCTGATTTCAGGGGATGGCCAGAAAATTGGGCAGATGGCGCGGCTTCTATTCCAGGAGGCTAAGTCAGCCCTTGTTGACGAAGGCCATGTTGAGGTGCGCATAACGACCTATCAGGGAGGTGATCAGCTTCGAATCGTTTTTGTCGATAATGGTGAACCAATCTCCGATGAAGACATGAAGCATCTTTTCGATCCGTTTTTCGTTCGGCCAGAACGGCCTGAAGATCTGGGGACGAACTTGATGGCGTGCTATTTGACGGCTTACCATCACGGTGGCTCTATCAGGGCGCGTCGGACTACAGACGGGCGCAATGCGGTTGACATAGTGATGCCTAAGAACCCTCCTTCGGAGGAAAGGGCGCAGCGTTCACGGCAGATTTTGAATCAGTTTGCCGAATTTGATCCCATTCCGGCCGAGCCGGAAATTGTGCTTCCGTCCTGACACTGAACTGGTTCAGTAGTTGTGGATACTCACAAAAAAGCCTCTTCCGCTATTGATACGGAAGAGGCTTTGGAAAAGATGTAGAGAGTGTATCTACGTGGTAATTACTTACCGCCCTCTGCTTTGATTGTGTTGAAGAGATCAAACCCTTCGGCAGGCTTCAAGCCGTCGTGAACGACTCCTGCTACCGCTTTGATCATGGCGAGAGGAGCGTCGGACTGAAAGACGTTCCGTCCCATGTCCACTCCGGCAGCGCCGCATTGGATGGCATTGTAAGCAAGTTCAAGGGCCTCGAGCTCAGGAAGCTTCTTGCCTCCAGCGATCACGACTGGAACCGGGGTGCCAGCAACGACGTCTTCGAATCCTTCGGTGTAATAGGTCTTAACAATACTGGCGCCATTTTCGGCACAAACCCGTGCAGCGAGTCCGAAGTATCGGGAGTCGCGGGCCATATCTTTGCCCACTGCAGTGACGCCCATGACGGGGATGCTGTATTTCTGGCCGATGTCGACGAGACGGCTGATATTGGCGATCGTGGTGGCTTCAGTAGCAGCATCTCCCACAGCAATCATAGCCGCCATGCAGGAGGCGTTCAGACTGATGGCCTCGGCTTCATCGAGAAGAACATTGTGGTTCATCTCAGTGAGAATCGTGGTGCCTGTGTCAGTACGAAGACAAATGGGTTTGGTATTCTCGGGAGGAATGCTGGAACGAATCATTCCGCGGGTTCCCATGAGGCAGTCAGCATGCTCGGCAAGCGGAGCGATGTTGATGTCGATGCGCTCAAGGCCGGAGGTTGGGCCCATGAGAAAACCGTGATCAAAGGCAAGCATCACTGTGCGGCCTGATTTCCGGTTAAAAATTCGGGAGAGGCGGTTTTTGATGCCCCAGTCCGTGCTATTAAGTCCTTTAAGGTAGAAGGACTCGGTGTCAGCTGGTGTGTTGAGACCGAAGTTGTCGCCGTCTCTGATGTCGTCTAGATCTGCCATGGTAAAATACGATTTTGGATAGTGAAAACAGACCTTGGCCGGTATGGGTTGGGGGGTCAATATCCAATTGAGCAGCCTTTGAGTCCGTTTGGTAACCCAGTCTGCAGTTTTACTCACTGGGAGGAAGCAAGCGGTATGGCCTAGAGCAGGGTGTCAATAAACGACTGAGGATTGAAGACCTCAAAGTCGCCCTCTTTTTCACCGGTCCCTATGAAACGGGTGGGAACGCCCAGTTCGTGCTGAATGGCGACTACGCTGCCCCCTTTGCCTGAACCATCGAGTTTTGTGACGATGACACCGGTGAGGTCAAGGGTATTACCAAATTCTCTGGTTTGGGAGACCGCGTTGGAACCGGTGGTGGCATCAACTACTATCCAGCGCTCATGAGGAGCGGCCTCGTCCTGCTTGGCCAATGTGCGGCTGATTTTCTTCAGTTCCTCCATCAGGTTGTGACGCGTATGAAGCCGGCCCGCGGTATCGCAAATCAAATAGTTGGCACCGGTCGCGATCGCTTTCTGATGCGCATCGAAGCACACCGCTGAAGGGTCTCCCTGGTATTGCGTTGTCACGATGGGAACGTCAACACGCTCCGCCCAGATTTTGAGTTGTTCGATTGCGGCGGCTCGAAATGTATCTGCGGCAGCGAGCACGACGCTGCTGCCTTCCGCCTTGAGGTATGCCGCCAGTTTGGCGACTGAAGTGGTTTTGCCCACGCCGTTGACTCCGGCAATCAGAATCACTGTGGGATTTCCGCTGGGGCCGGGGGGGGGAATGTCATGAGGCGTTGCACCGATGATAGTCTCGATCTCCGAACGGCACGCTGTGGCAACGGATTCCGCATCCTTTTTACCCTTCTGCGCCTGAAGTCGATCGACGAGTTCGGTGGTGAGGCCGATCCCCAGATCACCGGCGATCAGGGTTTCTTCGAGGTCATCCCAGTCGACGTCACCTCCGCGAAAGCGATCAATGATGGATTTGAACAGTCCCATTTTCAGTCCTGATCTTGAGATTTGTAAATCTGGTCGAGAATCCCATTCACGAAGGCGGGGGAATCGTCGCCTCCGAGTCGCTTGGAGATTTCGATGGCTTCATTAATAGCTGCCTGAGCGGGAATGTATTCGGCGAAGAGGATCTCGTAGCTGCCTACTCTCAGGATGTTGCGGTCGACTGGTGTTATCCGTTCGAAAGAATAGTTATCAAGACTTTCCCGGATGATCCCGTCGATCTCCGAGAGGTGCTTACTGATTCCAGTGACTAACTCGCTAGCGAACTCTCTCGCGAAGGATTTCGTCTGTCGAAGTGTCCAGAATTCTTCAAGCTTCTCAGGAGAAACGTCGAGCTCGTTCTGCAATTCATTCCCGTAGAGAAACTGCACAGCGGCTTCTCTCCCGTCACGGCGTGGCGACGGGGCTTTTTTGGATGACTTTTTTTTCCTGGAATTGGGAGAATCCATCGGATGTGATGACGACCTCCTGACCATCGTCGAGGGCGGAAATTCGGCAATCGACCTCTCGTATATTATCGATGAATTGCAAGCCATGCTTTTCTCCCAGCAGGGTGACCGCAGTGGCATAACAATCAGATCGGACAGCGTCCGGAGCCACCACGCTGGCCCCAATGCGCTCGGTCAAACCCAGCCCCGTTTTGGTTGAAACAATGTGGGAATAGCGGATGCCGTCGAGTTCGAGGAACTGCCTCGTGTCACCCGAGGTAGAGATAGCGCGATTCGCGAGCGTGACGGTTGCGATATCGTTTCGGTCCTGGCCCACTTGCAGTGTTTCGATTCCGATTTTCCAGCCCGGCTTTCCCGGAGGCGGGTCACCCGCGACGATGTCACCACTTGCCGCGACGAGTGAGCGGGGGAATCCACCCTCACGGAGGATTTCCAGGGCGGCATCGGCGGCGTAGCCCTTGGCGATCCCGCCAAGATCAAAAAGCATTCCTTCAGCGTGCTTAGTGGCCGATTGGTTTCCTGAATCCAAAGTCAGCAGGTGTGCGCCCGTTCGCGCCTTGGCCCGTGTGATTTGATCATTGGTGGGGAGTCGTCGATTTTTACGGCTGAGTCGCCACAGTCTGATCAAGGGGCCTGCGGTGAGATCGAAGGCTCCGCCGGTTTGTCGCGACAGTTCATCCCCGGCCGTCAGAATTTCGAAAAGATCAGGACTCAGGGGAAATGCAATACCCACGGGGGCGCGTGCCAAATTATTGATCTCCGATTCCGGTAAATAGTCCGAACAAGTCTGATTCAATTCGGCAACTCGTTCAAACGCCTGACGAGACAACAGGGTTAGGTCGTCGACTTGACCCTGTTGCGCCCAGACCAGAAGCGTGAACTCCGTTCCCATATGGGGCTCTTTAAAGGTAAAGAGCTCCTCTTTTTCCGCCTCTGCGTTAGAAGCGACGAGCGAGGTCAAAGAGAGGGCACAAAAAAGGCGAACCGGGAGGCTCGCCTTTTTGCACAAATTGATCATGGGAAGTGATCCCCCGGGGGGATCGATGCTACTCACCGATACGCCCGAGGTTCCAAAGGTGCTCCATCTCCTTCACTTCAGGGACCTTG
This sequence comes from uncultured Verrucomicrobiales bacterium, assembly GCA_963975655.1. GTDB lineage: Bacteria > Verrucomicrobiota > Verrucomicrobiia > Verrucomicrobiales > DEV007 > Arctic95D-9. The sequence continues at coordinate 23,567 of CAXBHX010000059.1, forward strand.
AGTGGACGGATGATACGGAATCCGAGCCACTGAGCATCGGTATGATACCAGATGGACTTAGGTAGCTGGGGATCCTGCGTTTTCCAGTTCTCATCGGAAAAGATCCGGCGTGCAGAGCGACATTCCTCTGGAGGATCGTACCAGGAACCTCCGCGGGCGACTCGAGGATACAACGTCGTTGGAATTTCAATTGGATTGGCGCCGCGGTCCTTGGAGTAGCCGTCGACGAGATATTGATCGAGGACCCACTCGAGCACATTGCCGTGCATATCGTAGAGGCCCCAGGGGTTTGGCTTTCTAGTGCCTATCTTTTCGTAGCCCACGCGGATCTGCTCGGGATCTATCACCGCGTATTCAGCCAATTCTTCCGGCGCACAGGAAAAAGGTCCAGTTGTTCCGGCACGGCAGGCGTATTCCCATTCCGCCTCGGTAGGAAGGCGATAGTAGTGCCCCGTCTGGGCGCTGAGCCATTCGCAGTACTTGCTCGCTGCGTGCTGAGCCATGCAGATAGCTGGATAACCGTCAGTTCCCATGCCAAAACTCATCTCAACGTAAGGGGTGGTCGGGCTCGATACGATGTCCGCAGGCTCAGCGTCGTCTGGAATGCTCTCAGGGGAACCGTCTTTGTTTCGCGCCACTCCAGTGATCATGAATGGCTCATACATGTTCCAGGAAACCTCATACTTGCCCATCCAGAAGGGCTCTACAGCCACTTTGTGCTGAGGGCCCTCGTCATCAAATCGGCCCTCTTCATCTTCGGGGCTACCCATCATGAACTCGCCACCCTTAATGGGAACCATATCGTACTTCACGCCCGTCTTGGGAATGGTGTTGGTGTATTCTTTCATCTCGCCTTCCGACTTCTCCGTGGAAGTGGCCAGGATGTTCTCGCGGATTTTTTCGACCAACTCGATATTGTCGCCGAGCCCACCTTCTTCCTTCTTATCACCTAAAGAAAAATTTTCAGGCCAGACAGCTCCCTGCTCGACCCAGAGACGGAGTTGGAGCATCTGTTTCTCCGAGAAAGGGCCTCCTTTGGTGAGAAGGGGCATGACGTTGACTTTGAAATCCATCCGGGGTTGCTCCTCTAGGACAACGCCTTCCGGCCATTCAGCGCCCGTTTCGACCCAAATCCTGAGGATCTCCTGCTGCTCATGGGTGAGCACCTTTTTCGGGGGCATCACGTCAGGGCTGTCGGAGGGTTCTGTGGTCATCCAGTAGGCTGCACTGGCATTGGAATCTCCTGGAACAATCGTCTCGTCCGGCCAGGAGTCGCCGCCCGCGAAAGCGGCTGCTTTGGTGTCCATACGGTAATCGCCTTCCTGCTCCTTCGGGCCGTGGCAGTGGATACAGGTGCCCTCGATAAGAGGCTTTACCTGTGTCATGAAATCGACAGATTCTTCAGCATGTACCAATCCGATGCCTAGGGTTACGGAGGTGAGGAGGTAGATAGAGGGCTTTCGCATAGGTTCGATCAGTTGACGCCGTATAAAAGCAGACATTCTTCTTCAATCAAGGCCCGAAATCAAGCCTCCAGATCGGACGCAAGAGGCTACTGTTTTGGCCTGCCGCTTGATTCTGTTGACGGAGGTTCGATGAGGGTTTTGTTGGAGGGTGGCGACTAAGAACCTATTTTATCTATTCGGGCTGCTTGTTTTTCTCCCGTGGTGCACACCAGCTCAGGAGAATCGTCCTATCCGGGGGTTCCTCAGCGTCGAGCCTCACGAACTTAGATTGGAGGCTCTGGTCGAGCTCGATGGCTTTCGAACAAGACTGGGCTTGGACGGCGATTCAGTCGATCACAGTCGGCAAAAGGCAGTCCTTCAGGATCTGGGAGAGCAGCTGGAGCAGAATGTTAAACTGACCGTTCCAGCAAAGGATATTACTTTCAGTGATCGAATGGTTCGTTTCGTGGTGTTCGACTCAGCGAAGGGATTTATCGATGATGTGCGAGAACAGATTCCGATCAAAGACGCACTCGTGGGAATCACGCTCTCCGCATCAGCCTCAGGGGTGACCGAGGTTGAGATCGATTGGCGCTGGTTTGCTCCAGGCCAGAAAACACTCGCGGTGGAAGTGGCCAGCAGCGGGCGTCCCTACGCTAGGTTCGTGAGTCCGACCGAGAGTGTTTTGAGCTGGCAAATGGAGGAGAGCGCTGGTGTATCGCAGCTGATCCCTGTGCCAGTAGTCGAAAAGGAGCCACGGAGACGACTCAGGTTGCTGCTGATTCCGGGAGTCATACTGACTGCTTTTGGGGTGGTGTTGTTGATTTTGAAAAGGGATCAGGCTCCATCATGGGTCGGGTGGCTGGTGATCGGAGGTCTGGCCTGCGGCGTGGCTTCCTTTAAATGGCGGATGGAGAGTGTGGTGACTCCAAAGGGAGGTGAGATGAATGAGATTGTCTACGCCTTGCTGAAGAACGTTTATCATGCGTTCGATTTTCGCGATGAATCAGATATCTACGACTCTCTCGAGCCCAGTATTTCAGGCGAACTGTTGGAAAAGGTCTACCTGGAGATTCGCGAGTCACTTGAATTGGAGAACAGTGGCGGGCCGCGAGTGAGGGTCTATGAGGTGGCACTGCGTGATTGTCGTATTGAAGATGTGGTCAATGAAGCGGGAGTGATGCAAGCCCGAGCTGATTGGGTCACTATCGGAGAGGTTACCCACTGGGGGCACACTCACGAACGCACCAATAGATACGATGCCAGAGTGACGTTGACGGCGGAACAGGGGCAGTGGAAATTCAGAGAACTTGAGTTGTTAAGTGAGGAAAGGGAGCAGAAGGTTTCGCGTCGGGCGGTTGCTCCTGAGTGATGATTTGCTGCAGAAACATTCGATTTTCCTATCCAGGTGAGCCCTTCGAGTTGGTCATCGAGGCACTTGACGTGGCTGCTGGAGAATCAGTGGCCATGGTGGGGCCCAGTGGGTGTGGGAAAACGACCTTGATGAATCTCATCGCCGGCATCTTGCTACCCGTGTCAGGTAGTATTGTGACAGGAGGGCACTCCATGAATGAGCTCAAGCTCAAGGAACGTCAGCGATTTAGGATTCGTGGGGTCGGGCTGATTCCCCAGAATTTTGATCTGCTCGAGTATCTCACTGTCTGTGAGAATATCCTGCTTCCTTTTCGCGTGAGTGGGGAACTTCGGATTTCGGACGTGGTGGCCCAACGTTGCGAGGAATTGGCTGAGCGAGCCGGAATCCTGCAGTATCTGGAAAAGTACCCTTCTCAGCTTTCGACCGGGGAGCGACAGCGGGTAGCGGTTTGTCGCGGATTGATCGCATCGCCGTCACTGATTCTGGCTGATGAGCCGACCGGGAATCTCGACCCCGAAAATCAGGATAAGATCGTATCTTTACTCCTCGAAGAGGCATCCCAGATTAACGCCACGGTGCTCATGATTACTCACGAGCCGGAACTGTGCTCGAGATTCTCCCAAACGATTGATCTCAGGGATCTAAGAGAAGGAGGCGCATTATGAACTGGCGGGGAATCGGGTATCTCGGGATGAGATACATTCTGCGAAATCGCGCCAAAGTGGGGCTGTTGATCGCCGCCTTTACTCTCGTATGGCTGCTGCCTCTGGCGATCGCCATGTTAGTGAAGAATGCTGAGATTCAACTGAGGTCCCGGGCTTCCCAGACACCTTTGTTGTTGGGGCACGCCGGGAGCGCTTTGGAACTGACGTTTAACGGGTTGTATTTCACCAAGCCGGGAATCGCAACGATACCATTCAGCGAGTCTGAAAAAGTCCGAGAGACCGGCCTTGCCGAGCCGATCCCTTTGTATGCTCGATTCAGTGCGGGGGGGAACCGTATTGTAGGAACCTCTCTGGAATACTTCGAATTCCGAAACCTGGAATTTGCAGAAGGGCGTCCACTACTAAGGTTGGGTGAGTGCGTCATCGGGGCATCAGTAGCATCGAAAATTGGCCTTTCCTCGGGGGACTACCTCATATCATCCCCCGAAACGCTGTTTGATCTTGCCGGTGTCTACCCGTTAAAGATGAAAGTCTGTGGAGTGCTCAGCTTAACCGGGACTCCTGACGATGATGCCGTTTTTGTGGATCTGAGGACATCGTGGATTATCCAGGGCCTGGGACACGGTCACATCGAAGCCAAGGAAGCTCCCGCGGGTCAGCGCCTTGCAGGCGATGGAGCGGCTGTGAAACTGAATGCTTCGGTTCTGGAATACAATGAAATCACCCCTGAGAATGCGGGCAGTTTTCATTTCCATGGTGAAGATGGAGACAATCCAATCTCCGCAGTGATCGTGTTGCCTGACAGTGCGAAAAGCCGGGCAATCATCAAAGGCCGCTACGCCCCTGACACTCAACTACAACTAATATCTCCCGAGGAGGAGATGACTGAACTGTTTGCCACGGTATTCAGTGTGCAGCGGCTGGTGCTCTGGCTGCTGGCTGGAGTGGGGGCCGCGACGCTTCTGATTGGAGGACTTGTGTTTGTGCTTTCCTACCGACTCAGAAAAGAGGAATTCACCCACTTGAAACGGCTTGGGGCAGATGTGGGGACTTTGCGTGCGCTGATTGCTTTTGAAGCCGGCTTCGTACTGCTTTGCAGTCTGGTGACCAGCGGGGCGGGGCTTTGGGCTATTAGTATTCTGGCTCCGTCAATCGTCCGGATCGTGATGAACTGACGAATTTTGTCTATCGCCGCAGTGCTTTCGGCTTTTCTAATACTTCCTTCAGAATCAACGCGGTTCTTAGCTGGCTGCGATTCTGCAAAATACGGCCGAGCGACGCGGTCGGCTTGTTCTTAGCATTGAATCGTTTGCCTATCTTTGCTGCTGCAGTCCGATTCAGATGCGGCTTTGTCGATGGTGGGATCTCAGGCTCAAAAGCTGGGGCATCAACCTCTATCTCTTCACTGGGCAGAGGAGGGGGCGCTATGGAAGCTTGAATGGATTCCAGTTCTTTTGACTCGCTGAACTGACGTTCGAGCTCCTTGAAAACTTCGCGGAACTTAGTAGGTGTCGCAGCCTTCACCGCCGCCGCCCTATAGGGGGACTCGACTGCGGCTTGAGGTTCGGTCGACCGTCGAGCCTGTTCCTTTGCGTCTCGCTGCGAACGCTTGATTTGGCGGGCTTCGGACGCCTCACTCATCTGGCGCCTCAGCCAGCTGACGAAGGCGATGAATATCATCGCCACATAGATCCAGGGGATATCGTCCATAATTCAGCCAAAAGAACCCGCAGGGCTAGCCGGGCTCTGGAATTAACTATTTGTCTCTTCTTCGTCCTCCTTGACCTCGGCAGCAATGCTTTGGCGCATGTCTGTGTCGGCGACGACGTTTCGGTAGTTGGTGTAGTCCATCACACCCAGGTTTCCGCTGCGGAAGGCTTCCGCGATTGCCATGGGGATTTCTGATTCCGCTTCGACGAGTTTGGCGCGCATTTCCTGAGTCCGGGAAGACATTTCCTGCTCGGTCGCCACGGCGGCGGCGCGACGGACTTCTGCTTTCGCTTGAGCCACCTGCTTATCGGCCTCAGCCTGACTGGCCTGGAGTGTCGCACCGATGTTCGCACCGACATCGACGTCAGCAATATCGATCGAAAGAATTTCAAACTGCGTATTGGCGTCCAGTCCGCGCTCGAGAACACGCTTTGAGATATGGTCCGGATTCTCCAGCACATCTTTGTGCGATTGCGCTGAACCGATCGAAGTGACAATGCCTTCATTAACACGGGCAACGATCGTCTCTTCGGTCGCTCCACCGACAAAGCGGTCAAGATTGGTTCGAACGGTGACTCGAGCTCTGGCGCGCAACTGAATGCCATCTCGGGCGACCGCGTCAATTTTCTTGCCACCACCGGGACAATCAATCACTGCGGGATTGATTGAAGTACGAACGGCTTCGAGAACCGTCTTGGAGGTGCCTTTCACCGCCAAATCGATGGCGCAGGCCCGGTCAAAGGAGAGGGGGATGGATGCTTTGTCCGCGGCAATCATGGAGAGGACGACATCGGAAACGTGTCCTCCGGCGAGATAGTGGGCCTCCAGTTGATCGGTTGTGAATTCAAGACCGGCTTTTGCTGCTGTGATTCGGCTGTCCACCATCAGAGAGGCGGGGACTTTCCGAATCCACATCGCAACGAGGTTGAGTAGTCCCACGGGAGCGTTTGAGACGCGGGCTCTGATCCATATGCCGATGAACTTGGCCAGGATCATAAATATGACAAGAGCGACGAGAATGATGATCCCGATGAGAATGAAGTCGAACATGATTTTAGTGAGGTCGGTTGTTAGGTTATAAAATGAGAAGCAGTGAGGGCTCAATCGATGCCGAGGGCCTCACGAAGAACGGGCTCAAAGGCGTCGGCCTGGCGGACGAATCCCAAATCACTGGGATGTGAGCCGTCGGTGGCCCCTTCGGTATCGCTGCCGAGGAGATCTTCGCCTTTAAGATAGTAGAGATTCTGGATTCCTGAAGTGATAAGATTGTCGTATGCCCTGACCAGCGAGGCACGGCTCTCGCGGTGGTGGTCCCTTTTGGCTTTAAAGAGCCAGGCATTGGTGAAGGTACGGTCTTCGATCAGAATGATGGGAGTGTCAGGACGGGCCTGTCTGAGTTGATTGACGAGTGGCTCGGTGCGCTCTGCCACGAGTCCGCTATTCATGTTGGGGAGGCAGTCGATAATATAAACTGCTGCATCGATTTCGGTGAGCAGTGCTCCCACTTCCATATCCATAGTTCCGGCACCGGCAAAGCCGAGGTTGATAACGGGCCGGTTGAGTCGTCTCCCCAGAATAGCGACATGGGACATGCCTGGACGCGAAGCACAGGCGCCGTGGGTGATCGATGTGCCGTAGAAGACGATGGGACTTTCGGCGCGGGGGGCAACTGGTTGAAACTTGGATCCCTCGGGGACGCCAATCTCGAGCGAAAGTATGGAGTTGCGGAGTGGCAAGTAGGCCATGTAGGTCCTCATGCCCGGATCGATACCGGAGATCGAATGGGTGACGTCGGTCCCGGTTGGTTTGGGAACACTAACCCATTTCCAATTTCCATTAGAGTCGAGAGCATACAGATCGACGCCGCTGGCTCCGGTGGCAGGCATGTGAGGAAGGTCGAGCTTATCGCTACCTAAGGTGTAGTGCATCGAGATTTCCGTCGCATCGGTATTGAAGCGGAACATCATCCCTGAGCTGGTTCGGCTCAGTCCCCAGACCTTCTCACGGACAACTTTTTCAGCTTTGGCTGGGAGACGGTCGAAGCGGGCGCTGAGGTCCTCAGCAGGCCAACCTTGACCCTCGACTCCACTGTCACTCACTGAGTGCCAGATCAGACTCTTCTTCGAGGCATCTTCAGACAATCCGGAATGCATCAGTCCGGGAAAAAACAGGGCTGCTAGGATGACGGTGCGGCGTAGTCTGTGGATCATGCGAAAAGAACGCTCCTGAGAACTAATGGAGCCACGACTTGGGGCCCCGTCAA
>CAXBHX010000060.1:0-29306 GCA_963975655.1 uncultured Verrucomicrobiales bacterium
GTTGGTTGAATTCGCTCAGAGAGATCCAATTGGTTGTCTCAAATCTGATTTATCGTAGCGGATATGAGAATTATATATGATAAATGCTACAATTCCAGCTTTTTTGACTGAAATTTCGATTCAAACTACACCCACAGATTGCGATCGAGGGTGCGGTACTGGATCGCCTCCATAAGATGAACCTCCTTGATGTCACGCTCCCCTTCGATATCTGCCAGGGTTCGTGAGACCTTGAGGATGCGATCGTAGGCTCGTGCGCTGAAGTCGAGAGTCTGCATCGCCATCTCCAGGGTCCTTTCGCTGGTACGGTCCAGATAGCAGAACTCGGAGACCAGTTTGGTGCCCATGTCAGAATTGCAGTTAACGCCAGGATGAGGCACAAACCTTTGCAGCTGAATCTGTCGAGCCTCTTCAACCCGTTCTCGTATCACGGCCGAAGACTCGCCGCTACTGTCCGCCCGGAGCTCTTGGTAGTCGACCGCGGGCACATCAATATGAAGATCTATTCGGTCGAGTAATGGACCGCTGATTCGTTGACGGTATTTCTCAATTTGATTGGGGGAGCAGCGGCATTCCCGTTTCGGATCACCCAGGTACCCGCACGGACACGGGTTCATCGCTGCTACGAGGCTGAATCGGCTTGGGAAAGTGAATTTACCAGCAGCCCGGGAAATCGTAACTTTTCCATCTTCGAGCGGTTGGCGCAGCACCTCGAGCGTGGAGCGTTTGAACTCCGGAAGCTCATCAAGAAAGAGGAGTCCGTTGTGAGCAAGACTGACTTCGCCTGGAGTTGGGTGACTGCTGCCCCCAAGCAGCCCGACATCCGAGATCGTGTGGTGAGGCGAGCGAAATGGACGGGTGGCCAGGAAACTGTTCTTGGCGTCAACCAGACCGGCAACACTATGAATCTTGGTCGTCTCGATCGCTTCTTCCTCAGTCATCGTCGGGAGAATTGTCGCAAGCCTTTTGGCAAGCATTGATTTACCCGTTCCGGGACTGCCCAGCATCAAGATATTGTGCCCGCCGGCCATCGCCACCTCGAGCGCACGCTTGGCATGGGCTTGCCCTTTCACCTCATTGAAATCAATGGGATACTGGCAACTAGATCGAAAGAACGCCTCTCTATCGAGTTTTTCCGGCTTGATGTTCCCTTCCCCGGTTAGGAGGTCATAGGCTGACCGAAGATTGTCGACACCATAGACATAGATACCGTCGACGATACTCGCCTCCACTGCGTTTTCGGCGGGAACCAGGATTGCCTTCATTCCCTCCTGCTTAGCCCGAATGGTAAGGGGCAGAATCCCTTTGACTGACCGTATTCTTCCATCAAGCGCGAGCTCACCGGCAACAGCACATTTTTCTAAAGCTCCTTCCTTTAGGCGTCCGTTCCTCTCTTGATCCAGTGAAGCCATCCCCAGCGCAATGGGTAAATCAAAACTGGGTCCTTCTTTCCGAATGTCCGCCGGGGCTAAATTGATCGTGATAGGCTTGTTGGGCCACTTCAGTCCCGTGTTCTTAATCGCAGTGGTCACTCGGTCAATACTCTCACGCACCGCTGCGTCAGGTAGGCCCACCAGTTTGATATCGATCTGCCCGCTGTCCCCGGCATCTACTTCAATTTCGACCGGGACAGCTTCGACTCCATACAGAGCCCCAGAATGAACACAAGACAAGGCCATGGAGATAACATGGGTCAGTGGCCCACCTGGAGGCAAACTAAATCATCAAAAAAACTGTTCAAATGTGCATCAACCCATCGAATAGGGATCAACGTCAATCGTTACGATCACGTCTGAGGGAAAAGTCAGGTCTTTCATAACACTCCTGATGAGGGCCGTGATCTTTCGCGGTGATCCGCCTTTTAGAATGATCTGAAAACGCCATTGATCGTGCGATTTCACCAGCGGTGAAGGCAGCGGCTCAGTCAGCTTGATTCCTTCAGGTAGATTACTCTGGAGGCGGGCATGGATAGTTTTGAGGGAGAACTCCGCACGCTGCTGATGAACAGAACGAGCGGTGATCAGAACAAGATTTAGATAGGGAGGATGACCGAATTGACGCCTGATCGCTAGCTCCTGCTCTGCAAACCCTTCAAAATCGTGGTGTCGTGCAAACTGGATAGACGGGTGGTGCGGTGTGTATGTTTGGACTACTACCTCTCCTTCCAACTCTCCCCGACCGGCCCGACCGGCGACTTGAGTGAGCAACTGAAAGGTTCGCTCGCCTGCACGGATGTCAGGAATATACAATCCCACATCAGCATTGAGGATACCAACGAGTGTTACGTTTGGAAAATGCAGCCCCTTGGCGATCATTTGGGTACCAATCAGGATATCAATCTTCTTGGCTCGAAATTCGTTCAGCGTATCCCTGAGTTGGTTTTTCTTCCGCATTGCATCGGTATCGATGCGCCTGATTCGTGCAGTTGGGAAAACCTTGCGCATCACTTCTTCGACTCGTTCGGTTCCGTAGCCGGCGTTGACGATGGATCGCCCACTGCATTCCGGGCACCGTTTCGGCGGGAGCTGTGAGAACCCGCAAATGTGACAAACCAGCCGATCATCTTTTCTGTGAAGAGTCATGGTGGTGCTGCAATGGCGACAACTGGCGACGTATCCACAGTCAGGGCAGAGAATGTTTTTCGCGAATCCACGACGGTTCAAAAAGAGGATGGTCTGCTCGCCATCCTCGAGGCGCTTCTCCATGGACTGCCGGAGCTTGTGTGACAGAATCGTGGGTCCCGACTGAGTCTTGCGCGATTCCTGGCGCATATCGATGATCCGAATCAGGGGCATCTTCTGGTCATCAACCCTCTTCCCCATCCGGGTGAGTTCGTATTTCTCGATGAGTGTGTTGTTCCATGACTCCAGGGAGGGCGTGGCACTCCCAAGTAACACCGGGCACTTCTCAATATTCGCTCTCACCACCGCAATATCGCGGGCCTGATAGCGCGGGGAGATATCCTGCTTGTAGGAGTTTTCATGCTCTTCATCGACCACGATCAGACCAAGATTAGCGATGGGGGAAAATACAGCGCTTCTAGCTCCAATTACAATACGCGCCTTCTGCTCGAGAACCTTTCTCCACTCATCATGGCGCTCACCTTCGGAAAGGTTGCTGTGGAGAATCGCGACCTGATCCTTGATCTTCGCGAAGCGCTGCTTAAATCGGTCTGCGGTTTGCGGGGTCAGCGCAATTTCAGGAACGAGGACGATGGCGCCCTTTCCAACATCAATGGCCCGCTGAATAGCCTGAAGGTAGACTTCAGTTTTTCCGCTACCGGTTACGCCGTAGAGAAGAATTGGCTTCACCTTCTCCCCGCTTTCGATGGCGGCTGTTGAAACTCGTATTTGCTCCAATACCACGGCTTGCTCAGGGTTCAGCGTCAGCGGTGCAGACTCAACGTAGTCAACATCGCCTAGAGGATCCCGTGTCACCACTCTCTCCTCTGCGCTCACATACCCCTTGTCCTCAAGGGCCTTGATGGAAGATCGCGAGAAGCCAAGCTCACCCGTCAACATTGCCAGAGCGGTCAGCCCCTCTTTCTGAAGGTACTCGAGAACTTCCTTCTGACGGCTCTGGCGCGCCGTCATGGCGCCGAGAGCATCTTCGGAAAAGGAGTCTGAAAGTTTGAAGACTTTTTCAGTCTTTCGCTGCTCTCTTTCGCCCCGGGTGGGCTTTGGCAGCATCGATCGAATGACCGATTCGATGGGTGTGACGTAGAAACTTGAGATCCAGGCTGCCAGTTTCATCAGCCCCGGCGTGAGGAAGGGATCCTCAGAGACTAGCCCAAGCAGCGGCTTCAACTGGTATTTCAACGAAGATACATCGATCTGCTGTATTTCGATGACGGTTCCGATGGCGGAGCGGTTGCGGAGCGGCACCCTGACTCGCTGTCCGGGCTGAACTCGCAGCTCGGATGGGATGGAGTAGCTAAAGGTTAGATCGTCAGACGCTCCGTCGATCAGTACCTGCACTACATTCTCCATCTCTGTACAAAAAGAAATCGCCCTCCGCGAACGGAGGGCGATTCATACCAAGGTTTAATGTAAAACCTAAAAAACCTTTAAATATTGAGACTCCTTAGAAGGAGACAGACAGACTCACACCACCGTGGAGGATGTCGGACTGTGGCTGGCCACCGATACCCTGGATGCCATCAGCGACCCAAGAATCAGGAGCACCGTTGTAACCGATGTATGGTGTAAGCGTCGCACGGCAGTTAAGCTCGATAGGAAGAGAAGCTGTAACTGAGTAGTGATTCCAACCGCTGTCACGAGGAGTAGCAGCGTTAGGAGTCAGACCGTAGAAGCCAGGACCGAAGTAACCGTCGCTGTAACCCACTGCAGCAGCAAGCACGAGAGAAACGGAATCAGTGATGCCGAACTCACGCTCAAGACCGAATGTGTGGAACCAAGAAGCACTGCTACCCAAACCACCGCGCTTAGTAGAAGCGAGATCAGTAGACCATGTCAGGTCAACCCATCCGAGGCTGTATGCGAGGTCAAGACCCACTTCACCGTAGCTTCCGATATTTGACTCAGGGAAGAAGTAGTGAGTGTAGCCGAGAGTTGCATCGATACCTGCGAAGGAACCGAGACCAACACTTGCGTAGAGGTCAAGCTCATCAAGATTGTTACCACCAAGAACGTTACCAGCAGCAGGGCCAGTAGGATTGATGCCGTTGAGGTACCATACGCCAACGTTGATCGGGGCCCAGAGGCTGTCGATCGTGTAGTTAACGTCTACCCATGCGCTGTCACGTGCAAAACGGACACCGTTGAAGATGTAGTCAGTCATGTAGCCAGCGCTAATTTCGCCGCCTATATCGTAACACTCTTCGATAGGTACTTTGTCGATAACTGGAGCTTTGCCCCAGTCTCCTGCGTTAACGCCGAGCGTCATCGCACCAATAATTGCAACTAGTATTGCTTTTTTCATATTCTATTAATTCCCTTGGTTTGAGATGTGGTCGTAATAACCTGTTTGTGGATCTTAAGATCCGTGAACTGGATGAATTGCTTCCCTCTCAAACGAATTTAATCGGGTCGCGCCATGACAGCTCAATGAGAACCTTTCTTTAGATGTGCGGCAGGCGCAACAAAAAAAACCAAAGAATTTCTAATAATCTTCTAAGCCACACGTCTAAGGCTTTAGGCCTCTAATTCAGGAGTAATGTTAAGTGCCTGGAATTCAATAGGTTGACGATTGGACGCCTTGGTTCCAAAAAGCCCCAACATCAGGTGTTCATTTTTCTCATTGGAGACGGGCGGGCCAGTAATCCTCCCAATCTCCCCCCATTCATTTCTAATTTTCGCACCGACTTCAATGCAGAAGTCGGCCTTTAGGAGCCGAATCTGCCGCTTAACCCGTCCTACGCTGTGTATTCGGGAGATAATTTCCTGCCCGAGGTAGCACCCCTTGTGAAAATCAACGGCCCACCCATCCAGTCCCAGCTCTGCAGGGAATTCTTCGCCGGTGATTTCATAGCCCGCTCGAGGCACCAGCGCACTCATCTGGGCCAACGCGAATTCGACCTCTGAGATTTGTCGGCTCGCGGTGAAGGGGCCCTGAGCCCCCGTAGGAAGCCATAGATCAAAGCCCAATTGGCTTGTTCGGCGGGATCGAACTCCAGGCCCAGACGACTGAAAATGATGAATCAGAGACCTGCCGCCTGTTTCGTCATGAATTTCGCAGTCATCTGCGATCAAATACCGGTCCAGCCGGTCGTATATCTGCTGCCTCTGTCCCAGCTCCCCATCAAGAACCAACGAGTCCCCGTCAGCTGATATCCAAACAAGCGCTTCTACTTTACCCTTTAGCGTGCAGAGGCAGGCAGCAACCGCCTCTTTATCGAGTATACCTGACACATCGTTACTCACCTGACCGTTCAAAAATCTAATTCGATCAGGCCCCGTGAGGCGAAACACGGCCCGTGATTCAATTTGAATCCATCGCTCAGTAAGTGCTTCCGGGGCAGTCATTCCGATGCGCCCTCTCTCGCTGGTTCCTGATCTGGCTGGAATCTAGCCGCTACGACCGAGAAGTCGCGGTCGCCCAGCCCCTGTTTGATGGTTCGGAACATCACATTTGCGGTGGTGGTTGACGCAGGCAGCTCAACTCCCAGGCTTTTCCCAAGGTTCAAAGCATACTGCGCATCCTTGAACATGTTCTCCAGGGAAAAGTGCGGTTCGTAATCCTGCTCTATAATAGAGGGTAACTTCATTGCCGTAAGAGGGGATCCACAAGCATTGTGCTGAATAGCTTCATCCAACCGTCCCGGATCAATTCCCGCAGCAGCAATTAGCCCGTAGGCTTCGGAGAGAACTTCGACGGTCGTGGCGGAAATCATGTTCGTTGCAATCTTCAAGACAGTGGCTTCTCCGACTCTTCCCATGAAGAGAACCTCTTTAGCGGAGGCCTCCATGATCGGCATCACCCTCTCCAACGCGGCAGTGTCCCCTCCCACATAGTAGACAAGCGCCCCTTTCTCGGCAGCTAGCTTACTCCCGGTAAACGGTGCATCCAAAAATGCGGCTCCGGATTTTCTCACTATTTGATACGCCTTCACGACAGACTCGGGGTCAGCAGTGCAGCTGGAAATGACGGTGTGTCGTTTTGACAGCTTCTCTTGAAGAGCTTCTACCACCTCAATCAGGGCCTTCCCATCTTTAACAAAGATCTGAATCACATCTGACAGCTGCGCTATCTCAGAAGGTGAACTGACGAAGTTGGGCTCAGGTTTGGGAGTTCGATTCCAGACGTAGACATGATGCCCCGACTCCCTCAGTTGGGCGGCAACACGGCTGCCAATAATCCCCAAACCGATGATGCCTACCTTTTCAGATCCCTCACTCTGCATACCGAAACTTCACTCCAGCTTTTTGGGGAATGCAATCGCATTCCGTCCGCAGCTTCCTGAAAGATCGCCAACCCTACCAAGGTTCGTCTGGAGTGACCCCGGCACGTGTATCGAGCCATTGCTGAAGAATTTCGACAGCTGCCGCCTGATCAATAATCCCCTTCGAGTCCTTCGCCGTGCGACCCGCCTGGTGCAGTTTATCCATAGCCATCTGAGTCGTGTACCTCTCATCCACTTCATGGAACACGACGGCTTCCGGTAATTCCGATTTGAGCCGCGATGCAAATCGGCGGACACCTGCAACGGCAGTACCTTCCTCACCGTTTACGTGCAACGGCAGGCCGAGTATCAGATCCTGGATCTGGCGCTCTACTACGATCTCTGCAATGCGCTTCACCGCGATATCCTGATCTTCGCCTGGGACCGTCTCAAGCGGATGAGCCAGCATCCCGATGTCGTCACTCACCGCCAGACCGATACGGGCTTTACCAAAATCAACCCCGAGCGCTTTGACCCAATCGCTCATCAAAGTAATTCTTCCGGCAATTGATCAACCAGCGCCTTAATCTGATCGGCATCATTCCGATTGGCAACGAGAAGAGCATCCGGCGTTTGGACAACAATGAGGTCCTTCACCCCCAGGAGCGCGACAGTCGTCTCGCCGGTTGCTGAGTATACAATATTTTGACTCGAATCGACGGAGAGAACAGTTCCCCTGTATGAATTCCCCGAATCATCCTGCTGAAGGTACTTCGCTACTGAGGGCCAGCCGCCTACATCATCCCAACCGACATCCGCCTCGATGTTCAGAATCCGTTCGGCATTCTCCATGAGCGCGTAGTCGATAGATACTTTTTCAAGCTTATGAAACCGGTCAGCGACCGTCGCCATCAGATCATCGGAGTTACTGAGGTCAGAAACGAACTCAGCCAACTGAGGGCAGTGCTTTGACAGTTCATTCACCACTGTTTTGATCGTCCAGACAAAGATTCCAGCATTCCAGGAAAAGTTACCGCTCTCAAGATACTGCTCAGCCACCTCGACTGACGGTTTCTCACGAAATCGCTTCACTTGATAGATCGCGTGATCTTTTGATTCCGTTTCTATCGGCTCGCCTCTTTCTATATATCCGTAACTGGGACATGCCCAATCCGGGCGAATACCAAGGGTCACAATGGCATCTTCAGAAACCGCTGCCGCTGCCGCGGCTGCCAGAACGGATCGAAACGCCTCTTCTTTAACAACCAACTGATCAGCCGGCAGCGCTATCATGGTGGCATCCGGATCGCGAGCAGCAATCCATCCCGCGGCAAGGGCAATCGCAGGGGCCGTATCGCGCCGGGCCGGCTCTGCAACAACATTTTCGCTCGGAATCATCGGCAGCACCTTCCGCGTGTGATCCAATTGCGCCTCATTGGTCAATACTAGAATCCGCTCGGGAGCAATGAGGCCTTCGAGACGATTCACTGCTTTTTCGATGAGAGTGGCATCATCAAACAGATTCAACAACTGCTTGGGACGGGTATTCCGGCTGAGGGGCCAGAAGCGGGTTCCACTTCCTCCAGCAAGAATGAGAGCGTAAAGATGGGGATTCAATGACATGAGCGTAATTCACAGCATCAAGGACGCTAATGGGAATCAATGAAAGCAAAATTGATTCCGGCGAAGCACCTTTTATGGTGACCCTAAATTCTCTCCTTCAGGTATCATCGTGACTATCCGGCCCCGACATCGCATTCTTCTGATGCCCTCGCTCCTCGGACTAGATGCCCCACTTGTTGCTCTCGGGTGGGCAATGGTTATCGCCAGGGACGCCGCGCTGATTGATTCTCCTCCATCGCCCATCAACGTGGCCAAGCTTGGCGTTCTATTTTTTGGTGTTTGGTCACTCTACCTCTTCGATCGAATCCATGACTCGTTTCATGTGGAAATATCGACCAACACTCCTTTGCGACACCAGTTCGGGCTCAAGCATCGGGTTTCACTCATATTCGTTGCGATAGGCGCTGCGGTCATCGCCGCGTTACTTCTAGCGCAGATTGATGACCACCAGTTTTTCTCCAGGGGCTTCTTCATTGCAGCGATCACGGCTGGTTACTTTGCTGTTTTTCGTTTTCTCAAACGAAGCCAGGCCCGGCAGTCTCCAAAATTCCCCGGAAAAGAAGTGACCATAGCTCTTTGTTTCACTGCTGGAATCTTCCTTTGCAGCGAAACAAGCCCATTTCAGAATTCGGCAGGAGTTCTCTCGCTGGGCCTTGTCTTCCTGTTCCTTGCCAACTGTCTCACGATCTCTCAAGCAGAGTCTGACTTTGACAGATCTCACGATAGTCAGGCCTTTTTTTCCCATCGATCACATTCAGATTTCCTCCTCATAGCGTTAACCGTTGCGGGCTTGGTCATCGGCACAGCTCTACTCATCGATCGAAAGCTAGTGATCAGCGCATGCGCACTGATTCTCAGCAGCACCATTCTACTACTGACCCTATTGAGAATGGGCAATAACCCAATGATGGTTCAGGCCAAGGCCGATGGGGCATTGTTGGTTCCGTGGACTTTTTTGATCAGCTCATACCTCCTGAGCCATTTGTCGTAGCCTACGTTAGTACGTCCGGAGAGGTCATTTCCAGCGACATCTATCCATGGGATTCAGGGATCTCACCTCGCTTCAACTTCGTCACCGACTCGCCACGCCCGCTATTCAGCTTCTTCCATTCCACCCCTTCTCTTCTCATCTATCCCCGATGGAAGCGCCTCGGCTGGATCAGCGGTGAATACAACATCAACCACAGGGCGATCATAAAGGTCCTTCAGCGACTTGGAAATCTGAAGCCTGATCTGATCACATGTGCTCACTTCAATATTCGAACTACCCTTCGGAAGAATGATGTGAATCAGGACATAAAAGAACCTTCCCATTTCAATCATCCGAACCGAAATTTGGCGAGGCTCCACTCCATCGATTGAGGCCTCCACTCGACTCCTTACTTCTGCCTGGCGGCCCTTATCAGGAGAGGCTAGAAGAACCTGAGGAAGGTTTTCACGAAGTGATTTCAAAGCGACCGGCAAGCTGACCAATATCAGCACCACCACCACCGCAGGATCAATATAGGGTGCCCAACCAGCGATCGATGTCCCTTCGATGAAATATCCGAATATAAAGGCCAGGCCAATTCCCGAACTGATCAGTCCATCGATGAACCAATTCCTGGCATCGACCCGTAGCAACGCCGAGTCATTCTTCCTCGCACTTCGCCTCTGAATCGCACTCATCGTAAGGCAGGCCACTGCACTGAGAATTCCATACCAAACGGCGGGCCCGACGACTAGATGTCGCCCTCCACTGAGAAGGGCCTCAATCGCCGAAACGAGGGCAAATCCCTCCACCCCGAGAATGAGGGCAATTCGACTCGTATTGAGCAGCGGCTCAAAATGACCATAGCCAAAATGAAAACGCTCCGAATCTGGAAGCTCGACCAATCGAGACACCTTCAATGCCAACAAAGCCACCGCTATCGAAATCAGTGAATAGACCGCGTCCAGCAGAATTGCCTCCGAATGCGTGACCAGGAAAAAGACTACGCCAAGTAATCCAAACACGAGATACCCCACCGGGGACATGAGGAGTGCCCGGCGCTCAAAGCGAACTCGACTATCTGGTGAATCGCTCACTTTTCGTCTTCTTCTGGCTGCTTCTCCTCACCTTCATCTTCTTCTGGCTGCTTCTCCTCACCTTCATCTTCTTCGGGATCCGCTGCCTCCCGAAGGCCAGCTGCAACCGGGTCGTAAACCTCCCCTTTACTCACTTTGAGTGCGGCTTGAGTCAGGTACCATTGCGTGATGGCACCACGGGTATCATCGTATTCTGACTTGGGGATGTGCTTGTGTAATTTCTGAAACTTGGCAATTGAGTCCTCGACCTCATCGATCACCATTTCCTCATTTTCAATGATTCCCACCCCATGCAGAATTTTATGAACTCCTGCGTAAGTTCGCAATTCGTACCCTTTTGGAACATGAGGCATGTGCTCGATTTCAATTGGCACGTGCCACTGCCCCTCTCCCTTATCCTCCGCCCTAACAAAATCATAAGTCGACTGCTTTCCGACAAACAAATCGAATCGCATCCACCCCTTGATCGCACCGCCCACATCCGAGACCCATAAAAATCCGTCATGCGGCTCCTCAAATCCCGGAGGAGTCCACCCCTTGAGTGTTTCTGCATAAATCCGGGATCCAAATGGATGATGCTTTTGATCAGCAGCAACAGATCGATAAGTCGCTAACGGATTGGCCCGATTTCCTTTTCCTTCCCACCCTTCCGGCAAGTCCTCCCATACGCCCGTGGCGACAATGTTAGAGACGATCCACGCTCCCGTTTTCGGATCGACTCCAGCTGCGGTCCCCTCAACCGTCGCCTTGCGCAACTCGGCCGGCGCCACCTGATATCGCAGCTTTTCCCCATCCCGAGTAATAACGGCAACATTTCCTCCAGATTTCACCACATCGCTCGAAGCCTCGGCGATATAATATAGAGTCCAGTCTCCTGTTCCTTTGACAGGTTCAGCAGAATGCCCCGTCGAGAAACCCACCAGGATCAAAAACATTGAACTGGCAAGGATGCGGTATCTTTGCATGCAGACTTTCATTATCCTATTTTTCGACACTCCACCGGATCGAGGCGACTACACCAATGTGTAGCTCGCGGGAACCAATGACAAGCCACGAATCATCGGTCCAGAAGAGGAATCAACGTCCGGATTCCGATGGAAACCCAATCAAAAGGTCAACCAATCGCCTATCTGGAAATAGAACTGCCACTCATTGTCACCACGAGCGATGTCAAACCCAAGCGTGATCGGCTTTTCCTTAGCAAGCTTGTAGCGCATGCCAGTCCCCCAGGCACCGTGATTGGCCGCTTTCCCCAAGCGGCCAAAATCTCGGGCAATACGGCCGACGCCCCCAAAAGCGCTTACAGTGAGGCGCTCGGAAACACCATAGCGAACCTCTGCCTGCGCAGCAGACATCGCGGGAGCTCTGTATCTGGATTGTGGAAATCCTCGAAGGGGAATTGAGGGCATATCGTAATACGGTGCCCCGCCCTGCGCCGAATTCGCCTCTACCTTGTAGGACACTACCACTCGATCAGACAAAGGAACTTACTGCACAAAGTGCCCCCCATATCGCTGATACTCGAAGTGCCCCCAAAGGCAGGAGAAAACGATCCGACACCCACATTCAAATGATGACCGCGATGAGGCGCCCACGCACTATCGAGAGTCTTCCAATCAATCTCAACACCAATACCTCCCGTTCGTGAGTCGAACGGAATCCGGGGAAACTCAAATCCAAATGGAGTCAAACCGAACGTGGAATCCACTCGCAGGAGCATGTAATTCGCAGAAATCCTCCAGTTTTCCCAAAGAAGATTCATTGCGACTTTGGGAGTGAAAATCTGGAAATTATTCTGAACATCAGCACCCAGAGCCCGCAAGAGAGGATTCACTCCAATGCCATTGAACACATAGTTGAAACGCCCTCCTGCCAAAGCAACACTGACATCCAAAAAATCATCGAGATACAGCCCTTGATGAAAGCCCCCCTACTAACCACGAATCGCTCGAAGTGTAGAGTGCCTCGACACCCGACCTGGTATCATGGCCACCCAAAGCGTCGTCGCAACCAGGTTGCTCCCACAGGACGATCATCATCCCCCCGTCTTCAGAGTTGGATCCGAAATGGGAACAGGAATTAGCGAAAACTTCCGATCCTCGGTCTCCCGAGGATCAACCAGTCTTCTGGTAGTCTGGCCCAACCGATCAAGTGTCGGTGGCGCCTCCACTTGAGACTCACCTTGAAGAGTGAAAGCCATCACGCCAATACTCAATGCCATCTGCAACGCCAATCGGACTCTGCTAGTTTGAAGTTTCATGGACCCTTTCGAAGAAACTCAAATTCCAGAGACGGCTGTGCGCCTTCCAATTTCATTCGCAATATAGCTATTGCAGCGTAAAGCGATTTTATTTTGAAGAGAGCCGATCAACTTACCTGGAGAGCCCAGCTCGAACATTGCGCCCAGGGCGGCCCGGCGATCAAAGGCTGATCATGGGAAAAACAACGAAACACCGAACTTGAACTGCCAGTCAGCACCACCGACCGGAGCCCTCGCCAAGCTATAGGCCCCGATATTGAGGTCCATCATATAGCCATCGTCCAAAATGAATGCCTTACCAGCAGTCAACCCCAGGGGCACCTGCCACGCATTGCGGGAAGTCGCACTCCAATCGTAGGTGATCGAATTGTTGTACCCATAATAGGAGCCTCCAAATAACGACGTATTATAGAAGACGATGGGCTGAACGGTAGTGAGGCTGAAATTGTTCTGACCCCAGTGATGCCCCACAATTCCACCGTAGGAGAGATCACCAGCAAATCCAAAGAACACGCCAGCTCCACCGGCACCCCAACCCGGCCCGGAGAGCGCCGAAGTAGACGCAGACCTGAGAGAGACCTGCGGTCCAAAGCCAAACTTAATATCAGAGTTCGACTCAGGCACGATAAAACCTTGAACAAAAATATCACTGATACCCCAGGTATCTCCAGGCGTGGCAATAGGGGCCGTTCCGAGTTTTGGGAACTGAGCCCCCTGGACAACACCCGCGACAGGAATAATACCCCGAAGAATGAAGTTAAATCCCATATCAGTCGGAATCGAGTAGACCGGCTGAAATTGAAAGTTATACGAAGTCTGCCCGCTCCCTGTCCCCGAAGCGATCGTATTATCAGTCATCAAAGCTTTGACGTCTGCTAAGGGGTCCTGCGCTTTCCTCGCCGCTGCAGCGGCGTCTTCAGCAAGAACTGAAACCCCGGTAATCAAGAATACAAAGAGACTTAGAATAGAAATTAGATGAAGTGAATATTTCATAGGCGGTTCAGGTGATTTTTTGTGCGGCCCGTTATAGCCTGCCAGCAGATTGGCGTCAATCACATCGAAAGCAACGACTTTCAAGGGATGGGGGCCTAAGATTTCCGAATTTCCGCCCCGTAAAACGAGGCTGCCGCTCCCACAAGGCGCGGTATAATTGGTTGATCCGATCTCAAATCAGGGCGACCTTCCCCTTTTGGAGCCTGCCAGATCCAAATTTTCACAAGAGCTTGCTCGTCTGCGAATTTAATGATCCCTGGCACGAATATCCTTCGGTGGCTGCTTCGCCTACTTGGCGCGGGCCTGCTGATATTCGTAGTCTTACCGTTGATCGCTTTGATCCTTTTATCATGGTTCAAAGTTTCGATTCCCCTGGATTCCTTTCGTGAGGAAATCGAAACGGCCACATCCAGTATCCTCGGGAGGAAGCTATCGTTCGGTACCTCCTCCGAAATCAATCTTGGCCTTCGGCCCAGAATCAAATTCAACGAAATCGTTCTTGAGAATCCGGCGAGTTGGAATGCAGGGTCTCACCCTTCCTTTGCCACACTTCAGTCTCTGGAAATTGAACTGGGATTGATCCCTCTACTAAAAAGGGAGATTAGTCTGCACAAGGTAGCGGTAGACGGTCTAATCCTGAGCGTCGTCGAAACCGAGGGAGGTGACGTTAACTGGAAATTTGAGCTCAATCTCCCAGAAGCATCTCCCCGTTCTTTTCGCTTCACCGAACCCCAGCGGCTTAGCTGTAGAAATATTTCGATCCTGGAGAGTTCACCTGAGGAGGCTCCACTCAACGCTTCTTTCGAGTCGATTGAGATCGACGCCACCCACGCCGATCACGTCACCCTCGATTTGGCAGGTCGCTTCCAGAAGCTCTCAATCAGAGGCGAGTTGAATGGTGGGGCTCTCCGGGATTTGATCGAAAGACCTGAGCGATGGCCTTACCAATTTCGAGGCCAGATAGACGACTTCAACTTGCTACTCGAAAGCAAGCCTTCAGAAGATTCATCTCAACCTGAATTGCGCCACCAGTTTTCACTGGATGCTCCCAACAGCGATCTGATTGAAATCCTAACAGGACCTCTGCCAGAGCTTGGGGTCATCAATTTGTCTGGTGAGTGGAAATACGGGGGGAAACTCATCGAGTTAGACGAACTTATTTGCTCATTTGGTAGTATCAATCTCAACGGGAGGATTCAAGTCGATCTCACACAGACTCCTCCGGTCCTAGAAAGCGATCTGCACATCCAGTCCTTCGACACGGATCTAATTCTCGCGATCAAGAAGAAGAGAGAAGAGGCAATGGAGTCAAATCCTGCTGTGATCCCCGAGCGAGCAGAGTACCCACCAGACGTTCGAATGCCCTTCGTCGGAGACTTCAAGATCAGTGCGACTGAGGTTCTTACTAACGACACTACGATCCGTGATTTGGAACTGGCTATTGAGGTTCAACCGAAATCAATCCATGCGGGAATCTCATTCGAATTGGAGGGAGCACCGATGGAAGGCACCGTCTCTATGGAACGAGACAAAGACGCAGTGGACCCATTCAGAATCAAGGTCGAGTTCGGATCGAGGGACGCCGAGCTTTCCGGCATCGCCAGATTATACACAGGGTCACCCGGGTTTAGCGGAAAAGCAGATCAACTGCGCTTCGAGGTTGAAGGAGAGGGCTCTAACCTGAGTGAAGCGCTCATTAAGAGACACACCAATGTTTATGTCGAAGAGGCCCAAATGATCTACCGCGTCGAGGAAAAAGAATTTCCCTTCTACCTTGAAGAGGGGTTCGCCGATGCGGGCTATATGAGAGAAACCCAAATGGGTATTTCAGGTATCTTCCGGGAGGAGGAGTTCACTATCGCTTTCAACCGGCTGGCACCCAATAAGGCTGACACGGCCAACTCGCCCTATGTAGATTTCACAGGGGATGCAGCAGGTGCCACTTGGAAGATCTCCGGTCCAATCCGAAGAAGCGAAGAAGAAGACTACCCAGCCCTCAAAATCGATATCAGCGGTGAGTCCCTCGGTCGCCTATCCAACTGGATTACCGTCAACGAAGCCGCCGACCTTCCTTTTCAGGTCACTGGAAGTGTCCACCGAGGGGAGGGCTGGATGTTGGAGATTGTCCATGGGGAGCTGGGCGAGTCCGGTGTCACCGGGAGAATCGGCGTTCAAGAGAAAGGGGAGAGCCTCGCTATGTCTGCCCACCTCAGTTTTGATAGGCTCGATCTTAGCGAGGCCGTTGAGGTCATCCCTGAAGACGCCTTCTCAGGTATCGACTTCGATACCGAAGTTTTCCCTACGAACCTTCATCTCAATGATCTCGACGCCACGATAGAAATCGAGCAACTCGTGTTATTGAACGGTGACGTAGGCAGCTTGAAATTTGAAGCCATAGCTCGAGATGGCTGGATCAAAAGTTCCAAACTTGAAGGGCTTATGGGTGACGCGGTACTGTCAGGGACATCCAGCTTCGATTTCAGGAGCGCCCAACCGGAAGCCATTCTGGCGCTGGACAGCGCTAAGGTAGAATTTGGAAGACTCCTCGATCAAGTGGGAGTTGGCATGGGCCTCAATCTCAAGGCCGGCACGCTTGAGATCGACATTCATGCCAGAGGCAGCACTACACGACAGATCCTTCTTGATAGTGACCTCGCCGTCAGTTTCGCAGATGCCCTTTGGACCAATAGGCGGGATACTATTATGAACGCGATAGCTATTCGCGTCGCGGATGGGACGATCTTAAAGGCTCGCCAAGGAGACCTGTCGGTGACGACCGAAGGTGATATCGACGGAATCCCATTTTTGCTTCAGCTTCAATCTGACGCTATCACCGCCACTATGACGAAAGCGGAGAGATTCGATCTAGACCTTCTCGTCGCCCTCGCCGAGAGCCGAATTCAAGTGAAAACGGAGGCAGGACTTCCCTTTCATAAAGAATCATTGAGAGGTTCCGTCTCAGTCTCCGGAGATCGTTTGGATGAGTGGGATGACCTATTCGGCATCGATTTACCCCCAGCGGGTCCCTATTCGATTACCGCGAAGGCCGAATTGGGTGAGAATCGATTCTCATTCACGGAGGTTGCATGCCTTTTTGGAGAATCAGATCTATCCGGAAGCCTTCAGGTCGACATCAGCGAAGAGACGCCATCGATCGACTTCAACATCTCGTCCAATCGATTTCTACTCACCGACTTTTCCGGGACCGGCTGGTCGCCTCAAGATGGATTACCCGGCGATGCCTCGCTCGCCAATCAGCTGGTCGACCTGGACCGTGAACTGATCAAACTACTCAGCCGAGGGCTCCTCGGGAGCTTCAACGCAAACGGAAGAATCCGTGCGAAGAGCATTCGCACTGCCGAGGGTTTCATCGCCGAGGGAGACGCCCGCGTGGCGCTCCAAAACGGACGTTTAAAGGTTTCTCCAGCTAACCTCCGTGTTCCAGGCGGGGATATCATTCTACACTACGAGTACCAACCTAAGGCTCACACATTCGACCTCGATATGAAGCTGGCCACCAAAGCTTTCGACTATGGCGTCATCGCGAGACAGAAAGATCCCGCAAGCGATGACATTGGCACGCTCGATCTGGACGTGCACTTAAGGAACCGAGATTCACCGAAGGCTCAGTTCTCGATCGCGAATGCTTCCGGACACATGAATTTTGCAGTTCATCCTGAAGAAGTCGACGCCGAAGCGTTTGACTACTGGGGAACGAACCTGCTCGTTACCCTACTGGCGGGTTTTGACCCGAAGGATAAAGCTCTGATAAATTGTATTTCTGGCGACTTCCCACTTGTTGACGGAAAGCTGAACGCGGACTCACTCCTCATCGATACGACACGCGTCAGGGTCACTGCCGAGGGTAACGTCGACTTCAATGATCACACTTTGGATCTCGTCCTCACCCCGAAGCCCAAGCGCCCTCAATTTTTCTCAATCGGAACTCGAGTGGGAGTCTCCGGCGGATTCGATGACTACGAACTTGACTTCGGCCCCTTGCCCGTGACCCGCGCAGCACTCTACTTCATCGGAAATACGATCGCCTACCCCATCAACCTCGTCATTCAAAAGCGCCTTCCCGAAGATGGGAGCGACGTCTGTAAAGAGCACTGACAGATGAAGGTAGCCGCCCGCTCTATCTGATGTCCGTTGAGCATCTGCCTCTCTTGGTTCGTTGACGGCATGGTACACTGAGCTACAATCTGCCCGTCATGCTCGATATCAGATTCCTTCGCGAAGACCCCGCCACTGTAAAAGCTCGCATCAAATCCCGTGGTAGCGATGCCTGGGAGCTGATTGATGAAATTCTGGCCTGTGATGAACGGCGTCGAGCCGGTGAGACCGAGAAGCAGCAACTTCAGGCTGACCGCAATCGAATTTCTAAAGAGATCGGAAACCTCAAGCGCGAGGGCAAAGACAGTTCCTCCATCGAGGCTGAAGTCCGCGGTATAGGGGAGAGAATCAAAACCATTGGCGATGAAGCGAATGCGGCCGATTCTCGCCAGACGGAGCTGCTTCTCCAGATCCCCAACCTTCCGCACGATGACTGCCCCGTCGGAGAAGACGAGAGCGCCAATCCGGAGATTCGGACCTGGGGCGAGCAACCGAAGTTTGATTTTGAGCCAAAAGATCATCTGGCGATCGGAGACGATCTTGGCCTCTTCAGCTTCGAACTGGGAGCACGGGTCAGCAGCAGTGGATTCATCACTTTTACCGGCCCGGGCGCCAAACTTCAACGCGCATTGATTCAATTCCTTCTCGATCTCCATACAGAGAAGCATGGCTACAAGGAGGTTTCGCCCCCTTTCATTATTAACCGCGACTCCATGTTCGGAACCGGACAGTTGCCCAAATTTGAAGATGATATGTATGGGCTCGAGGACGGTGCCTTCTTCCTCGCACCGACCGCTGAAGTGCCGGTTACCAACCTCTATCGGGAGCAATTGATTCAGGAAGCTGACTTCCCCGTCAAACTAACGGCCTACACCCCCTGTTTTCGTCGCGAAGCAGGTTCAGCCGGCCGGGAGAGCCGGGGCATGATCCGCATGCATCAGTTCGACAAAGTCGAACTCGTGAACATCGTACATCCGGATGATTCCGCAAAAGTCCTCGAGAGGCTCACCCTGGAGGCCGAGGCCGTTCTGCAAGCACTAGGGCTGCACTACCGCACCATTGAGCTCTGCACGGGCGATATTGGATTCAGCTCAGCCAAGACCTACGACATCGAAGTCTGGGCACCTGGTCACGGTGGCTACCTTGAAGTCTCAAGTTGCTCCAATTTTGGTGACTACCAGGCCCGCCGGATGCGTTTGCGCTTTAAGGACGAAAACGGAAAGAATCGTTTTTGCCATACCCTCAATGGCTCCGGCACCGCGCTGCCCAGACTCTATGTTGCCTTAATCGAAACCTGTCAGCAGGCTGACGGAAGCATCGCGGTCCCCAAAGCTCTGGTTCCCTATGTCGGATCAGAAGTGATCTCAAAATAGTGGATTGGGCGCAAAAAACCCGGCGACGCGCGAGCGAGGCCGGGTTTGTAAGTTGAATTTCTAACTGAAATTATTCAGCGGAAACAGCGATCGCGTCCTCGCCGCGCTCACCTGTACGAATTCGAATCGCGTCTTCGATAGATGAGACGAATACTTTGCCGTCACCAATCTTGTTTGTGGAGGCTGCTTTAACAATCGTCTCGACCACGGAACCTGCATCACCGTCTTCAACGACGATTTCCAATTTCACTTTAGGAAGGAAATCGACAGTATATTCGGATCCTCGGTAGATTTCAGTGTGACCCTTCTGACGGCCAAAACCCTTAACTTCGCTGACGGTCATGCCGTGTACGCCGGCCTCGGTAAGTGCTTCTTTCACTTCTTCGAGTTTGAAAGGCTTGATGATAGCTTCGATTTTTTTCATGAGTTTATTTGGTTCCTGATTTTTGGATACAGATAATCTTAAAGCATCAACCGTGCCAACTCCTTCACCCTCCTTCAATTTGACCGCAGGACGAGGCCGGATCCGCCGACATCTTTTCATTGCTCCACTATTGTGGTAAGGTCCTTACCGCTCAGTGAGCAGAAAATGACCACTTTATGACTACGCCGGTACTGCTTCTTGCTATTGATCCCGATCCAAAAATAGTGGCGGCGATAGCGGATGCCCTCTGTGATTCCGATATTCGAATGATCCCAGCCCTGACGGGAGATGATGCCGCTGAAAAGCTGGAAAGTAGTCACTTCGATATAATCATCTGTGATCTCGATTTCGAGAACAGCCGAGGCTTCGCTCTTTTAAAAGAGTCTCAGAAATCGGTACCCCAACCTCCATTTATCGCACTGAGCGCCTCATCAGAGAGCCGGTCCGCCATTGAGGCCGTGAAAGCTGGCGCCTTCGATTTTATTCCGAAGCCCATTCACAAATCAGATTTAGTCAAAGCTGTTGATGAGGCGATCAACTGCTACAGAAGAGCCAGTGAACCGGTCGCAATCGACCCAAGAAACGAGTTCAATGAAGCTTCCGACGCCTTGGTGGGAAACAGCAGGGCCATGCTTGATGTCTACAAGGACCTCGGTCGCCTTTCGGCCACTCCTGTCACAGTTCTGATCCGGGGGGAGACGGGCACAGGAAAAGAACTGGTGGCCAGAGCGCTCTATCAACACGGGCACCGTGCCCACAAATCGTTCATCACGATCAACTGCGCTGCGATCCCAGAGAATCTGCTGGAATCGGAATTATTTGGTCACGAAAAGGGATCTTTTACGGGCGCCCTCTCCACTCGTATCGGAAAGTTTGAGCAGGCCAACAACGCGACTCTTTTCCTTGATGAGATCGGTGATCTCAATCGCTCCCTTCAGGCAAAGCTTCTCAGAGTCCTCCAGGAGAAGCGATTTCAACGTGTTGGAGGCTCAGAAGAGATTCACGTCGATGTAAGAATCATCGCCGCAACCCACCGCTCGTTGGAGAAAATGATCTCCGATGGAGATTTTCGTGAAGACCTTTTCTACCGGCTCAATGTAGCGACAATCAGGCTGCCCCCGCTAAGAGACCGTACTGGCGATATTCAACTACTCACCGGCTTTTTTCTGACCCGCTTCAGCGAAGAGCTCGGACTACCTTCGACAGCGATAACGCGAAATGCGATTTCACGGCTTGAGTCGACGAACCTACCCGGCAATGTACGGCAACTTCAGAACATTGTAAGGAACGCGCTTCTCCGGTCACGAGGCTATGCCATCGACCGGGAGATGATCGAGGAGCTGCTGGTCGAAACTGAACCGTCAGACGAAATTGGGGGGAAACAGGATTCTGTAGAAGACTACTGCCGCCAACTGGTGACTGAAGCTTCTGCTGGATCGCTCGAAAATGTCCATCAACTCGCTATCGAAAGAATCGAGTTCAGCCTGATCGAATCTGCTTTGGAGCGAAGCTCAGGAAATATCAGCAAGGCATCTAAATGGCTGGGGCTCTCAAGATTAACTCTGAGAGAAAAGGCTAAGCGATTTGGGATTTCAACGAATCGCTAGCCAGCTGGCGGTAGGGCCATCCAGGCGGTGGTCGTTCCCTCCGCGTAACGCAAACCGAGCCGCACTCCCATTTGGCCGGCTAATACCGCGGCAGTCGTCAAACCAATCCCGAAATGTTCGCTCCCTTTGTTCGTGTGAAACGGCTCAAAGGCTTTCTGAAGCTCCTGCTCGGTCATCTCAACGCTGGTATTGCGGATGAACAGATCAACCGTTTTTCCCGGGCTGGCTTCCCCGGGAGGAAATATGTCAATGGCGACCGAGCCGTTGCTAGTCTCGGCGGCGGCCTCGGCGGCGTTACGCATTAATTGAGTGAACACTTCGCCGAGCTTACCGGAATCTCCGGAAACGGGAGTAAGGCCATCACGGATATTGGCTTGAAGGCTCACCCCTGAAGCTTGGCAAATTTCCTCAGCCTTGGACTTCCAATAGGGGAAAACGACATCAAGAGAGACTGCGTCCGCATCAACACGGCTGCAACCCGAGGCAATCAAAACTTCCCGGTTCAACTCAGAGGCCGTCTTCGACGCATCCTGCATCTGCTGGGCGCTCTCACGAACATCATTACTGATCCCGTCATCATAGAGGATTAGGCTGGAGAACCCCTGAATAACCCCCATCAGGTTGTTGTGCTTATGCACCAAGCCCTTCATGAACTCCTCGTAGAAGCGTTTGGTTGGGCCCTCGTCGAGCCGATAGTCGTCAGCGAAAATGAAGTCGGCCATAGCAGTGCAGATCTCTATGATAATAGAAGCGCAATTAGTTTACACAACTTAATTAATTCACTGCAAGCTTTTCCGGAGGACTAACAATACAATACTCTCTCCGCGCTCAGAATTGAGATCACTTCTCCCCGGTCAGGTTGGACAAGAAGCTCTCCATCATCTCCCAGACCGCAACCGGTTCCCTCGATAATACCGCTTGCCGTTTCAACCCTCAGCTTTTTCCCAAAAAGGAGATTTCGCTCATTGAGCCAATCCAATACTTCGTCGAATTTTGTTAGTTTGTCAGGGTGGCTGGCGGCAAACCCGGAAACGATCTCTCCAAGAAGAAACCATCGATTGGATTCGCACTCTTCTATTTCATAAAGTGAAGTCACCTGATGTTGTAAAGCTTCAGGGAACTCGGAAATCCGCATGTTCACATTCAGGCCGATTCCCACTACAGCAAAGGGCTCAGGAACAAGCACTGTTTCCACCAGAATACCGGCCAACTTCCGGCCATCAAAGAACAAATCATTCGGCCATTTTGCGTTGAGCTTCTGGCCACCTGTCAAAACTGATTCGACAGCAGTCCCTAAAACGTAGGCAGCCAAGTGGGGGAGACGAGCCCAGGTCGTGCGTTGCCCACTGAGTTTAAGAGCTACTGAGAACAATAGATTCCGACCCGAGGCCGCCTCCCAACGATCCCCCCTCCGACCTCGACCATGACTCTGACGGTCGGCCACTATGACATCGAGATGCTTTGCTTCACCTAACCGAACGCGGCGAAGCAGGTCATCGTTCGTCGAACCCGTTTCTTCACTGTAATGAAGCTGGCCTTCAGTAAACTGATCGCGAACCTCTTGACCCAGCCCGGCGATCACGGACTCGTATATCGTGTCACTCATCGTTTAAGACCAGATCGAGCCCCAAATCTATTGAGCGGACGGAATGGGTCAGGGCACCCACCGAAATATAATCGACACCAGTCTCGGCAATGCTCCGAATCGTAGCTTGATTCACTCCGCCGCTCGCTTCGAGGAGGATGGAGGCACCCATTTCATTTCGCAGAGAAACCGCCGAAGCGAGTTCTTCATTCGTCATGTTATCAAGCAGGATCACATCAATCTCGGGCACCTTCAAAAAGGCCGCCACCTGATCGAGCCTATCAGCCTCTACTTCGATCTTGATTTTCGGCTCCTCCGCTCTCAAGACAGCAACTCGCGCGGCCAGGTCGACAGGGCTCAGGTTTGCCGCGAGATGATTGTCTTTTACCATCACCGCGTCATAAAGACCAAATCGATGATTGGTGGCTCCACCGTGCTGAACCGCTGACTTCTCCAGCTCCCTCCAACCTGGAGTCGTCTTTCTCGTATCCAACAGAACCGCTTTATTGCCCTCGATCAGATTAACGTACTCGCGAGCAACGGTCGCTACTCCAGAGAGACGCTGCAAAAAGTTGAGTGCAGTTCGTTCGGCCGTAAGAACGGCCTGAGTAGGCCCCGATATCTCGCAAACCAACTCCCCTGACTCCACTGAATCGCCATCGGCAACGTGCGCTACGAACCGTAGATTGGAATCCACCACTCGACAGACTTCGCGAGCGACTTCCAACCCTGAAATCACTGCCGACTCACGACTGACAATCAAACCTCGTGATTGATGGGCGGGATCAACGAAATAGAGACTCGTAATATCCCCCACATCCTGCAGATCCTCCTCCAAGGCCATCTGCACCAACTGACTCGATGTGGCATTCATGGGGCAGGCTCTGGAGTCGCACTGGGCTCCACCGCAATGCGCCGAAAATAGAGGCGATTCATTCGCGGATCCAGCGCCCGGTAGAAGTCGATCAACACGTCGATCTTCTGATCAATACGGGGATAGCGCTCACAATAGGTCCAAAGTCCGGGGTTGGTGAACAGGTGGGCTGCCGTCTCGTTCAAATCCTGCTCCACGGAAACCAGATTATACGGGGTGAGGAACCCTTGCTTCATCAATTCGAGATCAAGCTTCAATAGACTGCTTCCAGACCCTCCTGTTTTCTTCTGCTCAGCCGCGAGAACCCGGGTGGCTTCGGATCGATCGCCTGTCTGTTCTTCAACAATGCCGGGCGCACGGTAGGCAAAGGTACTCGCATTGGATGCCTGCCATCTCTCTCCATCGAAGAGCGCTTCGTTCTTCTTCAGAAGAATCGAAGAGAACTCATGATGGAAGCGCTGTTCAAATCCGCGAGGGTCAAAGGTAGGCCGGTAGACCAATACAATCTGGCGCCCATTGGCCATGTAGGTGCCTCCGTAGCCTACGTCGTAGAAACGAAGGGATCCGACAATGTGCACACCATCCAGAAACTGCTCCAGTATTTCGGTCGGGTACTTGGACAACGCGAGCCGTATGATCTTTTCGGCAGGCCTCCGGTATTCTTCCTTCAAATGCTCTATCTCTGCACCAATAGGAGCCACCACCCAACTGCGCGGCAGGAATGTGTTATCGGAGGGAAAACGGACCAGATCATCCTGAGCGACCACTGGCTGCCAGAAAACCGTCAGGAAAATTCCTGCTATTGTAAAAAGCCTTAGCATCAAGATTAGCGGTTACCTCTTTCCAACCATACCGCAAGCAATGAGATATCAGCAGGAGTAATTCCACTGATTCTCCCGGCCTGTCCAAGCGTCTTCGGCTGAATGTGGTGAAGCTTAATTTGGGCCTCTCTCTTCAACCCTCCGATATCGTCGTAAACGATCCATTTGGGAATCGCCTTCCCCTCAAGGCGGCGAGTCTTCTCGACGGTATCGGTTTGTCTCTGAATGTAACCGGCATACTTGATATCGATCTCTGCCTGCTCCCATATCTCCGTATCAAAATCGGCCTTCAATTCGTCATCAAACTCCGCCCAGGCCGACTCCGGTCGTCGCAACCATTTGGCGAGAGACCCCTTGGCGGTGTGTGTCGTTTCCAGAACACGGCAAAGATCCGTCACCTTACTTTCCTTGTCCTTGGTAGCGTCACGAAATGACGCGTCGATCAACCCGTTCTCAAAGGCTTTCTCGTAGAGGCGAATATCGGCGTTGTCTTGCCTGAGCAGCAGCCGATGCTCGGCGCGACTGGTGAACATCCGGTAGGGCTCGTCAGTTCCTTTGGTCACGAGATCATCTATCATCACACCGATGTAGGCCTCATCGCGCCCCAGAATCAGCTCCCCCTTCCCTGCCACCTTCAGGGCGGCATTCGCACCGGCAATCAATCCCTGTCCGGCTGCCTCCTCATATCCTGATGTGCCGTTGATCTGACCCGCAAAGTAGAGACCTGAAACCTTCTTTGTCTCGAGTGTTGGAAACAGTTGAGTCGGGATGCAGTAGTCATATTCAACCGCGTAGCCCGGCCGAATGATATCGACGTCCTCCAACCCGGGAATGGACCGGATAAAATCATACTGCACTTCAAAGGGGAGCGATGTAGAAACACCATTCACATAGTACTCATGGGTCTGCCGGCCTTCAGGCTCAAGAAACACCTGATGCCTCTCCTTCTCGGCGAAACGCACGACTTTATCCTCAATCGAAGGGCAATACCGGGGTCCAACCCCCTCAATCTTCCCCGAATACATGGGGGACTTATCGAGATTGGCAAGAATCACATCATGCGTAGCCGGATTGGTATAGGTGATCCAGCAAGGCAACTGTTCCACGTGGAACAATGGGTCGCTCCAGTGATTCAGGCTGAACACATCATCCGGTGCTTTCGGCTCACTCGATGAACGAAAGGAGAACAAAGGCGGCGGCGTGTCACCCTCCTGTCTCTCGCATTTCGAAAAGTCGATAGATCGCCCATTAAGGCGACACGGCGTGCCCGTCTTGAAACGCTCTACTTCGAATCCTAGATGCTTGAGGTCATCACTCAAGGTCGATACCGCATCCCCCATGCGCCCGCCCTTTTGATTCTGCATCCCCACATGCATGAGGCCTCGCATGAAGGTTCCGGTTGTGATCACCACCGAGGAAGACTTCAACTGCATCCCCATGTTGGTTTCGACACCTACGATCTGGTCATTCTCCACAAGGAGGCGAGCGACATTCCCCTGGTGCAGTTGAATGTTCTCCACACCTTCCACGAGCCACTTCACGCGGAACTGGTAGGCCTTCTTATCACACTGCGCGCGAGGGGCCCGAACGCTGGGACCCTTCCGGGCATTGAGCATGCGAAATTGAACCCCGGTTGCATCCGTGTTGAGTCCCATCACTCCCCCGAGAGCATCAATCTCCCGAACCATGTGCCCCTTACCTAGCCCGCCGATAGCAGGATTGCAGGACATCTGCCCCAGCGTGTCCAGATTCTGGCTCAAAAGTGCGACCTGAGCTCCGACGCGCGCTGCTGCCATCGCCGCCTCGACACCGGCGTGTCCACCGCCAATAATCAGGACGTCGTAATTTTTTGGGTAAGTAAACATCTCAAAAATCCAAAATGTTCCACGTGGAACATACTGCCGAATCGGTCACAGAAATCGCGCTATTCGACCACATACCGTTTTCCTAACCCCTCACAGTAAGCTACCGTTCGCGCCCTTCCAACCTAAGGGATAAATTTTCTTACAGAGATGGCTGCAAAGACAAAAAAGAAACCAACCGCCGAGTACGCTGACGACCCGATTAATCAGGCGCTGAGCAACGACGAGAAAGTGGAACTTCTCCGCACCATGGTCCGCATCCGCCGATTCGAGCAGACCTCGCTGAAGCACTACCACGCCGGATCTATCGGCGGGTTTCTTCACCTCTACATCGGACAAGAATCCGTCGCCGTCGGTTCGATATCTCTCCTGGGTGAGCACGACCATGTCATCACTGCCTACCGCGACCATGGGCATGCGCTTTCCGTCGGCATGGGAATGAATGAATGCATGGCCGAGGTGTTCGGTAAGAAGACCGGCTGCTCTAAAGGTAAAGGAGGGTCGATGCACTACTTCGCTCCCGATAAAAACTACTGGGGAGGACACGGGATTGTCGCCGGCCAAACACCCCTTGGTGCCGGCCTTGCCTTCGGAATTAAATACAAAGGGCTCAAGGGATGCTGCCTCTGCTATCTGGGCGACGGGGCGATCAACCAGGGCGCATTTCATGAAGCGATCAACCTGGCCGCTTTGTGGGACCTCCCCGTGATCTTCATCATCGAGAACAATGGTTACAGCATGGGAACTTCTCAGGCACGCTCCTCGTCACACCCGGAGGAAGGCCTTGCGGCTCGAGCCAAAGGCTACAATCTCGACTGGGACAAGATCGATGGTGTGAGCCTCTACGAAATTCGCGCGCGAGTGCAGAAGGCGGTGGAGCGGGCTCACGAGACATCACGACCGACCTTACTGGAAATCGAAACCTATCGTCACAAAGGACACTCCGTGGCAGACGCCAACGCTGAAAAGTATCGGACCAAGGAAGAGATTCAGAAATACATACAGGATCACGACCCGATCGACTTCTGGAAGAATACCCTCATTGATGAGGGCGTCATCACCGAAGACGACTACAAGGCGATCAACAAAGAGGCCGGCGATGAAGCGAATGCAGCAGCTGACTTCGCCATCAAGAGCCCCTTCCCTGACGAATCGGAAATCTTTGATGACATTTACTGGGAGGTCGACAACAACACCGAAGCTGGAAGAACCGGCCGTCACTTCTTTCACAAATAATCGCCCCACCTAACCCTGTTGGGTCATGCGCCCAACCCTGTTTAACTTTTCTATCTTAAGAACATGCCACGCGAAATAACCTATCGTGAAGCACTCCGTGAGGGGCTCGACGAAGAACTCGCCAACGACGACAACGTCGTCATCATCGGTGAGGAAGTTGCCGAGTACAATGGAGCTTACAAAGTCACTGAAGGCCTCTGGAAAAAGTGGGGCGACAAGCGAATCATCGACGCTCCGATTTCCGAAGCCGGCTTTATCGGCATGGGTATCGGCGCCAGCATGCTTGGCGTCCGTCCCGTCATGGAACTGATGTTTTACAGCTTCGCCTATGTCGCCTTCGATCAGATGATGAATAATGCCGCCACCTGCCGCTACATGTCCGGCGGTCTCGTCAACGTTCCCATTGTCATCCGCGGACCGGCCAACGCAGGAACCAGTGTGGGCGCAACCCACTCTCACACTCCGGAGAATATCTTCGCCAACATGCCCGGACTTAAAGTGGTCACCCCTTCGGATCCCTACGACGTGAAGGGACTGATCAAATCTGCGATCCGCGACAACGATCCCGTCTACTTCATGGAGAGCACTGTGCTGTATGGAATGACTGGTGAAGTGCCTACCAACGACGAACTCGAAGACGGTGAATTAATTGTCCCGATTGGCAAAGCTAAAGTGAAGCGTGAAGGTGCGGACATCTCTCTTATCGCCCATGGTCGTGCCGTGATAACCTCACTCGCCGCAGCAGACATTCTCGCTGACCAATACAACATCAATGCCGAGGTCCTTGACCTGAGGTCAATCCGCCCGATCGATGAGCAAGCCATCCTCGACACCGTGCGCAAAACTCACCGCGCCATTTGCATCGAGGAGAACAAACCTTTCTGCGGAATCGGCGCCCAGGTATCCTCCATGATCATGGAGCAGGCCTTCGACGATCTTGATGCGCCTGTGCTTCGAATCACCAGCGCCGATGCCCCCGCTTTCTACAGCCCTCCTATTGAAGCGATGCAATTACCCACTCCCGAAGAAATCGTGGAGCGGGCTTTGACTATTTGTTAGTCTACTAACACACCCACATTTTCACACTAGACCGAAGAAAATTTATGGCCGCCTACGTAACGATGCCGAAACTGAGTGACACCATGAGCGAGGGCACCCTCGTGAAGTGGCTCAAGCAGGAAGGTGACTCCGTCAGCATGGATGAGGAAATCGCCGAAGTCGAAACCGACAAAGCCACCATGGCGATGCCGACCTTCGACGAAGGAACCCTCTACAAAATCTACGTCAAAGAGGGCGAGACCGTCCCTCTCGGCGCAACGCTCGCACTTGTCCTTGAAGAGGGAGAAGAGCCTCCCGCAGACGCAGATACGCCTCCTGCCACCGAAACGGCGCCAGCTGAAGAGAAACAGGAGCAACCCGCAGCGACGCCGGCAACACCCTCGACTGCCCCAGCGACTCCTGCCTCATCCCCTGCTCCAACCTCCTCAGGAGGAAAGCGCGTCAAAGCTTCCCCGATTGCCCGCAAGCTTGCTGATGAGCTTGGTATCGATATTTCCCGCGTTCGGGGAACTGGCCCCGGCGGACGCATTATTAAAGAGGATGTCGAGTTTGCCCCCACCGGTGG
>CAXBHX010000061.1:0-28540 GCA_963975655.1 uncultured Verrucomicrobiales bacterium
TGCGCTGTCGCCTCTCCTCAGGCTGCGCGGCGAGAACTTTTCGCATGGCCTTGACGTTGGCCATCACCGGCTCAAAGGCGTAGACCCGGGCGTGTGGAATGAGCTCAGCATAGCGAAAGGTGGACTCACCGTCTGCTGCGCCAATGTCGGCCACCGACTCAAACGGCCGGTCATTCATCAACCCGGCCAGTTCGGCTGGAAGCTGCACCACCCCATTGCCGTCGAATCCCCCGCGGTCGCCTTGCAGCTCTTGCAGCTCTTGCAGCTCTTGCAGCTCTTCCTGCTCTTCCTGCAGCCCGGCATAGATCTTCTTCACCCCTTCCATCAGCTCGTCGGGGATCCGGCCCACGCATCGCGCCGAAATCACTCCCTCGTCCAGCACCAGCCCCGCCGGAAAATCCTCCGCCAAGCGCTCGATCGTCGCCTCCTCCATCGTGACCACCGGGAAGCGTATCCGCTCCGCCTTGACGAAAGCCTCGATCGCCTTTGCTCCTGCGCTGATCACCCCCATCACCCGCGGCAGCCCCTCCCCCCCGTGCATGAGTTTGAGAAAGGCAATCCACGCTTCGCTCTCCTCGCACCCCGGCTTCAGGAAAGCGACAAACCACGGCCCCTCGCAGAGATCCTCCGGTGCATCATTCAGCCACCGCGGATCCCAGTGCTCCTCGCTCACCGCCGTTTCTGTCACGGATTGCGAAGCGGATGAGGATTCCGATACCTTGGCCATAAGGAGATGTCAGGAATAAAGGGGGGAGAAAAACAAGATCTCATAAATCACCGCAGCCCCCTCAAGGGAAGCTGCCGCGTCCGCTCCTCAAAAAGTGAAGACAATGAAATCGCCTCCCGCCCTTACGGCGTCGGGGCTATCCAACCCGGAGTCGGAGCACCACCACCAGGCGTCGGGGCTACCCAAACATCAGGCGTCGGAGTGGTGTTCCCCCCTGGCGTCGGGTTGGGTTCCCACCCCGGCGTCGGGTTAGGACCATTATCGACAGGCTGAGTCGGCGCATTTATTGGCACCGGAGTCGGCACTGGTGTCGTCGGCGGAGTCGGCGCATTCACCGGCACCGGAGTCGGCACCGGAGTCGTCGGCGGAGTCGGCGCATTCACCGGAATCGGAGTCGGAATCGGAGTCGTCGGCGGCACCGGCGTATTACAGCCCACAAGGCCCAAGACGTTCACA
The DNA here is from genome assembly GCA_963975655.1 of uncultured Verrucomicrobiales bacterium. GTDB lineage: Bacteria > Verrucomicrobiota > Verrucomicrobiia > Verrucomicrobiales > DEV007 > Arctic95D-9. The sequence goes on from CAXBHX010000061.1 coordinate 1,184, forward strand.
TATTCGTAACAATAGACTCCGTCCGAATAGAAACCCATCTCAGCTTCCGTGTCGGTGAGCGGGTCGGGGTAGAGAATTAAACCCTCTCGAAGCACGGATTCATCCGCGTAGTAGTCGGAAGACAGCCCCGAGTTATAGAAAACGCGGGCCTCTTCCGTCGAATCGGCCGAGTACCCCAACTCGTAGGGGTACATATGGAAAATCTCGGGACCGTCCTCATGTCCCTTGCCGTGGCCCTTGCCTTTTCCGTGGTCGTGGCCCTTGCCCTTGCCCTTGCCCTTGCCCTTGCCCTTGCCCTTGCCATGGTCGTGGTCGTGGTCGTGGCCCTTGCCTTTACCCTTGCCCGTGCCCGTGCCGCGGTCATCCGCGACCGCCACCGATTGAATCAACGGAAAGAGCGACACCAGCGCCGCCCGTCCCAGCAGTGCTCCGCTCCCCTTCAGCAGCGAACGCCTTCTCATCTCCACCGGTACGGGTGCGGCCACCGACTCCGCCATCAGGCCTTTGCCCTCGAGCTCATCCAGTGCCAGTTGCACCACACCGCGCGCATCCACCGCGTCCCCCTTTTTAAGGGAGAACTCTTTTTCCAGCAGCGCCGCGATCTCCCTGACCGAATTCCGGCCGTCTGCGTGATGCCACACCCGCGCCGCGAACGGACTCAGGCTGTGGGAATTATTATTCAACTCATCGAAGAGGATGACTTCGTTGCCGATCTCTTCGACTCTCAGGTTTTCGGTCCGGGATAATGGGATCATAAATACTTTCTTGTCTTTCCAATACGTCGACACATTGCGTGTTGCCTCTGGAATAGCAAGAGAAGGGCGGCGAACATTGCTAGAGCAAGTCGACCCGCAGAAACTCTCCCAAAAGATCACTCGAGTGGACCTCGAGTGACGGCACCCTGACGACTCCACCTCGCCACGTCAACACAATAATTCTAGTCAGTTTACAACCTATCACTGAAAGACTGATCAATCATTGTCATGGCCGCGCCGCCCTTTGCCGCAGAGCGACTGAAAATCGGCTGGAGCCAAGCGGTAGGATCAAGCAAAGCGTGCGACTCTTAGCTGAGCAGGATATCACGCTCACATCCCACCGAAGCGGAGCACTTCCAGCGCCACAGTGCATGAAAAACAGTGCAGAGATCCGGCAGAACCCGCCGCAGGCGGTATAAAAGCGGAATCATCACTCGTCTTCATAGCCCAACAACGCCAACGACTCCCGGTAGCCATCAATCTCCCGAAACGCATCGATGAGCTCCTCCTCATGCGCCCGCCTCGGCCTCGGCCCGATCACGCTCCCGCCCCGCTCCGAGTTCAGATCCCCCGTCAACTTGTCGAATTCCCACCACTTGCCTATGAAGTCCGCGTCGTAACTCAACTCCAGGGCCTCGCAGAGAAACCAAACCGACGCCTGCGGAACCTTGGTGAAATCCTCAAACCTGATCGTCGGTATTCCCCGGCATAGCTTCGCAAACGCGAGGTAGCCCTCCATGAATCGTTCCAGGGTCAGCCTCTCCCGCATCCACGGCAGCTTCCGCTTGCTCAACCAATGGTCCACCGGGTGACGCACGATCGCCGCCCGCAGAATCCGAAATCCCCCCGCCAGCGCCTTCACCGTCTCCGACTCCCCGGTCGGCCGATCGCGGAACGGCGCCCCGATGAAATCCGGGTGGCTCCAGTCACGGATGACTAACTCTTTGCCATGAGCCGCCGCCTGCGCCTCGATCCTCCCGATCGCCTCCGAGAACCCCATTTCCCCAGCACTCCCGGCCCCCTCGTCGTCGAACCAGTCGAACCACTCCCGAGCCTGCACCAGGGGATCCCACTTTCGGCTCAGCTCCGGCTGATCCGCGAAGAGCGGCGCAAACATCGCCGGCCCCTGCGGGTGAATCTCGCTCAACAACGCCACCTTCTCCATGCAGCCCAGGCAGCGGGACACCACCGTCCCTCCGGTCTTCCCCAGCGAATGAAAGACGCGAATCGTCCGCCCCTCTGGGCGGCCCTCTTCTCCCCGCCTCCTCTCCGATTCTTCATCTGCCTCCATCTGGCGCATCAGACACCATCGTGCCGCCGCCACCAACCAAAATCGCAATCCTCCCCAAACGCTTTCGCCAAACCCGTGTCGCTTCAACACCTCGCCTACCACAATGACTGCAGGTCGCTTCTCAAAATCCGTGCTTCACTTCAAGAACTCGCTGCAGAGTCTTCGCCTTCACGATCTGATGCTCTACGCCGTCCTCCGTCCGATTCATACCCTCTCCGCCGCCAACGAAGTCACACCCTCTTCATGATCCCTTCCTCTTCCTCAAGTGCCCTGAGCGCATTCCCGCACCGGGCATCACCACCTAAAAAACGGGCTATCTATTCTCCTTGAGCGCGTAATAATAGAGCCAGCTGTCCATGACCATCCGCACCCTCCACCACACCGCCGCCACCGGCGGGACCTTGATCACGAGGTGTATCGCCAACCTCGATTCGATCTGCTTACTGAACGAGATCAACCCGATGGCGCCCCTTTTTCCGGCGCATATATTCGAACCCCTTAACCTAGTCTCCCAGCTCATCAGGAGCTACCCCGATCTCGCCGCTCCGCTCCGCTCGGAACATTTTCACAATCAACTCGAAATAGCTCTCAAGGTCTGCCGTTCCAAGCGACAAACCCTCGTCATTCGCGATCACGCTCACTCCGATTACATGATAGATGAACCCCGGCCTAGCAGCCTCCTCTCACTGCTCGCCTCTCACGCCCGGCTCAGTCTCGTCACCATCCGCGACCCGATCGACTCCTTCCTCTCCTGCAAGAAAAACAACTGGGTGTCGTCTCTGGATTTCAACGCCTACTGCGAACGGCAACTCCGCTTCATGGACGACTTCGCAACTATTCCTTGTCTGAAGTACGAGGATTTCTGCGACGAGCCCGTGGCCTCCATGAAACGGATCTGCTCGATCCTCTCCCTCGATTACCAGAAAGAATGCCTGAATAAAGTTCCCGCCATTAAGTTTTCCGGCGGCTCGGGCCGAGTCTCCGACACGATCGAAAGAAGACCGCGCCGCCCGATCCCCCCCGGCGATGAAGATATGATCCGATCCTCGACGCTTTACCGGGAATTCTGCCAACGATTCGGATACCCCTCCCCCTAGTAGCCTGACCACAGCACAGGCTTTCAAAAATAGTATCCCTCAATCCCGGCCGGGCCGACGCGCCGATAAGAACTCCTTAAAAATGGAAATTCGGCTGGAAAATCCCCGGGCGCATCGCCTCCCACCTAGCCGCCCCAGGAGCGATGTTGTAGGAAACTAACTTAGTGTCAGGGCCGAATGGCACGGATTTAAGCGGGGGTTCGAGGCCCAAAGGGCCGGTCTCAATATAGCCCGGGGCAACGCCCCGGGATTAGGATACCAATATCTAAAGAGCCCTGAAAGGGCGGCTTCAACCTGCTCGGCGAAACGATTTGAGGTCGCACTTTCAGCGCTCTCTAGTTTATTTACCATCAAACCTGGGGCGCTGCCCCAGGCTAAGTTGAATCCGGCCCGTTGGGCCTCTTGGCCCTCGAACAACTGCCTTAAAACCGTGCCATTCGTGTCAGGGCCGTAGCCCTCATCCTAGATCCTCTATCAGAACAGATAAGGAATTATCTATGGCTGTCTATGAGTCTGGTGACAGTAATGGGATGTTTTTGGACGCTAATGGGGTGTTAATGATAGTGCTTAAGTTATCATAAGCTTACTAAGTAGCTGGCTTAAGCGTAAGCTTCGACCCACCTCCAGGGTCTAAACCTTCTCAGATGCTCCGTTGGATGAAGGTCTTCCGGGGCGGTAGAACCGATCAAGGACACATTTACGAGCTTCCTCAATTCGGGAGGTTGAAGCATCCTCTGCCAATCGTAAAACGCACACCGTGATCGGGCAGACCTCAATTCGACCCCTTTGTGTATCACCGAGACAAACGACGGTTAACCACTTACGGAAAATTGGCGGAGAGGGAAGGAATCGAACCAACCCCGGTAAGGATCACTCACCGACAACGGTTTTGAAGACCGCGGGGCCCACCAGGTGCCCATCTCTCTCCTATATTCGCCATACAGTGGCATTGTCCCATGACAGGTCAACGCAAGATTGACGTCCTGCCGTCAGGAAAATTACTTCCTTTTTTGAGCAGACGTTTCTATTCTCGATTTTGATGTGCCGATACCTCTTCCCCAGCCTGATCGGACTGATCTTCCTTCCCCTCTCCTGCTCGCAATCCCCCGAGACAAAGCCTCAAGAGGCGTCCAAAGACAGGGATTCATCACAGTCGTCCATTGTTACAGCGAGTGCGGATCCCTTCGCCGCGAAGCCAACCTCTCAGAAGGACTCTGCTTCAGAGCCCGTCGCAAAAACCTTCGCTCCCGAAGTCACTTCATCCAAAACCACGCCGAAACTCAAATTTTCAAACGCGGCACCGGACGTTAGCCACCGCGAGACCGACTTGATCCAGGACCTACTCAAAATGCCCGAAGGGGACACCAAGTCACTCGCCATCACCGAACTGGCGCGACGCTGGGGAAAGAGAGATCTCGACGATGCCCTCAGTTTCAGAGACCAACTGGGAGACAGTGCTCTTGCCCATCGCGCCTTCTACAAAGGAATCGACACGTTCATGGCAGAGGAAAAGCCCGAAGAACTGCTCGATATTATCGCCGAAGGAAATTGGTGGTCGGGACAATGGAAGGCGGAAAAAAAGGCCACATTGGAGGTCGCCGAATACGACATTGAGAAGGCCTCGACTCACTTTGCCAACAATGCCGAGCGGGAGCAATTCAAGGACCTCGCCTACAAACTGTCGATGCGCCTTACCGAGGAAAAATCATTCAAAGACGCCGAAGCCTTTGCCAACTCCCTTCAAAACCCGGAAGCCAAAGGTCGCGCGCTCCAGGCCGCCGTCAGGGTCTGGGTCGACGAAGATCCGGAAGCTGCCTCGCGATATGTCGTCGGCCTCCGGGACCCGGCAGCAAAAGACTACGCGATTCGAGGGATGCTAGGAACGGTTCAGGATACTAATCCAAGCGATTCATTGGTTTGGGCCATGGAAATGCAAGACAAAGAACTGCGTCAGGAGACGGTTGAGTTTCTCGCCAAAAAATGGAATGGCAATGAAGACAATCTGGCGACACTGCGCTCCCAAAACGGACTGTCAGTGGAGGAGCGAGAGGCGATTCGCTCCATCACCGGCCAGTAAGCTTCACCACCTCGATGATCTTCCCGACGGCCTCATCCACCTCCGCTTCGGTCGAGAAAATCGACAGCGAAAGCCTCAAACTGCTGAAGGCACGGGCATCGCTGAAACCCATCGCTTTCTGGACGTGACTGGGCTGATCTGTCCCTGTCATGCAGGCGCTTCCCGCCGAGCACAACACACCCGCCTCATCCAGCAGAGGAAGCATTTCCGCAGCCACACATCCACGTATGGACAGGTGCGCCACGTTCCCGGTTCGATGGTCGCGAGAACCATTCAACTCAACAGGGTTGGGCCCATGACTCACCCCTGTTAAGAGCCCCTGCTCGAGTCTGTCCCGCAGTCTCGCCACCCGCTCGAGCCCGCCATTTGCCCCCTCTTCTTCCATGATGGCAGCCGCTTCTCCCATCCCGATGATGTAGGGCACATTTTCAGTGCCGCTTCGACGCCCGGACTCCTGGCCACCCCCTCGAATCATAGGAGTAAATGGACTACCATTTCGAATATAAAGACACCCTACACCCTTGGGGGCGTGGAACTTATGACCGCTTATAGACAGAAGGTCAACTGGGACCTCATCCATTCTCACTGGCACCTTCCCAACCGCTTGAATCGCGTCAGTATGGACGAACCAACCCGCCTTTTTGGCTATCTCACAGACCTCGGCCATGGGTTGGATCACACCGGTCTCGTTGTTGGCCCACATGATGGAGGCAAAGCCCGGGCACGCGCCATCCAGAGCCGCTTCAAATTCATCCAACCGGAGTCGCCCCTCGTCATCGGTACCGACCCGCTCGACCTCGAACCCCGCCGCACTCATCGCCTCAGTCGGCCGCAGAACCGCGCTGTGCTCAATCGCACTGACGACGACCTTTGAGTTCTCTCGACCGATCTGACGGGCCAGCGATTTGATGGCCATGTTATTGGACTCAGTCCCGCAACCCGTGAAGACAATCTCCTCTGGGTCAGCGCCAATCAAAGACGCTACCTGCTCTCTCGCTTTTCCAATGGCGGCCTTGACCTCACGACCAGCCCGATAGCCGCTCGATGGATTGTGCCACGACTCGGTCAGGTAGGGCATCATGGCATCCACCACCCGTGGATGCACTTGAGTCGTAGCATTGGAATCAAAGTAGATCGCCATGGCGTCAGTCTAAAAGCTCAGGTCCGCTTCGCAAGACGAGCCTTTCGTGAATCCCCCACTCAGGCGTGGAGACGCTGCCCGGACTTCATCACGGATTTAGCGCAAACGGCGACGCTGTCGATATCGTGCCTAGCCAGAGGGATCGACTCCGAAGGCACTGCGTAGTTCCCATCTCCACTGACGTGATAGCACTTATCGTAATGCTCCGCCAGCAGATCGGCAATCAAGGCTCGCCATTCGCCGGACTGAACCATCCCCTTCCACTCGGCAATCTTATTATTGGCATGATAGCCGGTGAGACGGTCGATCGTCGCAGTGACCCGATCCGGATCATTCAACCACTCCTCGTAATCCCCCGTCAGATAATCAGCCCGGGCATCAAGCGGAGAATCGATCTCAAAGATGGTGGACTGCTTCATCTGCTGCCAGAGAGGATTGGGCAGGTTCATGCGTCCGATTTTGGCGCTCTCAGCCTCCACATAAACGGGAAGCGAAAGATCAAAGCCAGAGATCGTATCATAGATCAGGGACTCGAACCGCTTTTGAGCCGGCTGGGGCGCATGGAGGTCCCCACCGAAAACGGAGCCCTTATGCTGCGCGAGCCCTTCCAAATCCAATACCTGGCCGCCGAGTTCACGGATTGCTTTCAGGACCAGTGTTTTGCCGGCCCCGGTGTAGCCATTCAAGACCACCGTTTTCAACTGAGGAGAGAGGGCTTCGATCGACGCACTTACCTGACGCCGATACGCCCGATAGCCACCATCAATCAGACTGACGGCCCAACCCACTTCGCTCAAAATAGTCGCCATGCTGCCGGAACGCTGCCCTCCGCGCCAACAATAGATCAGAGGCCGATACCCCTTCGGCTTGTCCGCAAAATGACTCTCGAGATGACCGGCGATGTTTTTTGAAACGAGGCCTGCTCCGATCTTGCGAGCGTCAAAGGATGACACTTGCTTGTATATCGTGCCCACCTCAGCTCGCTCCTGGTCGTTCAGGACAGGCAGGTTGATCGCTCCCGAAATGTGATCCTCGGCGAATTCGAGCGGCGCGCGAACATCGATAATCTCATCGAACGTCTCATCCCCGCTCAGTGGCAGGGTCAATCTGGTGATCATTTTGGCCATTTAGGTGCCTGTTGAAGCTGTCTGGACTGAATCATGACGGGCCGGCCTCATCGACTCGGTGAGGCTACCCTTCAATTATATTTCAAACTAATCGATTATTTCGAAAGGCAGAGTAAAGCCCTCAAATCCCTGTAGAACCGTAGTGTCGAGCATTCCTTACACGCAAATGGGGACGAATTTGCGGAAATTTCTGTCACGACTGACCGGACTCAATCGTATACACTAACGAAGTGAGTCTGATTTTGACTCATAATTTATCAAAACCATGAAAAAATTAATCGCAAGCTTGACGTTGGCCGTCCTCGCTTTCGCCCCTATGGCGATGGCAGAAGACGTCTCCTATGTTGCCGGCATGACCGGCGTAGTCTGAGGTGGTTGCAAAAAGGACGTCAGTTCGGCGTTCAGCACACTACCAGGTTTCAAATCCCTCACAGTTGAAGATGGAGAAGAAGCAGGAACTCAAATGGTAACGGTCGTAACAGACGGTACCGCTGAGGTCGCAAAGGAAGCAGCTATCGAATCTCTTGGCGAGAAAGCTAAGAAATACGTAGTCACTTCTTGGGGACCAGAAGCCTCGGAAGAGGGTTAATCAGCCTTGTTCCAAAACAAAGTTTTAAGGAAAGCTCCGGTGTTTAGGCACCGGGGCTTTTTTTATATTCACGCATTTGCCCTGATCGCGCCGTCTGGCAGCGCAAAACCCCACAAAATGGCAGTTGGCGAATGGGACCGGAGTATGGTTAAATCCCTCCAAGAAGATGCCCGAATCGAGCGACCATAGGCGGGCCACGTCCAACGGGCACGACGAGCTGCCGATCCCCCCCAACCTCCAGCGAAAGCTTGAGTCCTTTCAGCATCGACTCTGGTCGACCAAGATTGCGGAAGGCGCACTGGCAGGTCTCGCGGGGCTGGGATTGTCCTACCTCGTAATCTTCGGAATCGATCGCGTCATCGACACTCCTGTTTGGCTTCGCTACACCATTCTTGCCCTTGGCTTTTCAGTCCCCTGCATCGGCCTCCCCCTGAGGTGGCATCGCTGGGTGCGCCAGCAAAAGTCTCTTGAGCAAGTGGCCCGACTGTTGCGACGAAGCTACCCCCGCCTCGGTGATGAGCTTCTCGGCATTGTCGAGCTCTCTCAGTCTTCCTCCTCCGGAAACAGCCGGGTGCTGATCGAGGCGGCTATGCGGCAAGTCGATGCGCGCATCGCCAATCAGGAAATTGCCGATGCCGTCCCCGCCAATCACTACCGGGCCTGGCTCACATCGACGGTCGCTATTCTCGGCGTTTCGGCGGCCTTGATCCTACTGGTCTCCGATGCAGCTCAAAATGCCCTGGCCCGTTGGATGTCACCCTGGAAGCCCGTCGACCGCTACACCTTCGCTCAGCTCGAGACACTGCCGACCAATGTGATCGTCCCCTATGCTGAGAACTTCGCTCTCGATCCGGCGCTGGCGGCGACGACTGAGTGGAAGCCCAGGCAGGCCACCGTGAAGCTTCCCGGCAAGACTCGCCTCAGAGCCGATCGCGAAAGTGATGACTATCATTTTGAAGTCCCCCCGCAAAAGAAGCCGGGATCCCTCGCTTTGCGAGTGGGCGATGAGTATCAGAAAATCGAGGTGACTCCCCTTCCCAGACCCGAACTGATTGAGCTCAAGGCCACCCTGCGTCTCCCCGATTATCTAAGATACGAGAGCGACCCCGTTCTCTCGATTCGAGGAGGAACCGTTTCTGTTGTCAATGGGGCCTCCGTCACCTTTGTCGGCACCACCTCGCGGGACCTGTCCGACGCATCGATCGATGATGAATTCACGAAGATCATCGGCGCCAAATTTTCCACGGAGCCGATCACGGTCAGCGAGCCCGTGACCAAAACATTCTCCTGGAAGGATATTCACGGGCTCAAAGCAAAATCGCCTCTCGAGTTGCGGATATCCCCCGTCGAAGATACGCCACCGGATGTTTTCGCCCGCCAGATTTCAGATGAACGCATTGTTCTGGCCGACGAGGTGGTCTCATTCGATGTCAGTGCCAGCGATGACTATGGACTCAAAGGAGTGGGATTGCAGTGGTGGGGTACCAATGACCCGATCAGCAACCCTGATCCCGCCACAGGAGAGAAGCCGATCGCCGCAGGAAAGCCAGAAGAGCGCGAAATCGAGAGCCGGGCTACTTTCTCAGCCAGCCGCGAAGGCATCAAGCCGCAAACCATTCAGCTGAGAGCCTATGCGGAAGACTACCTGCCGGATCGGAAACGCAGTTACTCACCCACCTTCGTTCTTCACATTTTAAGCCCGGAAGATCACGCCAGTTGGTTGACTCAGGAATTTGGAAAGTGGTTTCGTAATGCCCGCGAAGTTTACGAAAAGGAACAGCAACTCTTTGAAACTAACAAATCGCTACGCAGGCTCTCAGCGGACGAGTTGGATCGCCCCGAAAATCGAAGGCAATTACTGCAACAGGCATCCGCCGAAGCCAACAATGGCCGTCGACTTGATGCGCTCACCCAAGCCGGACGTGAACTGGTGAAGCAAGCCACCAAGAACGATGAGTTCGACGCCGGGCGGTTGGAGTCCTGGGCCACGATGATGCGTGCTCTCGACGACATAGCAGGAAAACGCATGCCCTCGGTTTCTGATCTTTTAAAACAGGCCTCTCAGTCAGGCGGCAAGGAGACAGCCAAGTCGACTCCCCCTTCGGAGAAAAGTTCCCCAAGCGCTCCCAAAGTCGCGAATCAGAAATCAAACCCGAAGCAGTCACCCGAATCGCCCAAGGCGAACCAGCCCACTCTTCCGGGAGCGCCTTCAATTTCTGATCAGGAATCCAGCCTCACTTCAGCGGAGTCACCACCTAAGCAGGACGATAAAGAGAAAAGCCCCGGCAGCCCGCCCTTGGGACTACCGCAGACAACGTTGGGGTCAGCGGGCAGTCCTGACACCCCTCCGAAACCGGAATCGCCGGCTCAGGAACTTCTCGAAGAGGCCGTCAAGGAGCAGGAAGATCTTCTCGCAGAATTTGCCCGCATTGCAGACCAGCTTCAGGAGATCCTCTCAAGTCTGGAAGCCAGTACTTTCGTTAAGCGATTGAAAGCCGCCTCCAGAGTGCAGTTTGAGTTAGCCGGGACTCTGAACGAGACCCTCGACGGTGGCTTTGGACTTCCCAAGCACCGAATCGAACAAAACCTCAGAAACGTTGGCGAAAAGGCCGCTCTCGTGGAGGAGGAGCAAAGCCGAAATGTCCGTCTTATTCAGACCGATCTGGAAGCATACTTTCAGAGAAAGCAGGACCCCATATTCAAGAATGTATCGGACCAGATGAAAGATCTTTCCGTCGTTTCAGACCTCAAGGGCATCGGCGAGGAAATGCACATTAACTTGAACGGGCGCTCCATCTCTGCCTCTGAATTCTGGGGTGATACGCTCGATCGATGGGCCGAAGAACTCGTTTCAGCCTCCGAAGGTCAGGAGTGCAAAGGTGGCTCAAAAGACAGTCTCCCGCCCGAAGTGGTTCTGCAGATCATGAAAGTCCTCCAGGAGGAAATGTATTTGCGAGATGAAACCCGCGAGATGGAGGCAACCAGTCCGATTCTGGCTCCGGATATCTATCAGTCGAAAATGCGCCCCCTTGAACTGACGCAAGCCGACCTGCGGGAACGGATCGACCAAGTGGTCGAAGAGATCAAAGAACTCCCGGATGCCGATGCGCAATTTGCCAATGAAATACAATTGTTAACCGTCGTCTCCGACGTCATGAGGGACGCCCGGGCCGTCCTTTCGCGCCCAGACTCTGGACCCGAGGCAATCGCGGCTGAGACCGAGGCGATTGAACTTCTCCTGCAGTCGAAACGTCAGAATTCATCCGGCGGTGGTGGTGGAGCCTCACCCGGCGGCGGCGGACAGACGGACTCAAACGGCGCTTCGCTGAACGATATCAGCATGGAAAGTGACAGCGGAAAGGACTCAGCGGCAGCCGCGAGAGAAGTCGATCAGTCTACCGGTCAGTCCGGGAGAAAGTTACCCGAAGAGTTCCGCCGTGGACTCGACAAGTATTTCAACGCCCTTGAATCCAACTGAATGAAGCAACCTTTCACACTCCCCATTCTGGTGCTGACATTCGTCGCAATAGCGGCGCCAGCGCTGGCCCAACAATTACCCATCGCAGAGCCGGACCCTTTCGGTATCGTCGGTGAGAAAGAGGGAGATAGCCGCGCGACCGATCCTCCGGCAGAGGAGAAATCTATCGGGAGCCCTGAACCCCTCGATGCTCAGATCTCGTTCCATATTCTCAAACTGGCCCAGGCGGAAAGAGAGAAGCGCCTCAATTTCATGCAGATCGTGATAGACGATGTTGTCCGCCTGTGCGAACTCGAAGAGGAACAGCGTGACCGACTACACATGGCGGCAAAAGGGGCCGCAGAGAGGTCCATGAAAAACTGGCACGAACAGGCCGAGAGCTACTTTCGATCGCGGCTTGAGAGGACTGACCCTGACGGCGCCAAAGAGATGCTCGAAGGAATGGGCAATTTGAATTTTGGAGCAAATCGCTCCGAAGAGGAGGGTGAGTCCCTCGATCTTTGGAAAGATGCCATCGTTACGATCCTGTCTGAAGATCAGATCGCACGCTACGACGCAGTTCTGGAGCAGCGCAGGCTCGACCGTATTGAAGCATTTTCAAAAATGTCCATCACCACTCTCGACTCCCACTTGCGGCTCACCCCCAAACAGAAGAACGAGATGTCTGAACTAGTGCATCAAGCTGCCGTTGACTACCTCGACGATGTGCAACGCTACTGGGGCGACTATTTTGAGAAGAGCATGCTCATGTCACTCGCCAACGCAGCTGAAGACGACGCACTTAAAGCCGTTCTAACAGAAGATCAATTCAGTCGACTCAAAGAGGCCACATCCAGTTTTGACCACTTCTGGGATTCAAAAAAACGCAGTAAAAAAGGGCGCGACACATCTGACCCCCAATCGCCGGCAATTCGCGTAGGAGTGAAGATCGCCCCGGCACAAAAATTGCAACCCGCAACGGACTCACCGAGATAGCCGATATGAGCTCTATTTTTAAAGTGATTCCGACTTTTGCTGCAGTGCTGATTTTCGCGACGCCGCTATTCGCTCAACAGTCGGGAATCCACTTTGGTAACGAAATCCCTCCTGAGGTGGATGCAATCTACGGTCGCGGATTGCAGTTTCTCAGCAGCAGTCAAAGCGAAGAGGGAAACTGGCGAAGTCGATCCGAACACGGAGTCACCGGCCTTTGCCTGATGGCCTTTCTCGCCAGCGGAGAAGACCCTAATTTTGGTCGCTACCGAATCAACGTCAAACGGGCGGTTCGGTCCATCATCCTGGGACAGGACGAACAGGGGTTTATCCCCAACAGCATGTATCATCATGGATTCGCCATGCTGGCTCTCGCGGAGGCCTACGGCACCATTGACGAAGCCACCCTCTGGGACGGAACCGATTCTGCTATCGGTCGAAAGTCGATTGCGGAGACGCTAGAGAGAGCGATTCAACTCGCGGTCGAGGCCCAGAAGAACAATCGCTGGGGCGGATGGCGTTACTCGCCAACCTCAACCGACGCGGACACGTCAGTATCCGGATCCGTTCTTATGGGATTGTTAGCCTGCCGGAATGCGGGACTCTCAGTCCCTGACGAAGCGATCGAAAACGGCTTAGCCTACATGCAGAGAAATACGGCTTCATCGGGTTTTGTCGCCTACAGCGGCGGGATTGGCGGTGGAGGCGAGTCAATGGCTCGCTCATCGGTTGCCACTCTGGTTTATGCGGTGGGACACAAGCGGGAGTGGGAGGAATACAGCAACTCCCTCACCCATATTTCACAGCGACTGGAGCACAAGGAGACCTCACACATTCATTACTTCTACTACTACATGGCTCAGGCATTGTTTCAGGGTGACCCCGAAGCGTGGGAGCAATGGAATCGCAATACGGCGAGAATGTTCGCAGACCAGCAAAGTGAAAATGGAAGTTTCTCTGGAAGCTATGGTGACGCCTACGGCACGGCAATGTCACTCCTCGCGCTCGCACTGAACTACCGATTCCTCCCTATTTACGAGAGATTCTGACGCCATGCATCGATTCCCCAAAGGCGACTGGCCCATGAAGGTGTCGCAGATCCCCCTATTCTCCATGGCGCTGGCGTGGTCACTTCTCCTCGCTGGATCAATCTCCAGTTTTGGGGTGGATCACGAAGATAAGGATCAAGCATGGATCAAATGGAGAAACGGAGACGAATTACGAGGCGAAATCCGCAACAGTGAAAACGAACGGATCCATTGGAAGTCCGAGGCATTCGGCCAACCGCTCATCCTGGATATTGATCAGCTGGAAAGCGTGCGATTTGCATCAACCAATCGCACGACGTCCTCTCACCGAGTTCCCGAGTTCAGAGTCCTCTTGACCAATGGAGACCGCCTCGACGGCTGGCTTCACTCCATCAACCGGACCTCAGTCATTCTCGAATGTGATTCGTTTGAAGAGCCTTTCAGCATCGCCCGCGACGCCATCGAGCGAATCATACACATCAATACTGAACGACTTCGGTTTTCAGGTCCCGGCGAACTCACTGAATGGACCTCCTACGGTCGAAACCGAAAAACGACTGAATGGCATTCCGACTTACGCGGAGCATTCGCGACCCATCAATGGACCGGAAACCTCTTTAAGGCGATTGAGCTGCCTAAGCAGGTCGAGATCAGTTTCAGCGCCCAATTCCCCATGGGAAAACCCAACCTCGAAATCGGATTACTTCGAGAAGCTTCATTAGGTCCGATGATTGAGACCTGGGACAACTATCTCGTCATGACTTATCGAACACAGTTCATTCCGGTCATGGAATTGAGCGAGGATACTCGCGAACTCGACTTTCGCATGTTCTGGAATCAGGAGACAGGCGATCTCCGCCTCTGTAGGCCCTCGGGAGAGATTCTGGCCAAATTGGACAATGCGATTGTCGAGCGACATGATCCAAACGCCGACAAGAAGGACGACTCGCTGGACCGGGGGTTTTCCATTCTGAATCGCACTCCGGAACTTAGGCTTCGCGAACTCACCATTCGAGAATGGAATGGCACCGAAATCCCAGTGGTGGACCTCTCCCGACCCCGCCTCCTGGTCTCCGGGGCAGCTCCTCGATTCCAGACTAGCGATGTCCTCTTGAAGCCTGGATCCCCTTCCATGTCAGTAGGAGGTAGACTAGTGCCGCTCGAACAGTTGCAGGAACTGATTCTTTCGCCTGCCGCATCAATCTGGCCAGGGGACGACAGAGAGCAGGAAACGAGAATCGCATGGTTTGCCGGCTCCAATATCAGCGGCCACTTCAGCCACTTGAAGGCCGACCAATTATTCATAAAGCCCGCCTGGTCGGAGACGACGATCGAAGTCAAACTGGCAGGAGCAAAGGAGATTCAATTTCCCGAGCCACAAAGCCCTGTTGCCCCCGCTGCAGACCATCTCACAGGAGAAGGACTCTCTCTTCACGGCACGACCCGCCCCATAGGAAACCAACAGGGCGAGGGCTTCATCGGCTGGTTGGCACCCGGAGCCGATGCTCCGGTCCCCCTCGCCGACAAGGCTGCCGCGACTATCGTTCGACCTCCCCACCCCTCCGTCAGATCTGATCTCGCAGCTAATATAGGTCGGGCCCGAATCTTTCTGACAAACGATGAGATCATCTCCGGCGATCTCATCTCCATCGAAAGCGACAGAGTAAATTTCACCAGTCAGGTGACAGGACAACTCTCCATATCACCCTCGAAGATACGGGCGATTGATATTGGTAGTGCCGGAAGGATTCTAGATGGATTCAGTGATCAGGAATGGGAGGAAACCGAGGAGATTGAGGAGGACGTTACCGTCTCCAAAGATGCCGTCACACTCACCGGGGGAAGCTTTGGCAACGCATCAATCCTGCTAGGCGACATTGTCCTCTTCGAAACCGAGTGGAAACAATCATACGGCGCTCTGACCCTTCGGCTATTCGCGGACGGCCCTGACCCGGGCTCACCGTCTACAGACATTATCATTGCGGCTCAGGGCAATCGGCTGTTTGTCGGAAAACTGAAAGAGAGCGGTGCATTCTCATTTTCCGGCGATCAGATCCCCATCACGGGAAATCATGCCACCTTCCGGATTCAGGCTAAGCCCGAAAAAATCGAGGTTCTCGTGAATGGAAAATCGACTCTCAGTATCGCAGTCGATCCAGACAAAGTTTCCGGAAATGGTATTTACTTCAAGATGGGTGGAGGCTGGCAGGGCTGGAATCAGGCGGACAACGAAATAACCATTTCAAACTTCCGAATCGAGAGGACACCGGGCAGCGTTCCCCGGCGCGTCATTGACCGGAATGCCCGCGAAAAGGCCCTGGCAATTCCCCGTATTCACCGGGATCAAACACCCACCCATTTACTCATTGCGCCCAATGGCGATCTATTGAGAGGAAATCTCCTCTCCGGCGTGGGGGACTCCATTCGCTTTTCATCGAAGAACAACATCTTTGATATTCCTCGTCATCGTGTCTCCGCCATCATCTGGCTAAGAGAGGCTCCCAATAGCGCTACAGAGTCCAAATTATCCCTCCAGAATAATGAGGCCGAAGAATCTGACTTGAGCAGTTTTCAGGTCACCCATCAATTTGTCCTGATGGATGGCAGTCGACTTCGACTGGCCGCCGAGAAAATCGATGGTTCCCAGTTCGTAGGAGACTCATCCATTTTGGGTGAGTGCCGGGTAGCCATTGAGAACATCAGGGAGATGCACCGGGGAACCGCCATGTCTCCCGGTGATTTGACCAAGTCCGACTACAGCGCTTTCTCAGATTGGCATATTCACTTCACTCCCGATCCCAACATTCCCGGCGCAAAAGAGGTCAGTCAATCTGAGCTAATCGGAAAGAAGGCATTCCCGATCGAGTTGAAGATGCTCAATAACTCAAAGTTCAGCTTGAAGGATCATCTCGGAAAAGTCGTGGTACTGGACTTCTGGGCCACCTGGTGCGGCCCGTGCATCAAGGCCATGCCGGACGTGAAAGCGGCAATCGAGTCTTTTCCTCCGAATGCGGTCACCCTCTGCGCTATCAACCAGGCGGAAACTGAGGCTATTATCTCGAACTTCCTGGAAAGACGCCAGTGGACGGATACCCCCGTCGCGCTTGATTTTGATCTCAAGGCTGGCGATGCCTACGGGGTCGAGAGCATTCCTCAAACGGTCGTTATCAATCCCGAAGGTGTCATCATCTGGGTCCAGGTGGGATACAGCAAAACATTGAGAAGTCAGCTTGAGGAAGTCATCAAAGGCGCCCTTCTGCCCTGATTTTTTTGAATTTCCACACTGGACATAATCGCAAATCCTGCCATCATGATTGCGATAACTATCAAAAACGACCTAAATCACACTCAATTATGACGAAATACCTGCCAATTCTCCCCCTCGTCGCCATCCTTTTCGGCTTCACGCCGCAAACTGTCTCCGCCGGAGGCACAGGCTACCCCTCTTACACCCGAGCAGCGCCTTGCGCCGTGAGCAAATTCCAGACGCCACGCTACAACCAATCGCTTCCTTATCGGCACTTTCAGGACAGAAGGCGCTACAATGCGGCCCCCTGCTGTGGTGATCCAGTTCCATACCAGCCCTATTTTGTGAAGACTGTCGTTGTCAGAAAAACGCGTGTGCCACAATACTACACCGACAGTCGCGGGGTCAGGCAGTGCCGCAAGGTTTTGACGGTCACCTACAAAGACGTTTACTCCGACGGCAGCTGCCGCACCTGGAGTGAGCAAGCCTGAACGAAGACCCATTATTTCCCCTTTCTTCTCTATCCGGGCACCTCAGGGGAGTGCTCAAAAGAAGGCGCGAACAGCGCCTTTGCTGTGTAGAGAGCAAACGAAACAACTCCGTAGCTCAGTCCAACTACGCCCCCAAAGTCAACCAGCCCTCGCCATGGCTGAGGCAGCAGCCGCACCGACACGACGAGGAGTATAATCCCCAGAGTGAGGCAGATCGCGGTGATCTAAGTCTTCTTTCGAGCATGGAAATATCCCATGCAGAAAAATGGTGCCAGCACCACGTGTAAGAAACGCGGGTGGTCTCTCAGATACTTCACCCGGGCCGCTGTGCGCGGAGAGAACTTCTTCTGAAATCCCCGATACCCTTCGGCCACCAGTATAAAGAGCGCGAAGACCACTAGAAAGATCCACTGCCCTGTCGTCAGAGGGGAGTTGAGGGCTTCAATCGCGCGCGGCGTCAGACGAAAGATCGCACATCCCAATCAGGCGACTACGCCCGTGAAACCCCATACTGCGCCCAAGATTCCCATTGGTGAGTTATTTGGGCGCTAACCACACAATGAGGGTCAATCGCCCCCAAAGGACTAGGCGGCTTCGCTAACCAACCCGGAATCGCCAACTTTCTGAGACTCTTCAACCAACTCGCTGGACTCTAATGATGCAATCCCCTCCTCCAGGCTCAACACCAATTCCTCAAGAGCATCCAGCCCGGAATCAATCAGCACAAACTGATCGCTCACATCCTCACCGAGAAGAAGACGAATAGATTCGGCGTGCTCTACCGAGGGAGCCACTTCAACAGCCACTTCAACAGCTACTTCAGCAGCCACTTCGTCATCCTCAGACTCCACCATTTCCGAACTCGAATCAGAACGGTCAATCGCAGCAACTGACTCAGTCGCTTTTTCCACAGTCTCGCTCAGTGGCACCGAAACCTCAGCAGGCGCTACCTCTATCGACTCCTCTTCTTCAGCACTATCGTCATCTGGAGCAAACACCACCGGTGTGGTCCGATTTGCCACAGGCGAAGACCTCATCAACACGGCAAGGCCGGCAGCGGCCTCCTGCAGTTCATCCAGATACTCTTCTTCAACAGGCTTGTCCTCGACCTCGGCCTCGGCAACTAGCTCAGCGCTGAGTTCGCTAGGAACAGCCACTTCATCGCTGATCGCCTCATCGCAGATCACTTCTTCGGTTTCGACCTCGTCTTCCAAAGGAACTTCATCGTAAACTGTCGGCGCGATCTCACGCGGGGCATGATGAATCGATTTCTCTCTGGAACGAGAGACAAATCTCGAGTAGAGCATCAAGGTCGCCAGCAGCAAAAGTGCAGCGATGAGAATCAAATAGACCCAATTATTCATATTTAGTTACGAATCATCAGGATTTCTTAGATACTTTCAACCCTAAAATGTCGGCATTTTCAATCTTTTTGCCTTAATCGGGGGTTTCAGCGACAACAATGAGCATTTATTCGCGCGACTACATGAGAGATGGCAAGTCCAGCGGCGGCATGGGAAGCCCGAAAAACTGGAGTGCGGTCACATGGTTGCTCGTCATCAACGCCGCTGTTTTCATTATCCAGCACGTCCTCTTCTACTCCCCTGCCCGCAATGTTCTGGCTCTGTCGGTCAGTTCAGTGAAGTCTCTCTGGCTGTGGACTTTTCTGACCTATCAGTTCTCCCACGGCAATCTGTGGCATTTCCTCGGCAACTCACTGGGCCTTTTCTTTGTGGGACGATTTCTCCTCCAAATGATTGGGTCGAGACACTTCGTGAGAATCTATCTACTGGGAGGCTTTCTCGGAGGAATCCTCGAACTTGTGAGCTGCCTGGTATTCAGAGTCGACGCGCCGATTCTAGGTGCTTCAGGGTCAGTGCTGGCGATTGTTTTTGCGCTCGCGGCAATGATTCCGGATCAGAAGTTCCAGATGCTGCTTCTGCCTGTCCAACTCACAATCAAGCACTTCGCGATTATCATCCTGGTGATCAACGCGCTGGGATTCCTGATGTCTCTGGCCACAGTTAATCAATCCGGCGAGAGAACTGCCTACATGGCTCACTTTGGAGGCATGCTTCTTGGCTGGGCTTATATCAAACATTGGTATCCTCGCGCCAAAGAACCTAGTACAGGCCGGCAGCGCAAGAAGTCGATAAAGAAGAAATTTGGCATTCGCATCATTCGCGATGCCCAGGCATCGGCCTCTGCACCTACTGAAGAAGGAGCCGGCAAGAAAAAGCCATTCGTCACCAGCGATGTCGATGCCATCCTCGACAAGATCAACAGTGATGGTTTCCAAAGCCTGACCGAGGAAGAAAGAAAACTACTCGATAAATCCAGCAAGAGCCTCTCAAAGAGAATCGATCGAGATTCCTGAAGCGTATTGAAATGGAGACCAGCAAATCGTCAAAAGTCAGGCAGTCAAGACGTGCCCGGAACGTCAAAGTGATCACCATTGCTCTTGCGACTGTAGCGATGTTCACCGCCATCTATTTTGCCGGCCGCCTCGGAGCAAACATGGCCCAAAAACGCCTTCCTGATTCCCAGTCCCGGCCTACTCCATTACCCGAAAGCACGAAACTGACTCTCGGCGAACTCGGGAACCCCATTTTTCTGGGATCATCCCCTAACTCCCTCAGGAAGTTCTTTTCGGCCTACTCGTCTTCCGATGAGCGGGCCAGCGCCGATACAACCGGACGAGGAATTCGACGCCTCCAGGGTAGCGTCGAGGTTTCTATCATGAGAACCGAAGCGGATGCCATCGAAGTTCGCATCACTTCGGGTACCATCGCCGGCGGCGTTTACTGGATTCATCACAGCCAGATCCCGGATTCACCGGACATTGACCCCATCATCTCCCCTATTCCCGGATCTCCCATAGAATGACCGATCCAGATGGCGTTTCGAATTTTCGCCATTTTTTGATTGTTTGGAGCTCTTAATTACCTAACCTCAAATCTATGCTCGAATTGGCAGTACTGGGCAGTGGCAGCTCTGGAAACAGTGCCCTCGTTTGCATGGGAGATACCCGCATCCTGATTGATGCCGGACTCTCAGCCCGTCAGCTGTGTCTTCGCCTCGAGACACTGGGTGTCGATCCCGACAGCCTTAGCGGTATCGTCCTGACTCATGAGCACGGCGACCACACTCGAGGACTTGATGTATTCTGCCGCAAACGTGCGATGAAGATCTATGGCACGACCCATACCTGCGCCGTCGTTCGCGAAAATGTGAGTTCGAATATCACCTGGAACCAGTTCGAAGCCGGAAGTGAATTTCAGATTGACGAGGTGAAGATCGAGACCTTCTCCGTTCCCCACGATGCCGTCGACCCCGTCGGCTTTGTTTTTCGAGGAACACAAAGCAGCCTGGGTGTCCTGAGTGACGTCGGACATGTCACACGTATGATTGTGGAACGCCTGAAAGGAGTGGACACTCTTTTCACCGAAGCCAATTACGACGAGGTCATGTTGCAAAACGATACCCGTCGGCCCTGGTCGATCAAGCAACGTATCAGCAATAGACACGGGCACCTCTCGAATGACCAAACGGCTGATCTGGTAAGCCAGGTCGCTTCTCCCAATCTGACACGAGTCGTGCTGGGACACCTCAGCAGTGATTGCAATACTCCCGAGTTGGCAAAGAAGGTGATCTCGCGCAAGCTCGAGGCGGACGGCCTGAGTGGCATCATCATTGAATGCGCCGACCGAAAAGATCCACTTCCCCTGTGCCCAACCGCCACTCCCAGCGAACAACTGGATCAACCAGTGACCGGGGAAATTGCCGAAGATTTACCTGCCAAATCCTTGCGCGTGTGCGAGTCTACGCCCGCGGCAACTGCCCCATCGGTTTCACCACCAGAAGAGTGGAATCAGAGCGAATGGGCATTCTGAAATTGCTGCGAATTCCATTCACTTCCTGCCTTAGGTAATGACTGTGCTGAAACCTTCTCTTGAGGAATTTTCGTCCCTTGCCACCCAAGGGAATCTTATTCCCGTCTGGACAGAACTTGCCGCTGATTATGAGACACCAGTGTCTGCATTTCAAAAGCTAGCCGAGGGAAATCAAACGCCCTGTTTTCTACTGGAGTCCGCCGAGAACAGCGAGCAAATCGGGCGATATTCGTTCCTCGGAACCGATCCACGGATCGAGATCAGGGCATCCGGGCGTACCCTCTCTTTTCGCGAAAAGGGCGAAACCGAATTCAAAGAACGCCAGATACCTGAGTCAGAGGGAGATCCTCTTCACGAAGTGGAACGAATCATGGCGGGTTTCTCTCCAGTCGAAGTCGATGGCCTTCCTGTTTTCGCAGGCGGCGCGGTTGGCTTCATTGGCTATGACATGGTGCGCTTCTTTGAGCCGACGGTTCCCGGCCCACCTGACGACGGGCTCGGCCTTCCTGACATGGCCTTTGTTATTACCGAGACACTGGTAATCTTCGACCACCGTTTTCGGAAGCTACAGGTGGTGGCCAACATCTGCACCGATGACTTCCCTGATCTACCCTCTGCCTATGAGGCCGCCCGAACTCGGGTCACCGCAGTCATCGACCAACTATCGAAACCACAGGCAGTAGCGCCGTTTTCTCTGATGGCTGAACCGCCCGAGACCGAAGAGATTCGAAGCAACACCACGAAGGAGGAATACGAATCTATGGTGGAGAGGGCGAAGGAATACATTCTCGCCGGAGACATCTTTCAGGTCGTTCCGTCACAGCGCTTTGAAAACGACTACACGGGGCGACCGATCGATCTTTACCGGGCCCTGCGTCACGTCAACCCGTCGCCTTACATGTTCTGCCTTCAGTTCGGTGAGGAATTCTCTCTGGTAGGAAGTTCACCCGAGGTGCATGTGCAAACCATTGAAGGCAAAATTAAGATTCGGCCGATCGCAGGTACTCGCTGGCGCGGCAAGACTCAGGAGGAGGACGATGCCCTTGCGGCGGAGTTACTGAATGATCCGAAGGAGCGTGCCGAGCACGTCATGCTGATTGACCTTGCCCGCAATGATGTTGGAAGAGTCGCCAAATATGATTCCGTTGAGGTCAGCGAATTCATGCTCATTGAGCGCTACAGCCACGTCATGCATATCGTGTCCAACGTGGTTGGCGAACTCCGTGATGACCAGAGCGCCTACGACGTCATGCGTGCCACCTTCCCCGCCGGGACCGTCAGCGGAAGCCCGAAAGTCCGAGCCATGCAAATCATCGACGAGTTTGAGAAATCAAAGCGCGGCGCCTATGCCGGAGCGGTGGGCTATTTCGGATTCGACGGCAATCATGACAGTTGCATCGCTCTCCGTACTGTCGTCCTCAAAGGAGGCAAAGCCTACGTTCAAGCCGGCGCAGGAGTCGTGGCTGACTCAGTCCCCGAAAACGAATATTTCGAAACGGTCAATAAGGCCAAGGGAATGATGCGGGCGATCGATCGGGCGAAATTGCTGTAGCGACCTCCAGTCGCTCCTTGCTGCAATCAGGTCCTGGCCCACGGCCCTACCCCGTGGAAGACTACTCGTCCAACTGCCTCAATTGCAGTGTGTCGATCACCTTTTCATTCGCCAGCGCATTGGTGATGACCACCAGCCAGTTTCCCTTTTCTACCCAGCCGCCCTCCTTCAAGCAGGCAAAGGCATCCTGAATCGTCTCTTCCGGCTTTTCAGAAAACTTGATCAGGAAGGGTTCAACTCCCCAGGGCAACGTAAGCTGCCTGAAAATCGACTCATCATCCGTGAATGCAAAAATAGGGACACCGTGAGGACGTAAAGCCCCTAACACATAGGCGAGGAATCCACTTTTGGTGAACACCACAATCCCTGATTCCCCCAGATCCTGAGCCAGGACTGCCGCGGACCTCAGCATTTTGGCTTTTGGCTCTTTGAGCACAATCGAGTCATTGAGGGCCCTATCCACCGAGGGTCCGATACTGCCAATGATGTTTTTGAATACGTCCACAGACTCCAAAGGATAGGCGCCTGTTGTAGTCTCCCCTGAAAGCATCACTGCATCGGCCTGCTCGCGAACGGCATGAGAAACATCGGACACTTCCGCTCTCGTTGGAATCGGGGATTGAATCATCGACTCAAGCATATGCGTCGCGATGATGACGGGCTTCCCTTCAGCCTGGCAGACTCGAATCAATTCTGATTGCACCAGTGGTAGCTTGTGATAGTCAATTTCTACACCGAGATCCCCGCGAGCGACCATGATGCCATCCGCCTCTTTGACGATCTCATGCATGTTTCTGACCCCGGCCTGATCTTCAATCTTCGCGATGATCCTCGCTTTCGATCCCTGACCATCGAGAAAATGCCTCAGAATCTTGATGTCCCCCGACTCCCTCACAAATGACAAGGCCACAAAATCGATTCCCGCCTCAACACCTGCCTTCAGGTCATCTTCATCCTTTTTGGTTAAAGCAGGCAGTTTCACCTGGATCCCGGGCAAATTGATATGACGCCTCGACCCGAGTTCCCCGGGAGTCAAAACCCGGAAACGAATTCGCTCACGATCCTTCGAAAGAACATTCAATTGGATGAGCCCACTATCAACCAGCACAGTGTCCCCCACTGAAACTTCCCCGGGGAGCCCTTCGTAATTCACCGTAACGGCGGGGACATCACCGGTTGGCTCCGCCGACTCGATGTGAAATTCGATCTCATCATCCACGGCAAGGGTATAGGGCGTTTCGACCTGTCCTGTACGGATCTCTGGTCCTTTCACATCCATCATAACCGCGACATGGCGGCCCACCTCCATAGAAGTTTCGCGAATAAGCCACATGGAATCGGCGACCCATTGATGGGAAGCATGGGCCATGTTCAGCCTCAAAATATCCACACCCGAAAGAATGAGCTTGGAAAGCATTTCCTTGGACTGAGTGGCAGGTCCCAGCGTCGCAATGATCTTAGTATGTCGATAGTCTTTCAAAACAGGGATATCTCGGGTTAGAGGCAATTCAAGGACAGCTTGAAGCCTAGCATTCTTACCCGACATAGCGCCTATCCCTGCCTGCAGCAAGTAATCGCTCCCCTGCCCTTGTCGAGTCCCGCTGCGGCTTCCCGCCATATCGGGCTCAGAAATGGCGGGACATCCCGCGGCATCACATGCTATGTTTGGGGCATCATGAAAAAGATGATCCTGACCACCACCCTTTGCCTGGTTATCTCAGTATCAAACGCACGGACCTGGACCAGTGCCGACGGTTCAAGAACGTTTGATGGCGAAATTCGCTCATATGACACGGAGAAGAAAGCCGTCTCTGTTCTCAGTTCCGGACGCGTCCTTACTTTCACCGAGGACAAAATCTCAGAGGCCGACTTAACCTATATTCGGGAATGGGAGGCAGAGCAGAATGCCCCTGATCCAGCCGAATTGCTTGCCACCACCGAAGTGGGATCCAAAATATTGAAATCCAAGTTGCAACGGCTCGATGGGAAGCGCTACAAGCGTGCGGAACTGGATAAGGCTCCCGAATTCTACATTCTCTATTATTCGGCCTCCTGGTGAGGCCCTTGTCGAGCATCTGCTCCACAGTTGGTGGAGAAATATAACAGTCTGATCGCTGACAACGGAAACGTTACTCTTATTCACATTTCTCAGGACAGCTCCGAGGACGCCGCCGAAAAATGGGCCGCAGCGGAAAGCTTTCCCTGGCTCAGCATTCTGCCAGGTGACGTGAAAAGAAGTGACCTTCAATCCTACCGCACTCGAAACGTCGTTCCGTTCTACACCATGGTCGACGGAAACGGTAAGGAGATAGCCAGTGGCAGTTCCTCTATCTTCAGTAAACTGGCGTCCATGGAGAAATCGAAAGAGTAGTCCCTTTCAACAGATTCTATCGAAGGCAAGGGCTCTGGGGTAACTCCTAGAGCCCTTTCTGCTTCCATTCGGGTATCCTCTACTCGGAACCTTCCAAACCAGCGACAGGGCCTTCCGTCAGGAGTGAGTATTCGTCACCAAACTGCCGGAGAAACTCGGGGCCCAGACATCTGAAGAACACATAGATAGGCAGCGCTAGCACTGTCCCTAAGTACGGGATTGCCAATAGAATTCCGCCCAGGCAACAGGTCCCGAGGACAAACGCAATGATGACCACGCCAACTCCAATTTGAATCAACGCTTTCCATAGGAAATACAGCACGAACTTTCCTGTGTATTCCCGGTGCACACCCAAAACCCGCGACCAGCCCTCCGTGACGGCCACCTTATTCCGGTACATCATAGGAATCACGAAATCTTCGAGGAGCGTCATCACATAGGCCAGCGCAATTGATAGAGCCAGAATCAATCCCCCGACGCAAACCGCTGCCGCAACCGATGCCCCGGTCCAACCGGCGCCCTCAGCCGAAACCGCACCCACAATCAAAATTGTCATCGCCGCAATCAACAGACCAAACAGAAAAACACAGGCAATAGTGAAACATAACATCCACACAAACAGTGAATTACCGGCGCTACGGAATTCCGTCCACGGCTCCGCCACCATGGCACGATTGTGAATCACATTATCGAGAAACATGAACTTTCCCCGGGCGCTGACCCAAAGCAAGGCCACAAAAACAGCCAGCCCGATGAGTGCCAGAACGGAACCCACTCCGACAACCAACTCGATGTGATCACTGACCCAGGTCGAAACTTCGCTAATCCATTCGTCGATACCCTCCCTATCCGAATCGGTGTCACCGTAGCTACCGGATCCGGAAGAGCCCGCTCCTTCCAACAAGGTGGCCAGCCAGGCACTGAATCCGAGCACAAACCACTTTCCAAGGTCAAACGGATTGAACAAGATGGTCTTCATTCGCTGCCAGGCGAGAGAAGTCGGAGTTCCATACTGAATGAGCGGCGTTTCCATGAGGAGGAGTTTAGATCTAGAATCTTATTCTCCCGATTACAAAGTGCGACCGTATTTACACCCCTCCGTTCAGTCGCATTCTTCCCGAACCTGCCGCGTAGCTCACCTCAACCCGTAGAAAGGCCCACTTGACCTTCTGCAGAAATATCTGAATATCGATCCATGATGAAACAAGCTTCTCTGTCAGACTCTCGTACCAATCTCACTAGGAATGCTATTTCCTGCCTTTTTCTGACTCTCATTCTCTTCACGACTGGCTTCATGACTACCCTCTCCCGGGGGGAAGATGACAAAACAGTCCTTTGCTTTGTTTCTCACCAGACTTCGCACGGTTTCGGAAAGCATGAGTACTCAGCAGGGAGTCAACTCATTGGCCAGTGGCTCGAAGAGGCCTACCCGAAGTCCTCTATCGAGACTCGCTTTTCGGTCGAGTGGCCCGAAGACCCCGATACTTTCTTCAAGGGCGCTGACACGGTGGTATTTTTCTGTTCAGGGGGCGCAAAACATCTCGTCAATGAACATGCCGCCGAATTTGATAAGGTGATGCGAACAGGTGCCGGGATCGCCTGCCTTCACTATGCCGTAGAGGTTCCCATTGGTCCCAGCGCAAAAGGGATGCTCAACTGGATGGGTGGCTATTTTGAAGCGGGCTGGTCCGTCAATCCTCACTGGACAGCGGAATTTGCAACGTTTTCGGAACACCCCGCTTCCCGTGGAATCAAACCCTTCAAGATCGAAGATGAGTGGTATTTCCATATGCGATTTGTGGGCGACATGGCAGGAGTCACACCTGTCCTCTCAGCGGCGGCTCCAGCAGAAACAATGGCAAGGCCTGACGGTGCGCACTCTGGCAATCCAACAGTTCGCGAAGAGGTCGCCGCCGGTGAGCCTCAGCATGTGGCCTGGGCCTACCAGCGAGGTGACGACTACAATCAGGGACGGGGGTTCGGATTCACCGGGCTTCACTATCATTCCAACTGGTCCAACGACAGCTTCCGAAAAACGGTATTAAACGGTGTGGCCTGGAGCGCCCATCTGGAGATTCCGGAAGGCGGAGTAGAGAGCCCAAGACCTTCCGCTGAGTTCCTTGATGCGAATGCCCTCAAATTTGGCGGCGAGCAAGCGCCGAAAAAGAAGGCCAAGTAGCCGCCTAGCCGGGACAACCCGGTCACCAGCTAGTGGACGAACAGACCTAAACTGACGTATAGGATCCCA
>CAXBHX010000062.1:0-28461 GCA_963975655.1 uncultured Verrucomicrobiales bacterium
TATCGCGCCAGAGCGCATAGGCCAGAACTCGCTCGACCAGCCCCTCGGCAAAATCGCGTGGGTGGTGAGTCACTAGATACTCTTTAAGGTGTTCGATCCCGTCGATGGCGGTTCCATTTCGCAGAGTCGATTCGCGCTCAATCTCCAGATAGCTCTTCTCGAAGACGGGTTTCTTTCTCTTCTTGCCCTCCGTTTGGTCAGCTGCCTTGGAGATCAAGAGCACCTTCTCGCGCCAGGCTCCGCTGGCGTCGAAGTTTTCAAACGGAATACCCCAGGGATCAATCTTCTGGTGACAACTGCGGCAGCCTTCGTTGTCACGATGGGCAAACAGCTTGTCGTTGAGCGTCATCTTGTCAAAGCCGGGAATACTGTCATCCAGCGGTGGCACGTTGGCAGGAGGATCCGGCGGAGGGTCGTGAAGAATGGCCTCGGCCAGCCAAACGCCCCGGAGAATTGCGTGGGAGTTCATTCCGTCCGAGTTTCCAATCAGGAAAGTTCCCTGAGTCAGAAGACCTCCCCGGTGCAACTTCTCATCCACTTCGACCTTTCGAAACTCGTCTCCCCTCACACCCTTAATCCCATAGAATCCGGCCAGGGTCTGATTCACAAAAACATGGTCGGCCTTGAGCAGATCCAAGGCAGGCGAACCGTTTCTAAAAACATCATTCACCGCCTCGTAGGTTTCCCGATGCATCAGATCCTTGATCGGGTCTTTAAAGCGCGGGTAGTAGTTCGAATCCACCGCGACATTGCCCAACTGCGAAGTCTGCAGCCATTGGTCAGCGAAATTCTCGACCCATCGTCTCGATCTCTCGTCCTTCAGCATGCGCTCAATTTGGATATCCAGCACTGAGGACTTCGCTAGCTGCCCTTCTTCGGCCGCCTGCAACAACTCTTCATCCGGAACCGAACACCACAGAGTGAACGCGAGTCGCTCGGCGAGTTGGTAGTTCGTCTTTTCCTCTTCCGTGAGATCGCCGGGAAGCCCGAGGTAGAAAAAATCAGGACGACAGAGAATCTCCCGGTAGACACTCAATAGCGCGACCGCAGGCGGTTCGCTTTCGAGACTCCGCTCGTAAATTCCAAAGAACTTATCGAGTTCTTCCTCGCTGTGGGGCCTCCGAAATGCCTTCGTGAGAAAAATTGAAATCTTCTGGCGAACATGTGATTCGACCGCCGCCTCATCGAGGTCATGAGGCACTAACGTTGCGGTCAGATCAGTATTAACGTTGCCCCGATAATTGAAGGCCTCCAGATACAGATCTTTGGCGCCCTTAGTCTTGTTGGTGATGCGAATAAAAAACGGGCGATCCCCTTTCGTGAATTCATCGGTGAGCACTTCTGGGTACGAACTCAGTGAGTAGGTCCGCAATTCCTCACCGGGCTCAATCGCGATGGCCCCCAGATTCACCACATTTTGACGCGGATCCACATCAGAATACTGGAACCCGATCGAAACTTCGACAGTTGCTGCGCTCTCTGACTTCACTGAAATCGAAGTATCGAACCGGCACTTTGAAACC
Organism: uncultured Verrucomicrobiales bacterium; assembly: GCA_963975655.1. Taxonomy (GTDB): domain Bacteria; phylum Verrucomicrobiota; class Verrucomicrobiia; order Verrucomicrobiales; family DEV007; genus Arctic95D-9. Next base: position 1,524 of record CAXBHX010000062.1, read on the forward strand.
GAGGAGATCGCCAGGTCGATGTAGCCCCCGCTTTCTATGACAACGCCTTTCCCTTCACGCTCCACTTGGCTCACCGCAGGTTTGTTCTTCTTACCTTCGTCGGCGAAGGACTCCGGTGGATTCACATTCAGGCTCTCAATATCAGCATGAACTTCGTTGGGTACGAACACCGCCGCCTCTTTCATCCTGTCCGTGATGGAGAGGATGGTATTCAGATAAGCCTCGAGATGCGGGCTACTAATCATGAGTAGCTGAGAACTATTCTTCAGCCCCGTCTCAAGGCTGGTCCCCTCTTCGGGAAGCCGATTCACCTCTTCCCCAACAGAAACCATCAGAAGATCCTCCAGAGCGTAGCGCAATTCATAGCGCGTCAGGCGACGAATGCTGCCACCCAGATTCGCCTGTCCATATTGCTTTGCTTTCTTGAACTCCGCATCCAGCCACAGCGTCATCAACTCGCGCTCGGCATCCGTTGGCTGCGGTTCATCCTCGGGCGGCATTTCGCCGGTGTTGAAGGCTTCCCTAACATCCTCCCACTTTCCAAAATCCTCGCCGGTCACCACATCCGGATCAATCGTATCAAACCGTAAATCAGCTTTCTGCTTCTCCTCGCCGTGGCAGCCTGCGCAGTATTTCTGGAGGAGGGGCGCCACGTTTTGATCAAACCCTTCCCGGTCCAATTCGAGATCAGCACGCGCCATGCCCGCCATGCTGGCGATCAAGGTTACAAACAGAACGAGCGGGCGCGTCATCATACTCAACAGGGAAATGCTGAAATCAAACTACGACGGATAGCCGAACTCCCAACCCTGGCGAGGCTTCCGCCACAGGTGAGCGTTCGCGTTGTCGTTGTTAACGAAGCGACTCTGCTTCGTGTCGAAGGTGAGCTTCTCACCCATCTCTAAAGCGACGACACCTGCGAGGACGATCTCAGTCAATCCAGCCGAGTAACCGAAATGACTGCTCGGTAACGGCGCGTCCTTGTCCTTGATCGCGCGAATCCAATCTTCGGCGTGACCGGGAACACGGGCAATGGTCTCAGCAGGTGGCTCTACCGACTTAGCAAATGTCTCTGGGAAAAGTTTGCCGCCCTGGCAGTGGCTGCCGGAAGTCATCAACCCCTTCTCGCCATGGTAGACAGTGCTGAACTTGCCTTCGCCAAGCCCTTCCGGCCGCTCGGGCGTCACATCTCCCTGATACCACCAGAGAGACATAGGCGGCATTTCACCACGAGCGGGGAAATCCCAGCGCACGACCGCATCAAGCGCATGTCCACCGTTCTGCGGGCCACCACTCTCGGCTTCCACTTCAAAAGTATCGACCTCAGTCAGGCGCAGACCCCAGACAGCACCATCGATGGTGTGACAGGCCATATCGCCGAGAGTGCCTGTGCCAAACGGTCCATATTTCCGCCAGGTAAAGGGGTGCAAATCTTCGCGGTAGCCCATTTGCTCCGCCGGCCCAAGCCAGGAGTCCCAATTCAGGCCTGCCGGCTTCTCTGCTTTCGGAGGCATCCCGGTGGCGCCCCACTTCTTGCTCATATGGCTGACCACTTTCTCCACCGGTCCGAGCGTGCCACCGCGCAGGTTTTCGACGATGCTCCGGATCGAATCACTGGAGTGTCCCTGGTTACCCATCTGAGTCGCGAGTCCTGTCTCGGCGGCTTTCGCTCTCAGAGCAGCGGCTTCACCAATGGACCAGGTCAGAGGTTTTTCGCAGTAGACCCCCGCTCCGTTTTCGAGCGCGCGGATCGCAGCGCCATAGTGGTTGTGATCCGGACAGCCGATCCAGACCGCATCGAGATCATCATGAGCGTCAAACAGCTCACGGTAGTCGGTGTAGACTTTGACGCCGGGCTGAGCCTCCTTGGCCTTTTTGATCATACTCCCGCCACGGCCTTCTGGATCAGGCTCTGCGATCGCGACGAGATGCTCTTTCAACGCCGTTGGGTAGGCGGTCGTGGCACGCCCGCCTGCGCCGATGCACGCAATGCGAAGCTTTGAGTTCTTTTCCGTTCCCCGAGCCGCGTTCGGGAAGGTGATGATGGAGAGACCGGCCAGAGAACTGGTCTGGAGGAATTGGCGACGGGTCTTTGGGCTTTGGTTCAACGGATCTTTCATGATGGGAGTTTTGCTGAACAAATCAGAGCCCACCACAGATCCAAGAGCAAGGGGCGCGATTAGTGGTGAAATAGAAGTAACCACTTGGCCTCAATGTCATTCCCCTAGGAATGAATCCAATACACATAGGCAAAGAACCGGCGTTCAAAGGCCACCGTCGGCTAGTGCGCCTGCCTCGGAATGGTTGGGCATTTTAATCAAGAAATGCTGACTACCCCATAGGCTGTTTAGTCCTGATTCTTTGATGAATTTTTTAGTTCTTTCCATAATTACCATAAATTACTAATGTTTGTTCTGACCCACGAAAACACACCTTTCACACAGTAATGAATTTGAAACTCGTCGTCATATCGGAAGCGAAATGTGACTCAATTGAACTCCTCCTCAACAATAGTTCTCACGGCGTTGGGCGCAGGCACGACAACGAACTGAGAATCCAGGAGAATTGTGTCTCAGGATACCACGCTGAACTCAATCGGACTCCCGATGGAGACTACGAAGTCAACGACCTCGATTCCTCCAACGGCACCTTTCTCAACGAAGAGCGTATTTCTTCTCCGGAAAAGATAGAAGCGGGCGACTTCCTGAAGTTCGGCAATCTCAAAGTGGCCGTCGAAATCCACAACGGGGAAGTTCCTTTGCAAAAAAACAGACTGAATCCCGAAAAAGCGCCAATAAAAATCGTTTCGCTCAAGGACCGCTTTGCCTTCGCCAAACAGGGAAATGAAAACAATTCCCCCGTTCTCACCGAGAGAAAAACCAACGGGATATCCAAGAAAACGGCCACGACTGAAGCGCTCAATTCAGAACCGGACACGAACGAAGAAAACAAAGAAATCGAACAGGCCATCGCGGAACTTCGGAAAAAGCTGTCGAAAAAAGGCCACGAGAATTCAGAGCTCAGCCTAAGAATTAAATCAGCGGAAAATACTGAATCCTCTCTCAATTCAAAAATAGAATCTCTCAAATCGGCCTTGTCCGATCGGGAATCTGAAATAGACAAACTCAAACGAACGACGGATCGCGATAAAAATGACCCGCAAGACCTGTCGTCGATAAAATCGGAGTTCAAAGATGCCAAAAACACACTAACAAACCGCGAGAAAGAACTCGCACTGCTTCGCGAAGAACTGAACCGCTCGAAATCGGAACTTGAAACGGTACGGACCAAATCAGGTTCCGGACAGGACAACATCGTCCTTTTCGACTCAGAAGCCCCCCCCATCGAAGGGCAGTCGGAAGCTTATCGCACCCAACTGAATGAGCTAACCGCCTCCAGAGATGCGGCCGAAGAGGAGGCCCGGCGTCTCCGGGAAGAACTGTCACGGGCTCGGGAAAAGCCCAGTGGGAATGAGTCCGATAATGAAAAGAGACTCTCCTTTCACATCACCGAACTCGAATCCTCGCTCTCTGCCGAGAGACTTCTCCATGACGACGTCCGGCTAAAGAACGAACAATTCAGATCCAAGATCCAGTTTCTCAGCTCGGACAAGGACAATGCGCTGGAGGAGATCAGTCGGCTCAAAGCAACCAACGCACGGCAGTTCACCACGCCGAACGACCTCGACGGCCAGACTGCGGAAGCAGCCAAGCTGAGACAAGAAATTGCCATCTCCCACGAAGACAACGCTGACCTGCGCGCGGAAACCATCAGCCTGAAAAGCCAACTGGCAGACCACGAGCGCGAACTCGACGAAAAGAATCAGGACGACGCCCGAGTCGAGAGCAACACGATTTCACAGCTTCGAAAGCAGATTACGGAGTTGAACTCCAAGATCGCCGAGACCAAATCAGCGTCTGAGAACTTCGAGAAAAATAGGACTGACCTAACACAGTCACAGGATGACCTCCAGCGACAGCTTGAAACCGCCGACGAGGCCGTCCAGAAATCTACCGAACGCGAAGGCAAGCTGCGCCAGAACAACGCCAAGCTTGTCATAAAAGTGAAGGAAGCCGAGCGCAAAACCTCGGAACTCGCTACTCAAATCAAGGAGCGTGCATCAGCAACCGCCAACGATGACAAACTGATCAAGAATCTTGAAAATCAACTCAAGGAGTCTGAGTCCAAAACCTCGAAACTCGCCGGCCAGATTGAAGAGACGAAATCAGCGACCCCCAAAAACGAAAAGCTGATCAAGAAGCTTAAGAAGCAACTTGAGGAATCTGAGTCCCATTCCGAAACCCAACAAACGCTCAAGGACGAACTCGATTCGACCGAGCAGATGCGGGTCGCGGCAGAAGCAGAGATTAATCAACTGAAGGAGACACTCGCGTCGATGGAGGCGGGAACTCAGTCAGTCAAAGAACAGCTCGTCGCTTCTGAAGAGCATTGCTCCGAACTCGCTTCCAGCCTTTCTGCGGAATCCGAACTCGCGTCGGATCGGACCGCCACGATCGATCAACTTCGCGCGGAACTCAACCAAGCCACTCAAGACATCGAGACTTCCGAGAAGGAGTTTTTCGAAAAGCATCGCAAAGACGAAGAAGCCCTTGATAAGGAACTCCAATCCTCCCTCACGAAAAGTGAACAACTGAAAATGGAGCTGGAGAGCGTCCACTCAAAGCTCAGCACCTCACAGGAACAAAATGCGAGGGAACAAACTCAAATCGATTCAGAGCACCTGGCCAGGCTGGCCGAACTCGAAGCGGAGCTGGCTCAATCCATGAAGCGTTGCGACGAAATCCAATCCGCTCAAGAGGGACTCCGCCAGAGTCTCAACGAACGCGATGAACAGATCATCGCTCTTAAAACATCCTCTGAGGACCTGGAACTCAAATTCGAAGTAGCCAACGAGGAAAAAGGGCAACTCCACTCGGATCTTCAACTAACCCGGGAAGGTCTCTCCGGAGCCCTGCATTCAACGCAACGACGATTGGCCGAGGCGAACAAGGACATCGAGACTGAAATTCTCCGCCGGGACAAGGTGGAAAAACAACTCCGCAAAGCAACAGCGGCACTCGGCGACCTGCGTGACGAAGCCGCAGCGCTTCGCACAGAGTCGGACGAAGGGCTCGCGCTATCCTCTGGCGATACCGACCTCAATCGCATCAGCGACTTGATGGAAGAAAACAGCGACGAGCAAGATGCATTCGAAGCCAGGTTGGAAGCTCTCAGCCCGAACAAGAAGAATGGTAACGGCTCCGCCGGAAACGGGAGTTTCTCCGAGGAAGAATTCTACCGCCAGCTGGTCACCAAGCTCGACCTCGTCGATGACCTCATGAAACGCTACGAAAACAAGTGGCGCTACACGAAGATCATCCAGCAGTTGGCTCTGCTCAAAAACGCCTTCCTCGAACTGCTGGAAGATCACTCAGTGAGCCAGTTTCAGCTGAAACCAGGAACGCCGATGTGCCTGAATCAGAGCAATCGAATCGATCTGGCTCCCCTCAAAGATGGAACGCTTCCCAAGCTCAAACCCTTCGGTAAATCTGAGGTCATCGAAACCGTGTGTCCCGGCTACCTCTTCAACGACGGCTCCCGCGACATCATTATCAGGAAGGCAAAAGTCCTCGTGAACTGACACGCTTCCTAGCCTACGCCCTCATTTCGCCAACATGGCAAATGAGCGCCCGCTGGAGACGCAGAAATTCCTTCTCCGTATCCCGCCAATGGGGGCAGCCGACCAGTCTGGACACTTTATGACCCAGCCCTCCCCTGTTTGAGTATTCCCAAGACAGGAGGCAACGTTTCTTGACTATCGAGAATGAGTCAACCGTCCTATCTCGAAATCCAGGACCCCCGACCAGCGTCCCCGCTGCGAGTAGCAAGATCATGTCATTGCGTGTGGCGCCATCTTTCGGCAGAGTCACTATAGTTCTCCCGCCTTGTATCCCCGAATCACGATGTCCCACCAATCAAACTCAGCCAGTCCCCTGTCCGACCGAAGACAATTCCTCACCGCCGGCCTGTCTCTCTCTGCCGGACTTGGTTTGGGGCTTCCTAAACTTCTGGCCCAGGCGAAGGCTGAGACTCAGGCCTCCGCCACCAGCCCCACCACGCAAACCTCTCCCGAGGGCTTCTTCACCCTCGGCAAACGCAATGACCACTGGTTCCTGATCACTCCGGACGGCGCGCCGTTCTTCACCATGGGCCTGAATCACATCGACCCGGCCAGCCTCCGCTATCCGGAGAACCTCGACATCTGGCGAGAGAAATACGACGGCAGCACCATCAAGTGGATCGAGGAGTCTGTCGCGCCCAACCTCCAGTCCTGGGGTTTCAACTCTGTCGGGTGGGTCCAGGAAGTCACCGTGAAAAAATGGCAGCATTCCCGCCCCTTCACCGTCGACGAGTATCGCGCGCTCGACATGCCCTACTGCCACCTCCTGCCCTTCATCGAATCTCACCAATGGGAGAAGCACACCGTGCACTACGATTTCCGCAGCGAGGACTGGAAGGAATGGTGCGACTACGTGGCGCGTTCCCATTGTGCCGAGTTGAGCGAGGAAAAGAACCTGATCGGTTACTTCTACAGCGACTGCCCCACTTGGGTGCACGATCGGGACGACAACAAGTGGCGTGGCCCCATGTTCGACCCGGAGCGACTGGAGACCGAAGCAGGGCGCAAGGAGCTCCGCGAAATGGCGAAGCTCTACTACCAGACGGCTCATGACGCGATCCGCCGCTACGACCCCCACCACTTGATCCTGGGCGATCGCTACGAGGCGAATGCGCCTCTTCCCATGGAGGTCGTTGAAGAAGCCCTGCCCTTTGTCGACGTGCTGTCTTTCCAGGACTTCCGGGATCCCATCACGCATCTCGAGCAATGGCATCAGAAGACAGGCAAGCCCGTCCTCCTGGCGGATGCTGCCGGCGTGAACTCCAAAAGTGAGGCCTTGTTCAAGCCGAACAATGGTCCTTGGTATTCCGAAACCATTGACGGCCTTTTCGAGAATCCAGGCTGCATCGGCTTTCACCTCTGCGGGGCCTATCAACGCAACAAAGCGAGACTCCGAGGCCTGCTCGACGAAATGGAGAATCCCGACAAAGAACACGTCGATCAAATGACGGCTGCGAATAAGAACATCAGCGAGCGGATGGCCAACGAATTTTGACCTGAAACATTCATGAAACTCTTTTTACTCACCAAAGCCGTCCTCGCCTGACTCATAGAGGACACATTCAGGGAACTCATTGCCAGCTAACCTTCTCGCCCTCTATATTTAGGCCAGATGCCATTACGTCTATTTCATCTCACCCTCTTTTTGTTCGGAATCCTGTCTTCACGAGCCGACGACTTTCCGACACCATTCAATACCGAGCTGGAAACTGATGCCGCTCCCATGGAAGCGGAGGAGGCCGCAAAGGCCTTCCAGCTTCCCCCCGGCTGTGAAGCCACTGTTTTCGCGGCTGAACCCGAGGTTCAGAATCCGATCGCGATGACCTGGGATGACAGAGGCCGGCTCTGGGTCGCCGAAAACTATACTTACGCTGAAAAAGGTGTCCGCCTCGAAATGTCACTTCGAGATCGCGTCCTGATCCTCGAGGACACCGACTGGGACGGCAAAGCCGATAAACGAACCGTATTCACCGACGATGTCCAGGTCCTCACCAGCGTCGAAGTCGGCCGCGGAGGCACCTGGCTGATGTGCCCCCCACAACTTCTCTTTATTGCCGACGCCGACAGTGACGATGTCCCGGATGGCCCTCCCACCGTGGTGCTCGATGGATTCACTGTCTCTCAGTCAAACTATCACAACTTCGCCAATGGGCTTCGCTGGGGCCCGGATGGCTGGCTCTATGGTCGCTGCGGTCACTCGTGTCCCGGAGACATCGGCAAACCGGGCACCCCGGCGGCCGATCGTATTTCGATCAAAGGCGGGATCTGGCGGTATCACCCCAATACCGAAGTCTTTGAAGTCCTGACTCATGGCACAGTGAATCCCTGGGGGTACGACTGGAACGAACTCGGCGAACTTTTCCATATTAACACCGTGATCGGTCATGTTTGGCACGCCATTCCCGGCGCTCATTTTCAGGAGTCGTATGGCGAATCGAAGAATCCTTATGTGTTCAGCCGACTCAGCCAACACGCCGATCACTATCATTACGACAGAGACGGAACCAAAATGGACTCCCGTAACGAATCCGCCGGTCAATTTGGAGGCGGTCATTCACACATCGGAATGTGTATCTATCAGGCCGACCACTTCCCTGAAGATTGGAGGGGTAAACTTCTGACCTGGAATCAACATGGCCGCCGCCTCAACCGGGAGCGTCTTGAGCGACAGGGCACAGGCTTCGTTGCGAGACACGAACCTGATCAGTTTATCTCCGGCGACGATTGGTTTCGTGGGATCGAGATATCGACCGGTCCGGATGGTGCTCTCTACGCTCTCGATTGGTCCGACACCGGAGAATGCCACGACCATACCGGAGTGCATCGCACCAGCGGGCGCATCTATCGATTCGCGATGGGATCGCCCGACAAACCAGACTTTTCTATACTGAAGGAATTCCATAGCAAAACCGAAGTCGACCGTCTCCTCACCCATCCCAACGTCTGGTTCTACCGGCAGTGGCTCCAAAGCCTGGCAGGATTAAAATCTCCCCCGGACCAACTGGAAATAATCTTGAGAGATTACCTGATCGCTGATTCCACGCATCCCACTCCGGTAAAGCTTCGAGCCCTGTGGGCGCTCTACCAACTCGGCGCGACCGATGGCTCTGAATGGCTCCAGGACAGCGATGAAGCCGTTTGTTCCATCGCGATCAAACTAGTCACCAACCACTCTCCGATCGATACGACCGAAAGCTACGTTAGAGCTACGGGAGGACTTCCTATTGAATCGCTCAATTCAATTGCTGAATCAAACCCGACTGGCTTGATTCGCCTTACCCTTGCCTCAACCCTACAAAGACTGCCCATTGAGCACCGGCCCGCTATCGCCTCGGCAATTGCCAATCGCTCCGCAGACGCTGATGATCATAACCTCCCCCACATCGTCTGGTTCGGACTGATTCCGCTGATCGAATCGGATCCAGACTCCCTTATTGAAATCGCTTCAAAAACCGAGTGGCCGAATTTGCAGAAATGGATCGCTCGCGCTCTCGGCAACCAGCCGAGAGCGCTCGAAAACCTCCTCGATCTTGCCGTCGCGAAACCTGACAAATCGGAAACGATTCTCACCGGCCTGGAAGAAGCCTTCAGAGGAGTTCGTAAAGTTCAAAAGCCGACGAATTGGGATCGGGTCTCTGGAAAACTCAACCACCCGCAAAAAGTCGAGTCACTCGGTGTTTTGTTTGGCGACGGAAAAGCACTCGATGATGTCACCGCCACGGCACTGGATCAAGAAATCGAGATAGCCATCCGCAGAACCGCTCTCAATACACTGGTCGACGCCAACCCGGAAAATCTCCGGCAGATTTGCGAAAAGCTACTCAGCACTCGCGAACTGACCAGCGTGGCGATACGTGGACTGGTTAAATTTGATGACATCGAAGTCGCACATCTTCTCCTCAAAAACTTCCGCCCCTATCGATCCAACTCAGAGAAGGCGCACTTCATCGATGCTCTGACATCCCGAGCGACGTGGGCAAATTTGCTAGTCGATCAAATAGCCAAAGGGAAAATAGAACGGGAAGAAATCTCTCCGATTCAAGCGAGGCAAATCCTTACCTTAAATGATGAAGCGCTATCCTCGAAACTTCGTGAAACCTGGGGCGATCTTCGCCAAAGTGATCAGGCAAGAAGGGAAAAAATCACCCTGATGAAAGAGGCGCTCACTACCGAAAGATTGGCTCCGGCGAATCTGGGGGCGGGACGTCAGCATTACCAAGCAATCTGCTCGGCTTGTCACAAACTCTACGGTCAAGGCGGGCCTATCGGTCCCGACCTGACCGGCTCAGGGCGCTCCGATCTCGACTACTTACTCGAAAACATCATGGATCCCAGCGCTATCGTCCCCGCAGATTACCGCCTCACCATTCTGAAAATGAAAGACGGACGAATCGCTACCGGAGTCGTCAAAAGCGAAAACCAGCAAACCATCACCCTGTCTCTCGCCCCCGCCGATACCACTGTCGAAAAATCAACAATAGAAGACCGCTCCATCTCTCCCGAATCCATGATGCCGGAAGGTTTGCTTCTCGCTTTCACCCCCGACCAAGTTCGCGATCTGATCGCGTATTTGATGCACCCTGTTCAGGTTCCATTACCGGAGTGAGAAGATATCTATCGGCCTTCCTATAGAAATCGAATTCCCGGGGCCTGTCCCGAATGGCACTGCATTAAGGTGGTTTTTCGATGCCTAGCGGCCCAACGGGCCAGATTCAAACTAGCCTGGGGCAACGCCCCAGGTTTCATGGAAAAAGCTAGAGAGCGCTGAAGGTGCGACTTCAAATCGCTTCGTAGGGCAGGCTGAAGCCACTCGGGACGACCTTCCGCTTTCAGGGCTCGTTTGATATTGCCGTTGGATTCCCCGGGCGTTGCCCGGGACTAGTTTGATGCCAGCCCTTTGGGCTTTGTTGCGACTAATCCCCCCCTTAAAACCGTGCCATTCGGGCCTGTCCCTAAAGGGATTTCCTTACAGCGCCTCGATCCACTCAGTCTGCTGCCAGCCTTTCTTGCCGGGTGTATTTTGTTGAAGCTCGCCGGGCGTGCTGCGGCCCTCGATGATGTAGCGGGCGAGCAGCTTCTTCAGTTCGGCTACCGTCTCAGGATGCTGAGCCTGCACGTTGGTGTTTTCGGTGGGATCGATCTTGAGATTGAACAGCTGGATGTCGGCCGGATTTTCGACGGCGGGCAGGTCACCGGTATCCTTGGGCTGTTTCATGCCATTGCCGGGGTGCAGAATAAGTTTCCAGGGGCCGCGCCGGATGGCAAAATGCCCGTCTGAGCTGTGGTGCACAATGCCCTCGCGAGCGGATGAGTCGATGGGCTTTCCAAGGAGGCCAGGGTAGAATGAGACACTGTCTTCACCCTCGGTGTCGGTAAGGGGGCGGCCGGAAATTTCGGCGACCGTGGCGAGAAGATCGGTGGTGCAGATGGGCTCGGCGCACTGGGTTCCTGCCTGAACTTGAGCTGGCCATTTGGCGAGGTGGGCGACGCGATGTCCGCCTTCGTAGAGGGTGCCCTTAAGGCCTCGGTAGATGTAACCGGGCCGGTGGCCTGCCGCAGCCAAGGTGTCGAAACCGGCGGTCTGAGAACAGCCGTTGTCAGCAGTGAAGATGACGAGGGTGTTCTCGGCGATGCCGGCCTTTTCGAGGGCTGAGTTGATCTGGCCGACACTCCAGTCAGTTTCCATCATGAAATCAGCGTAGGCGTTGATGCCACTCTTGCCATCCCATTCAGAGTGTGGGGCCACCGGAGAGTGGGGGGAATTGAGTGAGAAATATAGAAAGAAAGGCTGATCGCTCTGGGCGGCCTTTTCAATGTAGTCGACCCCGCGTTCGGTGATGGTTTTGAGCACCTCGTAGACGTTGAAGCCTTCGGTGGATTGTCCAGGACGACATTGGAAGAAGGGCTGTCCCTTCACTTTACTTTTGCCGCTGACGATGTCTCCCAGCTTGCCGGTCAATCTTCGATTTTCAATATAGCCGTGAGGTGGCATGCCGAGGGAGCCGGCCAATCCGTAGTAGAAGTCGAAGCCGAGATCCCGAGGACCACCGGTGATATCGCTGGCGTAGTCGACATTGGGGCCGGTGGCACGGCTGATGACATTTCCGTCTGTCGCCGGCCAGTCGAGGCCGATGTGCCATTTACCAATGCAGGCGGTCGCGTATCCCTGCGCTTTGAGAAGGGAGGCGACGGTGGTTCGATTTCTATCGATGAGCAGTTCCGAATAGCCGCTGGCGACTCCGCTCTTGAGGCGTGTTCGCCAGGCATAGCGACCCGTCACAATGCCGTAGCGGGTCGGGGTGCAGCACGATGACCCGGTGTGAGTGTCGGTGAAAACCATGCCGTCGGCGGCCATCTGGTCGAGGTGAGGAGTGGGAAACTGGCAATCCGGATTGAGCGCCCGGACATCTCCATAGCCCATGTCATCGGCGAGAATATAGACGATGTTGGGTTGGTCGTTGGCGAGCGCGGTATGCGAGAGGACGCTGAACGCAATTAGGACGGCAATCTTGAGAGATTTCATGGGTGGGGGTGATGCTCACGGAGTGAAAAAACCGGTAGCTGCATTCTCACTGAGGATTGCCGTTGAGCCGATGATTATTACAGAAAGTTGTCGTGATCGCCTCCGCGGATGCGCCATGCGTCGGATGTAATTGCGAGAAGAGTTGAAATTAGTTTCACAACAGGACCCTTGGGTAGGCAACGAGACCCGATGATCTCAAAATGGTATCCACTCGATAGAGAGCACGCAATTCCTGAAGGGATATTACTGGCGCCGTCGCCTGACCTGCCCAACTTTGCTGCTGCCATGAAACTTCCACGCGCCGGCTTGCTGCAGTCATCCTCAAAAATATGCAGCCCAGCCTAAAGGTGCAGGCCTGGTACAATCAATATCTGAACTAGGAGCCCAGTTCATTCCCTCAATCATGAAAACCTTAATCATCTTCATCGGACTAGCAGCATCCCTCGTTACGATTCAGGGACAGGATAAGCTCACTGCTGCCCGCCACTATCTTGAAAGCCATCAGCATGAATTGGGTGACTCCATCAGTCCCGGAAAATTCAGAGAACGAAGATCTCAAATCGCAGCCCTCCGCGATCCTGAAACCAAGTTTGGCCCCTACGTTTTTGCACTGAGCAACGGCAAAGCCAATGTCCTGACGCAAGAACAACTAAAAGAGACGAATGGACTGATTGCAGCCCGTCAGGCCACCCCCATCAACTGGCATGACACGAGGAACACGATCAGGATGCAGTGCCTCCTCACCCTGTGGGCGTATGCCACCGAATGGGATCGAAAGGAAGCAGCAAAACTCGAAGGCGAATGGGAGGCGTGGACTGATCTCAGACTTGCCTTCATGTTCGAAGAATTTATCGCCAGAGAGCGATTTCAAAGAGGATTCTGGAATGTGCTCAGTGCAGAACAACAGAGGGCTTTGGGGTCAGGTGACTACGACACTCACATCAAGAAAAATACGGGGCATGCCCAGGCATTTTCCGCCAACAAACAAGTCATCAAGGCATTGGGAAAACCCATCGATCCAGTGGAATTTGATGAGGTCTCCGCTCGATGGGAGGAAAAATGGAAAGAGGTATCAGCAGTGAACAAGACTACCGCCAAATTTAGCCGTCAGCGCGAATTGGCCATGGAACTTTGCGACGAATCATTCGCCATCGCAGCATGGGAGCAAGATGAAGCCGCCTTCCGGGGCTTTGTTACCGCAGAGCGAGACGCTATTCGCGAACTCGTTCAGTCTGGCTACGAAGATAATGCCGACCTGAGGAAAAAGGCAGCAGCCTACCGGAATCGCCTTCGAGCTCAGATGATCGAAAAGTACGGAGTGCACGCCGAGGAACTACTGCGCCAACTAGGCGAAATCAAATGATCGGATCATGATTACTGCTAGGAATCGCAGCGAGTGGCGAGAGCGAAGAAAGACATCACCAATGTGATGCCCCTTGGGTGAGAGCGCCGGGGCGTTGAGTCAATTTGCTTTTTGAGGTCGCGCTCACTCCACCCACCGGGCTCCCCGTGTGACTGATCAAAAAGAACAAAAGTGAAGGATCCGGCGCGAAATTATCTTTTAGAATTGCTGGCTTCGGATTTCGGCATCCAGGTTCCGTTGGCATCCTTTTCCAAACCTCGGTCACCCGAGGATTCAATCCATTGAAACAGTCTAGAGTTCAGCTCCTTTTTCACTGATCTATGCTCGGGATCTGTCGCGAGATTGTGAAGTTCAAAGGGATCCTCGCTCAGGTCGTAGAGCTGTTCGATTTCTTTCTCAGGCTGGAAGAAGTAGGCCTGATCGGGGTTCAGCTCCCCCGCCTGGTGCATCGTGCGGAGCAACGGCAAAATCGGGCGGACGTTGTCCTTATCCAGATAGGCCTGGCGAGCATCGAAAGGCACTTCCGGCATGAAATTATAAATGTATTTGTAGCGCGGCCCGACAATCGTTCGACTGCAGTCGGTAATTTCGTCCCAGCGGTCGCGGGCTGAGAAAACGAAATCCTTCGCTTCGTAGTCGGGGTTGGCGAGAAACGCCTGCCCCTGCATTTGCGACGGCTTCTCGATCCCTGCCAATGCCAGAATCGTCGCGGTCAGGTCAACCCCCGAAACAAGATCTTCTACCACTTCGCCGCCTTCGATTCCCTTGCCCCAGACGATCAAAGGACATTTGATGCCGTCTTCGTAGAGGTAGCCTTTGCCTCGGATCTGGCAGCGGCCATTGTCTCCGATCCAGATGAGAATGGTATTCTCCAGCACCCCTCGCCTCTCGAGATCGGCGATGATCGTGGCGGTGTCTGCATCCGCCTGCTCCATTTGATCAAGATAAGTGGCCCAATCAAGCCGGACCTCGGGAGTGTCAGGCAGGTAGGGCGGAATCTCGACCTCCGTGACATCAACTGGTTCTTTCTTGTTGGCACGCAGCTCCTGCCAGCGGGGATCTCCTGACTGGCGATGGGTGACCTGCAGTTGGATCTGTTGGAAGAAGGGCTGTCCGGGTTTCGGATTTCCTTTGTCAAAGAGCGCCTCGCCAAGCTTAACGTTGATGTCGGTCTTCCCACTTTTGGTCTCGATCAGTTTTGATCCGACCAAGGACGCGTATCCAGCCTCGCGAAGGTAGTGGGTCAGGTAGTGGAGACCCTCGGCCCCGTTTACGCTGCTTCGATGATGATGCCCGCCAGACGATGTCTGATACATTCCCAGCATGATCGATGTGCGGCTCGGGGAGCAGATGGGGGAGTTCGTATAGAAACGATTGTATCGGATTCCTTCCTCAGCAAGCCGATCGACGGTTGGGGTCCGAACCCCCTTCGTGCCGTAGCAGGACAGGTCGTTACCGATGTCCTCGGCCATGAAAAGAACAATATTTGGTTTCGGCGAGTCGGCGGCATGCACTACCGAAGTCACGGATACAAATCCGAAGAGAAGGGTCACCGTTGCAGTGCTTGAAAGAAGCCATCGGAAGCAATTCATAGGATAATGATTACGGCTTGGAATTCGCATTTTCAACCCCGCCGCTCTATCACCGCGCATCGGCCCATGATCCGACGAACCCATCGATGGTGACATCGTTTTGGTCTGAGCAACTGGACGAGAAGAGAATGATGCTCAGAAGGAGTAGTCTCATCTTTTCAAAGCGAACGTTATAGGTATGCCAGCGCGGGGTAAAACTCTCCAGAGCGAAGCGAGCCGGCGGCGCTAATCGCGCTTGGCATCACCGACTTGTTAGCCTTCTTAGTAGGCGCCTTCAGAATAGGTCAACTCGTAGCTGTGTGTATAGATCTCGAAGACCAGTCCAAACGGGTCTTCAACGTAAACCATCTTGTAAGGTTTCTCCTTGGGGTAGTATTCCCTGATCGGCATTCGTTGTTTTCCGCCTCTGGCGACGATCTTCTCGACCAGTTCTTCAATATTCGGATCCTGCACGCAAAAGTGGAATGTCCCGGTTTTCCAATACTCGAAATCTTTGGGCTTCTCGTTGTTTTTGAATTCAAACATTTCAATTCCGATTTTGTCCCCGGTGGAAATGTGCGCAATCTTGAAGGTTCCCCAACCTTTTCCGAAAACATCAATGCACATTTGACCAATGGCTGTTTCCGACTCTTCCTTGACCACGGTCGGCTCCATGATCGTATACCAGCCCATGACCTCCACGTAGAATTTAACGGCTTCATCCAGATTCGGGACAGATATTCCGATATGAGAGAATGTTTTGGGATAGGTATTCATGATTTCTTTTTTTGGGTTAACGTTGTGCGATGATTTTTCCTCCGCGTCCGCAGAGGCGGACGTCTGGCCGAGGAGGACGCTGGCGGCTCCGGCGGCCGTGGACTGGATGACCCTGCGGCGGGTGACATGGTCTGGGTTTGTATTCATGGGGTCAGCGGGAGTATGATTGCTAGGAATTTCGATGACAGGATGAGTGTCAATATTTTAAGGCTAACGCAAAATGTGCTGGCACTGATGCCAGCGGAAAAGACTCATGAAAACACAATCGACTCCAACGCTGGCAGCAGTTGACCAGCCACGACTTGTTCTTCTTGAGGTGGGTGACACCATCGAACGCGGCGACCCATTCCAGCAAGCAGATGGATCATATCAAGAAATGGACAAGCTAGGATTTCTCATGGGAGTAAGGCCACTTGGCAAGACGATCAAGAAGCGGGGCGCGTGGTTCCGTAAGCAGAACGTCCGGGTCATCCTACGCCTGACCGAGGGCGCGCTCCGACTTCTGAGTTAGGGGTTGAACGGTCATGAGATTTTCAACTCCATGCGGGTCAGGCGTTAGGATCGACGACTTGTTCGGCAAGTCGGTCTGACGCAGCCTGGGATCTGTCGCCGGTCAATATAAGCATCTTTATATCTTGGTGTGCCAATATGCCCCAGAACAAAAGACCAATCGAAATCGGAACTAAAATTGGGACGATCTCGTTGAATATCTCCAAGAGCTTGGGCGGAAATCCGCTAGCTCCCACGATGACACCAAATGCCAATCCTCCGATTATACCGAAGACTCCGCTACAAACCAATATGGCTCGGGTTCGTCGGAGCCCACGAATCATGGCACATCGCTCAGCACGGTCGATCCGAGCGCGCTCGAATTTTTGTTCTATTTTTGTGAAAATCATTTTTCTAAGCCGAACAGTTTTATTGAGGGAACATGATATCAATATCATCTATTGATTTTCACTTTATTTTCAAGGGCAGGAAACAGAGTTTCGCCTGCTGTTTCAAGGGTTTCAGGAGGAGTGTTGAGTCGTGGAGAATTCATTAGCGATTGCTGGTTACTAGAAGCGCTTAACCATCCAATATCAGTCTTCGTATATCCTTTCTACTAGGTAGATGCGACTATTTGGCGAGACTAACCAGCTGGGTTTTCGTTCCAATATGGAGAAGGCTCATTTCGAGCCACTCTCTTGAGGGACGAGAGACAGCCCCTTCGAATACGATGAACGATCGAGGCTACGGGTTGGGTCGCTTGTTCTCCTTGAACTTGGATTTACGGGTGAGAGCCAGGGCCTCCGTCGCGGCCCCCTCGTCCCCCTGCGATTTCATCCAGGCATCGAGCTGAGTCGACAGATCTGCCTTGAGCTCAGCGTATCTCGGATCATCGATCAGGTTCTTGAGGCAATGGGGATCATTCTCCACATCGTAGAGTTCCTCGGCGGGACGGTGCTGGTATTTCTCGGTCATGGCACGGGCGTGGGCATCGCCAGTCTTTGCCTTTTCGATCCAGGACATCCAGAAATCGGCCTTATCACCACCCGGTCGGGTGACGAAATTCTTGAATGTTTCGGTAGGGTTGAGGTTGCGGATATAACGGTGGGTTTTGGTCCCGGCGGACCGCACGCCGAAGTTCTCAGATCCTTCCCCAATGCCACGGGTCGTCTGCACACCAAAAGTGGTTTGCTTATGTTCCGCACTTTCACCTGTGAGGACAGGCAAGAACGAGCGCCCGTCCATCGTGTCGGGAGTTTCCAACCCGGCGGCGTCGAGGAAGGTGGGCGTGACGTCGACGTATTCAACCAGGGCGTCTGATTTGGCGCCCGCCGCTACGGTGCCGGGCCAACGCACTATCATGCCGGAGGTGAGTCCCAGCTCAAAACAGGTCCACTTCGCAAAGGGAAAACCCGAGCCCTGTTCAGAGACCACCATGACGAGGGTGTCTTTGGCCAGGTCGTGCTTATCGAGCAAGTTAAGCAGAGCGTCGCACTGGGAATCGAAGTAGGTGATCTCAGCGAGGTACTTGGCGTATTCCTGCCGGGTATTGGGAGTATCCACAAAAGTCGGTGGGAGCGTGAGCGTGGCTGGATCGTAGGCTGAGGCGTCACCCCTGTCGTAGGGCGTGTGGGGCTCGTTGGAACAGGCAAACAGGCAGAACGGCGTACCTCCTTCTCGGGAATCGGTAAGGAGTTCTTCGAGTTTCGGATAGGGGTTCTCTTCTGAAGGATCAGCCCCCCGGAACTCTCCGGAATACTCGAAGGGGAAGGACTCTTTGGGCCCGATATGAGTTTTGCCTGACAAAGCCACCCGGTATCCAGCATCGCCTAGATAATGCGCAATGGATTTGGTGCCCGGGTAGACGCGTGTGTGGTTGGGCCAGGCACCGGATTTTACCGGGTAGATACCGGTATAGATATTGTGTCGCGTGGGTGAGCACATCGGCGCGGCCTGGAAACAGCGTGAGAACTGCATGCCCTCGCTGGCGAGTTGGTCGAGCGCGGGTGTCTTGGCCTGCCCACCGTAGACGCCCATGTCCAGGTAGGTGCAGTCGTCTGCGATGATGAAGACCAGGTTGGGCCTTTCGGCGGACTTGCTCGCTAGAAGCGGCAGAGCGATCAATGGAGCGAAAAGAAGTATGAGTGCTTTTTTCATGGTGATGACGACTGAACTTACTGATTGGAATCTAATTTTCCAATCAGTAAGACGGAATCCTTCAGCATGGTGTCTCCGGTCACTCAGTTGTGATATAGATCACCCTGATAACTCCCCCCCCGGGAGCCGGTATGAACCAAATTGCCAGAGGAGGAATCAATGCTCTGTTCTCCGACCGTCGCAGTGGGTTCAATCCAGGTGATTTCCACCGCACTGGTTAACCCGGCTGCCGCTACAGTCAGAATCTCTCAAGAAGTTTTGGGGACAGGTTAATTATTCAGGGCATGACTCGCGGGATCCGGGGCCAGTCCCCGCGCTCACGGCTTCGCCTTCAACGTCTCCAGCTCCGCCCGTAGCTTCGCCGCATCGTCCGCACGGTCGGCGTCGGCATAGGAAGTCGCCAGGCTCGCCATCGCCGTGAGAGTCTGGACGTGCTCCGGGCCGAGCAACTTGCGACGCAGCGCCAGCGACTCTTCGCGCAGCGCCAGGGCCTCCTCCTTACGACCGACCTGGAAGTAGCCATTCGCCAAAGTCCACCTCGCATAGAGCGTGAGGCGGTGCTCCGGGCCGTAGAATTCGCTCCTCCACTTCAGCACCTGCTCGAACTGTACCAGCGCCTCCTCGGTCCGGCCGGCGTCGAGGTACGATCTTGCCAATGGCATCATCGCCCAATAGGTCCGCTCGGCCTCCGGACCGTGAGCCTTGCGGCAAAGCTCCAACAGCTCCTCGCTCAACGCCAGGGCCTCCTCCTTGCGGCCAGTTTCATGGTAATAACTCGCCAGGAACCAGATCGCTTCGAGCGTTTCGGGGTGCTCCAGGCCGCTCACCTTGCGGCGCAGCGTCAGCGACTCCTCGCTCAACGCCACTGCCTCCTCCATGCGGCCGCGTTTGGCATACGCAATACCCACGGTGCTAATGGCCTTGATCGTTTCGGGATGCTCCAGGCCGAAATCCTTACGGCACCGTGCCAACCATTCCTCGCATGTTTGCAGGTAATCCCTTCGCATCCCGATCGCTTTTTCCGTGAATCCGGCCTGGTCGTAGGAGGCCTCCAAGTCCTGCATCGTCTCTAAGAACAGGACGGTTGGGTCGTTCAGCTTGCGCCGGAGATCCAGGAGCTCTTCGAGCATCTTCACTTCATCATCCTTGCGATCGACATTTTTGTAGCACCTTGCCAGGCGGCGCTTCAAATGGACCAGGCCGGGATATTTCGGGCCGTAGCGGCGTTCGTAGTCATCGTGCACCTCCTCCAACAAAGGGATCGCTTCACGATTAAGACCAAGTGCGTCGTAGGTGGCGCCGATGGTAGCCTGCAGCGTGGCGCGCCGTCCCGGTTGATCCTCCAACTGGTTCTTCAAGCTGCTTACCGCCGAATCCAGAATATCGACCACCTTCACCTCGCGTCCGCCATCCTTGTCGCCGGGCCTGGCGCTTTCGAACATGCCCGTCAGGAAGCGCGAGACCGCCTCGGCCTCCTCGCGCGTCTCCTCGGATTCCCGAAGGCGCTGTTGAGCCATCTTCTCCGCGTCGTTGGCGCGCACCGCCTCGGCGGTGGCGCGCACCGCCTGCCAGCTCGTCGCCGTGAACCCCGCCAGCAGCAGTGCCACCATCGCCGCCACCACACCTAAGACCGCCTTGTTGCGCCGGGCGAACTTGCGGAACTTGTAAACCACGCTCGGCGGTGTGGCGGTGACCGGCTCGTCGGCGAGGAAGCGTACAATGTCCTGTGCGAAGGCGTTCGCCGTCTCGTAGCGAAGCGCGCGGTCCTTATCAATGGCCTTCATCACGATCCAGTCGAGGTCCGCTTCGACCAGCTTGTTGAGCTTCGTCTCCTCGACGTGCCGGGCTTTAGCCAGCAGCGTGCGCTCTTCACCCACAATAGTACCGAGGCGGGACGAGGGCTTCACCGGTTCGACTTCCCGGATGATGCGCCGCATCTCGTCGTAGCCGGCGGATACCAGCGAGTTCGAATCGAAGGGCGGCTTGCCGACGAGCAACACGTAGAGCAGCACGCCCAGCGCGTAGATATCGCTGCGCGTGTCAATGTCCACGGCACTGAGAGCCGCCTGCTCCGGGCTCATGTAAACGGGTGTGCCGATGAACTGCTCGAAGCGAGTGAAGAGCGTCTTGTCCGTGAGCTTACTCTGCGTAGCCTTCGCAATGCCAAAGTCGATCACCTTCACCACCGGCTTATCGGCGTAGAGCGTGACCATCACGTTCGAGGGCTTGATGTCGCGGTGGATGATGCCCTTCTGGTGGGCGTGGTTGATGGCGGCGCACACGTCGCCAAAGAGAGCCAGCCGCGCGTGCGTCCCCAGTCCCGACTCATCGCAGTATTCCGTGATCGGGATCCCCTTCACCAACTCCATGACAAAGAAGGGGCGGCCGCGGTTGGTCGCGCCGGCGTCGAGGACCCGGGCGATATGCGGGTGGTCCATCATGGCGAGGGCCTGGCGCTCGGCCTCGAAGCGGGCGATCACCTCGCGGGTGTCCATGCCCATCTTGATGACCTTCAGTGCGACCATCCGCTTGATGGGCTCACTTTGCTCAGCCATCCAGACAGTGCCAAAGCCTCCTTCGCCGATCTGCTGCAGGAGTTTATAGGGGCCGACGACATCACCTTCCTTTTCGGTGACGGGCTCAGCCGCTGGCGTTGCCGCGTCGGGCAAGAACTGTGTGGCACCGGATGGCGGGGTCGCCTTCTTCCCGGAGGTCTGGCCCGACCCATCCGCCGCGAGTGTCGAATCATCGATCTCGTCGCCGAAAAACAAATCGGCTCGCTCCGCGTCGATCAGCAGTCGCTGCACTTCCAGACGCAATTCGGCGTCCCCCCCGCAGGCTTCGACGAGGTAAGCCTCACGATCCTCCGACGCCATGACGGCAGCCTGGGTGAAAATTTCTCGGACTTTCGTATTCATCTCAACAGGACAAGCGTGAAACGCGTGAAAAAACTAACACCTTATCAGCATTTTTTTTCGAGGGCCCGGTAGAGCCACACCTTGGCGGCCGCCCAGTGCCGATGGACGGTCATCTCGCTGACGTCCAGGAGGGCCGCGATCTCGGCATGCTTCATCCCTCCGAAGAAGCGCAGTTTGACGATGCGGGCGTCCATCTCGTTCTCCGCTTCGAGTTGGTCCAGCACTTCGTGGACCTCCAGGAGCCGGTCGTCTGGAAGGAGCGAGGTCACCGCGAGATCGTTTTCCTCGAGCGGAACCGCCGCCGCGCCGCCCCCTCGCTTCTGAGTCAGCCGCCGGCGAGCCGACTCCACCAGAATACGGCGCATCGTCTCCGCCGCCAGTCCGTAGAACTCGCCCCGGTTGCGCCACTGCTGCGGGGCGCTCCGCTCCAGTCGGAGCCACGCCTCGTGCACCAAGGCAGTAGCGCCGAGAGTGTGGTCGGCACGCTCGCCTCGCATCCGCGAACGCGCGATCTTCTTGAGTTCATCATAGAATGCCTCAAACACTTCCCCGTCGCGCGCGTCCGGGGAATCATTCAACCAGCGGGTGTAGTCGGGCATAGCCAGATCATGCTCTATGCTTCCGGAAGCAAACACCAGCCAATTTCGGCCCGGGAAATCCCCTCTCGAGAAAAAGGGGCAGCAGTGAGTGGCGCTACGTTAAGCGATGGTATAGTATTTTGAGAGGCAGTTTTCTTGATGAGCGTCGTGCTTCCAGGCTACCTTTTTCGCCTTGGAACCGAATGTGCAAAAAATCCCCCTCCCCTCTCTCCATTCCATCGTTTTTTTGGATGGCAATCATCACAACTGCGATCTCCGTTTCGTTATTCACCTTACTGGCGGGTAGTGTCTTGGCGCAGTCCGAACTGATCGATGAAAAGAGTGTGCAGACGCATCAGTTGAAGTCTCCCTATCAGGAGAAAGAAACAACACCCCTGCCCTGCTCGGATGGAGCGCCAAGGGAGCCAACATTGCGGTCGAATCCGGTTCGCTTCGCATCACTGCTGCAGCTCGGCAGCCGCTTCTCGTCAATAGCAAAATGCGGGTCGAGGGCCCGGTAGCATTCAGGCTTCGGATCCGAACGCAGAAAGGTGGGAATGCTCGATTGCAGTGGCGCACCGAGGATCAGGAACTCTTCCCGGCGACCGGCCAGAGCAAATCCTTTGCGGTCACCGGCGGTGACTGGCAGGAGCTGACTGTGCCGCTCGCAGTACGCGGGAAGCTGGTCCAGCTGCGATTCTACCCTCCGTCGCAGAAGCAGCCGATCGAAATCGACTGGATTGAGATCGGCCCGAAGGACGGAGATGCCAAAGGCCAGCAGCGCTGGGATTTTGGTGCTGAAGCGAAGCCTGCCCCGACGAAGCCCAAGAAAGCGACACCCAAACCGCAGGCCGCGGCAAAGCCCAAACCAGAAACTAAACTGCCATGGCCGCAGAGCGGCTCACTGACGAAGCGGAGGCAGAAAGCAGAGCCCGCCACGGGCGGGATAAACCAACCACCAAGAACCGCCGCTTCGCGCCCCAACTTCGTTTTCATCTTCGCTGATGACTTCGGCTACGGCGACCTCGCCTGCTACGGTCATCCCTACGCGAAGACTCCGGCCATCGACCAACTGGCGGCCGAAGGCACTCGCTTCACCCAGGCCTACGCCGCCGGCCAAACCTGTAACCCGAGCCGCACCGGGATCATGACTGGAATCAACAATGCCCGCTATGACAAACGTACCGACGACTTTGACTTCGGCGATCGCATCACCGTCACCGAACTACTCAGCAACAGCGGCTACGCGACCGGTCACTTTGGCAAATGGCACATCGGAATGGATCGCAGCAACGGCGTTTACGGCATTGACGAAAATGACTCCGGCGGAACACCGGAACGTCTTTCACCCGAAGGACGCGACACCCCGATCTTTGACGCCGCCATCGACTTCATCCAGCGCCACAAAGATGAAACGTTCTATGTGAACATCTGGGGCTTCACCACGCACTCCCTCGTCGCTTCCGCACCGAACTTCCTTGCCGAGTTCAAAGACGTGAAGGTCGATCGCGACGATTTTTCTCCTTACATGCAGTCCATTTTTGATGACAGCATCGAGATCGGTGGCGACCTCGACCTCAACATGCGCCACTACCTGGGTAATGTTTACGCACTCGATCAGAATGTGAAGAGCGTGCTCGATACACTCGATGAACTCGGTTTGAGCGACAACACCGTCGTCGTATTCTCCAGCGACCAAGGCCCGCAGCGTCCCTACGGCATTGGCCTCAATCCCACTGGCGCAGAAGCCAAAGACAAGATCAGCAAATCCCGGGACGGCCGTGTCAAAGAGAAGACGGATGCGGCGAAGAACATGCTCGGTGATACCGGGGCCTTCCGCGGGAATAAAGGCACCACTTACGAAGGAGGACTGCGAGTGCCCTTTATCATTCGCTGGCCCGGCAAGGTCGAGGCCGGCGTGGTCGACAATGAAAATGTGATCGGCGGCATCGACTGGCTGCCGAGCATCTGCCGGCTTGCAGGGGTCAAAAAAATCCCCAACGAACTCGACGGTGAAGATGTATCCGATATCTGGCTTGGTAGAACTCGTCTTCGCCAGAAGCCGCTCCTCTGGAGCAGCGCCGGCCATCCCGGCACAACCATTCGTGAAGGAGAATGGAAATACTACCTCATCGAGAAAAAGGGCAAGTTCACTGGAGAGGAAGAGCTCTATCACATCCTCAATGATCCCGCCGAGACGACGAACCGGGCGAAGCAATATCCCGAAGTCGCCTCTCGCCTGAAAAAGAAAGCGATTGAGTGGAAAGCCGAACTGCCGAAGGAAGTCGAGAGCACCGGTGCCTACCGCCACCAGTATTAGCAACTCTCGCTAGAGAGTTCTCTTCCTCTTAATCCTACTCTTAATCCCCGAGCGCAAACGCAGCCAACTGATAGGAATCTGCTTATTCAAGGATCTTTATCGGTGCGTCGGTCCGGCCGGGTTTGAGGGATTGCAATCAGCGCAGCAGGGCGAAATTTTCACTTAGATTTCCGGTAAGGGTGCCACATTTGTGCCCAAAACGAAGGCGGCGGCTCACCAGAGACGATTCCATACTCATCGGGCCATTGGCCCTTCGGGCAACGATAGGTGCCAAACATCATGTCAACGAGCGGGAGATGGACAGCGTAGTTTGCATCGCAATACTCTGAATCTTTTGCATGATGCCAGTGATGAAATTGCGGCGTAACAAGCACGTAACGAAGCCATCCGAAATTGAGTCCTAGGTTGGCATGAATAGCGACAGCCTGCACCCCGACAAGAACCACATAAGCGTTGAGCGCAGGCTCAGAAAAGCCGCAGACATAAAGCGGAACCATGACAAAGGCTCGCGTCATGAAAATCTCACCGAGATGAGTTCGAGATCCTGCTAGCCAATCCATCGATTCACTGGAGTGATGGATCGAATGAAACTTCCACAAAAATCCGACCTTATGATGCACACGATGGGTCCAGTATTGAAAGAGGTCCGCTAGAAATACGGCGATAATGAACTGCATCCAGATCGGCATCGATCGAATCGCAGATTGAAGGCCCTCCGTCGCCGCCCAGCCGAAAACCCCGGCGGCAAAGAAATTCGTCCACAGTAAAATGAATTGGATGAGGAGGTGGCTGACGATGAAATACATCATGTCGATCCGCCATCCCTTCCTGAGAATTTTCTGATCTTTATGAAGCGCGAAAGCCTTCTCAATCGGAATGAATATCAGCATCGAAAAGACAAAGCTAATCACAAACCAATCGAGCCCAAATGAATAGGGAGTCGATTCGTAGGGAGAAATCTCAATCCGGGAACCTCCGAGAATGCTTGCGACCAAGGCAGTTCCGATTCCGATCCAAGCAAGCACCTTTGATCGGTTCAGCGCGTAGCTAACAATCCCCGAAACGTAGGCAACGATCAATCCCCAAAAGAGCATATTCCGCGCAAAATCCTGCGAGTAAGCTACTCGAAATTGTTCAGATGTCAGGATATGAGGAAAACGGAAACAAAGAACGCCACAGAGGCCGAGAATGCCAAGTATAGCCGAGATGACTCCGGATATATGACCTTTACCAAAACGGAGTGAGACATCTTCTTTCATGACAGTGCAGAGCAAATCCTCCCAGAAGTAGGCACCAAATTCAAACCAAAAAAAGGATAGGCTCGACGGGGGGCGGACATACCCTGAGCTTCTGTCAGTCGTTTTTCATAGGGCCATCGCTTCTCGTCTATGAAGATCAACGAGGGAGGCGCGAAGTCATCGAAAACGCTCTCTGAATGATATCGTCGTGAAGCCCAGCGTTCTTTTCGATATTGAGATGGTGGACCGAGTTGTGTTCTGGATTTTTTCCGAGATTCGTATTCTTCAAGTCCCCTTGAAAGCCCGGGGCCGCAGTGACAAATCGATAGGAGGAAACTCCATCCGCTCCATCCACGTAAAAATTCCTGACTCTTCCGATATTCGGTCCTACCGCTCCCCGGGTTGTCGCATCGAAGGTAACAAGGTAGTCTACACGAATCCCCCGCGACCCGAGGTAATTTGCCATTCTGATACCGTCGTCGGCTCCGAAGGAGTGTCCCATGATCATGAGCGGGTTGGAAATTCCGCTCCGCTCCTTCGAGCGAGCAACAATATCGTTCGCATGCGCTTGCCAGGAAGTGTGATTAAAGACCTTCACGTTCATCCCCCGGGCCTTCATCTTCGCACCCATTCCATCCAAACCCGTAGAAAAGACATTGGCGAGGCCTCGAAGCAAATAGACCTCACCAGTGCGGGTCACTCCTGCAGGAACCGGCCTCGGCTCGGGAGTTCCGGTCCTGCTGGCCGATACGTCACTCGACTCCTCAACCGAAGTGCAGCCGCCAAGATGAAACAAAAAGAAGAATATTGGGAGTGATCGAAAGAGAGACTTCATCAAAAACGAGCATTTAAAATTATTACAATTCTATTAAATGTTAATAATCCCAAAATGCAATTAATGGAAGTAACAAGTGTCCGATCAATTTCTATCCGAGCCAAAGCAACTGATCGGAATTTGCTTATTCAGGGGTTTTTATCGATTCGGTCACAACCAAGAACGTCTGAACACGATTTAGCAAAGAGGGCGCTCCTGTTCATTCAGGGCGCCCTTTTCATTTCCTCTTTTTGTCCTACTCGCCAAAGCTCGCACGACCGGCCAACTAGTGGTCGAACAGACCTAAACTGACGTATAGGATCCCAAGCCAGTTCCAACTGCGATCCGACTGATCGGACGATAGCGTGAAAGGACCGTGTTGCGTTGCCCTTGCGGCGAGTGGCGATCGCTGGCTCGGAACGCTCGACTGAATTCCCGACGGCAAGCTGACTCGCGGACGACCGGGCCGGTCATCCCTACCGGCTTCGCACTGGCCAAAGAGCACCGCTG
>CAXBHX010000063.1:0-28334 GCA_963975655.1 uncultured Verrucomicrobiales bacterium
TAGGGATGACCGGCCCGGTCGTCCGCGAGTCAGCTTGCCGTCGGGAATTCAGTCAGGCTCTCCGAGCCAGCGATAGTCACTCGCAGCTCCGCGGGCATGCGGGCCGCATGTCCCTACCGCCTTCGGCCCAACGCAACGCTGCCCTTTCACTCGATCGTCGGATCAGTCGGAGTCGGAACTGGCTTGGGATCCTATACGTCAGTTTAGATCTGTTCGACCACTAGTTTCTCCCATTGCATTGAGTCGGAACGATTTGTTACCCGTGGGCACTTGCTGAAACCCTTACATCCGTGTGCCCTCGTCTCCGCCGTCGAGTACGAACTTGTTATTGGGCGCAAAGGGGGCACAATCGAGACTGAATGTTGAAACGCTTTTTGTGTCTGGTTGCTGCTGCCTCGATTGGTGCGTGTCTCGTTGTTGGTCAAGAACGGTCGCAGAAGACTCCTAACATCGTCCTGTTTTTTGCCGATGACCTGGGTTACGGGGATCTTGGAGTCTACGGGGCTCGAGGATTTAAGACGCCTAATCTAGATCGGCTCGCCAAGGAAGGGATGCGATTCACCGACTTCCATGTGGCGGAGTCAGTTTGCACGGCTTCGCGGGTCGGATTGATGACGGGCTCCTATCCGGTGCGTGTTGGATTGGGTGGAGCGATCGGGCCGGGTAAGGCGATCGGGATTAATCCTGACGAATTGCTACTGCCGGAGATTCTCAAGGAAGCGGGATACGCCACGGGTGGGTTCGGGAAATGGCATCTAGGCGATCAGCACGAGTTTCTACCGCTGCAGAATGGCTTCGATGAGTTTTTCGGGCTTCCGTATTCCAACGACATGTGGCCCTTTCATCCCAAGCACAGTCGCTACCCGCCGCTGCCGTTGCTTGAGGGGAATGAAGTGAAGAAGGCGAGTTTGCTGCAGGAGGATCAGAATCAGCTAACGAGCTGGTACACGGAGAAGGCGGTCGATTTTGTGGAGCGTCATGAGGATGAACCTTTCTTCCTCTACGTAGCGCACAGCATGCCGCATGTGCCGCTGGGGGTATCGGAGCGTTTTGCCGGAAAGACGAACAAGGGCACCTACGGAGATGTGGTAGCAGAAATTGATTGGTCGGTTGGTCAGGTTTTAGAGGCACTCGAAGAAAAGGGGATCGCTGAAAACACCTGGGTGATTTTCACTTCAGATAATGGTCCCTGGAAGGTTTATGGAGATCACGCCGGGTCATCCGGGCCATTCCGTTCAGGCAAGCACACCGTATACGAAGGTGGGTTCCGAGTGCCTTGTCTGATGCGTTGGCCGGAGACCATTCCAGCCGGTTCGACGAGCAATATCCTGATCTCCGCGATGGATATTTTGCCGACGGTGGCAGCCGTAGTAGGGAAAGAATTGCCGCGTCAGCGATTCATCGATGGGCACAACATTCTTCGCATACTCAAGAACGAGGCGCAGGCCCGGACGCCGTGGGATGCCTATTTCTATTTTAAGAAAGACTTGCGTGCGGTCCGGAGCGGGAAGTGGAAGTTGATCCTGAGGCACGAAGGTTACAGTGTCGCCTCGCCGGGATCAGGCGGTCAGGCAGGGGTGAGTGAGCTTCAGGAAGTACCGCTTTCTCTGTATGATCTCAAAATTGACCCGTGTGAGTCAATCGACCTCTCTGCGGACCGGCCGGATATTGTTGATCGGCTAGAAAAGCTGGCGGTGAATTTTTTGGGGGATCTCAAGAGGCAATCCCGCGAAGCGGGCCTGGTTGAAGAACCTGTCCTTCTCAGTCCGCGGCCCGAGCCCGAAGGCCGTGTTCTATTGTCGCTGCCTGGTAGCGAGGCTCCGCAGGAGCCGTGGCTGATGCCTCATGGGTCTTGGTCGACGGAGGACGGCTACCTTCAAGGAGTTGAAAATAAGAAAGAGAAACACGATGCTTCCGTAAAGGGCTACGCTGAATTCACTGATGCGACCTTTGAATACCAGATGCGCTTTGAGGGTGGTGATAGGCACACCCTCGGGATCAATCAGTCGAAGGGGCATCTTTTTCACATCGATTTTCGCCCTGACGAAATCGAAATAGTAAAGAATGACCTCAGAAAGGACGGAGGTAAAAAGGCTCAGTATCTCGCGGTTGTTCCTGCCAAGGTGCCCGAGGGGCAATGGGTACCGGTAAAGGTGGTGATCTCTGGAGAAACGGTCACTGCTTCTGTGGGCGCTACCGAAGTGACCGCAACTCACCCGGATTTGAGTCGAGCCAAAGGAAGCTTCAATCTCTACGTCAGTGGTGATACTGAAGAAGGCGCGATTGGGTTTCGTGAGTTTTCTCTGATAGTTCCTGAGTGATGCAGTGGTTATTTGTTCTTTTGTCGTCGAGTGTGCTGTGGACTGGATTCTCATCAGAGCGGCCTAACTTGCTGCTCTTTTTGGCAGACGACATGACCTATACCGATCTCGGCTGTTACGGTAATCCGGATGTGAAGACGCCATCGATTGATCAGTTGGCGGAAGAGGGGGTGCTATTCACTCGCTGTTACAATTCGGCTCCAACCTGTTCCCCGTTGCGTCAAAGCCTCTATACAGGCCTCTATCCTATTCGCAGCGGTGCGCATCCGAATCACAGCCGGGTGTATGTAGGCGTGAAGTCGATCCCTCACTATCTAGAACCTCTTGGTTACCGGGTCGCTATCGTGGGGAAGCGGCATGAAGCGCCCGCGGAGGCCTTTCCCTTTGAATATCTAGGAGGCAGTCATGGCGACAGTGGCAAGACGCCGGACGGCGAGGATTTGCCCTTAGCCGCGGCGCGGGAGTTCATGGCGCGTGACGTCGATCAGCCATGGTGTCTGGTCGTGGCCTCGAATCAGCCCCATACCGCGTGGAATCGAGGCGATGCATCGGCCTACCCTCCGAACGATCTGACGGTTCCGCCGTATCTGGTGGATACTCCCGAGACGCGCGATGGGCTGTCGAGATATTACGCAGAGATCACCTACATGGATGGGCAAGTGAAGACGGTGATGGATATGTTAGAGGGGTTGGGGCAAGCGGAGGACACCGCTTTTCTCTGGCTCAGTGAGCAAGGGTCGCAATTGCCCTTTGGAAAGTGGACCTGCTACGACACCGGGATTCACGCGGCGGCGGTGATGCGCTGGCCTGGAGTCGTTGAGTCCGGGGTGGTGACGGATGCGTTGGTTAGCTATGTGGACGTGGTGCCGACCTGGGTAGAACTGGCAGGGGGAGATCCGGAGCCATTTGAGCTGGATGGGGAATCGTTCGTGGAAGTGTTGAGAGGGGATGCAGTGGCCCACCATGAAGCGGTTTTTGCGACGAATACGACCCGGGGGATTTACAACGGTTCGGAGGCCTTTGCGACCCGTTCAGCAACGGATGGCGAATGGCTCTACATCCGAAATCTGCATCCGGAGGAGCGTTTTCAGAATTCGATTACGGAGAAGGATGGTATCTACCGGTCCTGGAAAAGCGTGGAGACCAGGTTTGCGCGGGAGCGAGTGAATGCCTATCAACAGCGTGCGGCTGAAGAGTTGTATGATCTGGAAACGGATCCCTGGTGTCTGGATAATCTGTTTGGGCAGGTGGGCGATCGCGGCCTTTCGGCCAAGCTGAATGCCTGGATGGAGCAGCAAGGGGATGAAGGGGATGTCACGGAGCGCGATGCTGAGAATCGCCAGCCCGATTACAAACCATGGTCGAAAAATGGGGGTTATGATCTGGGTCAACAGGGTAAGGCCGCCGAGTGAACCCTGTTGGGTGAATAAGAACGGAAGTTTCACGACTTTCAGCGGGCAATTTATTGTGGAGCTGGAGTAACCCTTTATGAATTGGATGACTCTCGTCAAAGGCGCTTTGATTGCGCTGGCTGGGCTGCAAGGGCCGGGAGCTGCTGAAGGAGGAGAAAAGCCGAACATCATTATTGTCTTTGCCGACGACATGGGATTCGGCGATGTGAGCTGTTATCATCCGGAATCCCGTATTTCCACGCCGAACATGGATCGCTTGGCTGCAGAGGGGATTCGCTTCACGGATGCGCACTCGGCGGATTCGGTGTGCACGCCTTCGCGATACGGGTTGATGACAGGGCGCTATTGCTGGCGCACTCCCTTGAAGCGAACGGTGCTGTTCAATTGGGAACCCCCTCTGATTAAAGCAGGTCGCACGACGATGGCGTCGTTGCTGAAGCGCGCGGGCTATCGCACTTTCCTTTCGGGGAAGTGGCATTTGGGGTTGGGATTTACGGCTAAGGAAGGGCGGACGGTGGATTTTGAGGCTCCGCTGCCCTGGGAGGGGACGCGTCTGCCGAATCAGGAGGTGGGGGAGAGTATTGATTTCTCATCGAGGATTTTCGGAGGACCGGAGGAACTTGGCTTTGATGAGTGTTACTACACGGCGGGTTGCTCGACTGATCAGGAGCCGTTCTGCTTCATTGAGAACGGTCGGATGTTGAACATGGAGCAGGCGGCGTATCGTAACCCGTCTGGCAGTTGGCGCAGTGGGATGGCGGCGCCCGACTGGGTCAATGAAACAGTCGACGTGACTTTCACGGAAAAGGCATTGGCGTATCTGGATGAACATCACGCCTCTGAAACTGAAGCGCCGTTTTTTCTCTACCTGCCTCTGTCTTCACCGCATTCGCCTCACGTCACAGCTGACTTTGCACTAGGGGAATCGGACGCCGGAACGCGCGGTGATATGGTTTGGTTAGTAGATTGGGCTCTTGGGCAGGTAGATGCTAAACTCAATGAGTTGGGGCTCGTTGAAGAAACGGTGGTGATTGTAACGAGTGATAATGGGCCGCTTGATGGCTCGCTTGGGCCGGGAGAGCCGGAAGGCACTGCCAAGGTCACGAATGGACACATTGCAACAGGCCCGCTGCGAGGGAAGAAGGGCCGGGTATGGGAAGGCGGACATCGGGTGCCGTTTATCGCGCGATGGCCCGGGAGAATCCCTGCCGGTATGGTGAGTGATTACGCGTTCTGTTTTACGGATCTGCTGGCGACCGTTTCCGAGTTGGTGGAGGAGTCGCTTCCTGAAGGGGAGGGAGAGGACAGTATCAGTATGCTGTCGGCGCTTCTGGGGCAGACATTGCCGGATCGTCCGGCGATGGTGCATCATTCCAACACGGCGTTCGCCATGCGGAGCGGCAAGTGGAAGATTGTGTTTGGTCAGGGGGGGAAGCGGGTGAAGCCAGCACCGGGAAACGGCTACCTGTTTGATCTGGAAAAGGACCCCGAAGAAACGATAGATCTGTGGGCGGAACACCCGGAGTTGGTGGAGGCCTTGACTTTAGAGTTCAAAACCATCGTCGGGGGCGATTTAAAAAAATGATGAAGAAGGAATTAATTGGTGGATTGGTGGCCCTGTTGGGTGCGGGGATTGTTGCGGCGGATCAGCCGAATATTCTGCTGATCATGGCCGACGATCTCGGAGCCGAGAATCTGGCCTGTTATGGCAATACGGTGAATGTGACGCCGAACCTGGATCGCATGGCTCAAGAGGGGGCGCTGTTTGAGAATGCCTTTGCTACCCCGGTGTGCACACCGACGCGGGCGACGATCTTGACGGGGCTCTATCCCAACCGGACCGGGTTTCTCGAGCGACTCGACAGCCCGGATGATCCGGCGCAGAACAACCGCTTGCCGGTCCATCTCAAAACTTTTGGTCATGTGTTTCAGGATGCAGGCTACGCCACGGCAATCGCGGGTAAATGGCATCTGGGCGACTTTCAGCGTTACCCTGATCAACCGGCTTCTCACGGATTTGATGAGCATTGTCTGTGGGTGCAGAACTGGGACGGGACGCGACCGAGCCGTTACTACGGGCCTCAAAATTGGGAGAATGGCAGGCACGTGGTGCATCCGAAGGAAGTGTTTGGTCCCGACTATTACGCCGAATTTCTCATGGAGTTCATGGAGCGGAATCGGGAAAAGCCGTTTCTGGCCTACTTCCCGATGAATTTGATTCACGGCCCGCTGATCACACCGCCTGGCGATCTGGCTCCGGCGGAAGTGAATTATCCTGAGGGCCTCGGGAAGAAGGAGTGCACCAATGGGCACATGGTCTACCACATGGATCGCATCGTGGGTCGGTTGCTGGCGAAACTGGATGAGCTGGAGCTGACGGACAACACGCTGGTGATTTTTACGGGGGACAATGGCACTTCCGGGTCGATCGTGAATCAACTGGGCGGCTTTTCACTGCACGGCGGTAAGCGTTCCATGAACGAAGCGGGTACGCGGGTTCCGTTCATGGCAAAGTGGCCCGGCAAGATTCCGGCAGGGCGGCGTGAGGCTTTCATTACTTTGATGGATATGCAGCCAACGCTGGCATCGATCGCCGGGATTCCAATTGAGCACGATCTGGATGGCATGGATCTGTCTCATAACCTGTTGGATACGGAAGGGGAGGATAGGGAGCATTACTTCATGGCTTTCGAAGGAGAGTGTTATTTTGTGCGGGACAAGCGATTTCGACTTCACGAGGACGGACGATTTTACGAAGTGCCAGTGACGAGTAATGAGACGCGTTACAACATGGAGGTCAGCGAAGCGGTGGAGCAAAATGCGGCGGCACGTGCGAAGCTGCAGCAACGGCTGGATGAATTTATGAAGATCCGCCAGACCGATACGTCCTATACGATTATTCCGTTTGGAACGAACGGAGATAACTTTAAGAATGCCCAACAGAAGCTGCGGAATAGACCCGCTAACCAACAACCTTAAATCACGACCTGCTTATGACTATCCGAATACTCTCAATGGCCCTCCTGGGCATGTTTATTTTGAGTCCACCAGTTCAGGCTGAAGGCTCTCAACCTAATGTCGTTATCCTGTTTACTGATGATCAGGGCACGCTCGACGCGAATTGCTACGGTTCCGAAGATCTCGTCACACCGAACATCGACAAGTTGGCTGAGACTGGCGTGCGATTCACTCAGGCCTACGCGCACACGGTGTGTTGTCCTTCGCGCGCGGCATTGATGACGGGGCGCCATCCGCAGCGTGGTGGGGTATGGAATTGGACGCAGGGTGACATGAAGGGGGCCGACGGCATCAACATGGCGCTGGAGGAAGTGACTCTGGCTGAGGTGTTGCAGGGAGCGGGTTACCGCACCGCCTTATTCGGAAAATGGCACCTTGGTGCCCACCGCGACCATGGTCCCAAGAGGCAGGGTTTTGATGAGTTCTTTGGTATTCGTGATGGCTTCATTGATAACTACAATCACTACTTCCTGCATGGGAGAGGATTCCATGATCTCTATGAGGGAACGGAAGAGGTCTGGGCGGACGGTAAGTATTTCCCTGACCTGATGGTGGAGCGATCCTTGGCGTTCCTGGAGGAGAATCAAGACAATCCCTTTTTCCTCTATGTGCCCTTTAATATTCCGCATTACCCCGAGCAGGCGCTGGCGGAGTCGGCCAAGCTGTATGAGGGAATGGAGGATCCAGTTCGCCGATCCTACGCGGCGATGGTATCAACGACGGATCACTACGTAGGGCTGGTGATCGATAAGCTGGAAGAGCTCAATTTGCGCGAGAATACCATCGTTATTTTCATGAGTGATAACGGGGCTTCCACGGAGGACAATAAAGGGATTGTGGTGGATAATCACACTAGCGGATACCTAAAGGGGCACTACTACAGTGCCAACGGCGGCGGCGGCAACACGGGCAAATGGATTGGAGGAAAAGGCACTTTTCTGGAAGGTGGAATCCGCGTGCCGACCATCGTGAGCTTCCCTTCAAAGTTGCCTCAGGGCGAGGTGCGCGATCAGATCATCACGGCGATGGACTGGTTTCCGACGGTGCTGGATCTCTGTGGAGTGAAGCAGGACGCTCCGGCGTCCATCCTGGATGGGCACAGTATTCTTCCCCTCATTGAATCGGTGGATGCCAAATCGGAGTATGGCGGAATCCTCCATTTTGGCTGGGGTGCCAACTGGGCAGTTCGCGATGGCGATTGGAAGCTGATCGGAAAGACACCAAGGAACTCGAGCGAATCGAAAATTACGCTGCATCATTTGGCGGACGAGAAGCCCGAGGCGACTGATTACTCCAAGGAGCGGCCGGATATCACTGCGCGCCTACTGGAAATGCATGACGCCTGGGCGGAGGAAGTGAAGCCGAGGTAGGCTGCTGGTCGTTCTTCCATCTCCTTGGCGCTGCAGAATGGGGATTGCCGTCCCTGCCTAATTCGCCTCTTTTGGGTGCCGAACCCTCATTTCAGACTCATTTCTGAGAAAAAGAGCACGAATAAGAATCATCGCTGCAAAAAATCCTTGTAGTTTCAGTTATTTTATTGATTGTTGAAACTATGGATCGCGGTCATCTGTTGGTTTTTGCTCTGCTGTTTTCAGGTTTCACTTGTGAGAGTGGCGAAGGCACCGCGGGGCGGCAATCGTCTGATCTGATCGATCCGATGCATGAGGTCGAGAAACAGATCCAGAACTGCGCAGACATGGCAATCCGCTGCTGTGTAGGCTTGAAAACTGTCGATGGTGCCTGGGGGAGCGGTGTGATCATTGCTGAGTCAGGACTGATCCTGTCCTCTTCCCATCTATTTTCGCTCGATGAAGGAAGCTCTGTTGAAGTCTTTTGTCATGATGGAGGCAGCTACCCGGCAAAGTTGATACGTGTTGATCGCGAGAGCGATGTGGCATTAGTGAAGTTCGATAGTTTCTCGCCTCCATCTACTTCGGTCGCGGTTTGGGAATCTACTTCGATCAATTCATTTCCCGTTAGTGGAAGTGCCTTCATTGCCGCCGGTCACGCCTCTGGATATAGCTCTTCCTACCCGGCGGCTCCCGTTCGAGTGGGTTTTGGTTTCGTCCGCCAAAACGATCCCATGGTTTTCACCACGTGCAGCATGACGGCAGGCGATTCAGGAGGGCCACTGTTTGACGTCGAAGGGAATCTGCGGGCGATTCACAAAACGATGGATGCAGATGGCAAGTTTTCGACTCATGTCCCGCTCTCCGTTATTCTGAAACAATGGCCGGAGCTTACTGAGGCAAACTGAGCAACCATGAGTTCTCCCGATCCGTCCACCACTTCAAGGATGTCGCGGCATACAGGCCGTCGCAGTGCCTTCCCGTTCATGGTGATCGCTTCCATGCTGATATCCGATCTGGTAGCCGAGGAGGGTGCTGAACAGAGAGGTGTTTCCCTTTTCTCGCTGATCGCTTCGGGAAAAGTGGAGGTCGAGACTGATAACCGTGCTGAGATCGAACGGCTGAGGCAGGTCGCGCAAAGGCGGAGTGAGTTCATTGAGGCAACGAGAGCTGTTGCGGCTAGCGAGCACCTCGTTCACTCCCTGTTTCAGAACTCACTGAAGGAAGTTGAGGGAAATTCTCGAACGGTTGAAATTTTCGAGGGTGAGGTTTGCGTGTCGCGCGGGACCATAGTCGAGGCCGAGAAAGGCGTGGTGATGGCCCCATTGAATTTACTGAGAGAGAAAAACATCGGAAACCTGAGGTGCCGATTCCAAGGGGACGACCTCTCTATTGCATCGGTGGTGCCATTTTCTGTAGCGGATAATCTCGCTCTGATCGAAGTGGTCGGACTTCCTGATTTACGCTTTTTGGCTGGTTCCTCAGGGAGCCCTGAGGTTGCGATCGGAAGTTTTGTGGGATCACCCGATTCCGAGGGGAACTGGGTTGTTGGGACGGTTTCAACGGTGCTTCACAGCGCACCAGAGGGTCGAGATTCTGAGGTGCTTTACGAAGGCGCATTGAAGCAGCATCGGAAGCGAGTCGGCCTTCAGGTGAGCGACCGTCGGACAGGTTATCCCGCGATCTATTCCAGCGATCTGAATCTGTCTCCAGACCAGTGCGGCGGGCCGGTGTATGATCTGGCCGGAAACTTTCTCGGAATCGCGATCGCGAGGACTGATGTTCATTCGACCTACCTGATTCCTCTCAGTCGTTTAAAGACGGAGGGGTAAACCTGTGCCGACAGCCGTAACGTAGTTTGTCTGACAATTTTGCGCTGAAGGGATGCCGCATTGGCGGACGACAAGATTATGGCGAAAATCCGTAAATGCGATTAATTCCCCGAAACGCATCACCCTCTATTTGTAATGAAGAAGTTTAAAACTGGTTCTTTCACTCTCATCGCAGCTGCTGCCATGCTGCCGTCCCTGTTGCTGGCTCAAAACGGCGATAAAAAGGAAAAGGACAAGGAACTACTGAATTCAACCAACTGGCGGGAGTGGGCGCCGGATTCGGTGCCTTTTCTGGAGCCTGAAGAAACAGCCAAGACCTTTAAGATTGCCCCTGGATTTCACATCGAGCTCGTCGCTGCCGCTCCGATGATTAAGGACCCCGTCTTTGCTGAGTTCGATCTAGAGGGACGTCTTTGGGTGTGCGAATTTCAATCCTACATGATCGATGCGGACGGCACGGACGATCATCAACCGATCAGTCGCGTTCAGGTGCTGGAAGATACGGACGGAGACGGACGGATGGACAAGGCTACCACGTTTCTCGACGGGATCGTGAACCCTCGCGGTCTCACTATTGTCAAAGGTGGTGCTCTCGTTGCGGTAGGGGATGGGCGACTGCTGTTCTGCGAAGACACGGATGGAGATCTCAAATCCGACAAGGAAACTCAGGTGTTTGAATATGCAGCCGGCGCTCCGGGAAATATCGAGCACGCAGAAAATGGGCTGCACTACGCGATTGATAATTGGATGTACAACTCCAAGTCTACCCGTCGGCTCATGTGGTCGGGCGGTAAAATAGTCAGTTCCGATACGATGGCTCGCGGCCAGTGGGGCATGAGTACGGACGCATTTGGGCGGCTCTATTACAACAACAACAGCGCATGGTTCCAAACGGACTCTGAGATCTACGATCGGCAGTATGGCAATCCCAAAGCGGAGACAAAGGAGGTGCGGGCGATTCGCACCAATACGGCTCTGAACCGCGCCTATAAGCCTGGAATGATTCAGGAAGATGGTCGTATCAACAGCGTGACTTCAGTAAGTGGTCTCGCCGTTCACAGTGACGGAGCTTTTGGAAAAGAGTGGCAGGGAGCGATTTTCAGTTTCAGTCCAGGCACGAATACCGTTGGTGCTTTCAAGCCGGATCAGGCCATGCCTGAAACGACTGGCTACGAGCACCTCACCTACCCTGATGAGAAGTGGACCGAGCGTGAGTTCCTCGCCAGCACGGATGAACGATTTCGCCCGGTGAATGGTTCCTTTGGGCCTGACGGATGTCTCTATATCGTCGATTTGAATCGGGGCATTATTCAGGATAAGAATTTCCTCACCAGTTACCTGCGTCGTCAGTCTGAAGAGCGCGGGCTTGATAAGTTCATTGGCAAAGGCCGCATCTGGCGAATCGTGCCTGACAAATATACACCCGAGGCTGCTCCCAAAGACCTCGTGTCAGGCCTTTCCCATCCCTATCTCTGGTGGCGGTTGAATTCACAGAAGCGCATCGTCGAAGAAAACAAGGTCGACCTCGTCCCCGCAATCGTAGAAGTGGCGATGAATGGGGAGTCTTCAGCCAAAGCTCATGCGATGTGGACACTGGCAGGCCTCAAGTCACTCCAGCAGGACGTTGTCGAAAGTAACGCTGCAGATGACGACTGGTTCGCCAGCATGACAGCGCTTCGCCTCGCCGGTGAGACGACTGATCAACCGCACCTCTTTCCAAAGGAATATACTTCAGTCGCTGAGAAGCTCGGTAGTAGTGATACTCCTTTGCTGGCGACCTACGCGAAGGCTCTGGTTAGCAGTGGCTATCCCGATCGATTTGCCTCGGTCTATAGCGATAAGGTCCCATCCTGGGTGGAGAAAGATAAGGTGCTTCTGAAATCCTATACCTCCGGTCGAACCACGTTTGGACAATTTTGCGCGGCTTGCCACCAGCCTCATGGCAAAGGGCTTGTCAATCTGGCGCCGAGTCTGGTGAAGAGTGACTGGGTTAACGGAGATCCTGACTTGATGATCGCAGTGGCCATGAATGGCCTCACGGGTCCGATTCATGTGAATGGAGAAGCCATCACCGGTATTCCCCCTATCATGCCGCCACATATGTTTCTGAACGATCAGCAATTGGCTGACACACTCACATACGCGCGCAGTGCGTGGGGCAATAAGTCGAGCGCTATTTCCCCGGATCAAGTGAAGGAATTTCGCGATGCGAATAAGGAGCGATTTCTCCCGTGGACTGCGGCCGAGTTGAAAATGGAAGCAGGGTCGAAACCCTCACCCTCTCCCGAAACAGAGGCGACAGATCTTTTTGCCCCCGGAGATTTCTCGGCATGGACCGGGGTGGACGGAAAACCGGTCGGAGATAGCTGGAGCCTTAAGGATGGCGTAGTCCATAGCCAGGGAGACGGAGGAGACATCATCACTCAGGAGAGTTATAAAAACTTCGAGCTCACCTTTGAGTGGAAGATTTCCGAGGCTGGCAACAGTGGCGTCAAATACCGAACAAAGGGGCGCTTAGGCTTGGAGTATCAGATACTGGATGATGAAAAGCATTCTGATGGGGCCAATCCGACCCACCGCACAGCTTCTTTCTATGATCTGCTCGCCGCGCCTGAAGATAAGGATGTGAAGTCGATCGGTGAGTGGAACACCAGTCGCGTCGTGGCGAATGGGAATCATCTCGAGCACTGGCTCAACGGCAAGAAGACGGCCACCATTGAGTACGGTAGCGACGACTGGAAGAAGCGTTTTGCTAGTAGCAAATATAAGAAGAATGAAGGTTTCGGCAATTGGGCCGGTCCTATCCTGCTTCAGGATCATCATGATCCCGTCTGGTTTCGGAACGTGAAGATTCGGAAGCTGTAGTCGGGGTGTTACCGACCACGCATGTTTCTGAAATTTTGGCGGGGAATTGCGCCCAACTGTGTAGTATCCCGATATGGCTCGATTTTCAGTTCCGGTAGTTCTCTTCGTTTTTCTTATCGTTGCGACGATTCCACTGGTCGCTCAGGTGGAGGCGCCAATGGCAACATCCGACCTGCCGCCCGGAGTCATGCTTCTCCCCGAATCGGCACTGCCGGAGTATGAAGCCGACATCGACCATGCGGGATTGATTTCAAATTCCTCTAAAGACGTTCTCAAGCAGGGGCAGGAGATCTATCAACAGATTTGCCACAATTGCCACGGTGACATCAATCTGCCGGGTTCGATTCCAAATTCGATGCGTTTTGCGGAGGGCGAATTTCAGCACGGGAGTGATCCCTACACGATGTATCAAAGCATCACTCGGGGTTGGCGATTGATGGTGCCTCAGGTGCAACTGGTGCCGCAGGAAAAATATGCCGTGATTCACTATATCCGGGATCACTTTCTCAAGGCTCACAATCAGGTGCAGTTGTTCAAAGTAACGGACGAGTATTTGGCTTCTCTGCCGAAAGGGAAATCTGTAGGTCCGGCTCCAGTTAAGCGTGAGCCATGGTTGGATATGGATTACGGCCCTTTTCTGATTGGCACATTTGAACTCGCGACTGAAGAAGATCGCGCCAATTCACGGCCCAAAGGTGCTTTGCCTGACTATGTCGCGCCAGATGCGAACATCGCTTACAAGGCGATCGCGACACGATTGAATCCCGGTCCCGGCGGGGTGAGTCAGGGCGCCATGTGGTCAGTCTTTGAGCATGACACTCTTCGTGTGGCCGGTGTGTGGCAGGGCGATGGTTTTATTGATTGGCACGGCATTAATTTTGACGGGCGTCATGTCGAGCGGCCCCGGACGGTGGGTGACCCCGTATTTGAAACCGCGGATGGTCCTGGTTGGGCCAATCCCGAGACGGGTGAGTTTGATGACCCTCGTTTTGTGGGGCTCGATGGACGTTCCTTTGGTCCCTTGCCTCGTGAATGGGGGCACTATAGGGGGCTCTATAAGCATGGTGATCGCATCGTAGTGAATTATACGGTGGGAGATTCCGATATTCTGGAAAGCTTTGAACTGGCAGAAGAAGGAGCCGCTACGCGTCACCTCAATATCGGCAAGTCTTCCTTCGATCTGGCTTTTCGATTGGGGAATTCCAATACATCAGTGGGAATAACAGGCAGTACGGATGTAATCCTGGAGCAGAGGGATGGTTTTCTTGTCGCGAAGCTGCCTGCAGAGGCCACCCCAGTGAAGCTGGCCGTGGTCATGCATGGAACGCGACCCGCTGAGGTGAAAGACCTCTCAGTTTTCACGCAAGGAGGTCCCGCGCAGTGGCCCGAGGTTCAGGAGGCGGTGATTATTCGAGGTGATCAAGAAGGGCCTTTCCAGTGGGATAGCTTTTCTATGCCAGTCGCAAATCCATGGAAGAGCCGCCTGCGTGCGAGCGGTGTCGACTTCACTTCGGATGGCAGTGCTGCGATCGTCTGTTGCTGGGATGGAGATGTGTGGCGAGTCGATGGTATAAATGACGAGGAAGCGATCACGGCAAAGTGGCGACGGATTGCGTCCGGATTGTTTCAACCGCTCGGGGTGAAGCTGATTGGTGACGCCATCTTTGTCTCGTGCCGCGACCAGATTGTTCGGTTGAATGATCTCAACGGCGATGGTGAAACTGACTTCTACGAAAGCTTCAACAGTGATCATCAAGTTACTGAGCACTTTCATGAGTTTGCGATGGGTTTGCAGGCGGACGATGAGAGCAATCTCTACTACGCCAAAAGCGGCCGTCACGCGCGTCCGCCGTTGGTGGCTCATCATGGGACGCTGTTGAAGGTGAGTCAGGATGGTAAATCCACCGAGATTTTGGCCAACGGGTTTCGCGCAGCGAATGGTGTTTGCCGCAATCCGGATGGCACCTTTTTTGTGACGGATCAGGAAGGGCACTGGAATCCCATGAACCGGATCAACCATGTGAAGTCGGGTGGTCGTTTTTACGGCAACATGTGGAGTTATGGAGCGCCGGAAGACAGCTCTGATTCTGCGATGGAACCACCGCTTTGTTGGGTCGATAAACCTTTTGATCGGTCACCGTCGGAGTTGCTCTGGATTGACAGTGAAAAGTGGGGTGCCCTTGA
Source organism: uncultured Verrucomicrobiales bacterium (assembly GCA_963975655.1). Lineage (GTDB taxonomy): Bacteria > Verrucomicrobiota > Verrucomicrobiia > Verrucomicrobiales > DEV007 > Arctic95D-9. Next base: position 14,982 of record CAXBHX010000063.1, read on the forward strand.
TGGAAAGCTTTTGAATTTGTCCTATGGTCACGGGCGTCTTGAGATAGTGCCTCATGAAAGTCTGAACGGGCAGATGCAGGGCGGTCTCTGCCGGTTGCCCATTCCTGATTTCCCGACCGGGACGATGCGTGCACGCTTCCATCCGGAGAATGGGCACCTTTACCTGTGTGGGATGGCCGCGTGGGGCACGGCTCAGATGCAGTTGCCCGGCGGATTCTATCGCATTCGCGCGACCGGGAAGCCGGCTCACTTACCCATTGAGATGAAAGCTCTTCGCGAGGGCATTGAGATCACCTTTTCTGATCCGCTCGATGCCGAGTCCATCGAGGATGTCGCAAAGCAGTTTCAGGTGAGCAGTTGGGCCTTGCAGCGTTCCGCCAACTACGGATCAAAGCGCTACGATGAGAAGGATCATGAGGTCACTGATGCCTCTGTGTCAGATGATGGGACCGTTCTGATGCTGGAGATCGGAGGCATGGGGCCCGTCTGGCAGATGTCGATTCGCTATGAGTTGAAAGGCAAGAGTGGTGAATCGGTGGCGGGAGAGATTCAGAACACGATTCATGCATTGGGAGTCGATTGAATCACCTATGGGCGAATCAACTGGCACCTGCCTCAGCCTCTTGCGCAAGAGTCGCAGCCATCGTGCGCTTGATCTGAGCCTTGTTCAGATCCCAAGCCTGCTGAATATGGTCTGAGCGGGTGTTCCAGAGTTCGCGGTCGTCGGGCACCCACTGGTAGTTCATCACGGTGAACATGCGGTCCTTGAGCATATCGAATTCGGCGGTGGCGCCGGATTCGTCTTTACCGGTGATTACGATTTTTTTCACGATCTCATTCTCGTCGTCGGAGAGGTCGTCGTGAATTCTGAGCCATGACTCGATGGTCTCAAGGGCGACTGCCTGATTGAGGGTGGCGCCTTTTTCACGAGCCGACTTGATTACGATCTCGATGCCGGGTGATTCGGCCTGGGCCGCTCCGAGGATGAGTTGCTTGGTATTGTCATCAATGCCATCCATCGAGGTCATGGCATCGATGATAGATGACGAAACATGAATCTTCCGAATCACGGGCAGAACCTTGACCTTCATGATGTCAGTGGGCCGGAGAATGGGTTTGATTTCGACTTCGCCGTCGAGATCTGCCACACGCTTGAAGTAGCGGGAAAGTTGGGTTGCGGAGACGGCCCGGCTGTTGCGCTGGAGGACAAGGATGCCCGTTTCGAAGTCGTAGAAGAAAGCCGAGCTTTCGGCCATGCCTTCGTCTTGATTGAGGTTCACTGGGGTAATCTCTCCGGAGAGGTTGGCTCGAAATCCAGCCGGCGCCATGGAGATACGCATCATGTCGCCGAGGTACCCATCATCGGTCAGTTTGCCTCGGGCAAGGCGTAGCCAGTCGTCGTCGATTTCAACATTGCGCTTGTGACTGTCGGAGGGAGTTCCGTGCAATTTTTTCAGAACGATTTCGAGATCCGTGCCTTCGGCGATCTCGACAGTGAAGAAGTCAATTTTGGCTGTTTTGTGCATGGGGTGGGCCGGTGAGGCAGGGCCTCCTACCCGATGAACGCATTTGGGTCAACCGCTTCGCGAAAGGGAAGGGTGATTTGTGCCACAGGTCACTGTCGGGCGTTGAATTGTGATTGCGCAAATCGGAGGGGAATTGCAGAAAGTGTCCGTTGTGCGCGCGGCCGGATTCGTATTTGATAGTGGAGTCCTCAATTGCTTCCTTATGAAAAATTACCCCCCGCAAATTCTCCTGGTTGTATTGAGTCTTCTCTGGATGGGACTTGTCGGTCCCCTGAATGCGGAGCCGACATCAAAACCGAACGTCATTCTCATCATGGTCGATGACATGGGGTGGTCGGACATCGGTTGCTACGGATCCGAGATCAACACGCCGAATATCGACCGACTGGCTTCCGAGGGGATGCTGTTCACTCAGTTTTACAACAACGCCAAGTGCACAACGACGCGGGCCTCGCTGCTGACCGGGCTTTACCCGCGGAATGGGGGGCGGGGACAGGATGAACTCATCACGCATGACATGCTGACCTTGGGAGAGGCGATGCGGCACGCAGGATATCAAACCGGGATGTCCGGGAAGTGGCACAATGGGAAGTCAGAGGGAACCCGTCCCTTTGACCGTGGATTCGACGAGGCCTATGGCCTCTGGGATGGGTGCTGTAATTTCTTTAATCCCAAGATCCCGGATCCGGATTTCAAAGGAGGCAAGGTCCGCCCTTTTGGTCACAATGATGCGTTTCTGGAGTTTGATGATTTTCCAGAGGATTACTACACCACTGATGCGTTCACTGATCATGCGATTGAGACGATCAAAAAGCACGCGACTTCCGATCAGCCATTTTTTCATTATCTGCCCTACACGGCTCCTCATTATCCACTCCATGCCAAGCCGGAAGATATCGCTAAATACAAAGGCAAGTATGCCGAGGGGTGGGATGTGCTGAGACAGCAGCGCCTCGCTCGGCAGAAGGAACTGGGTTTGATCAATCCCGACTGGGACATCGTCGATCGAGACGATCTGGCCACATCCTGGGAAGAGGCCACAGACCTGGATCCTGAATGGAATCAACTCAGGATGGAGGTCTACGCGGCGATGATCGATAACGTCGACCAGAATATCGGTCGGCTGCTAAGCACCCTCGATGAGCTTGGTGTGGCTGATGATACCTTAATTCTATTTCTGGCTGACAACGGAGGTAGTGCGGAGACCCCCGGGGGCAATGATCCAGAACAAGTTCCCGGGCCGATGGAATTCTACTCACACGTTGGGCCTGGATGGGCGACGGCTTCAAATACTCCCTGGCGCCGTTACAAAACCTATTGCCATGAAGGCGGTATTTCGACCCCTCTCCTGGCTCGCTGGCCGGCGGCGATTGCATCTGGCAGCCGGACGGATCAGGTGGGGCATATCATTGATCTGCTTCCCACTTTTCTCGACATGGCTGGGACTGAGTATCCTGACAAGCATCCGGCATTTGGAAATGAATCGCTGCCATTGGATGGCCAGTCATTGCTTCCTGTGTTGAAAGGTAAAGAGCGATCGCCACACGATTACCTCTATTGGCATTGGGCCACCAATCGCGCGGTGAGGAAAGGAGACTGGAAACTCTCCTGGGATAAACATCACAAATCCTGGGAGCTCTACGATATCGCGAAAGACCGAACTGAGGCCCATGATGTGGCGGCGAAGTACCCCGAAGTAGTGGCAGATTTGACAGAGAAGTGGAATGCCTGGGCGAAGAAGACTGATGTGTCGGTGAAGAAGTAGGGATACCAATCCCCATTTCTTTTTCTTATCTTTTCTGACTTGCTGAAAATTCGTGAGTGCTGACGGCAATGGCCAACGCTCAGAAAAGGAGTGATTTCAGCAAGCCTGAACGACAGCTACAGCTAGAAGGGAGGGGCGGACGATCTGTGCGAGCGTGAGATCTCAATCGCATCGCGCCTTTTCCACGCTGAGTAGACCATACCCCAACGACCCTGTGGCGTAGGCGGCTATCATGCGCGCAATCGTCAGAGCAAAGATGCGGTCGCTTTTCAGATTCCTGACCAGGAAAGCACGATACTCCCGCTGGGTGAAAAGTTTACCGATCAAGCGAGCCGTGATTATCCGCCAGGTTTTTCTGACGTGTGGGCCTATCTCATTGAATTTGCTCACGCGAAGGCCGGCCGCCTTGGCGAGTCCTTGAAGCTCTGCTCCATCGCACAGGCCGGCGAGGCGTCCTTCGTGACAGATGGGCTCCAGTAGCCATCCTTTCTCCCAGTCTTTCGGTCCTTCTTTTGCGAGCCAGTCGGAAAGCCCAAGGTGACCGCCCGGTTTGAGGACTCGTGCGACCTCCTTGAAAAATTTGGCTTTGTCAGGAATATGAGAAAGACATTCGATCGATATGATGGAGTCGACTGACGCATCGGGTAGCTCGTTCTTCATCCAGTCGAGGCAATGAAAGATGGGACTTGGAGTGTGGACAGGTAGCAGGTTAGAGCGTTCCTGAGCCTCGGTGCATTGCGTTCGGGACAGAGTGTAGCCGGTCACCTTTGCGTCGAAACGTTCGGCGATACACAGGCTGGTTGCTCCGTAGCCGCTGCCAATGTCGACGACGGTGTCACCTTGCGAAATATGGGCAAAACGGAAGACCGTTGCCGTTAGATTATCAAGCGCCTGCTCCGCTGACTCCTGCCCCGTTTCCCAGTAGCCGTGATGCAAGTGGTCGCCCCAGGTATCGCGATAGAATACGCCGAGGGAATCATAGTGCTCCGCAATGTCCTCGCAGGTCGGATCGATGGTGGGAGTGATCATCTAGTGCATGAGATGCCGGGGGACTATATAGGTCCTGAAACGATGGGAAGCCAGTGTTGATAGATTGCTTGATAGCTGCGCCGCGCTCATGTTATGAGACTGTGGATATAAGACGGAATGGAAAACTGCGAGTCATTTTGGTTGATGCCGAGACACTGTAAATAAGTGGGGCGAGCCCCACGCCTGAGCGGTAACGAAGGCAGGAATCAAAGGGGCCGCAGCCCGCGAGGGTCCCTTGTTTTTATCTCGGCAAAGCCGCTGAAATCCTCCCGTCACTTTCTTTAATATTTTTCGTTTCAGATTAAATCCACGTTCTCTTTATAGAACTCATGAAATCCCTTCAATCCATCTTCCTGATGCTGCTGATCGGCATCACTGTATCCGCCCAAAACCCGGAGGCGAAGGGCCCGATTGACTTGGCGGAGATGCTCGATGCCAGCACGCTGGATGTGAAGGTAATCGAGGACTGGCATTTGGTCGAAGGGCCGGTCTCCACGAGGCAGAAGGTCATCAATATCTGCGTGGGTGAAGTCTGGCCCGGTCAGGACTACCGGATTCCGGTCCGGATGGTGGTCCCGGCGGATGGAAAGGCGAAAGGCTTTCATCTCACCGGGGGCCACGGGTTGCGGGATTTTCCGCAGGATAAGCGCGTTCAGGGTTTGGATCAGATTCTGATCGAGGGCGGCGTTGGACTGGTCGAAACAATCGTGCAGACGCTCAATCAGTCGGATCAGGAGGAACTCGGTCGGGAGATGGATGCCAAATTTATTGAGACTCTCAATCCACGCTATTCGATTCAGTATTGGGGATGGCCAGCCACTCTGATGCGTGCCATCACGGCCGCCTATGAGGAGTCCCAGCATTTTGAAGAGGGAAAGGTAGCGATGTCGGGATCTTCAAAGAATGGCGCCACCCCCAGTTCAGTTCTCATTCTCGATTCAAGGACGACAGCGATTCACGCGACCGTATCGCCGATCTGGGATTCACCGTTGCGGTTGTGCGATGAAGCAGCGTGGGAGGAATTGCGGGCATTCAACCAAACATATGTGGAAAGTATTCAGGATTGGGATGGAGAGGGGAAGGGTGGTCCCGAGAGACTGCTGAGACATCCGTTTTTGGGCGGAACGTATGGTCCGATCTACAATCGACGAGCGCTGGAAGCGGGGCACACGTGGGAAAGCCTCCAAACGCTTGCCGGGATCATGGCTGATGAAGTTTTCCCCACTCGAGCTCTGGAGGAACTCAAAGCGCGAGGGGTTGATATGTATTTTCATCCAGGCACGCATGACTTCGTCAATTTCGATATCGCCTGGGGAGGCAGACACCATCAGGAGATGCCTGTCTATCTGCAGTGCAATGCGGGTCACGGGCAGAAGCCCCATCCGGCTAGCGAGAAGGGCGAGGCCAATAAGTCTGCCTTTATGATCGCTCACTTTTTCGATGAAGCGCCTGACATGCTGCAGTCACCCGCCATTTCATATCTGCGAGTCGGTGACAGGATTCAGGTGACCGTAAAATTTCAACCTGATGAGGTCACCGAAAGTGGCCGTATCTGGTGGATGTATGACAGGGGTATTGATGGAAGTGCGGCTTACCTCAGAGAAAAGTTCCCTGATGACCAGTGGGTCGATATGGAATGGGACGAGGCGAAGCAGATCTGGGTCGCTGAGATTGAACTTGCGAGCGGAGTGGGTTCAATCGATTTCTTCAGTAATCACCGAAAGACAAATGCTTACCTTGGGACGGATTATGCGACCTACATTTCCAGCCCCTACACGAGAGTGAAACTTTGATTTAGGAGGGCTGGAAAAGCGCCTCGGAATACCTCTAGGGAAGGGCTATTGGCCGGCTGTTTTCCGGTAACGGATGCAGACGGACTTCTTTGATTCCTGTCGCAGAAAATCAAAGAAAACTTCGGTCTCTGGAAGGAAGGTCTGACTTTCGGCTTCGGCGATAACGTCGCTGATGGACTTATCGGTGAGATAGAGATTGCGAAAGGCTTCTTTGATTTCCTTTCTGGCTTCGGCGCTAATTCCGGCACGGCGAAGCCCGATCGAGTTGATGCCTGAAATGTAGTTTATTCCCGCCGCAATAGTATAGGGCGGCGTATCCATTGACATGCCGGCGTGACCCTGGGCCATGGCGTAGTCGCCGATGCGGACGAACTGGTGGTAGGCTGACCCTCCACCGAGGAAGCAGTTACTACCAACTTCGACGTGGCCGCCTAGAAGCACGTTGTTTGCCATCGTATTGTTGTCTCCGACGATGCTGTCGTGTCCCACATGGGCCCCGGTCATGAGGAAGTTTCCCGTGCCGAGGATAGTCTTCCCTTCCGGTTCGATGCTTCGATGGAAGGTGACGTATTCCCGAATCACATTGTCGTCTCCGATTTCAACCCAGCTTGGGGTGTCGGGATCGAAATTACCGAATTGCGGATCGGCGCCTACCAGTGTCCCCGAGCCAATTCGGCATCCGCTTCCGACCACACTCTTGCGTCGGATCTGAGCCGCCGCATCAATGACGGTGCGATCCCCGATGCAGGCTTCGTCTTCGATGATGGCGAATGGCCCGATGGTGACATCTTCGCCAATTTTGGCGGATGGCGAAACTAATGCAGTGGGATGTATGCTCATGAATCGAGCGCAACTACGCACAGGAATTGTTTCTCGAAAACCGATATTGGTTCACAAAAATCAAGTTAGAGAATCGTCTCAAGCGGTCATCTAGCCCTCGAGGATTCGAATCCTCGCGCAAGGCTCAATGAGCCGGTCAGGCCGGCCAACTCAGGTGTCGCGGCTGAGAGGGATCCTCCACTACTACTCTCCCGCTAGCTCTGCGGCCCTGTCCTGACTGCCCTGACTGAGGCTTGAGAGGGGCACGGTAGAAGACTTGCCGTTGGTCAGTCGCAGAGTCACTTCTTCGGATGTGCTGGTGATATAGGTGGCTTCGAGAGATCGACCCCTGGCATTTCTCCAGGTCTCAGGTTTGTGCTGTGTCATCGAATTGGATCCGGCAGGGAGGCCACGAAGGGCCGCCAGAGCCGCTTTGACGTCGGTGAATCCGTTCACATCTTTCATGTGAAAGTAGGGCACGATTCCCAGCATATTCTCAACGCGGGGATCAAAAACGGCGATGATGGGAATAGGGCCTGCCGCCTCCTTACTGGCCATCGCCTCCTGCACGATGACGGGAGTCTTGTGCAGGTTCATGCCGCTGATGAAAATGATGACAGTGTCGTCTTTCAGATTATCAATGGCTACCGAACTGGCAGCGTTGGCAGGGCCTCACGTCGAGCCTGGTGCCATCAGCATAAAGGTGACGCCCTTGTTTGCCTGAGCGGCCTCCGACATCACTTCGTCGAGTTCAGTGAGCTCTTTCAGGAAAGAGGGAACCACAAATGGATCGGCTGCGTGCAGCGAGGTTACTCCGATCAGGCAAGCTAAGAAGGCGCCAAGTTTCATGGCATCAGTTCAGCAAACTCACGTCCTCATAGCAAGTTCGATCTGTTACGTGTCTGTGTGCTGAAAGGCTCCGTATCGTTGACGTCGCTTGAGAGAGCCCATGCTTTGGGGCTCTGCCCCTACCAGCCAGGGGTGGGGTGTCCTTATGTTGTCCATGCCGTTATATCCTCCCAGCACGAAGCCCGGACCTTATTCGGGTCTCGCCCTTCCAAGGCACCTGACGACTATTCTGGGATTTGCCATGGGCTCCAATCGCCTCGCCGTTTTGATGTTTTCGATTCAGAAAACAGGAGCCGACGGACTGATGCACATCGTTGAGCACCGGATTCTGCAGAAGAAGTCGAGGAATGAATGAAGCAGCAGGACTAAATGCGGCAGAATCCTGACATTTGAATTCGCCGAAACTATTTTTCGTTCGTAGGGTTTATTACCCACCTATGAAACTCGCTGTCTGTCTGCTCGCTCCCGCCCTTATTCTCGCTACCAGCGTTATGGCTGATTGGCCTCAGTTTCGGGGCATTAATGGCCAGGGCATCACTGATGAGAAGGTCCCGACGGAGTGGAGTGAGTCGAAGAATCTGAAGTGGATGATCGACCTTGAGGGGCAAGGCAGTTCGTCTCCTATCATTTCAGGGGATGCTGTATTCATAACCTCCTTCAGCGGGGCCGGAGACGATTTGGTTAGGCATCTTCGCCGGATCAACATCGAAACGGGAGCGGTCGTTTGGACGAAGGAGATTCCAGTCGATTTTCCGGAAGATCCGGCAAAGGGCTACATCACGGAGCACGGCTGGGCCAGTAACACTCCCGTGACTGACGGCGAGGCGGTCTATTGCTACTTTGGGAAGGCCGGGGTTTACGCCTTTGATTTCGATGGGAATCAGCTTTGGAAAGTCCGCACCGGTGGTCTGTCTTCGCCGAAGGCCTGGGGGTCCGCTTCCAGTCCTATCCTTTACGGTGATACGGTCATCGTTCCGGCAGGTGAGGAGATGCATGCGTTTTTGGCGTTGAATAAATCGGACGGCTCCGAGAAGTGGCGTGCCGAACACCCTTCTTTCGGGCAGACCTACGGATCGCCTGTTCTCGTGAGGGTCGATGATTCCCGTACTGATCTGGTTTATGCGGCAACCGCAAATTGGCGGGCCTACGATCCTGACACGGGGGAGTTGCGCTGGTTTGCGAACTACAACTTGCCCGGAAACATGTCGAACTCGACCCATGTCAGTGGCGATATTCTGACGGTGTCAGGAGGTTTTCCACGAACCGCTCGGGTTGCCATTAGGTCGGGTGGTGAGGGAGATCGATCGAGTGAGATTCTTTATGATACGCAAAAACCTGCGACCTACATGACCGCCCCGATAGAAAAAGATGGAGTGCTCTACTGGATCGCAGATGGAGGCATCGCGTTTGCGGCCAGGCCAGGCGAGGCGGAGGAGTTGTGGCAAGAGCGCGTTCCGGGTTTGGAAGGGGCCGGAGGGCGCGGAAAGCCATTCTATGCATCACCTATTCTAGCAGATGGTAAAATCTATGCGGTGAGCCGAGCCAACGGCGTGCTGGTGTTCGAGCCTACAGTCACAGGCTTGAAGTTGCTCGCCCAGAACAAGTTTTCCGAGGATAACACTCTATTCAATGGCACCCCTGCTGTATCGGATGGTAAGATTCTAATCCGGTCTCAGAAGGCGTTGTATTGCGTCGGAGAGTAGCCAGTGTTCCGAGGTTGAGGCGTGTCCCCGGGACGATCTGTAGTGGCGCGAAAATGTGTAAAGAGTCAAAGACAAGGCATGCCAAAGTGATGCAGTATTGGGTCTCCATTTGTTTCGGGCCTTTATGAATTTCTTTCGATTTTGTTTTCTTACAGTTTTCCTCCTTGGTTTGACGTCTCTCGGCGTTGCCAATGTAAAAGTCGCCTCCATCTTCAGCAGTGACATGGTGCTGCAGCGGGATAAGGTCGTTTCAGTCTGGGGAACGGCAGATGAAGGCGAGCAGGTTACCGTGACGATAGGTGATCAGTCAGTTACTGCAGCCACGAGTGGCGGGCAATGGAAAGTGAAGCTTGATCCTATGCCTGCCGGTGGTCCACACGAGCTGAAGATTGTGGGCACCAATGTCATCCTCTTCACCAACGTTCTCGTGGGCGATGTATGGCTTTGCGGGGGGCAGTCGAATATGGATTTTGACATTAAATCCTACACGGGATGGGAGGGCGAAATCGGGAGCGCTTATTCCGAGATCGTGGCAGACAGTCTTTCATACGAGAACTTGCGAGTGGTGCTGATGAAGAAAGCGACCTCGCTGCCTGACGAAACGGCCATTCCGGTGGAGGACGATGAAGTCTTTCAGGGGAAGTGGCAGACTTGTTCGACGGAGGTAGTGCCTCGGATGTCGGCGACTGGATTTGTCTTTGCTCAGCGACTTCAGTCGCATCTTAAAATTCCGATCGGCTTGATTGATGCGAACAAAGGGGGAAGTCCGGTTCAGACATGGTACGCCCCAAAGTCTCTCGAGCTGCTGGAGGCCAAGAGCAGTGAAGTAAAAAATATGTACAACGCCATGATACGCCCTTACCGGGATTTCCCGATCAAAGGAGCGATCTGGTATCAGGGAGAGAGTAATGCTCGAAGTGTTGAAAGCAGTTCAGCCTATGCAGAGGAATTTAAGGCGATGATTCGCGGATGGCGCCATGATTTTCAAGATTCGGAAATGCCGTTTCTGTTTGTTCAATTGGCGGCCTATGAGAGAAATCCTTTCCAGCACGGCGTGACCTATCCGGTGTTGCGCGACAGCCAGACGGCTGCGCTTAGTTTGCCGAAAACAGGCATGGCTGTGGCGATTGATCTGGGGCTGCCAACTAACATTCACCCTCCCTACAAGATTCCTTTGAGTGAACGCTTGGTGCTTGCTGCGCGAAAGGTGGCCTATGGGGAGAAACTGGTTCACAGCGGGCCGGTGCTGAAGGGCCTCTCTATAGACGGGGATCGTGCCGTGGTCAGTTTTAATCACGTTGGGGGTGGACTGGTGGTCAAGGAGGTGACTTTGGCAGATCGCACCCTCTCGGCTGAATCATTGGAAGGATTTCAAATCTCGGGAGCCGACGAAGTGTTTCATGAGGCCGATGCGGTGATCGAGGGTGACCAAGTGGTGGTAAGCAGCGATCAGGTTTCTCAACCGGTGGCGGTTCGATACGCCTATCGAGGCTTTCCATACGCTAATCTATACAATGATGGCGGATTGCCCGCCTCGCCTTTTCGCACCGATGACTTTGAAATCGTGATGAATCAGGAGAGTGCTGATTTACAGAATCGGACGCTGTTTCTGCCGCGTAGTTTATCGGGTACTCAGATGACGATTGAGCAGAAGCGCCAGGTCGCTGAGATTCACGATCAGATTATCACGAAAGAGATCGAGAAAGGGATTCTGGTGGAAAAAGCTCTCTACAACGAAGCCGCTCGCGCCAATGGAAAGGGTTCACCGGAGACGAAGAAGGCGCTGGAGAACTATCAATCGCTTTTAAATCCCTTACTTGACCAGATTGGCAAAGCCGTGAAAGAAGCGGGGATTTTTTAGAAGTAGATTTATCTTATTGAAGGGATTTTCATTCGTCAATTCAGCGCAAGAGGTCATAGTCCGGCATGGATTTGATTTCTGCTTCAGACGCCCCCGCTGCTATTGGCCCTTATTCTCATGCTGCTGTTCATGGGGGACTGGTCTATTGTTCGGGTTCACTGCCCCTCGACCCTGCATCCATGACTTTAGTCGAGGGGATTGAGGCTCAGGCGAAGCAGGTCTTTACCAACATGAGCGCGGTGCTCAGTGCGAGCGGCTCGTCGTTGGGGCAGGTCATTAAGACGACTATCTTTCTTGCTGACATGGCAGACTTCCCTGTCGTGAATGGCATCTACGCCGAAGCCTTTGGTGATCATAAGCCGGCACGGTCCACGGTCCAGGTGGCCGCGTTGCCACTGGGCGCTTCGATTGAGGTGGAGTGCATTGCGGTGGTGGGATAGCCGCCGCTAGTTTCTGATCCTTACTCCGGGAGGATCGCAAATTCCTTGGCTTCTGAGTCATCTGACTCTTCGATCCATTGCTGTAAGTAATTGCGGTGACGGTTGAGTACCTCAACGTATTCTGGCGAGGTAGCCAGATTTTTCATCTCTCCAGGATCGTTCTTCAGGTCGACCAGCGACTCCCGAAGATCACCTTCGATGTAGATGCAGTATTTGTAGCGATCGGTGCGTAGCATTCTTCCGGTGTTGTTCTCGGCGACGACGTAGGGTCGCCGGGCATTGTCTTCCTGTCTCTCTGCCAGGGGGCGTATAGTACGTCCGAGCAGGTGCTGGGGGGTTGGGACTCCGGCGTAGTCGCAGAGAGTTGGCAGCACGTCGAGGCCATTGGTGATGAGGCTGCGATCGTCGACGATGCCTCCCGGAATGACGCCTTTGTACTGCATGATGAAAGGAACGCTGGCTGAGTTCTGGTAAAAGACATTCTTCGAGGCGAGTCGGTGGCTTCCATCCATGTCGCCATGATCGCTGGTGAAAATGACGAGAGTGTTTTCTTCCAATCCGTGCTCCTTGAGTGCGTCCAGTAGCTGTCCGATCTGGGCGTCGACTCGTTCGGTTAGACGGCAATATATCCAGCGGTAGTTGCGCCAGTCCCGGTCATTGTAATCTTCTCGTATCAGTTTTGCCGGGGTGGGGGAGCTTGTCTTCATCTCGGACTCGATGGCTTCTGGCTCCAGTTCCGGGATAGCACTATTTTTCGGGAGCGGGGGAAGCTGATCTTCTGACAAGGCCTCTGCCTGCTGAAGCAGACCGTCGACGAGAGCTTTCCCCTTTCCGTCTTTGAGGCGAGCTTTGTAGGCAAAACAGATGTCATGCGGATTGATGAATGAGGCGACAGCGAAAAAAGGCTTGTCCCGACTCCGGGTCATGAATTCGATACAGGCGGCCGGCAACTTTTCGCGTTGGTCAGGAAAGAATTCATCGTAGCCTGCTTTGAGCGGGCTCAATTCCGGAGCCATATGAGTTTTTCCCCCATAGAAAGTAGCGTAGCCGCCGCTCTGGATCAGATTGCCCATGGAATTCGCCGCGACGTGTTCAGGGATGGTGGCTTTCATCCCATTGTTGAATACTCCGAATCGGCCGGACATCATTCCGGTGGCCATAGAGATGCGACTGGGCACGCAGACAGGATTGGTGACGTAGGCATTGGTGAATCGAATACCAGATTTCGCCATGGCGTCGAGGGCCCGGGTCTTGAGGTAGGGATTACCTGCGCTCGAAAGCATATTGGCATGGTGCTGATCGGTCAGGATGAAAAGGATGTTGGGAGGTTGCTGCGCGAAGGCGGAGCAGGAGAGAGAGGTGAGAAGGAATGCTACCGTAGGCAGGAAGAGGCGGTAGTTCATGGGGTGATTCATCACGTAGCGGGTAGGCAGGGAGGAGAGTCTGATTGGTCAAAGGCTTCGGATAGCCTACCAACCGTTCCCCAATACTAGTGTTTCGCCAAGACTAAACGGTCGGGTGTGACGGGTAGGATCCGGGAAGTCTGATTCCTGTGTCTGCGATTCATG
>CAXBHX010000064.1:0-27803 GCA_963975655.1 uncultured Verrucomicrobiales bacterium
CCAGGAGTCCGAGAATATGATACTCTCGTCGCCGTCGTTGTAGCCAATGATCATGCGCATGTGTCCACCGCTAGTCTGCATGGCAAGAGGAGGCGTTTCCTCAAACTTTCCCACTTCCAGAGACCAAAGAAGCGGGATGCCCTCGTCCACGGAACGGTGAATCATTTTGTGGAAGTCTTTTTCATCAACCTCATCTCCGACGTATTTGTCATCGACGAGTTCGACGAGTCCCTTGGTGTGGCGTATCGCGAGGCATTCGAACCGCGTCTTGAATAAGTGGTCGATCGCTCCCAGCTCCTTGTTGATCTTGAGCGAACTGGTTCCCTGCTCGGGATCAGAGTTGGCGATCTGCGCCAGCTGGTGCATGTCGCAAGGAATACCGTAGTATTCGAAGAGACGCTGAGCCGACGCTACGACGCAGTAGCCCTTGGATCCCTGATCGACCATCGGAATGCCGGACACGTAAACCCCTCCGTCTGGGCTCTGTTTGATATTGCGGGGAAGATCCGACAATTTCACCGTGGCACCGGGCCGCGTATGAGTCGCTGCTTCGTAGGCACCGCCGGCGTCTCGTTTTGAAAGTCGCATCCGGAGGAATTCGGTCGGGCCGGGCGCTTTAGGATTGTGCTCCAGCACTGCTTTCCCCCGGGCGGAGATCCAGATGAAGCCACTGGTGAGGATTCCCAGGGTTGGTTTTGCCTCGCGGCGGATTGGACTGGTCGCGAGTTGGGAGCCGAGGTGTTTTCCCATGTTCTGGAACCGTGCCTGAAAATCGGATGGTTCGATCGAGCCTCCGTCTCCCCGATTGAAAATAGAGACGGTGACTCCAACGTATTTTCCTTCCTCGAAATCGATGACCAGTTCTTCAATGGGAACGGTTCCCTGAAGCAGGGTCAGATCCACGGTCAGGTTGGACATTTTCTTTCGCTGGAAAATGGCGCGTGTTTTGTCCTCAGTGAGCCACTTGAAGTAAGGGTTACGGCTCCACTTTCCCTTTTCAAACATCGTTTCGAGGTCATCCGGCGTCAGGCTGTAGGCTCCAGGTAGATTGATTAAGGGGTCCAGATCCGCGACCAGCTTCTCCTGACCTCTGACCTGAGTCATCAGCAATACTGAGCAGGTGAGAATAATCGTGAAAAAGGCTCGGTATCCGGAAGGCATGGTGGCACTGTATCGAATTCCGCTAAATGTGTCTCGCAAAATTGCCACACGTGATTTTCCGTTTGTCTTAACTGGAAAACTCTGAGACAAGAAACGGTCAAGAATCCTCTAATCCCCACTGAGATGAAGAAACTCATCAACGATCCTCTTAAGGTCGCCGACGAACTGCTGGAAGGCCTCGTCGATGCTTATAACGGCGAATGCAAATATGTCGGATCGCGTTCGATCGTGAAAACTGACATCCCTGACGGTAAGGTCGCCTTACTTGTGGGTGGGGGAAGTGGACATGAGCCGATTTACCACGGATTGGTCGGTCGGAATCTTGCTGACGGGGCGGCCTGTGGGGATGTTTTCGCGGCACCTCCTCCCAATATCGTTTTCGAAGCGACTGAAGCGGTTGATAAGGGAAACGGAGTTCTCTATTTGTATGGCAACTACGCGGGGGATGTTCTGAACTTCGATCTCGGAGCGGAGATTTCGGAAGACGAAGACATTGACGTTCGGACGGTTTTGATCTGGGACGATGTGTGTTCGGCTCCTCCCTCCAAAAAGAGTGATCGTCGGGGTATCGCGGGTCTTGTCCCCATCGTGAAGCTGGTTGGTGCGGCTTCTCAAACCGCAAAATCTCTCGACGAGCTTGAAGCACTGGCCCGGAAGGCTGTTCTCCAGACCCGGTCAGTTGGCGTTTCTATGTCTCCTGGATCGATTCCGGCGACAGGAAAGCCCACCTTCGATATCGAGGATGGGATGATTGGTCTTGGGATGGGGATTCATGGTGAACCCGGTGTTGGAGAGATCCCGATGACCACTGCGGATGAATTGACGCCCAAGATGCTCGATTTTATTGTTGAGGATTATGAGAAAGACGAAGAAGTCGAGGCTCTCCAGGAAGGGGATGATGTGCTCATCTTTGTGAACTCTCTTGGAGCAACAACGATGATGGAGTTGCTCATTGCCCTGCGAAAAGCAAAGTCCTATCTCACCGAGAAGGGTGTGAATATTTACGATGTCATGGTCGGTCCCCTAACGACCTGTCAGGAGATGTCCGGTATTTCATTTTCCATCACCCGGATGGATGACGAATTGAAGAAATACTGGGAGATGCCCTGTCAGTCAGTTTGTTTCAGTAAAATGGAAGGACGCTACGGAGGCTGATCGCCCGTAACTCATACAAGAAAGCACAATACACAACAGGGTTGGTTCGTTGACCTCACCCTGTTAATTCGTTAAAGATTAGATGTGATGGCAAAGGATACCCTATCAATTGAAGAAACTTGCGACATGATGATCGCGGTCGCTGACAAAATCATCGAATCAGAGCCTATTCTGACAGATGCTGATCGCGCCCTGGGCGATGGAGATCATGGTGTCGGAATGGAGCGCGGGATGAATGCGGTGAAGGATGCTCTGGCAGATGCCAAGTTTCCGAGTGTTGGAAAAGTTTTCATGGGGGTTGGCATGGCTATGATGTCCAGCATGGGAGGCGCTTCCGGTGCGATCTACGGTACTTTTTTCCGCTCTGGTGGAAAGGCCCTGGGGGATGCCGAGGCACTTGATGCGGCTGGTGTTGCCACGTTCTTTAAGGCGGGAGCTGACAATGTGATGAGCCGCGGTGGAGCAAAGCCCGGTGACAAGACTATGGTGGATGCTTTGGTTCCGGCTGCCGAGAAGGCTGCGGAGGCAACTGGCGGATCCGTCAGCGATGCTTTGACGGCTGCTTCGAATGGAGCTGAGTCCGGTAAAGAGGCGAGCAAGGCCATGATTGCTACAATGGGTCGGGCTAAGACTCTGGGCGAGAAATCAGTCGGTCTGCCTGATGCCGGTGCGGTGAGTGTGTCCATCATTGTCGCAAAGATGGCAGATTTTGCGGCCTCCTGATCGACTGGAGGTCATTGCGAAAAGGGGAGGGCGTGCTTTAGTTTTGGTCTGACTATGGCCGAAGCAAAGGACGTTTATACCTTCTCCGATTTGAAAAACTGGGCCGAGGTGACTCGTGATCTGAGCCCTCCTGCCCGACTCGCTGTTTTTGGTGACCCGGTAGAGCATTCCAGATCGCCGCAGATGCACAATCCGGCGTTGGTGGAGGCGGGAGTTGATTGCCAGTATGTGAGGTTGCACATCGAGCCCGATAACCTGGTCGATGCGTTGGCTATGCTGAAGACCAGTGGGTTTGTCGGAACCAATGTGACGATTCCACACAAGGGTGGTGTATTCGATGCCGTGGACGATATGACTGATGTGGCACGTCGCATCGGTGCCGTCAATACGGTTGCGATCGACGGTGATCGGTTGATTGGGCACAATACGGATGCTCCGGGATTGAAGCGGGCCATTCGCGAAGAGTTCTCGATGGATTTGACCGACCTGAGGATCATGATTATTGGGGCCGGTGGTGGCGCGGGTAAGGCGGCAGCCGTGCAGTGCGCGATGGATCATTGCGACCGATTAGTGCTGGTTAACCGGACGGTTGAGAAGGCTGAGGCGTTGGCTGAGGATCTCCATGATCTCTTTGTCGATCCTGACAAGTTGGAGGGACCTGCTGAGCGGCTTGTGGCTATTCCCTGGGAGGAAAAGGCCATGGAACGAGAACTGAGCCAGGTGGATTTGATTATCAATGCGACCTCAGTAGGCATGAAGAGAACGGATCCTGAGGTGGTGCCACAGCGGCTTATTGAACCTCATCACCTCGTTTATGACATGATTTACGCGCCTTCGCGCACCCGGCTCATTGCAGATGCTGAGGCGGCTGGTGCCAAGGCTTCGAATGGTTTGAGCATGTTGTTGTGGCAGGGGGCTCTCTCGTTTGAGTTCTGGTTCAACCAGGAGGCTCCCGTGGAGGCGATGCACCAGGGCTTGATGGATTCGCTCTAAGCGTTGATGTGTGGGGCCTGGCCGGGAGAGGCGGAGTTCAACAGTGTTCCGGCGGTGACTTATAGAGGCGAGTATTCTGACGGGATTTCTCTTGTCGGGATGCGGGCTTTCCCCTGGTCATAAACGGTTGACTCATAACGACTACAGGCGCAGGGCGGTCAAGAAGGGCAAAAAAGGGGGAATCCCTGTTGATTTCGACGTGACAATCTCGCAACCTTTGCTCCAGTCTGCCCTGACTTCTCTATGACCACCCTCGTCTTCATTCTTAGTATTCTCGGTGCCCTCGGCGTCTTTCTCTTCGGAATGAAGGTGATGAGCGAAGGGATTCAACGGACTGCCGGTGATCGCATGCGCAAGATCATGGCCACCATGACCCACAACCGCCTCGCCGGTGTGGCGACAGGTCTTATGACGACGGGGCTGATTCAGTCCTCTTCCGCGACCACTGTGATGGTGGTCAGCTTCGTGAATGCGGGTCTGCTGACTCTGGTGGAATCGATCAGCATTATCATGGGGGCCAATCTGGGAACCACGCTGACGGCCTGGATCATTGCGACGATTGGCAAGTTTTCCCTATCGAAATTAGCCTTGCCCATCATCGGTGTTGGATTGCCGCTGTTTTTCGCTGGAAAAAATCGGTGGAAGAGTTTTGGCGAAGTATTGATCGGTTTTGGACTGCTTTTTTATGGGCTTCATCTTCTGAAGGAATCAGTCCCCGACGTGAGGAGTATGCTCGCCAGCACCGATGTGGCAGTTCAGGCACAGGCTCAGGGTGTTCGCAATTTTATCGAAGGTATTTCCGGGAACGGGTATTCTTCTATTCTGGTCTTCCTGTCAATTGGAGTCGTGCTGACCCTGATGGTGCAGTCATCATCGGCGGCAATGGCGATCACGGTGACCCTGGCGATCCAAGGGTGGATTGGGTTTGAGGAGTCTGCCGCGATTGTTTTGGGGGAAAACATAGGGACGACGGTGACAGCGTGGTTGGCCTCAATCGGGACCTCCGTCAGCGCGAGGAGAGCGGCGAGAGCTCACTTTCTGTTCAATATCCTTGGAGTGGTCTGGATGCTGATCGCTTTTTTCCCATTTATTAGTGGTGTGGAATGGCTGGGGGAGCATCTGCCGGATAGCTTCAGGACTGAGAAACACGATTCTGATGTCGGATTTAATTTGGCGATTTTTCACTCACTTTTCAATCTGATCAATATTTTGTTGTTGATCGGATTTGTGCCGCAAATTGCTCGACTTGTGACTCGTTGGGTCAAGGAGCCTGAGGAGGAGCAAAGTCGCACGCCTCGATTGAAGTTTATTTCTTCGGGGATGGTCAATATCGGAGAGCTCAACATTCCTGAGGCTGAAAAAGCTTCCCTCGAGTTGGCTGGTATCACTAAGGAGATGTTCAGCGGTTACATGGCGGTTTTTAACGACCCCAAGACTGATCTGACCGAAGAGGTGAAACGTCTTAAGCAATTGGAGGATGATGCCGATGTGTTGACCCATGACATTACCGAATACTTGGTTCGTACCTCGGCAGCTGAGTTGAGCGCCGAGAATGCGAGATCGATTGGCCGAATGCTTAGAATCGTTTCTGAGCTGGAGGAGGTTTCAGATGCGATCTACCGTCTCATTCAGATCACGAGTCAGAAATATTCGAAAAACCGAGCAATCAGAACGGATGCGACCGAGAAGGTGCTGGAATTTGCGGCGCTGATTCTCGAGTTAATCAATCTCTATACAGACGTTTTGGAGAACGGAGCGACTGAAAAAAAATTGCGCAGGGCTGAGGCGATCGAGCGGGACACTGACAAGATGCGCAAGCAGCACAACAAGGAGGCGATGAAGCGCATGAGTCTGGATGCCACGACCGTCAAGACCGAGATGGTCGTTGTTGATATGAACAATCAGTTCGAATTGATCGCGAACTATGGCCTCAATGTGGTGCAGACAGCGTTCTATCTTCTGCACGAAGATGAGGTCCCGGAAAAATACGATACCTGATCGTATTCCTGTTTTGTTACAAGTTTTCAAGGCTTGTTGGCGTCATTGACGGAGTAGGCAAGTTGGCGGATCGCTTGGTAGAATTTTGCCGACCACCGCTATGAAATTGTCTTCTGTGATTACGACGGGATTGTCGATGACTTTGGTTCCACTTTGGGCCCTTGAGTTCGAGGCTGACATTCTGCCGATTTTTTCTGCCAAGTGTGCGAAGTGCCACATGGATGGTGAAGACAAAGGGAGTTTGTCCCTTGATATCGATGAGATCGATAGAGAGATCGGTCCCGGAAAGAGTATCTCCCCCGGAGAGCCTGATAAGAGCGATTTGCTTGAACTGGTCTCTCTTCCGGACGACGACGATGACAAAATGCCGCCCGAGGGAAAAGGACGCCCTTTGTCTGCCGGTGAGATCGCGAAGTTGAAAGAGTGGATTGAGTCAGGGGCTTCGATTGGAAGCGGAAGCGAGGAGATGACCGAGACAGAGGCCCCCGGGGGGGTGCCGTCGCGTCCTGATCCTATCGAAGGGAGCTGGACCAACAGTGACGGCAAAGTCATCAAGGCCACTCTAATGAGAGTAGACGGTGACAAGGCGGTGCTGCGAATGAACGGAAAAGAGTTTCCCTATCCCATTGCCAGCCTATCGGCTGAAAGTCAGGCCATTGTGAAGGAATTTTCGGCTGCGATGAATGCGGCTGCCGGAGGTTAGCCCGGAGGGTGTTTCTTTCTTGCCTGATTCAGTGCTTTCGATCACAAAACCTGCATGCGTATGCGACTGCTGCTTTTTGTGTCGCTGTCTTTGACAGCGATGGGCGTAACGGGAGAACAGGAACGGCCCAATATTTTGTTCATCTACACGGATGATCATTCCTACCGGACGGTATCGTGTTATCCCGAGTCCTACGAGTGGGCCGACACTCCAAATATCGATGCTCTCGCCAAAGATGGCGTTCGATTTCATCACGCGACGATTGGCACGTGGTGTATGCCGTCGCGGGCTACCTTGCTCACGGGGCATCACTGCCATGGTATCGAATCGATGCGAATGGAGGGGGCGTATCCGGGGAGCGAGTATGATCCCGGCCAATGTCGTTTTTGGCCTTCCGTCTTTCGTGAGAATGGGTATCAGACGGCCCACATTGGTAAGTGGCATACCGGGACTGACACCGGATTCGGACGGGATTGGGATCACCAGATCGTTTGGAATCGCCCCAGGTATCCCGAAAATTCAGGGGCCTACTACTACGATCAGTTGATTGAAAAGAATGGGGGGAAAGCTCAAATGACTGAGGGCTATTCCACTGATAATTATACCCAGTGGGCGCTCGACTACTTGCATGGAAGAGACGGGAGGGTTGATGAAAAGCCCTGGTATCTGTGGCTATGTTATGGTGGCGTTCACGGTCCGTTTACGCCGGCGAATCGTCATGTGAATGATTTTGAAGGGGTCCGCGTTGAAGATCCTGCTGACATCTATCCTCCCCGCGCGGGTAAGCCAACTTACTCCCGTGATGTGGAGCAATGGATCAAAGGGCCTGCAGGCGAGCCTGTTCTGGTCAAGGGGAAGACAAAAGGTGGGGTGTCTGCTGACGGCAAGAAGACACTGAGCGAGTGGGTCAGGCAAATTAACCAAGCCGTCAGGGCGCTGGATGAAGGAGTCGGCCAGTTGGTCGAGGCATTGAAAGAGACCGGGCAGTATGACAATACGATGATCGTTTTCACTTCGGATCAGGGGTTTGCCTGGGGGCAACATGGATTCCAGGTGAAGAAGGCCCCCTACGACGCGAACATCCGATCCCCCATGGTTGTTTCGATGCCGTCCCGTTTTCCTACTGGTGAAGTTTGCCGACACCCGGTGGGCGGCACTGACATTGTTCCTACGATCTTCTCAGTGGCAGGAATTGAACTGCCATGGGAAATGCATGGTCACGATCTGACTCCTCTGCTCGAGATGCCCGGTGTGGAGGAGTGGAGCCATCCTGTGTTGACGGTTCACTTTGGTGATAGCTATGGCTCGAACACAGATGTTGTTCCTGTGGGCGAGGATGAGGCTTCAAAGGCAAAGATGCTGATGCGGGGAGTGGTGCCATGGTGGGCGTCATTGGTGGAAGGGGATTTCAAATACATCCGAACGCTGGTCCCGAATGAGCCTGAAGAACTCTACAACCTGGTGGAGGATCCTGAAGAGATCGTGAATCTGGCTCTCGATAGAGATTACCGTGATAAAGTAGAAGCCCTGCGAGGTGCCCTGATCGGAGAGCTTCGCCGGACCGGAGCTGGAATGGCTGATAGCTTACCTCCGGTGGCGATCTTGCCGGATTGAGTTCAATAGACGGCCCGCCCACCTGACAGATCGAAGGTGAATCCGGTGCAGAAAGAGGCCTCGGGCGATACGATCCAGCAGCTGAGTGAGGCGACCTCGTCCAGAGTGCCGCATCGTTTCATGGGGATCTTGTCTGTCATATATTTGACCTGTGCCGGATCAACCCCCTCAACCATAGGGGTCCGAATGACAGCGGGAGCGATCGCGTTTACTGTGATTCCAGTCTCGGCGAACTCCTTTCCGGCGGATTTCACCAGGCCAATAACGCCTGCTTTTGTGGAGGAGTAGGGGCTCATGCCGGCGTTGCCTTCCTTTCCGGCAATCGATGCAAAATTGAGAATGCGTCCGTAGTCGCGATTCTTCATGGCGAGCAAGGCGTATTTGGTCATGAGGAATGTACCTCTCAGATTGATGGCAGTGGCCCGATCGAAGTCTTCCGTGGTTACTTCAGTGATTGGAGTCGAGGTCGGACCAACGATGGCCGCACAGTTCACCATGACGTCGAGAGACCTGTCATTACTGCGTTCGCATACTGCCTCAATGGCTGCTTTGACTCCCGCTTCTTCGGATATGTCCACAATTTCGCATTCGATTCGCAGTCCGGTCTCAGCCAAGTCACCGACGGTGGCTTCAGCGTTGGCCACGCTCACATCAAAAATGGTGACTTGCGCCCCTTCTTCGGCGAGACGCCGGGCAATCGCCTTGCCAATTCCATCGGCTCCGCCCGTTACAATGGCTGTCTGGTTTTCAAATCGGCGCGGATTCATGCTTCCTTTTTAGCGGGGATTTAAGGAAATGGCACGAAAAGATTGAATGATCGTCAGGATATAGATTTCGCGGTAGAATTCATGAATGCTCGATCGAAGAACCATTCTCGCTGCAGCGGTGGCGTCGCCTCTGGCCACCTTGTCAGGAGAAGATGACCGGAGCGGGGCGCTGAAGTACCTTCAAATCGGAACCGGACACCCGCATTCCAGCAAAATTGGAGTCTACGACCAGAGTGATGACTGGGAAGTTGTCGGGATTGTGGAAGAAGACCCCGCTCTTCTCTCAAAGGCTCGAAACCATCCGAAATTCGGAAAGTTCGATTTTTTCACATTGGAGGAGGGACTCAACACGCCGGGGCTATCCGCTGTCGGCATTGAGACACCGATTCGGGATCTCTTAAAGTATGCTGATCTCGCTGTTGATGCGGGATATCACATTCATCTCGATAAGCCGGCAGGGGCTTCGCTGGCTGACTACCGACGACTCATGGCGAAGGCGGATGATATGGGCCTCGTCGTGCAGATGGGATACATGTATCGCTATAATCCCGCGGTTCAGTTGCTTCACCGGATGATCGATGCCGGTTGGCTGGGTGAAATTTTCGAGACCCATGCCGTGATGTCCAAAGTGATTCCGCCCGCCTCGCGGCAGGATCTCGATGAATTTCCAGGAGGAACTATGTTCGAGTTAGGCTGTCACATTATTGATCTGACGGTGGGGGTTCTTGGAAAGCCGGACCGTATTGTCTCATACCCCCGGCGAGTGTTGATGTCGGATGAAGATTCACTGATCGACAATATGCTCGCCGTTTTTGAGTATCCCAAGGCAACCGCGACGGTTCGCTCAACAGGACTTGAGGTGGAAGGATTTTCGCGTCGACAGTTCACCGTTTGCGGAACGGAGGGCACTTGCCATATTCAGCCGCTCGATCGTCCTGAAATGCGATTGAGCCTATCCCGTGATCGTCAGTTTGACGGGCAGTCGACCGTATTTAGAAAGGGGAACTCAGTGATTCCGTTTGATCCGCCGTATCAGCGCTATGTGGGGGATTCTTCAGATTTTGCCAGGATGATACGGGGTGAAAAAGAAAATCCATTTCCAAGTGCTCACGATCTAATCGTCCAGAAATCCGTTCTGGCAGCAAGTGGTATGGACTGAGCCTATTTTCGCTAAAGAACCTTCTAATTCGTAACCTAAGAAGAGCCGCCTATTGGCTGCTTAGAATAATCGAAAGGTAGCCTTTATCGGCATCCGAGAGGGAATTGAAATCCAACTCGCGCTCTTTTCCTTCCATGGTGATAAAGACCCCGGTGGCTCCTTTGGCTTCCAAGAGGGCCGCTTTTAGCGTGGTTCCGTTGGCAAATTTCCAATCGCGATATTCGGTGATGAGATGTCTCGTTACTTCGATGTCACTTCGCTTCAGCCCAAATACTGAATTTGCGGCATCCTCATCATTCTCAATCGCATTTCGAAGAGCGGCGATTTTGTCAGGGTCGGTCTCAAAGCCAGCCTGAATTCGCCCTGCTTGTATCATAATACGATAGGCGTCAGGAGACTTTCCATTTGTGCCGATCACCACTTCGCCGGCAGGGCTGGCAATCACGCCGAGTGGCATCTTGTCAGGGTCCTGCTTGAATCTGTCCTCGAACAGTTTCCGGTGGTCGGCGCTTTCATTGCGACAGCGAACGATGGTGAACTCATGGCCCTTTCCTGAAAGCTCTTGATTGATGGCTTCCAGGATGGACTCTGATTCCTTGGCAAAATTCTCGACAAGCAGGAAGAGGACCAGTCGTTTGCCGTCACGGGCATGGGATACGCCTTTGCCCAGTTCAATGAAAACTTTGGGATCTTCAGCTCTTGCTGAGGGAGCTAGCAAGAGTGACGACGCAATCAGGGCTGCAAGAAGCAACAACGGGAGAATAGAGATGCGTTTCATAGGGAGGGTGGTTGTGGAGATCTCGTCGGCTGGCGGACAGAGATGCGGTCTTCACATATTCTTTGCTGCGGGAGATGTTTTCAAGTGGTGCTTTGTCAAAATTTTGTAGGCAAAGCCGGATTGTGATCTTCGTATTGTATACCTGTAGACCCGGGGTGGGTTACGGCTTTTTGATGCTTGTTGTCCGGTAGGAGGATCTTTACTCTCGGGGGCATGAAAGGAGAATTTGTGTTTCAGGCTCTTCTCTGTGTCGCAATCATAGGTATTAGTTGGGTAGTAGCTGATGATGCGAGGACATGGACCTCCACGGATGGGCGGAGCCTTTCGGCGACCTATTTGTCCTCATCTACGGACTCAGTTGAGTTGAAGCGGGCCTCGGATGGACAGACGTTTAGCCTTCCTTTGGCCAAGCTCTCTGAAGCGGACCGGAAGTGGGTGGGCGATCGAGCCAGTCAACCGCCACCACCCGGCAAACCGATTGAGGGAGCGTATGCTTCGATGATGACGGGTGAATGGGCGATGAGCGAGGAAAGTGGGCTTCCCTTCGCGCTTTTTGGAGGGAAGGAGCTGGATGGGGAGAAGTTGTATCCGCTGGTCGTATCGCTGCATGGGCGCAGTAAGAACAACGAAAATGGTAAGCAGTTGACCGTCTTCACACGCTCCTTCGCAGATCCAGATCGCTATGCAAAGAATCCGTGTATCGTCTTTGCTCCACTGGCTTATCAGCCATATGGGGGTGAGGGGATAGGGTGGAGTAGTGAGCCTGGAGAAAAGGCGCTGGCGCTAATCGAGAAGCTCATAGAGGAATTACCCATCGAT
This sequence comes from uncultured Verrucomicrobiales bacterium, assembly GCA_963975655.1. Lineage (GTDB taxonomy): Bacteria > Verrucomicrobiota > Verrucomicrobiia > Verrucomicrobiales > DEV007 > Arctic95D-9. Next base: position 11,871 of record CAXBHX010000064.1, read on the forward strand.
GAAAAGCGCGTTTATGTCGTGGGCCATTCCATGGGGGGATTCGGAACCTGTCATTTTATGGTGCAGGATCCAAAGCTCTTTACCGCGGGAGTGGCGAGCTCGGGTTGCACGGGTCCGAGCTCTGCTGATGTGCTGAAAAAGGAACCTCTCTGGATACACCACGCCGTGGACGATCCAGTGGTTGAGGTGAAGTATTCACAGGATCTGGCTGAAGCGATGAGTCGATCAAAGGTCTTTAAATACACTGAATACGAAACAGGCGGACATGGTATAGCCCGGGCCGTATTCGAGAGTGATGAGGTTCACGACTGGTTGTTTTCCCAGTCCGACTGAAGCGCACTGGGTTGCTACATTCCGAGGCCGTATTGGAGCAGTGCCTGTGACTCGCTCCAGACGTTGGGACTCTTGCTCCCCAGGACGACGGCGATGACGCTTCGTCCTCCTGCGGTGGCCGATGAAACCAGGCATTTTCCCGCTGCGTGTGTGTAGCCGGTCTTGGCGCCGGTGCAGTAGGGGTACCTTCCCAGAACTTGATTTGTGTTGTAGACCGTTTTGGTGGTCCCCGTGGAGAATCTAAAGACGACCGACTGAGTTCGTATCGATTCCCTGACAAAGGGAACCCGCTGAGCAGCCGCACATAGCTTAGATAGATCGCGGGCCGTCGAGTATTGTCCCGGGGGAGTCGGTAATCCGCTCGCGTTGGTGAAGTAAGAATTGTTCATCCCGAGTTGCCTCGCTCGAATATTCATGTTGGAGGCAAAGGCAGAAACGCTACCACTGTGGTCGCGGGCCAATGCCCGTGCAATGTCATTGCTGCTGCGTATGAGCACGGTGCGGAGAAGTTCTTCCCGGGTGTAGACTTGACCGGTTTTGAGGCCCATCACAGTCGGCTCCGCCCAGGTGTCAGGATCCTGAATAGTGATCTGTTGGCTGAGATTCCCTCTCTCTGCGACGAGGATTCCAAGGAGGAGCTTCTGCGTGCTGGCAACCGGCAAACGGGTGTCTGCATTCTTTTCAAAGAGTACCCGGCCGCGACTGTCAACCAGGATAGCGGCCTTGGCCGTAACCGTCGGTGGGGGAGTGGCGGTGGCAGATCGGCCACCAAAGGATACTGGGGTTGGATTGGGAGCGGTGACGGACCCGTATTGTGTTCCCTGCTGAGAACCGCCTGCCTGAGTGTTCTCAAGCGAGGCGATTGCCATCTCACTCGTTTCGGTAGATTTGCAGGCGGTCACCCCAATCGCTACCGCGAGGGCGAGAGTGAAGGCAGTATAGAAAGAACGTAAAGCAGGGCGAAATCTCATACAATGATGAGGAACTTAACCGATCTTTGATATATTTCACCAAGAGCTTATTTGAGCGATTGAATGGCCTTTTCGAGCTCTGGCGAGGGCTCTGCTCCGAGGTCGACGGCTGCGTAGTAGTGCCGTTTGGCGAGTTCAACGATAGGAGGCGAGAGGTCGAGATAGGTGACTGCTAGATTGTAGTGGGCCTCAGCGAGATCAGGGTCAATTTCGACGGCCCGTTTCAACTCGATAAGAGCGGCCTCTTTCCATCCATAGTCCCGAATCACAGCTGCCAGATAGACTCTTGAACGGGCATCTCTGGGACCTTCGTGGATCGACCGGGCTAAACTGGAAATGGCGAGAGTAATGTCGCTGGCCTGATACTGGATGAGGCCAAGTGTCTGCCAGTTCTGAGCAATCGAGGAGTTGATCTCAAGGGATTGCTTCAGATTTCCCGAGGCGGCGACCAGATCGCCCAGTTGAAATTCGGCCACACCGAGATTGGCATAGGCGAGCGCATTATCCGGCGCTTTTCTAACCAGTTCGAGGTAGAGATCCCGGGCTTCATCCCACTTCAGGTTAGCCACCGCCATGGCCCCCTTCTGGGCGATCTCGGCGAGTTCGGGAGGGAGTTTCGATACTCCACGGTGAAGTCCCACGGTCAGGGTACCTTCGGATAGTTCTTCATGGGGCTCCGAAGGGGAGCTGTTATCATCGTCAATCGAGGCTTCAAATTCCTTTGAATCCTTCGAGAGACCGGAATTCGAGCGGTTCATCACGTAAGGCTTAGCCGGTTCAGCAGGAATCGATTGAGTGGGTGAGGCTGGGTCTGTATCAGACGCCGATGGAGTCGCAGCATTCTCCGGGGTAGGACTGCGATATTTATACAGCAGAAAGAGGCCGTGAACGGCAACCACAGAGAGGACGATAAAAGTAATGATTCGGGGCTTCATGACGGTAATGACAGAGCTGTTGAGTAATTAAATCGCCTTTTCCACTTGCGCACTGTGAAATATAACTAATGTTCTTAGGAACACTGTTCAAAATGAAGCTAACTACCCGCCAACAGGAAATTCTCGACTTTCTTCAATCTGAACATCGTCGCACAGGAATCATGCCGTCAACCCGGGAGATTCAAACGCATTTCGAATTCGCCAGCCAGACAGCGGCGGTCAGCCATTTGAGAGCGCTGGAGAAGAAGGGGGCCATCTACCGGAAGGTAGAAGATGAGCGCAAAGCCCGGTGTTACATGTTTGCCGACGCGGCCGATCGCGAGCCAATCGTGGACATGCCCATCTATGGGGCTATTCCGGCTGGGTATAGTGATGACACGACTCCCGAGGCCGAGGGGACTCTTTCGGTGGATGTCAGATCGATGGGACTGAATGAAAGGTCAAAAGCCTATGCACTCAAAGTCCGGGGTGAGTCGATGATCGATGCCCATATCATGGATGGCGATCACGTGGTGCTTGAGTATCGAGAGCCGCGGGATCAGGACGTGGTGGCCGCACTGATTGATGGCGAGACAACCTTAAAGCGGTATGTCAGTAATGGTCGGAAGCCTTTCCTCAAAGCAGAGAACCCGAATTTTCCTGATTTGATTCCGGCTCAGGAGCTCCTGATCCAGGGGGTGATGGTAGGTCTCGTTCGAGGTGCCACCAGGCATTGGTAGATTCCAGCTCCTTCTTTAGGGATCACTTTTTGGTGGTCAAAGCGGCTTCAGTTTCGATGATGTCGCTGCATGATAGCGTTCTACAGACTACTTCTAGTTGGTGTATCCTTTTGTCTGGCTGACTTGGCCTTGGCTGGAGAGACGGAAATTTTTACGGTGGCTGGAACTGGTTCAGCTGGATATTCCGGTGATCAATCTGCGGCGGTAGATGCTGAACTTAATAATCCGTTTGGAGTGATCGTCGGGCCCGGGGGGGATCTGATATTCTGCGACACTATGAATCACGTGATTCGTCGGATTTCCCGGGAGTCAGGTAGGATAGTCAGCATCGTGGGGAGCGGTGTTCCCGGATACAGTGGAGATGGGGGCCCCCCATTGAAGGCCAAACTAAATGAACCCTACGAGGTGCGGTTTCATCCCTCAGGGGATCTATACTGGGTTGAGCGAATGAGCCACACGGTTCGGCGTCTTAACGCGCGGACCAAGACGGTGGAAACGGTCGCAGGAACTGGAGCGCCGGGATTCTCAGGAGATGGAGGACCAGCGCGAGAGGCAGAACTGAGCCAGCCTCATTCAATTCAATTCGATGCTTCAGGGGAGAATCTTATGATCTGTGATATCAAAAATAATCGGATCCGGCAGGTGGAGCTAAGCAGCGGACTGATAGCGACCTGGTGTGGAAATGGTAAACGGGACTCGACCAGGGATGGTGTAGAGGTGAGTCCTGAGACTCCGCTGAAAGGGCCGAGGGCGCTGGATCGTGCTCCGAACGGAGACTTTTGGTTGGCCTTGCGGGAAGGCAATCAGGTATTTAGAATCGATGCGGAAGAGGGCAAGCTCTATCATGTTGCCGGAACCGGGAAGAAAGGGTTCCATGCTGAGATTCGGCCGGCTCTGGAGTCTGAGTTATCGGGTCCCAAAGGTGTGGCGGTTTCACCTGATGGAATGGTCATCTATCTGGCCGATACGGAGTCACACACGGTGAGGGCCATTGACCTAAACGTCGATCCTCCTGTTCTGAGGCTTGTTGCTGGATCGGGGGAAAGGGGCGATGGACCGGATACCCCGGATTCGGTCCTTTGCAAAATGAACCGACCGCACGGAGTGGGTGTGGATCCGTCGAATGGAAACATCTATGTGGGGGATTCTGAATCACACAAGATCCGAGTGATTGTCGATCGAGTCAGGGACGCGACAGAGTAGTCGGTGGAGTTGTTTTTGAGATTGTGAGTGAGTCAGGGGCGAGGCGGTGAAGCCTCGAAAAGGGCCTCAATCGCACTGAGCGGAACACAGGTTTCGATCACCATCTGAAGATTTTTCTGAGTTTTTGCGTCCTGATTGTAGTAGATAGAATTAGTGGCTGCGACCAATCCAACGAGGTGGCCGTACCGATCAAAAACTCCCGAACCACTCGATCCGCGGGCAAACTCGGCAGTAATCTCCATTCGCTTTGTTCGTTGTTCAGGCTCGATCGAGAAGCGTGAAACTCGACCCGACGTCAGCGTGAAAAAGTGCGAGTCAGGGTGAGAGACTACGAAAACATCGTCACCGATCATAGGTGGCTCGGCTATACTTGCTGAACTGAGCCCGGATGCCCCGCTTAATTTGATGAGTGACACATCATTCGCTTTTGATGCCGCCATGATCTTGGCAACCGGGAACACCTCGCCATTGTCAGTCATGGCTCCAAAGATCGCACTGCGGTCAACATCGAGGACATGGTAGTTGGTTAGCACCAAACCATCCTCCGAGACGATGACACCACCGGCTAAGCCGGAGTGCCACTGATCGCACTTATCGCAAAGATAGAGGTGGCCGACTATCACGGTTGCCTTCTTTGCCTGAGAATAGACAGAAGAGGGAGTGAGTTCGTTTACCTCTTGCCTCGCCTCGAGCGCACCTTTAAAAGTAGGTTCACGGCTCAACTGTGAGCGCAATTCAGATGCCGGGGGGACTACGGCGGCATCCAGAAAGGAAGAGAGTTTTGATTTGAAGGCCTCTTTGATGGCCCTGTCATCAATCGCGTCTTGTGCGTCTGCCGCTGAGGGCAGGGCACAGGCAAAGAACAGAGAAAGGAATGCGAGACGGGTTCTACTTGAAATTGATCTTAGCATCGGGCAACGCGTTGCTTAGTTTCTTGATGCCTGCTTCAGTGGCTTTGGACTTCCAGAGGTAAACAGACTGGAGAGATGATACTCCTTCGAGTTGTCTCAATCCAGCATCGGTGACTTGGGTGCCGTACAGGTTGAGGTAGCGAAGTTCACTCAGTTTGCTGATATTTTTGAGACCCGAGTCGCTGATGGCAGTTTGACTGAGGTTGAGCCTGACCAGACTTGGGGTTTCTAACAAAACTGAAAGGGCAGCATCCGTAATAGCTGTTTTGGAGAGGTCGAGCTGCACAATGTTTGACGCGATCGCACCGATGGATCCTATCGATTCATCTGATGCGTTTTCGGTGGTAAGACGAAAATCAACGGAGAGCAGTGGGCTGTCTCGTGAGAGACGTGAAACGCGGCCACCGGCCTCGGTAACCGATTCCCAGGCACTGTCCTCAACTGGCTCGAGTTTCCCTGCAATACGTTTGTAGACTTCCTGAATCTCAGATACAGGAATCTTATCTCCGGTATTGCTGACCTCCTTGGGCTTACCTTCGAGATTGCCAGCCCAACCGCCAAAATCGGCGCCGTCCTCGATCCACTTCTTGAACAGGGCAATTTCTTTTTCAGTGAGAGGATCAGCCTTTCCGCTGGGGGGCATGAAATCGTCGTCATCTTCCGGCAGGGTGACGCGGTAAAAGACTTCGCTGTCGTCTGGTTTGCCTGCGACCACGACAGCCCCATTTTCACTTCCAATATTGATGGCCCAAGCGGCATCCATTCGCAGGTCCGCCTTGGGCTTCTTGAGCTTTCCGTCTTCCTCGTAGGGAGCTTGGTGACAATCGATGCATTTGGCTTCAAAGAATGGAAGGATTTCCTTTTCGAAATCGACGGCCTGGATCGAGATCGGAGCCATCAAAAGAGCGGCGAGGGAAAGGGTATGGGTTCGCATGCCGAAAGAGTCGTCAGTTCTCGTGCCGTTCGCAATCCAAAAGGTGTCTTTCAGGGCCTACGAATTTGCGTATGGCAATCTTACTCTTTGGTGATCACGAATTCGCGATAAGCCCGCATCCAGTGGTCGATCTCTGGTCGGTTCAGGGAGTCGATCATCCGACCATTGATCGCGGTGACGGGTTGGATCTCGCGAATGGAGGAGGTTAGAAAGGCGGCTTCGACCTGATCGAGATCAGAAAGAGGAAGATTGGCTTCCTCGATACGGGGATGGCCGGTCCCAGCGAGGTTCAGGAGAATTTCTCGGGTGACGCCGGGGAGGCATCCCGAGTCGAGTGGAGGAGTAATCCATTGATCCCGGGCGAGGACAAAGATATTGGACCAGGTGCCTTCGCAGAGATTGTCGCGGGTATTGCCGAAAAGAGATTCATCGGCACCTGCTTCATGTGCGTGCCTCATGGCGACGACATTTTCTCCGTAGTTGACGGTTTTCAATCCAGCCAGAGCACCGCGTTCGTTGCGGACAAAAGGCACCGTAGTGACCTTTGCGGATTCAGAGTGGCTCAGGATTGTCGAGGTTGTGATGGAGCAGCCCTCAGTGGTTACTGTGATCCGGAGCCGTGATTTCTCAAACTGGCAGAGCTGGTTGGCCTTTACAATTCGATCTACATTCTCCATCAGCTCAGTTAAAGATGGGATTTTCAGGCTGAGCTGTGAGGCTCCGCGACTCAAGCGCTTGTAGTGTGCCTCGGCAGCAAAAGGAATGCCGTGATACACTGCTAGAGTTTCAAAAATCCCCTGACCGTAAAGCAGCGCACCGTTAGAAATCGAAACAACGGGTAGCGTAGGATCGATCAATTCACCGTTGTGGAGAAGATAGGGAGCCGGGGCGTCGGTATCGTGCATGAGCTTTACAAACCATTCCGGATAGAGTTGCCTTTGCAACTGTTGATCTCATGTTTGCTTCGGTTCTAACTACTCTGTTTTTCGCTCTGTCCGCAGTGACCGGCCAGCGTGTGGCGGTGCAGTTGGGGAGTATTTGGGGCAATATGCTGAGGCTCTTCATTGCTACGGCTGCTCTCGGTATGATCGTGTTGCTGGTGTGGCCTGACTCTGTCGGGGGAGAAGCATTTAAGTGGTATTTTCTGAGCGGACTGATTGGTTTTGGAGTGGGGGATGTCGCTCTCTTTCTCGCCTATGAGCGATTGGGGTCCAGGCTGACTATTTTACTGAATCTTTGCCTGGCACCTCTCTTCGCAATGGGGTTTGAGTGGATCTGGCTTGGCAACGGAGTCACTCTGAAGATCACTCTATGCTCCGTCATGGTGCTGGCAGGGGTTGTCATGGCGATTCGGCCGGGCTCGAGGTCGCGTCAAAAACTGATGCGTCGCGGCAACTTCTGGGTGGGAGTCGTGGCAGCAGTGACGGCCGGTCTGGGACAGGGGACTGGTGCAGTTATCAGTCGCAGAGCTGCGGAGGCCGCTACTGAAGCAGGGATGGTGGTCAATGGGATTAGCGCTGCGTTTCAGCGTGTTTTAGCAGGGCTTATTTTTGCCGCAGTGATCGTTCTATTGATCCGTCTATTTGGCAAGCGCACCTATTGGGAACGATGGGAGAATCCATTGGATCGCAAAGTCGTTCCCTGGCTCCTTGGTGCGGCCTTCTTCGGGCCAGTGATCGGAGTAAGTTGTTTTCAGTGGGCCCTGAATTCCCTTCATAGTGGGATTGTTCTCGCTGTCGTGGCGACGACCCCCATTGTCATGATACCCTTGGCATATTTGAATGAAGGGGATCACCCTTCCCGCCTAGCGATTGTCGGGGCATTGCTGGCCGTAGCCGGGGTGATACTTCTGAATGTGTGGGCTTAGAGCGCCTCCGTTTTGGATAGGGAAACGCTTGCCTACCAGGGAGATAACTCCGAGACTCGACTTGAGCTGAAGCCCAGTTGAGCGGACGGTTCGTCTTTTTTAAGTGATGAAATTTGGATTACTCGGTGCAGGATGGTTTGGTCGCGAGGCGCATCTTCGGAATCTCCTTCTTCTGGACGGAATTGAAGTGGCCGCCGTGAGTAGCCGAAGCGAAGAGAGCCTTTCTGCCTCGCAGGATCTGGTGGGTGACCAATTGGCTATCTTTCAGGATTGGCGTGAGTTGTTGAAAGTCGACGAGATCGATGCCGTGATTGTGGCATTGACCAACGATCAGCATCACGAGGCAGCCCTGGCCGCCCTTGCAGCTGGCAAGCATGTGCTTTGCGAGAAGCCCTTGGGGCTGACTTTGTCGCAATGTGACGAAGTGATTGAGGCGGCAGGATCCGGGGGGAAGGTTCTTCAGATCGGACACGAAATGCGCTTTCAACGACTCTACGGGCGTATGAAGGAGATGATCGATGCCGGTGACATCGGAGCGCTTCAATTGATGTGGTGCCGAGAGTTTCGGGGGCCGATGCGTCCGGGGTGGCGATCCAGCGAAGCTCAAACAGGAGGAACGATTCTTGAGAAAAACGTACATCATATCGACCTATTTAACTGGATGATGGATAGGCGGCCAATGCGTGTGTCCGCCCACGGAGGCATCAACGTTCTGACCGATCGCGAAGTTCTCGATAATGCTCAGGTTCTAATCGAGTACGAGGGCGGTCGTCGAGCGTCGCTGGAACTGTGCCTGTTTGCCCCAAATGGCGGCGAATGTGAGATCGGGGCGTGTGGTGATCAGGGGCGCATCGATACACGGAATCAGGCGTTGGAGTTGGTGCATCATCGGTTCGATGATTCGGAGCCGGTCAGAACGCAGATTGCCGACGAAGGGGATGCGGCCAACTTTGTGGATAGCTCCGGACGGGTCGATCGTGGTATTAAGCCTGAACTGGAGCACTTTGTGGAGTGTGTCAGGACAGGTGCGGTGCCGCTCAATGACGGAGGCTCTGCCAGATCAGCAGTTGCGGTTTGCCTCGCGGCGCAGGAGTCAATTCGGCGGCAGGAGACCGTGTGTATCGAGGAGTTTGATTAGCCGAGGGCGAGATTCGCGGTGCTGAATCAGAAGGTTGTGGTGAGAGAAAGTCGTTGATGTAGCAGCGAGCGAAGATGAGCGAAACCCTCTCAGGACACAAGATTGGATTTATTGGGCTTGGCAACATGGGATGGCCAATGGCCTGTCATCTTCAGAGTGCCGGTGGGGATCGGTCTGTCTGGAACCGAAGTGAGCCCCGTCGCCTTCGTGCGGCGGAAAGGGGAATGCGTGTTTGTGAAAGTGCGGCCGCAGTGAACTTCAGCTCAAGGACGGTCGTCTGATGAGCAAATTAGCTAAGGAAGTTGGACTGGAATCCTCAACTTTGAAGAACTCGCTTGAGTTGTGGGAGCTTTTCGTCGACGAAATGGGTAATGGGGATCTTGATCACTCAGGCCTGTTTAAGTTGTATGATCAGGACTGAACTCTTCATGTGTTCGATTAGAAAATTATGAGCCAGATGCACCAGATGCAGCTGTCGTATATTTCGACAGAGGACCGGATGCTGTTTCGTATTAATACGAATGCTCGCCAGGAATTTAGGTTTTGGATGACGCGTCGTTACACGGGAATTCTTTGGACAACACTTTCGAAGTTACTGGAAGGGGCAATCAAGGGCCAGCCGCAGGATGGTCCTCCCAAGCCGATCCATGACTCTTTGGTGAAATCGGCTGAGCAGGAACTCAAACATCAGGAGGTGGTTTCTCAATCAGATTTTCAAACGGGGTATCAGGAGAATACTTATTTGCCGTTGGGTGAAGAGCCCGCATTGCTCTTCAGCGTCGCGATCAAACCCAACCCGGATGCTCAAGCCATGTTGTGCCTGCATCCTGAGAATGGGCAGGGGGTAGAAATTGTGTTGAACGAGCAAATCGTGCACTCGCTATGCAAGCTCATCGCGGATACCACCAACAAAGCGGGTTGGAATCTTGATTTGAGTTTTGGAGAGTCGGGCACTACTCCTGAGCCTCCGGCCGGGTTGAACTGAGCTTTTACTCAAGAACCGAGGAGGATTTGTCTTTGGAAAGAAATGGCGTGTTTTGAGGGAGGCCTGAAACGAGCCAGTTCTTTACTGAAATTTCTTCGGAGTTTTCAATCCTGAGTCCGCTGGTTGATTCAGAGAGATTGTTGGAGTTGAGGCTGAATCGTGTGCTGTTTCGAATCTTGATGGCGCCATCTTCGGCTTCGAGTCTCCGGAATGTGCAATTGGAAATTATACAGTCCTGACAGTCGTCAAATAGTAGACGCCCGGGCCGATTAAACTGACGGGGATTGAAGGTGTTTCCGTTTACAATGATTCGCTTGCTGAACTTCGCGTGGAGGAAGTCCGGATTCGGGGCAAAGAACGTGTTGCCTGTCAGTGTGATATCCGTGGCTCTGGAAATGTCGATGAGAACGGAAGTGTCGCTGATTACATTCCCGGTGATAGCCACAGAGTCGATCGGCCAACTCTCCTTACCGAGAATACGTATGTTTGCCCCGCCCGGTGCAATAGAATCGTAATCGTCTTTCGTGTAGTTTGAGCTGTGTTGGATGGTGCATCCAGTGATCGCTACTTCCGCGATTGAGCACCTACTTTCCTCGGTTGAATTCGATACATCGAGAAGAATGTTGGCAGTCATGGTCGGGGTGTCGTCGGCGGGCATGTTTGCCTCTATGTCGCACCCCGTAATATGGAGATTTCTGACGTTCCCGTCGCGGACAACAATCCCGCCGCCGCGATTGTAACTGATGTGGGAGTTGCTCACATTAATTTGATGCAAGTTGACGTCGTCCAGGAAGAGCCCGATGCCAGAGTTCTCGTAGAGGTGCACGCTAGCAATCGCGACGTTTCGATTGCGTTGTGAGAGTCGAATGGCGTGGCGACACCACCTGATCGCGACTCGAGTGATGGTGGGCTGGACGCATTGAATCAGCTCGATTCCGTCAGCTTCCGGGTGACTGCCGATAATCTCGATGCCATCAATCAGGGGCATTCTTTCATTCCAGGTGGCGACTTCGAAAGATTTTGGACTCGCAGAGCCTTCATGAGAGCCGATGACTCGGATAGCGGGTCCGGGGCCATCCATAATAATGGTAACAGGGCCGTCTGAAGCGCGGATGACAACGCTTCGTTTCCGGTTGAGGGAGAACTCGAGGGTATCGGTGATGCGGTAGATACCCGAGGCCGGAACGAAGGAACCTTGGGACTCGCTGATGAGCTTGCGGAGTTCGTTTGTGCGGTCCGGTAGGTTGGGTAGGTTCTCGAACTGTTTTGAAGCGGTGGGTGGCTCAGCTGAGGCGAATGAGACAGCTGACAACGCAGCGGCAATGAAAAGGCAAAGTCGGGACATGGCTCATCTGTAGAGAACTTCGACGAGTTCGCCAAGTCCGCAGTGACGTAGCGGAGGTGTGGCAATTTGAGAAAGCAGCAACGAGCCCTAGTCGGCCGTCAGGGCCGCGCGCTCATCACCCGCGCCAGACTTTTCGATAAAGTAATCCCAGTCACCGTGGAATCGCTTGGCATTGCCGTTGGCAACGTGGACTACATCGGTCGCCAATTCTTTGATGAAGTGAACATCGTGGGAGATGAAAACCAGAGTTCCCTGATAATTATTCAACGCGAGGATAAGTGACTCAACGGTGAGGATGTCGAGGTGAGTGGTGGGCTCATCCATCAGCAGGATGTTGGGCGGGTCGACGAGAAATTTGACGAGGTTTAGTCGACTCTTCTCACCGCCGCTCAGCACTTTGGTCATTTTGTAGACCTCTTCCTTGCGAAACATGAACGAACCGAGGATGCCGCGTGCCTCATCTTCGCGAAGGGTGGGGGCGGCCTCGAGAACCTCTGCGAGGACCGTGTTGTTCGGTGTGAGTGTGGCGGCTCGGTGCTGTGAAAAGTAGCCGATCTTGGCATTGTGTCCGGGCTTGTATTCACCTGTTTGAGGTGTCAGCTCGCCAGCAAGTAGCTTGAGAAGTGTTGATTTACCCGAACCGTTGGGGCCGACCAAGACGGTGCGCTCGCCACGCTCAACGGTGAAGTTGAGACCTTCATAGACTTTGTGCTTACCGTAAGCAAAATCCACGGCGAGAAGATCCATCGCTTTTTGCCCGCCCCTGGGGGGATCGGGGATCTGAAAGCGAAATGGCTTTTTAGGAGCCATCGGCTTGTCGACTTTTTCCATCCTTTCGATCTCTTTGAGTTTGGACTGAGCCTGGGATGCTTTTGAGGAGACGGAGCGAAATTTGTTGGCAAATTCTTGAAGTGCCTTGATCTGCTTTTGTTGGTTCTTGTAGGCGTTATTCTTCTGCACGTATTTCTCGAAGCGTTGTTTTTCGAAATCAGTGTAGTTACCCGTGTAAGGGACCAGGCGGCGTTCGTCGATATCGTAGATGGAGTGAACCAACTCATCCATGAATTCCCGGTCGTGAGAAATCATGAGAATAGCTCCGGAATAGTTCTTCAAATAGTCCTGGAACCAAAGCAGTGACATAAGATCGAGGTGGTTGGTCGGCTCATCGAGCATGAGCAGGTCGGGCTCGATAACGAGCAGTCTGGCCAGGTGCGCTCTCATGATCCAACCTCCGCTCATCTCCTTGGCTGGACGCTCGAAATGATCCTCATGGTAACCAAGACCGCGCAGCATCTCTTTGGCTTTTGCCTCAACTTTGGGATCGTTGAGCGCGTCAAACTTGCCCTGTGCTTCGTAGTATTCGGGCACTTCGACGGTCCCGGCGTCTTCGAGCGCTTTAAGTTTTTCCTCCAATGACTGAATCATTCCGGCTCTTCCGGTCGCAATCTCGATCACGGTGTAGTCGCCCACATCCTCGCTCTCCTGTGGTAGAAACCCGACTAAAGTCCACTCGTCCCGATCCACACTGCCTTTGTCGGCCTCTTCCTCACCGAGAATGATGCGGAAAATGGTCGATTTCCCAGCCCCGTTTGGACCCACTAGTGCGATGCGCTCTCCGTAGTTGATCTGCAGGTCGGCCTCTTCGAAGAGAGATTGGCCACCATAGGATTTTTTGAGATTACGGATCGTAAGCATACGCATCTGATAGCTGGTTTTCTCTATTCCGCAAATCGAAAGGCATGGGAGGAGCACAAGGCGGACTCTGGAGGGGGAGGGGGATTAATCAAAAAATCGGCCTTCAGGCTTGAATTCGCATTGCGTCGTGCCGCCGCAGTCCTTTACGATAGGTATATGTCAAAGGCGGTTGTCGACCCAGAAGAGCTAAGGCGCTTTGCCGAAGAGTTGAAGCGATTCAATGGAGATTTGCAGAATTCTATGGCCTCTCTGCAGGCCCGTTTTGGCGCTCTTAGCGATACTTGGTTGGATCACGAGCATGCTAAATTTGCCCAGGAGTTCCAGGATACGATGAAGGTGCTGCGGCGCTTCATGGAGAGTTCGAGTCATCAGGGGCCGTTTTTGCTTCGCAAGGCCCAGCGGATTGAAGACTATTTGAATCAGCGCTGATCTGCATTGTGAGCAACAAGGCGAATGTCACCGATATTCAGGCGCTGGAGCAATTTCGCTCTAGTTTGGTTCTGTTTTTGGAGCGTACCTGTATGATTCTTGATGAAGTCAGTGAAGAGGTGAAACGTACAAGGATCTGGTTGCAGTCCGAGCAGCGTATGACGCTGGAGCATGCGGCCAAGCGGAAGAATCGGGAGATGGACGCGTTGCAGCAGGAGATGTTCACCGCCCGGATGTCGAAGCTGGCGAATGCTAAGACCGGAGTGGAGATGCAGATCAATCGGAAGCGCCGTGAAATCCGGGAGGTAGAAGAGAAGCTCAGGGCCGTGGCCGGGTGGTTGCGTAATTTCGATTCGAGTGTCGAGACTGAGGCTCGCAAGGTCGAGAAGCTGACGCACCTAATCGATGCTGACATGAAGAAGGCGCTCACGTTTTTATCGGAGTCGATTCGGAATCTTGAAGCCTACACTTCCGGGGAGGGTCCATAGTCATCATGAATTTGAATCATCATCGAGGTCGAATGACGGGGCTCTCACGGGAGATGATCCGTACCTGGCAAGAGACTCAGGAAATTTGGCGCGATCAGAAATGCCGGGAATTTGACAGCAACTATATGCAGCCCCTTTTCGACGCAGTTGAAAACTCCGTCTCCGCGATGGAAGATCTCGAAAAGATATTACAGAAACTGAGAAACGACTGTGAAATTGAATAACCTATCTGCCCAGGAATCTCTTGCTCTACTTGAGCGATTAACGAGTGAGTTGAAGTCTTTTTCCCAGCGGGAGAGCGGATTCGAGCGCGCCGTTCAACTGCGTGATTCCAGCGCACGTCAGTCGGTTGCTGATCATCAAGATGAGATCAAAAAGCGGTTTGGGGCGGCAGTGGCTCGACTCAAGGAGCAGGTGGCGGATCAGCGGGAGGTCGTTGCAAGGGTGTTCGAGCAAAGGGGAGCACGACTGGACCGTGCCCAGATCGAAGTGCGAAATCATGTGATTTCACAGATTCAGCAGACTGAGGGGCAGCACAAGGGGCAGTTGCAGCGCTCTTACATGGACGCTGGGAAAAAGAGGGAAAGCAGTCTGGCAGGGTCAGCGACTGAGTATCAGGAGCGTTCCCTGGAGGCGGTCAATGTGAATAACCGCCTCGTTAAGCTTGAGAAAGAATCGGTCTGGTCATTGCGTGGATTTCGCTCACAGCAGCAGCGTTTGATCGCTGCTTTGAAGGGCAGTAGCGAAAGTAGCAGCAAGCCCGTTCATGCGGCAAAACTGTATGAACTGCAGGGGGATCTTCACGAGCAGTGTAAGCAGTTTCGGAAACTTCCGCTGGTAGCTCTCGGGAACAGCATCCCTTTGTCGATTCAGCTCTTTCTAGTGCTTTCGATAGCGGGGGCTCTACCCTTCGTGGCTTCTATGTTAGGAGGGATGACGGTTCCCTATGCTATCTCGTTGGGGGTCGGAGGTGCTGTTGCTATTCTTCTAGGAGTTTTGTTCTGGCTTGGAAAGAAACAGGCGGTCGCTTTTGTCGAAAGCTTTGAGGAACCTCTAGTGGAGTCTAAATGGCAACGCATCCAATTGAAGGCTGCTGTTGAGGCACAACAGGTAGCCCGAGTGAAGGCGATTGAGGCTGAATTCGAGAGCGTTAAGACTAAGTTCAAGCAGGGATTGAAATCCGGGTCAGGTGCCGGAAGTGAGGGTGAGAAGTATGATGGTCCTGAATCAGTCGAGGAGAGGGTAAAAGAGTTGAGGGCTAGGTTTGGTGTAGCTCAGAAGAGCCGGGAAGATTCTGTCTCTAGAGCTTTGAAGCAGAGCATCGCTCAAGCGGAGCAGGTGAAGGACCAGGAATTGGAGGCTCTCGCCGCGGGAACAGGTTCAGGTTCGATCGAAGATCTTGAGCAACAGTTCGGAGCGATGGTGGAGGAATGGCGGTCGTCTGCCCTGCCTGCACATGAGCTCCTTACCAAAGAGTCGCAAAGGGTCACGGAGGGGCTTTCCTGGCTGAATCAGGGGCCCGATCAATGGCAGGTGCCGACTCAGCTTTCCGAAGTGCTTACAATAGGATCACTTCGCTACTCGGGGGAAGAGGGTGAGATGGTCTTGCCGTCATCACCCGAATTGCAGTTGGGTGAGGAGCCTGCCTACGAGCTACCGCTTCGATTGCGTATTCCGGACGCGGCTTCGGTCTTGCTGGAGACGAAGCAGCATGGTCGGGAGGAGTCTATCGGCTTCCTCAATTTTCTGTCGCTTGGATGGCTCGCTGCAGCTCCCCCCGGGCGGCTTTCATTCTCATTTGTTGATCCTGTCGGACTCGGTGAAAGTTTTGCCGGACTCATGCATCTGTCCGATTACGAGGAGGTGCTGATCAACGCGCGCATTCGAACTCAGGAGGCCCAAATTGAAGAACGTCTCGGTGAATTGTGCGAGCACATGGAGAAAGTGATTCAGATGTATCTGCGTCAGGACTTTGAGACG
>CAXBHX010000065.1:0-27745 GCA_963975655.1 uncultured Verrucomicrobiales bacterium
CATCGCGTGCCTCCGACCCTCCGCTGAGGTCAGCCAAAAAGGCCAGCGCCCGCTGTTTTTCAACAGGGTTAGGCGCACGACCTAACAGGGTTTGATAGAGCCAGTCGACTTCCTCTCCCGGATTGCCCCCGGCATCCAATGCCATTCGGCCGATAATCGAGGCCCTCTCGTGAATGAATTCGCTATTGAGCAGATAAAGCGCCTGAGTCGGAACCGTCGTCTCGGCTCTCCTCCCGGACACGAGATCCGGATTGGCGGCATCAAAAACGGAGAGCTCCACCGCCAGATTATTTCGGGCCACTGGTAGGTAAACCGTTCTGATATTGTAGTCATCGAACACAATCGGTTTGTCCAGATCCTGACCGTAGGAATTAGAGGTAGAGCCGCCGGGGGTTCGATCGAGCGAATCCGAGAGAAACAATAGGCTATCTCGAATCTCCTCAGCGGTGAGCCGTCGTCGAGTTTGTCGCCCGAAGCTCTTATTGGTCGGGTCAGCGCTCGCAAGGTCCGAAGAAGCATCCACACTCAGCTGATAGGTTCGCGAAAGGACAAGTTTCCGCACCAAGCCCTTAACGGATCCCCCGCTCGACCTGAATGAGGAGGCAAGATGGTCGAGTAATTCCGGATGGGTCGGCCCTGAACCCAATCGGCCGAAATTGTCGACCGTTTCGACAACACCCTGCCCTAACAAGTGGTACCAGATGCGATTCACTATCACACGATCCAATAGCGGATTCGATTCATCCACCATCCAGTCGGCCAACTCAAGACGCCCGCTGGCTCCAGCGGGGATATGAGGGGCTTCATCATCACAGAGCACTTTGAGGAATCCCCTCGGAATCTTTTCACCGAGCTGACTAACCTCTCCACGGACTCTTAGATGGCAGTCATCGGCATCAGCGGCATCGCGAGGGGCCATGACGAGAGCCTCATTCTTTAGCTCCGCAACGAGACGCTCTAGCTCCTTCCGAATCTCTTTGTCATTCATCTTCAACAGAGGATCAATCTCCGCTCCGTCCAACGCTGCGATGGCGGCCGCTTCCCGCTCTATGTCTTTCACCGCGATGAACTGAACCGCATCAACAATCACATACTCCCCCTCAGTTCCGGCGGTTCCCACACTCACCTCGCATCGGCCTCCTTTCTCAAACTGAAATTGACCGACTGGCTGAAAGAGCCCTCCCACCTCAGGGCTCACAGTCTCGTCCAGGCTTACTTCGTGACCGCCATCGCGCGCGAGAACCCGGATGGGAACCTGCTTCGCCCGACCGGGCAATGCGCTGTAGGCGATCCGGACCTCGTAGCGACCGCTTTCAGGAAGGCTCCCGCGGAATATCGCTCGGTTGGTGCCCTTCCCGTTCTTGTCATCGTGAACATATCCTGCCCCAAACCGGTTGTCCGAAAAGGTGGACTCTTTCCAGGTGCCGACAAATTCAGCATCTGCATCGTCGTAGATCACGCCCGCCAGAGGCAAGTCATCCAGTGTCATCTTTCCACCGGCTTTCTGCATGTAGGTTTTCTCAACCGCCAGCCGCATTGCCAGATCGAGGCGCTCTACCTTTCGATTCAGGTCGTCCCATTCAGGCCCCTCAGCAGGCAGCACCTGCTCCACCCAACTGGCCACATTAACGCAACCATTTCGAGTTCCGGCCACGACTTCAGTGGACCGGAATATACCGACCATGGCATAGTAGTCTTCCTGAGATACGGGATCGAACTTGTGATCGTGACACCGGGCACATCCGAGAGTCAGCCCCAGGAAGGCACGCCCCACGGTGTCGAGTTGCTCATCAGCCGTGTCCATCCAGAGCTTCTCTTTATCCCTCTCGGTCAGCATTTTCGGGCCAAGGGCCAGGAACGTCGACGCGATGAGCGCCTCGCTTCGGCGTTCGCCTGAGAGGTTGGGAAGAAGGTCGCCTGCCAGCTGTGCTCGAGCGAAGTCATAGAACGACATGTCTCGATTCATGGCATCAATCACCCAGTTTCGATAACGCCAAGCTTGATAGAATGTGAAATTGCGATCGCCGCCGTTTGAGTCGGCGTAGCGGACCACATCGAGCCAATGCCGCCCCCACTTTTCACCAAACGCTGGACGGGCCAACAGGTCATCCACCACCCTGACCCATGATGCACTCCCCGGGTCAGCAGTGAAAGAAGCCACCTCCTCAATTGTCGGAGGCAAGCCTGTCAGATCGTAAAACAAGCGACGCAGCAGCACTTCGGGTACAGCGTCAGCCGCTGGCCGCAGTCCATCCGACTCAAGATTGGAGAGGATGAATGCATCCACCCCATCCCTAACCCACTCCCCGTCAGCGACAGGAGGAATAGCAGGATCCTGCAAAGGACGAAACGCCCATCCTCGTCGGGCAAGATCGTAATCAATGTTATCTTGGCGAACCGCTCCAGCCATAGCCTGGTCTCTGGGATCCGGAGCTCCCATCACGATCCACTTCTCCAGCGTCGATACCTCCGCTTTGCTCATGCGCGACTTAGGAGGCATCTGTAGATCGGTATCAGTGTAGCGAATCGCATGGACTAGCTTGCTTCGATCCAAATCACCGGCCACCAAAACAGGGCCGCTATCACCGCCCTCCACCCATCCGGCACGCCGATCGAGCCAGAGACCGCCTTTTCGCTTTCCCGATTCCTCCGAATGGCATTCATAACATCGGGATACGAGAATCGGTCGAACTTCACGCTCGAAAAAGGTGACTCCTTCGTCCGCCGAAGCAGGCGCCAAAAAACACTGACCGACGAAAATAGCAGTCAGTGTTGCTGCAGAGAGAAATTGACGCATTACAATTGAACAAGGCCACCCTGCCATAAATTGGACACTTTTGAGATCCCGCAATTGAGCCAGTCGAAAGGACTATTCGGGCTAACTCAGAGTGCATAAGTGCATTTCCGTGTCCAATTTCTCTATAATGCGCCTTATTCAATTGCTAAGAGATGACAACTGAACCCAACAACGACGAGCGCACCGAGGCCTTTCTTGGTCTTTTGGGCGAGCACGAAAGGAAGCTCAGCATCTACGTCACCGGACTTATTGCCTGCCCTGAAGACTCTCAGGACATCCTTCAGGAGGGGAAGATTGTGATGTGGCGCCAATTTCATAAATTCGAGCTGGGAACGAATTTCCCGGCCTGGGCCCGAAAAATTCTATTTCACCAGATCCTCGCCTACCGCCGCCGCTCCAAGCGCAACCGGGCCGAGTTCCTCAGTGATCGGATGCTTGAGATTCTGAGCGAGGAGTCCGAATCAGCGATCCGGGAGCAGCGATGGGTGAAACGAGAGGAGGCCCTACAAGGTTGCGTCCTCAAACTGAGCCACGAACACCGGGAAATTCTCGATCTCCGCTACCGTGACGAAGCATCCATCGAGGGCATCTCAAGACGCACTGAGCGAACCGAGGGTGCCGTCTACAGGCTATTAAGTCGACTTCGTAAAAACTTATTTCAATGCGTTGAACAGGAACTCAGTAAGGCATGAACCAAGACCAAAAAAAACGCTTGTTTGAACTGGCCAGTGGGCACATCGAACAAACACTTTCAGCTTCTGAAGTTTCCGAATTGGAGGCTTTGCTGGACGACAGTCCGGAGAACCTCAGAATTTTCAGCGACTTCATGCATGATCACGCGACTCTTCACTGGAGCCACGTGAGTCACGAAGACGAGGAAAGTCCCCTTGAGTTCTCCTCACCCAGTCACAGCAGGCTTCCCTCTCTGCCGCAACTTCTAGCCGCGGCCGCTGTCATCTCTCTGTTAGCGCTGGTTTTAATCAAGCCTGATCCAGCGCCCCCTTCTTTTGCCACGATGACCCACACGGAAGCGGCCCACTGGGAGAGTGGGGACCTGCCCACTGCTGATGGATCGAGAATCGGTTCAGGGTATCTCAAGCTGGCAAAGGGGCTGGCGACTCTGTCGTTCGACTCGGGTGCCGAAGTAATCCTCGAAGGCCCCGCCGAATTGGAGCTGGTTAATGCCATGAATTGTATTCTCAGGGGCGGCACTGCCGTTGTTGAAATCGCCGAATCGGCGAAAGGATTTCGAATTGAGACACCCCGGGCCAATGTGATTGATCACGGGACTCGCTTTGCCGTGAATGTCGATCCGGGCTCAGGAGCCACCCAAACTCAGGTTTTCGAAGGTCTTGTCGAAGTTGAATTGAACACGACCAAGGAGAGCATCGAGCTGCGAGAAGGACAACGCAACACGGTCACCGGCGGAACGCTTGGTGCGATCAACGAGAGCCCTGAAGAAGGGGCCTGGTCTCCAAGACAGGTATCGCTGACCAAAGACAGCAACTGGACGACCGTTACCACTGCCCAAGGCAATGGCCATGACGGCTACGTTTGGGGCGGCAAGCAGGACGATCATGTCTCAGATGAACTGCTGCTTTTGAAGCACAGCCAGAACACTGATGGCCCACACCGCAAGGCTTACTTGCGCTTTGACCTGACTGAATATGGCTTGGGGCAAATTGCAGAGGCCGAGCTAACCCTTCAGTTCTCTCCTACCGGCTGGGGATTGGCGTCACTGGTGAATGATTGCGTCTTTGAGGTATTCGGGCTCACCGATGACACGCTCGACAACTGGAACTACCCGTCCATGCGCTGGGAAGACGCACCCGCCAATGTATTCAATAGCGGTGATCAACTTCAGAAAGACAAAGTCACATCACTGGGAGTATTCACGGTGCCCCGTGGCGTTCAAGCCGGTACTTTCCATCTCCATGGTGAGCCTCTCACTGATTTTCTCAACCAGGACAACAATCGACTCGCTACCATTATCCTCGTCAGGAGGACGACCGAACAGCGCCAAGGCGGCCTAGTCCACGGCCTCGCCAGCTCCAGGCACCCTACCCTGCCCGCTCCAGCACTGGCGCTGAAGCGGCAATGAGATTCCGGCGAACTACCCTTTCTTGGAAGAAAGGAACTCTACCAATGAGGCAAAGTCTTCCAGCGAAAGGGCGTTAGCGAGCCCCGGAGGCATCATGGAAGTTGGGAGATGATCCTCTTTCACCACATCGGGGGCTTTCAGCCGAATGACCTGACCGGCCATATCCCGAAGCACCAGGACGTCAGTGTTGCTTTCGGTCACAAAGCCCATGTGCACGCTGCCGTCTTTCATCTGCACCTGAGCGCTCTGAAAACCCTGCGATATCGTATCGTTTGGCCGCAGTATCGCGGTCGCAATCTGCTCACGGTTCATGATCGAGCCGACTTGCCCCATGAAGGGACCCAGGGCCGGGCCGCCTTCAGTGAGAGCATGACAGGCCACACAGCCTTGCTGAGTGAATAACGCCTCGCCCTTGGCAGGATCGCCTTTGATTTTATCCAGGGAAAGAATCACATCCTCAATCGGAGTGGTGCCAACGGCGCCCTGCTTCGATCGGATCTTGGCCAGATCGACCGTAGGAACTTCTTCCCTATCTTCCTCCACGATCAAGGTGCCCAAACTCTCAATGCCCATGCGCATTTTGTCATTGAGGCGGGCTAGGAGACGCTGCTTATCTTCGTCACTTTCGGAGTAAAGCTTCTGCAATGCCGAGGCAATACTTTCGCTGCTATCCCAGACCACGGGCTTGTAGTATGGGCCGCGTGTGTCGGGTCGAGTCGTCCACCACCAATCGCCATCATAAGGTGATTCCTTTTGGTAGAGGCGAGCCAGAGTCCGGAGAAGGTCCTCCTGCTGCGCCTCGTTGTCCGTCTCGTCGAGATCCTTGAGAAGCCCTTCGACTGCTCTCGAATCGTGCATGTAAGAGAGAGCCCAAAGGGACAAGTCCTGAGCAGAAGTGCCGACAGCTTGAAGGCAGGCATCCACCGCACGGAGCCTTACCAAGGCTTTCACTGCCAAGTGAGGCACGACCACCTCTGAGTTCGGCGTAGAGTGGCGTGGCGAAACTGACTGGCCCGGCTCAATTTCAGCCGGGGATACAGTGGAAGCAAAAAAGTCGATGGAGGCATCGGCAGGCCCTGAGTCAGCTTTCTTGACGAGGCCTTCAAAACGGATCGCCCCCTTGGGAACTTCGTAAGCAAGGACACCATCAACAACACTGGAGATAAATCGCGTCGACTTAGCCAATGACTTCTTACCAGGCTGAGAACCATCGGGATTCTGATCAACCTTCACCTTGCCTTGCACCGGCGTTAGATCGGCGAGACTGACCTTCTTCCCCTTCGCATTCACAAACACCGGGTCGTAAAAAGCAACATGCGATGAATCCGTCACCTTATTCGTCTCGGAAAGGTAGAGGTAGAGAGTCTCTCCGTAGGCCACTTCCAATTTGGGCTTGGCGGCCCGCCCTCCTTTGAGAGTATCGGTCTGAGTCGTCGTTGCCTTGCCATCCATATCGGGACGGGTATATGCCACTGTCAGGAGAGCCTCGGCAGCCTCTTGATTTCCAAGCCGTCCAAGAGCAATTGCCGCCGCCGCTTTTTGGCGAGGCGTCCCATCATTCAAAGCCGTGACAAAAGGTTCCAGCGGGAGATTAGAGCCCGTCAATCTAGGCAAACGATCCGTTGCAACCCGTAGCGCAAATTCGCTTAGAGCATCATCTTTGGCATAGGCTAAAAGAGCGGCTGGATCAGTTTCGATCTGGGCGTATGTGAACAAAGCCGCCACGCGTATCTCAAGTGACAGGCTCGTATTGGCGATCAGCTTATTGAGGTTTGCGAGCGCATCGGATTTGTTGTCACGCTCCAGAATCGCCATCTGCGCGTAGGAACGAACTTTGGCACTATCAGAAGCCAAAAGCCTAGTCAGAGTGGTCAAATCAACCTGACTGAAGTCGGGGGCTGCCTGATACTTCCACCCATTAGGGACCAACCTGACAACATAACCTTTAGATTCGTCTCCTTTGAATCCAGCACCGTCCCAAGCGCTCAGAAACATCTGGCCCGACGCATCCACATCAAGATCAGAAACTTGGGAGATTTGAACAAAATCCTCCGGCACTTGAGTGAAGCTGGCTCCGTCGGCCGTTAGACGATGCAGAAAAACCGCCTTGCGCCCCCAGTCCGCCATTAATGGCTGCTTGTTGTATTTCTCCGGCCAAGTGGACTCGTCGAGGAACATCGCGCCGACTCCCGAACCACCGCCGAGGTCTTCTAGTGCAGGGATGATCTCGTCGGAGAAATTTACAAACAATCTGGGATAGCCATACTCACCTGATTGAATGTGATGGGAAAACCGAACGTTCCAGCCGCCACCGTCATTGGTGTTTCCCCGGGTAAAGACATTCATAAACGGATCGATTGCCACATCGTAGATATTGCGCATCCCCGAGGTGTATAGCTCCATCTCAGTCCCGTTCGGACGAACCCGAACAATACCGCCACCAAGCAAGGTCAGCTTGGTGCCGTCGCGGTCGACGGCTTCAGCAAATCCGAAATCGCCAATCGCAATGTATATCCAACCGTCAATGCCGAGCTGAATGCCGTTGGTCGAGTGGTCAGTTCCACGACTATTAAGGGAAGAGGCCGAGCAAATGCGCTCCACCAGCGGTTCGGCTGGACCGTCTGCTACGCCATCACCATTGGCATCAGTCAAAACCACGAGGTCCATCCCGGTCGCCTTGCCATCATCACCGAATGCGGTGTGGAGACACCAGACCTTGTCGCCAATGGCGATCAAGCCACGCGGATTGTCGATCTCTGCAAAAATGGTATGGGAGTCAGCGACGCCGTCTTTGTCACTATCAACCAGCTTCACGATACGCCCTCTACCGGGCCCTTTACCCAGAGACCCATTCAGGTCCACACCCACGTATACAGAACCGTCAGCACTGGCGCAAAGACAGGCTGGACTTGGTACCACGTCAGGTCCTGCCACCGTTGATAGAATCAAATCATCTGGAATCTGGTCAGAAAAACCTGCGGTAACCAAGGCGAAGGAAAGAAACAACAATCTCGAAATACTCATATCGGCGGCGCACATAGCCACACTTCAAATTGATTTCAACCGCCGCAATCACTGTACCTGACTCGGAACTAATCCAGATGCCAATCTTCGCCGTCTGCCATAATACTGCGATTGATCTGAAGCAGCTTCATTTTGAGCTGGGAAACCAACTCCGGGCTCTCGGGCGCTAAATCCCTAGCCTGAGAAGGATCTTCTTTGAGATTGTAGAGCCTGAAATTGGTGTAGCCGCCCTCCTTGATGAGCGGAATCCACGATTCATCGAACATGTTGTTGGTCGAAATCTCGTAGTCAGGATCTGCAACGAGGGCGTAGTCACCGTCCCGCATTGCCACGATGGGCCGTGATTTCTGAAGGTGCCAGAAAAGAGGCTGATGACGCTCAAAATGGTCAGCCTTTCCTGTCACTACTGGAGTTAGATCACTGCCATCGAGATGAACCCCCTTCGGCTTCTCAATTCCGAGAAGACCACACACAGTTGGTAGCACGTCGACCAACCCACCGGGCTCCTCCGCAACGATGCCCGGGGTGATATGCTCAGGCCAATAGAAAATCCCCGGAACACGGATCCCTCCCTCCCAGTTCATTCCCTTGCGGCCCTTGAGATCGCCGACTCGATCAGCTCGGTAGCTCCCATTGTCTGAGGCGTATATGATTAGAGTATCTTCCGGCAGCGCCACTTCCTGAAGCTTGGCCATGAGTCGTCCGACCGCTCGATCGGAGTTGTCGATCGTTCCTGAGTAAATGGCCGCCGCATCCTTCAGCTTACCGTATTCACTCACGATCTCATCCGGGGCAGCAATGGGCGCATGAGGCTCGTGAAACCAGACATTGAGGAAGAACGGAGCTTCTTTGTCCTGTCGATTATCCAGCCAGGCAATGGCTTCATCGACCACCAGCTGACAGGAATAGCCCTCTAACTCTCCCACGGGTTCGCCGTTTCGGATGAACGAATTCGGATTCCGATGACTTGGCTCTGCGTTGTTCCAGGTCGCAAACCAGTGATCGAATCCATGCATGTCCGGGGTAGGTTTATCATAATTCTCAGTCGGCAGACCGAGATGCCATTTGCCGACATGAGCGGTGCTGTAACCCTCCTTTTTCAAAATCTCCGCCAAAGTCACCTCGCGCTCGAGAAGGTGGGATTTCTGTCCGGCATCGCTGATCCAACTGTAGACACCAGCCCGAATGTGATGCCGGCCAGTCATCAACGTGGCACGGGAAGGAGAACACACCGCACAACCCGAGTAGAAATCGCTGAACCTCGTTCCCCCTGCTGCAAGTGCGTCCAAATGAGGTGTTTTGACCGGCCCGCCATAGCAGCCGATGTCAGCAAACCCGAGGTCGTCGGAGAGCAACATGACCACATTAGGTTGGTCAGCAGCAGATAGCGCGGACGTCAATCCAAGCATGATAGTCAAGAGAAGCTGTTTCAACATCTTGCTATCCTCTGCCATCGACTGGACCATGTCACCTCTCGCAAATGCGCCCATCACGGAACCACTTCAATTTCTGACAGGCTGGCTGTAATGATCACTCTCGACCAACGTCGAAAATCGCCATGAACTCACCCGACCTAAAGGAACTCGCTCTGGATCTGAAAACAGCATTCCCCAGAAGCCCCCGCGAGACGCTGGGAGGCTATGTCGTTGCCGGAAGGACTCTCGACAAATGCCGCGCAGAACTGGCAGGAACGCTCGGCGAATATCATTTTGATTGCCCCCTCGATAGCCTATTCTTCGAATTCACTGGAATCACTGCAGACGGCCTCAGAGCCAAAGTCGCGACGGGAGCGAACGACGAAGAGATGGCCCTATGGATTCAGGAAAACTCAAAACAAACTGATTCAAAAAGCGTAATAAGATGGAACAACGACCTGAGGTACAAGAGAATTAGCGAGATGCCAATCGAGCTTCAAGAGTTCCTTGAGAGCTACATTCCCGAGTTCATCCCTGCTGGAAAAATCGTCTACTATTGGTTCGACGTTTATGACATTGAGGAGAAAAGAATTTAAGATTCCTGAAAAACCTTCATTTTCCTCCATTGACTTTCCTTTCATCAACGCTTAAGTCGCGCTCCACTTAAAGTTACAGCTTGCTATGGGAGTTCCAAAACGTCGCACATCAAAAATGAAGAAGCGCCTCCGTCGCTCAGGTCAGCGCTGGCATACAGCTAAACTCAACGTGTGTGCCGAGTGTGGCAGTGCTGCTCCGTCACACATCGCTTGCCCTCGCTGCGGATTTTACAAAGGCCGCCAGGTGCTTACAGTGAACGAGCTCTAGTCGAGCCTCTTTTTTCACAACCTTTTTTGACCAAAGTCACCTCATTTTGAGGTGACTTTGTCATTTTCTAGGTTGCATCTTTCCCCCCGATGTACCTAGATTGGCGCTCGTAAGACACGATGAGAATCGCTTTGGATGTAATGGGGGGCGACAATGCCCCCGAAGCTACCATGGAGGGTGCCGCTGAGGCACTCGCAGACAGCAACATCGGCTGCGATAAACTCTTCCTTGTCGGCGACGAAGCCACGATTAAAAAGGAGATGGACCGCATCTCCCTCTCGAACAGCAAAATCGAGATTGTCCATGCTGAGGAGGTCGTTGAAATGCATGAGTCGGCCGTCAAATCGGTCAGGCAGAAGAAGAAGTCATCGATCAGCGTGGCGCTCGATCTGATTAAGAGGGGTGACTGTGAAGCATTCATCAGCGCTGGCAACACAGGGGCGGTTGTTGCCGCATCGACCATTAAACTCAGAACCATACCGGGAGTCAGCCGAGCTGGCATCGCCTCCCCCATCCCCAATGAGCACGGGCCGTGTAACATTGTCGATGCAGGAGCCAACGTTGACGCGAAACCGGCTCATCTCTTGAGTTACGGAATTATGGGCAGTGTCTATGCCCAGCATGTTCAAGGCAAAGACAAACCGCGGGTTGGCCTGATGTCCGTCGGTGAAGAAGAGTCGAAGGGCACCGACTTCACCCGGGAAGTGTTTGAGCTGCTCAAAGCGTCAAATCTCAATTTCGTCGGCAACGTCGAGGGCAATGATCTTTTTGCGACCCACCTCGATGTGGTCGTATGCGACGGGTTTGTCGGCAATATCATGCTGAAGACCTGTGAAGGCACCGCCAAAGCGGTCTCAAAATGGCTCAAACAGGAGATGATGGCGTCCCCGATTCGCCAAATGGGGGCACTTATTTCAAAAGGCGCTTTCAAAGCGGCCAAAGAGCGTGGAAACTACGAGACTTACGGCGGAAGTCCCCTTCTCGGAGTGAATGGAATTTGCATCATTGGACATGGTTCCAGTTCACCTAGAGCAATTAAGAATGCCATCCGAGTAGGGTCCGAAGCCGTCAAACATCACGTCAATCCACATATCGAGGAAGAGATGGCACGTTGTGCCGAACTTCTGGGATAGCTCAAATTTCCTTAACGTCCAATATGACCGAGTCCGCATCCTCCTCCTCTTCTGGCCTTATCCCGGTCCGGATCGCAGGCACAGGCAGCTACCTGCCAGAGCGGGTGATGACCAATCAAGAACTTGAGGCAGTAGTAGAAACATCGGACGACTGGATCACCTCGCGAACCGGGATCAAAGAGCGCCGCATCGCAGCTGAGGGTCAATTCACTAGCCACATGGCCACTGAGGCTGGTCGACGGGCGCTGGAGCAAGCGGGTATCGACCCTGTCGACGTTGAGCTCATCATTGTGGCAACTATCACGCCTGATACTCTCACCCCCGCAACTGCGTGCTATGTTCAGCAGCAACTTGGATCGCTCAAGGCGGTTGCCTTTGACATCTCAGCAGCCTGCTCCGGATTCCTTTATGCTCTTGAGCACGCACGTCACAGCGTCGGATCTGGAGCCTACAAGAATGCATTGATCATCGGCGCAGAGAAATTGAGTGCTTTTGTTGACTGGACTGACCGAAATACCTGTGTGCTTTTCGGAGACGGGGCCGGCGCTGCAGTCATTCTTCCTTCCACCAATGGAGACGGGAAGATCCTTTCCTCACAACTGGGAACGGATGGAGCGCAGGCTGAACTACTCAATATCCCAGGGGGAGGTTCTGCCTTTCCTATCACACCAGAGAACGCCGATCAAAAAACAGCGACCTTGTCCATGCAGGGGCGCGAAGTATTTAAGCACGCCGTCAACGCAATGAAACGAGCGGCCATCGAAGCGATCGATGCCGCCGGCCTGACTGCAAAGGACATCAAACTACTCATTCCTCACCAGGCCAACCTTCGAATCATCGACGCCATTGTGGAGCGACTCGAAATCAGCCGGGAGGATGTGTTTATCAATCTCGACAAATACGGCAACACCTCGGCTGCTGCCGTAGCAATTGCCCTCGACGAAGCGCATCGAACTGGACGCATCAATCGCGGGGACAAGATCCTTCTCGTTGCTTTTGGGGCGGGCCTCACCTGGGCCAGCGCCGTAATCGAATGGTAGTAATCGCGGGAAAGTGCGCAGTTACGGTGTCCAACTTCCCGTAGCGTGATGAGACTGTTGGCAGAAACCACCTTTTCACTGGCCTACCCCTGGGTGCTTGCCCTGCTGGTATTGGTACCACTGCTGGCACTGCTACGAAGCCGATCAGGTAATCAGGGAGCCGTCGTGTTCTCCTCACTCCATATTCTCGAACGCCTGGGCCCCATCGCGCGAGGCCGCGCCGGAGGGTTCCGCCTCGCCAGTCTTTTTCTCGCGCTGACCGCTTTGATTTTGGCATTATCACGCCCTCAGTGGATCAACCGGACTGAGCACATTTCCGAAAGCGGCGTCGAACTCATTCTCGCTATCGATGTCTCCCGCTCCATGCAGGTGGAAGACTTCACCATCGCCGGAAGCCGGGCCAATCGCCTTCAAGCAGCGAGAAAGGTCACCAGAGACTTCATCGCCAGTCGCACAACCGACCGCATTGGCATCCTCGCGTTTGCCGGCCGCCCCTATCTTGCCAGTCCACTCACTCTATCAAAAGAATGGCTGGAGGGCCCACAAGGGCTCGGACGAGTCAAAATCGGCATGGTTGAGGACGGTACCGCGATCGGCTCTGCTATTGCGGCAGCATCTAAACGCCTCGATCGTCGCAACTCGAAGAGTAAAGTAATCGTCCTGCTGACCGACGGAGTGAACAATGCGGGGAAATTGTCCCCCATCGAAGCCGCCAAACTTGCCAAAACTCTGGGCATCCGGGTCTACACCATCTCCGTTGGGACCTATGGGGAATATGTCATTCAAACTCCAGTGGGCCCCCAGAAATTGCGCCAGGAATTTGATGAGAAGACACTCAAGGAAATCGCTACCATTGCCGATGGTAAGTATTTTCGGGCACAAGACACCTCCGGACTGGAGCGAATCTTCTCTGATATTGACCAGATGGAGAAAACGGAAGTCATCCGGCGAACCCGGGTGGAGGCTGACGAGCTGTTCCAGTGGTTTGCTGCCGCAGGAGTTGTTTTTAGTTTACTAACAATCGTAGGAGAAGAAACGTTCTGGAGACGCTACCCATGACCGGCCTTACTTTTGGAAACCCAGACTGGCTCTGGGGAGGAATTATTCTCCTCCCCCTGCTGGCGCTGCGTGCCTGGTCTCACTGGCATGCAGGAAGGAAACTGCCAGGATTGGTTTCCCCTCGACTTACAGGACAGCTCATCAACGGTAGCAGCCGACCTCAGCGCTGGGTCGTGTTCGTTCTGCGCACTGTTGCGGTAATGGCCACTCTTGTCGCCTTGGCCAGACCTCAGTATGGGTTCGACGAGATCGAAACGGAAACCCAGGCCCGCAACCTGATCATTGCTATCGACACTTCGCGAAGCATGCTCGCGGTCGATTT
This sequence comes from uncultured Verrucomicrobiales bacterium, assembly GCA_963975655.1. GTDB lineage: Bacteria > Verrucomicrobiota > Verrucomicrobiia > Verrucomicrobiales > DEV007 > Arctic95D-9. Next base: position 13,756 of record CAXBHX010000065.1, read on the forward strand.
AACCCCCGATCGCCTGTCCCGGGCCAAACTTGCGGCTAAAGATATCGTTCTCGCTCTTCCTGAAGACCGAATCGGACTACTCGCCTTTGCCGGGCGTCCATTTCTACAGGCCCCTCTGACGGTCGATCACGAAGCGATCCTAGAATCAATTGATCAACTCGATACCGAGATCATCCCACGCGGTGGAACCAACCTGACAGCAGCTACCGAACTCGCACTGGACACTTTCGACGAAGCTGAGCTCAATCAGAGCGCTCTCGTCATTTTTTCCGACGGAGAAGCATTGGAAGGAACTGAAGAGATTGAAAGTATCAGATCTCGAGCCAAGAAATCGGGAATGTCGATTATCGCAGTCGGAGTTGGAACACGAGAAGGCTCAATCATTCCGGAGTTTGATCAAAGAGGAGTTCCCGTTCCCGGCGTATTTATCAAAGATGACGAAGGACAGGTCGTCCGCAGCCGTCTCGATCCACAGGCGCTTCAGAATCTCGCCTCCGAAGGCGGCGTTTATGTTCACCTGGGAGGAAAATCCTCCCTAACCCGCGTCGTCGAGCAAATCCAGAAAGGGATCACGACGTCCCGGGAAGAAAGTGAGTCTCGCCTCCGCCCCATCGAACGCTTCATGTGGCCCCTCTCCTTCGCCCTATTCTGTTTGGCTCTTTCCCACTTCATACCGCTGCTCTGGCTCAAACCCAGGCAGTCGCAAAGTAACTGGGCCACCACAACGGCATCTCTTGCCATTTTGATGGGATTCAGCGGACTACTCCCGTCGCAAAGCATGGGATCGGACGCCGTCTTTATAGGGCATGAGGCATTTTTGGCAGAAGACTACGATACCGCTCTCCGGACCTATGAGGGGGCGCTTGCTGAAAAGCCGACAGACAGGGATCGCACCCGCCTTCAGATGGGAGTGGGCGCGGCTTCATTTCGGCAGGGCGACTACGAACGGGCCACAGAGGCCTATGGACAGGCTCTACTTAATACAACGGAGCAGCTACGCGAACACGCTCACTACAATCTTGGTAATACACTATTTCGTCAGGGTGAATCCAGCCTGACGAGTATGCAGCAGCCGGCCAACCCTGACCAACTCCAGAACCTCTCCTCACCAAACGACCTCATCGACACCACCATTCGACAGTGGGAAAGTGCCATCGAGCACTACGAGTCTGCGCTTGCGCTCAACCAACAAAACGAGCAAGCAGGTCACAACCTCGATGTGGTCCAAAAGCGTCTCGAAGAACTGAAGAACCAACAGCAGGAAGAACAGGAAGAGCAGGAGCAACAAGAAGAGCAAAACCAGGAGCCGCAAGACGGGGATCAGGAAGAAAGCGATCAAGAGCAAGATCCTTCCGATTCCGAAGAGAATGAGGATGAGCCATCCGAATCTGAACAGGATGAGCAGGAAGACGGCGAAAATGGAGAGCCATCACCTGATGACAGTGAATCAGAGGAAGGTGACGAACCCGAAGGTGAAGAGGAGTCTCCAGAAAGCCCTCAGAATGAACAGGGCGATCAAAACCAACCGCAGGAACAACCTGATCCCAACAATGAACCTGAGCAGCCTGAAGCTCCCGAGGAGGGACAGCTTGGCACAGATCCAGACCAGCCTCAGCCGCAACCCCCGAGTCAGGGTAAGCAGGTAAATCCGGCAGACTTGAAACAAAATCCCGATACGGGATATTCTCCCAGCGAAGCGCGTAATCTGCTTGATGCGCTTGCCGATGAAACCGAGGTTCGCCCCGTTCTTCAACCGTCAGGAAACGAATCTTTTAAGAACTGGTAACCGATGTTATCCCGATACTTCATCGCCTTTTTGGCACTCTTCCTTTCTGTGCCGCTTCTGCTAGTTGGCCAGCAAACTGCCCCACCGGCTTCGCCCATATCGGTCAGCGTGTTGAGCGGCCGAGTCGCGGTTGGTGAATTTGGCACCCTGATCTACAAAGTGGCGGCTAACAATGTGGCACTCCCGGATCGAATCGAAGCCGAGGGGGTTGAGATCACCTACTCAGGAAATCAATCCAGCGTCATCATGAACAACGGAGTTCAAAAACTTGAATTCAACTACTTCTATCGATTTCGCGGCAATACTCCAGGGACTTACACCATACCTTCAATCACCATTCAAGTCGCCAACCAGCCGGTTGAGACGCTTCCTATAGAAGTCACTATCTACGAGCGGGACAGCTCAGACAATGCGAATGCAACTCGTCCACAGTTCGCCAAACTCGAGCTCGCCAAGAACGAATTCTACATCAACGAAATCGTTCCGTTCACGGTAACCGCCTATGTTCGCGGCAGGAATGCAATCAACGAAATCGTCAGCCCGAGCCTGAATCATGAAAGTTTCATCATCAAAAATTTTCGTGAGGTCAACACGAACGGTACGGAACTGGGGAATAATTTCTATTCCTCGGCAACTATGCCCTCCACTTTTTTCGCCTTAAAGTCAGGCGATCACAAACTGGGTCCGGCCCAACTCGGCGTGAGAGTAATGGAGTCGGGTTCCGGATTCGGTCTGTCCGCATTCTTTAGTCGAACATCCATCAAACAATTGGCCACCAACACGATTACGACAAAGGTGAAAGCTCTTCCCGACGGGGCGCCTGCCAGCTTCACCGGCGGAGTTGGAAAATTTGAGCTCAGTGCTCAGCCATCGATCACCGACTTAAGCCTGGGCGACCCGATTTCTGTGGATTTCGAGGTCAGAGGAATTGGCAACCTGAGAACCATGGCAGCTCCGATTTTCACCGGAACGCCTGACATCTGGAAATCCTATGAGGCCAGCAAGACGTTGAACGACGACGAAGATTCCGACGGCATCAGACCAGGCCGGGTTCTCTATTCTCAAGTCATCATTCCTGAGGATACCGTCACTGAGATACCGCCTTTTGAATTGACCTATTTCGATCCTCAGGCCGAGTCCTACGTGACACTTCGATCAAACCCGGTCCCCATCACGGTGAAGGACGACGGACGCAGCAGCAGTTTTCCTGAGGTAACCATTTCCAATGCTGGCGCATCCACTGAATCTCCTGCGGCAGCAGAGCGACCCACAGCTGCCTACGACGATATGCTCCATATCAGAACAGCGGCTCCTCGCTGGCTCGCTGAGGCGGGAACCCGATCTCCAAGGACACTCTTTTACATCATCCAGGGAATTTTGGCCCTGGCGTTTCTCTCGATCCTTACTGCAGGTGCTACCCGATGGTACAAAGCTCATCAGTTTCGATCCAACGCTAGCGAGTCACCGGCTACTTTTCGGCAGGCATTGAAACAGATTCCGAAAGCAGGATCATCCAAACGAGATTTCTATCATGCCGTCTCCACAGCACTTTCTTTGTGGCTAAAGGAAAATCCCGAAGCACCCACAGCCGTGCAGGAAGTCATCGATAAGGTATCCTCCCGATGCGATGTGTTTCTCTACAGCGGTGAAAACACCTCGGGCGCGCCTATCGCACCCGATGAAGCCCGCGAACTTCAGTCAATCCTTCGAAGACTCTAATTCCCTTGAAATCTGTCCTCACTTTCCTACACAGGTCGATTCTCCTATCGCTGATCCTCATTGCAGGGTCGGCATCTGCTCTGCTGGCTCAAACTGACGAAGCTGCATTTCAGTCCGCAAACGAAGATTTCGAAAGCGGTGACGTCGACAGCGCTGCCAGCAAATACGAAGAGCTCATCAACAGGAATCTCATTTCAGCAGACCTCTACTACAATCTGGGCACAACCCGGTTTCGGCAGGGCAAAGAAGGTGAAGCGATGCTCTGGATGCGTCGCGCCCAGATTGCTTCTCCCTCGATGCCAGAGGCATCGCAGAACGTTGAGTATCTCCGCCATCGCCTGGGATTTCTCGAGTTTGCAGATTCACGGTTCGAAAAATTCATCAAAGCACTCCCGATGGGTTTGGGGCGGTGGATTGCATCGGTTTGCATCTGGGCATCGCTTTTTTCAATTGCAGCCGCCTTCGTCGTCCGCCGACTGGAGCCCAACCGTTCCACTCTGATCACAGTCAGCGTGGTCTCACTAATTTTCTGCATCGTTGGCTTCCGCCTACAGAGATATCAGGAGACCAATGTTAGCCCGGAGAATTTTGCCACTGTCATCACGGAATCGGCCGCCGCCCTCACCGCTCCGACCCCCGACGCCAAAACGGTTATCTCCTTGCCTCCTGGATCAGAAGTCCGCACTCTCCAGAAATCGGGCAGTTGGCTATATGCCGACATTCCAGGGGGGCTCCGCGGATGGATTCGTTCGGAGCAGGTTGAACCAAACTGGCCTATCAAGACTCTATCACTATGAAAACCCTTGTTGCTCTTTTCGCGCTATTACTTTCGCTTCCTCTTCTTGCCGCCTCCGAAGACAGACTCGTCATCGGAGCTGAAGGCGGAAAATCCGTTGCTATCATTGACCCCGGCGACAACAACAGAGTCCTTTGGGAATTCAATCTCGATGGGCCCGTGCACGCGCTTCACCTCCTTCCTAATTTCAATATTCTAACTCAAAATGGATGGCAGAATTTCGTCGAACTGAACCTGAAAAAGAACACGGTCTGGTCCTATGACGCGGCAACGACAAACCGAGTCAGTCAGGAAGGGAAACTGGAACTCCATGCCATACAGCGCCTCGACGACGGGTCCACCATGATCGCAGAGTCCGGAAGCAGCCGTATCATCGAAGTCGATTCCGACGGCAAGCTTACTAAGACATTCCCGCTTCAGGTTACTGAATCAAATGGCCATTCTGACACTCGTCAGGTTCACAAACTGGACAATGGTCACTACCTTGTCGCTCATGAAGCCGATCAGATCGTGAAGGAGTATGATGCCGAGGGAGAAGTTGTTTGGGAATTCCCCATCCCACTTTTTGGAAAAGAGATCGCCAAAGGTCACGGCCCGGAAGCGTTTGGCGGGCGCTGCTTTTCTGCCATCAAAGCCAGGAACGGAAATTATCTCATTGCCACTGGCAACGGCCACAGCGTCCTCGAGGTCACCCCGGAGAAAGAGGTCGTGTGGAAGCTAGAGCAAAATGACCTCGAAGGCATCACGCTTGCCTGGGTCACCACACTGAGAGAACTGGACAACGGAAATCTCATTGTTGGAAACTGTCACGCCGGCCCTGACAACCCACAAATCATCGAGGTCACACGTGAAAAGAAGGTGATATGGAGTTTCAAAGACTTCGAGACATTCGGGAATGCGCTTGCAGTTTCCCTCGTAGTCGACGGCGAGGAGGCCAAGAATCTCCGGGCTCGGATCAATGAACGGTAGTATGGATGTGCTCAGCCAGACCTTCGATCAGTAATCCTCAATACCACTTCTCCCATGTCCGCTCGACGCTGCGCCCTTGAAGCACTCAACACCTGGGAGGAGACTTCGAGCTACGCAGATGACATCCTCTCGGATCTGGCCTCTCGATATAAACTTTCATCACAGGACCGAGGGTTGGCTCTGGAGATTTTCTACGGAACCATTCGTCATCTTTTTCTCGTTGATGAGATCATTGATCAACTGCGCCGCGGTAAAATCAAGTCATCGACTCAGAATGTGCTTCGCGTCGGCCTTTTTCAGATATTCAGATCAGGCATAGCCAATCACGCAGCGGTGAATGAGACCGTGAACCTTGCGAAGACTCACGAAAAAGGACTCGTCAATGCCATCCTCAGGAATGCCTTGCGGAGAGAGGACGAATTCAACCAGGCAATCGAGAGCTGGGCCCTTGAGGATCGATTCTCTCACTCAGGCTTTCTCATCGACAGATGGCAGCAGGAGCATGGAAATGAAGCGACTCTGGCACTCCTCGAGTGGAACAACCAGCCACCCAGCGTTTTTGCTCGATTCAATCCTCTCGCTCGTGATCAAGACGCACTCAACAGGGTTAGGTCTGAGGTCGAACCCTCTTTGCTCGGCGAGTCATATCCGGATTTTTTCAAGGTTTCCGGTCCACCCAATACGGATTGGATTAAAGAAGGGCTCATCTACATACAGGATCCCAGCACTTCACGCGCCTGCAACCTCCTTGCTCCGCAGCCGGGAGAGGCAGTCCTGGATGCTTGCGCTGCCCCTGGAGGTAAAGCTGCGTTGATGGCCGCCATGATGAACAACGAAGGCAGCATCACCGCGGCAGACAGTTCCGCGAAGCGGCTCAAAATGATGGAGGAAAATCTGGCGCGACTCGGAGTATCCAACACCAAAATCAGCCAGGTAGACTGGAACAGTGAAGGAACCTTTACGACAGGCCCTCTTTACGATGCCATCCTTCTAGATGTCCCCTGCTCCAACACAGGCGTCATGCGGCGACGGGTCGACGTCCGCTGGCGCATTCAGCCGGATGAGTTCAAAAGACAGGCGGAAATTCAAGCTCGTCTTTTGAAGAATGTAGCCCAACTACTCAAACCCGAAGGGCGTCTCGTCTATAGCACGTGCTCCATCGACCGGCAGGAAAACGAAGCGGTTATCGAGGCATCCGGAATGCAAATCGACCGGATCGATCGCAGTCTCCCCTGGGAGGATAGATACGATGGCGCTTTCGGTGCTCTCCTCCGTCTCTGAAATCCGATACTTCCATCACTTGCAAGAAACCTAATTTTCGCCTAGAAATTTGTCATGTTCCGTTCTCTCGCCAGTTCTCTTCTCACCTTTGTAGCGGTCCTGCTCTTCGCTTTTACGATTATATTTCTCTGGAGCGGCAGCCAGGGAATTCAGTTCAAGCGGGTCGCGATGGAAGGAGACAGATCCACCGCACAGATCATTGCTGAGTATGCCAAAAAGTTAGCAGCCAGCACGGATGTGGCCGACAACTCGAGCACCGATACGGACATGACTGAGTCTCAGCCTGCCATGTCCAGTGGTGATGGTCCGCCCGTGGTCGTCTGGATCAGCATTCCAGGTTTTCGCGGAGACTACCTCGAGAAATCAGACACCCCGTTTTTCGATCAGCTCGCCAGTGAAGGAGATTCGACCAACAAAATGCGCCCCAGCTTCCCTTGCCTCACCTTTCCGGCCCACGCCACGATGGCAACTGGTGTTGCAACCTCAGTTCACGGCATCGTTGCAGATCGAATCAAGACTGCAGACGGAGTGATTGAGCCAATGGACTCCGCCCTCTTGGAGGCTGAGCCAATCTGGACGACCGCTACGCGCCAGGGCATCAAAACAATTGTCCATGACTGGCCACTTTCGCAAAACCAGACAGGTGAAAATTCAGCAGCTAGTTTTCTAGAGAGTTATGATCCTGATCTTTCTGACGAGGACCGTCTAAACAAAGCTCTCGAGGCCTGGAGATTAGACTCCAGTGGTGGCGCTGCCGCTGAACCCGCTGCTGAGGGCGAAACCGGAGCAACGGAGGGCGAGGCTATGGCCGCTGAGGGCGAAACCGGAGCAACTGAAGGTGAGGCTATGGCCGCTGAAGGTGAGGCAGAAGCCGAGCCTGCTCCAGCTGCCGGAGGAAGTGACGAGCGTGTCAGGCTTGTGATGTTGCGCCTCAACGACATCTCTAGAGCGGGCCTCACCAATGGCCCCCGAGAGGACGCAACCTACGAGGCTGTTGCCGCTACCGATACAGCCCTGAAAGCGTTCTTCGATACCATCCAGGCGGAGTGGAGCACTCTTGCTCCCCCAAGCGCGAACTTAATCTTCTTCGTCACCACTGACCATGGTCTCGCCGAACTGGATAAAAACGTCAACATCGCGCACTTGCTGGGTGATGAAATGATGGCGAATGCCGAGATCATCGCTCACGACGCCGTCGCAAACCTCTTCTTCAAAGACCTCCCCGAGTCCGATGGTGAGAAGAAAATCTTCATTGATAAGTTTGATGCGGAGCTTGGGAAGCGAATTTACTTCAGAACAATCAAGAAGGATGACATTCCGGAGACTTGGTCATATCTCTCACCCGAGAGAACTGGAGACCGAATCCTTGTGCTCAAGACAGGCTATGCCTTCGCCGAAGAGAAAGCAGACGAGCCGGTCTTCGATCCTTCCGACGGACCTGGACTCTATGGCGGCTTTGGATACCCGGTTGAGGAATCGATCAGGATGTCCGGGCAGGTGCTGCTCGCGGGTTTCCCCAATTCCCCCACCAAAGGAGGGATGGACGAAATCAGTCAACTCACCTTCCACGCGACAGTATGCAAGTTGCTTGATATTGAGCCCGCTGAGGGTGCCTCGACTGAAACGCTACCAGTCGAGTAGGCGTTCAGCTGAAGCAAAACCTCAAGCCGCGGCTTCTTTAGAAGCCGGCGGATTCCCGAAGGACTCAATCTCGGCCTTCCACCAGAGCGCCAGTCCCCAGACGAGCAGAATAACGTTCTGGAGGACTTTAACAGGATAGTTCAATTCTTCATTGTCACCGAAACATCCACAGGTGATGTCGAGACCTCGAAGCCAGGCCGCGACAACAGCTCCGGTAAAGAGAAACAGCGATCCGATCAACACAAACGAGCCTCCGCGAGCATATCGACCCGCCATGACACAGATGCCGGCGATCACTTCTACCCAGGGAATGAAAAGCGCCATGGCCGGTGCAATGGGATCACCGATGATTCTGAAATTACGTACCGCGTCCGCAAAAGTGATCGGATCTTTCAACTTCGCGATCCCGCTCCAGATAAAGAGAGCCCCAAAGGCAAGCCGGAGGATGAGCCAGACAATTTTCATATTCCCAATTCTTTACGATAGGCGGCGGCAAGTAGACTCACCGGATGCACCACTTTAGCAGAGCCTTCAACTCCATTTTGAATCTGAAGGTGGCACCCCGGATTGGCGGTAGCGACCAGAGACGCCCCGGTCTCTGCAATGGCTTCAACTTTCTCTGCCTGAAGTTTTGCCGCCTGCTCCGGCTGGGTGATATTGTAGACACCGGCACTGCCACAACAGTGTGTCGCATCTCTCATCTCAACCAGTTCAAGACCTGGCACTGATTTTAGAACTTCACGCGGCTGCGCTGATACACCCTGACCGTGGCACAAGTGGCAGGCCTCATGATAAGTGACTTTCTCGATTTCAAGGGAGACTTCGACCTCTTTTGGCCGCTTAAAATCAATCTCCACAAGCCACTCGGAAATGTCCTTCACCACAGCATCCCATCTCTCGGCGCGCTCGCGATAGTCGGCGTCATCTTTCAACAGTGACGAAAAATGTTTAAGGTGGGAGCCACATCCCGCCGCATTAGTGACAATGACGTCCAATCTGTCGGGATCAAACTGATCAATCAGCTTCCGCGCCTGAATTGCCGCCTGTTCAAGATCTCCGTTATGCGCCTGCAGAGATCCGCAACACCCCTGATTCCGGGGCGTCAAGACAGCGCAACTGTTCGCCAGCAATACATCGACGGTGTCGCGATTCACATCAGGGAAAACCAAGTCCTGAACGCATCCTGTCAACATCCCCACCCGATAGCGGATCTCGTCAGGTTCCTCGCTCTCTGAAATTAACTCGTCTGAGAATCGACGTTGCACTGTCGGCGTCGACGGTTCCAAATCCCTCAAATTTTCCGGGAGTAATCTAAGAACGCCACTCCTCCTAACAACCCAACTCAGCCCACTGGCCTGATAAATCCACAACAGTCGGCCGACTCCGCGCAACAGGCGCGGTTTGGCAAACAACTGACGTAGTGTCAACCACCGCCAGAAGCGACGGTCTGGGCTGAAGAGAACTCCCTGATGCTCAATCTCAGCCCGGGCGTATTCAAACAGCTTCGGGTAGTCCACTCCAGCGGGACAGGAGGTGGTACAAGCAAGACAGCCGAGGCAGTAATACATTTCCTCACCGAACGCTTTGGATAATTCCAGCTCTCCGTCTGCGATCGCCCGCATCAATGCAATGCGACCGCGAGGGCTGTTGCGCTCCTTCTTTGTCTCGAGGTAAGTGGGGCAGCTCGGCAGACACATTCCACAATGCATGCACTGCTGCACCACCGAATAGTCGAGATCGGTAAGGTACTTCAAGCTGGTGTTTCCATTCGTGTCACTCATTCGCCGGGCCGCTCGTCCAGATCAAAAATCTTCCCCGGGTTCAACAACCCTGCTGGATCGATTGCCCGCTTCACCTGTTTCAGGAGAGGGTAGCTGGCATCCGCAAACTGCCGCGGTAGAAAAGGCTTCTTAGCCAGTCCCACTCCATGCTCTCCGGTGATGGTCCCGCCCAGCTCAATCGTCTTATCAAAGATCTCAGAGAGAGCCTCTTCCACCCTCTCCATTTCCGCATGATCGGTTTCATCAGTGAGGATGGTCGGATGCACATTCCCATCTCCAAAATGGCCAAATGTTGCGATCTCAAGCCGGTGCCGATCAGCCACCTCCTGAACAAACGATACGATCTCAACGAGGCGGCTCCGGGGCACTGTCACGTCCTCGAGAATCGTAGTTGGACTGATCCGGGCGAGAGCCGAAAAAGCGCTCCTCCTCGCCGTCGCCAGTCGATTGGCATGAGCATCATCCGTCGCTCTCTCCACCGATATGGCACCATTCGACTCTGCAATCGCCGCCATCGCCTGCCCCTCTTCTTCAACCACCACTTCATGGCCATCGGTCTCCATCAGCACGACAGCAGTGGCTTCGGTCGGCAATCCCACCTTGGCGTAATCCTCGACGCACTCACAAGTCCGTTTATCGAGAAACTCAAGCGTGCAAGGAATAATCTGCTGCTCAATTATGTCCGACACAGTTCGGGCGGCTGCCTCCATGCTGTCGAACGATGCCAGCAGGGTTCGTCTCGATTTGGGACGCGGGACCAATTTCAACAGCACCTTAGTGATGATCCCCAGAGTTCCCTCGGATCCAATGAACAGATCCTTCAGCGCGTACCCGGCAACATCCTTGACGCATTTTGACCCCAACCAGGCCACTTCCCCGGAAGGCAAAATCACTTCCATGCCCATGACGTAGTCGCGGGTCACCCCATACTTGAGACCTCGCAATCCGCCCGAGTTGTTGGCGACGTTACCCCCAATGGTCGAAATCTTCATCGAGCCCGGGTCCGGGGGATAGAACAAGCCGTGAGGCAACGCCGCGTCATCGATCGCCTTGGTAATCACACCGCATTCGCAGAGAATAGTCAAATTGGCGGGATCGACTTCGATGATTTGATTTAGATTCACCAGGCACAGCACCAGAGCTCCATCCACAGGAACGCTACCACCGGACAGGCCTGTCCCCGACCCCCGAGTCACCACAGGAATACCCCGGGCTGCCGCCAGAGTCACTACCAATGCTGCAGCCTCAGGAGATTCAGGAGTGACCACGCATTGAGCCGCCCGTTTCAAAGCTGCCGTGCCATCGAACCCGTAAGGAATCAAATCCTCTGGTTCGGTCAAAACCTGATCTGCTCCAACGGCCTCGCAAAGCGCCTCATGCAATGCTCCACCTGGAGAAAAATCGGTCTGTGTAGCAGTCATTGATCGGCGCTCGGTCAGCAGAGGAAATAACCCAGATTACACCCACATAACAAGTCTGCATTTGATCCATCCGGAGAGTGTCAGAGGTCCCCGTATACGCCATCGCTAATATGGCGTGGTTCCGCTAATCTGTAGAGGCAGTGAACCAAAGAGACCAAACAACCCCAGTGTTGCGCACCATCTACCCTGCTGTAACGGCACTGGGACTGATGTGGACTCTCGTCCCCGCTGCTCAGGGGAATCCAGTGATCACTGATTCCGAGAGGACCTTCTTTGAGAAGGAAATTCGGCCAATCCTAGTGGACCACTGCTATGAATGCCACGACTCCGGAGGCAAAAAACAGAAAGGCGGATTGTCGCTCAATTCACCTTCGGGAATGCGGGAAGGAGGCGACACCGGTTCAGCGCTTGAGCCCGGGGAACCGAACGAGAGCCTGTTTATTCACGCTATCAGGTATCAGGATCGTGACCTGCAGATGCCGCCGAAAACGCAGCTTCCATCCGAGGCGATTCGAAAGCTTGAGGAGTGGGTCGCGATGGGCGCACCCGACCCCCGCTCCAATAAGAACGTTGCCACGACGATCCCACTCGGAATGAGCCCGGATCAGGGCAGACAGTTCTGGTCATTTCAGACACCGGTATCCCCATCAATTCCCGATGCACCCGGACTATCCGCTGACGACAACCCCATCGACCGTTTCATTGGCAAACGCCTCAGTGAAGCAGGGCTGCCCAACGCGACGATGGCAAGCGATTCCAGCTGGCTCAGAAGAGCAACCTTTGACCTCACCGGGCTGCCCCCGACCCCTACGGAAGTTGAAGACTTTGTATCCGACAATTCCAGTGAGAAGTTCGCCATCACGATCAATCGCCTGCTCGATTCACCTCAGTATGGCGTGCAATGGGGGCGGCACTGGCTCGACGTCGCTCGCTATGCCGATTCCAACGGGCTGGATGAGAACCTCACTTTCGGCAATGCCTGGAAGTACCGGGATTATGTCATCTCTGCTTTCAACGATGACAAACCATTCGATCGTTTTCTGGTTGAACAGATGGCCGGCGACCTCTTGCCCGAAGCCGATGAGGAAACGCTCATCGCAACAGGCTTTCTTGCCCTCGGAGCCAGAGTTTTGGCCGAGCCGGATAATGAAAAACTGGAGATGGATGTGATCGATGAGCAATTGGATACTACGGGCAAGGCTTTCCTCGGACTCACTCTCGGATGCGCACGCTGTCACGACCACAAGTTTGACCCGATTCTGCAATCAGACTACTACGCTTTGGCTGCCATCTTTCGAAGTTCCCTCAATTTTGCTGAAACAAAAAAAGGCTCCATTCATCATTGGTTCGAACACAGCTTTGCCACACCCGAGGAAGAGATCGAATTCAAAAAGTGGGATGAACGCATTGCCGAAGCAAAGAAAGTCGCTACGACATTTAAGAACGACAACATTATCAGGCTCCGTGGTGAGGCCCGGCTGAAGGCGGTTGATTACCTGGAGGCCGCCACCCGATTCGATCCTAAAGACACTCTCGAAACGGTCACCGAGATCGCGAGACCTCTTGGGCTTCACCCTCGAGTTCTTTACCATTGTCGTCGCCACCTTGAGGTGAACCAGCGATCAGAAGTCTTCCAACCCTGGTTCGAATTCCGCGACAAGAACCAAATTGGTCTGCTCAGAGATTTCTACGATGTGCGATTTCAACAGGCCTCTGACTCCTCGCACTCAGTTCAGAATGCCGAGACTATTCCTGAAGAAGAACTCAAACCTTTCCGCGAAGCGCTCCTCGACAAATCGGGGTTTCTGGCGGTACCCGCCAAACCGGAACATGCCTTCAGAGCGACGGATTTGGCTGAATACAACCGTCTGGATGAAGATGCGAGGATCCTGGAAAGCAGCGCCCCCGATTTCCCGGCCGCTATGGGCATCGTTGATAGCGAAAACCTGATCGATGCCATGCCGATCCATATTCGAGGCAATCACCTGAGCTTGGGAGATGAAGTGCCCCGTGCTGTTCCGGCGGTATTTGCCCATCAAGAAGTCGCATTCCCGTCCAAATCAAGTGGTCGACTGGAACTGGCACGCTGGATGGCTGACGACCGCCACCCCCTAACCTCTCGAGTGATTGTGAATCGAGTTTGGAGGTGGCATTTTGGTCAGGGCATCGTGGAAACCACAGAGAACTTTGGGGTCCTGGGTGACCGTCCCAGCCACCCCGAATTGCTCGACTGGCTCGCCTGCTGGCTCGTGGACAACAACTGGAGTATTAAGGGACTGAACCGTCTCATCATGTCTTCGCAGACTTATCGGCTCTCCACCCTTCCCCCCTCCGGAGCCTACACCACCGTCGATCCGGAGAATCGATTGCTCTCCTATTTCCCATTGAAACGCCTCGAGGCCGAATCCATCAGGGATGCCCTTCTCGCCGTGTCAGGACAACTGGACCCTACTCTTGGAGGTAAAACGATTCCGCTTCGCAATCGACAGATGGTGTTCAATCACACTTCAAAGGACCATGTCACCTACGAGTCTACCCGCCGTTCCGCCTACCTCCCCATCGTCCGAAATCACCTCTTCGACTGGCTGCATCTTTT
>CAXBHX010000066.1:0-27273 GCA_963975655.1 uncultured Verrucomicrobiales bacterium
GTCGGAACTGGCTTGGGATCCTATACGTCAGTTTAGGTCTGTTCGACCACTAGGTAGGATCGGGCCTCAGGACGAGGTGGCCTTCCAGCGACCTCGATGTAGAGAACGCTTTCAATGATGCGCGGCGGGTGGATGGCCCCCGTCGGGACGCCCCGCCCTACCGAAGTGGCAGACCTGGGATTACGAATTGGGTGGGGGTCGTCTCGCTGGCGGCGAAGTTCAATTCGAGCATTTGGATTCCCTTGAGGCCGGGATGGGGCGCCAGGGGAAAGGATAAACGGGAGGGGCTGAAGTCACTCATTTCTGAAAAGGGATTTACAGATGTAGGGGCGAATCTGGATCCTGTCACTGAACCGACGAAATTGTTTCCGGGTTTCTAATCCCAGGTTCTATAAATGATGCACAATTGCATCATACAGAAGTGTATAATACAGTAAAGCATGGCAAAGAAGGAAAGCGTCGAGAATCCTTTTCGGTTTGGTTAGGTTGTAATGAAACAGGCCTTTTGTTCACGGCCGGAGCTCAGCAAAACATTGCGGGAAGTGATCAAGGCTGGGCATAATGCCGTTGTTCTAGGCGAACGCAGGATGGGGAAAACGTCTCTGATGCTCGATACGGCGGAGCGTATTCGAGGAACCAAGGTGGTGTATGCCCAGTTGTGGGCCGTTTCGACATTGGAGGATGTAGCCAATCGCTTACTTCAGGGCGTGACCACGATGACGAAGGAGAAAGGTTCCTTGATTGATAGCGCAGCCAAGGCTTTGGCGCACCTTCGGCCGGTGGTCGAGTTCGACCCACTCACCGGGCAGCCATCGCTCACCGTAGGACGGGGGGAGAATCTTCCTCCTTCCAGTCTTCACGGTCTATTTGATTTCGTCGGAGAATTGGCACAGCGCAATCGGATGGTGGTAATATTGGACGAGTTTCAGGACATTCGGCGCCTCGATCGCGCAGATGCTATCTTGGGAGAAATACGAGGACGCATTCAGATGCAATCCGGTGTTCCCTATTTATTTGCGGGCAGTATTAGGCACGAGATGGAGCGCATTTTCCGAGACCCCTCCAGCCCCTTTTTTAAGTCATTCCGAACGGTGGAGGTAGGGCCTATTGAGCGCGACCGGTTTGAGTTATTTTTGAGTGAGCGATTCGCACTGGGCAATCGAGAAATTAGGGCTGATGTCTTCCCCGAGATCTTTGACTTGTCTGGAGATAATCCCAGCGATGTGCAACAGCTGTGTTCGGCGATCTGGCAGAGAACCTCTCCGGGAACAATTGTTGAACGAGAGAATCTTTTGGACGCGATTCGTCATATCTTTGCGACGGAGCGAAAAGGATACGAGTACCTCGTCCGTCCTCTCACCAATCAGCAGCTCGCCTGTTTGCGAACGCTGGCTGAAGTGGGGGGCAAGCACCCCCAGTCGAAGGCATTTCTTGAGGCGTCAGGTATTCGGGTTCCCGCCTCCGTCAAACGCGCGTTGCAACGCCTGATGGATCTAGAGATTATTTATGGGCCTGATCTTGAATACAAATTCTTCGATCCGTTCTTTCGCCAGTGGTTGCGTCACGGATTTGCTCCGTAAATTGCGCTGAATCAGAAGGGACTGTTGGAGAGATCCCTTGTCACCTCTTTGATGCTCAAATCGCCGCGAGGCTGGTCGAGGTCAGTTGGCATGACGACGGCGTTGTCGATCAGGTTGCAGCCGACGATGCCTTCGAAGACTTCACGCAGGACCCAGCCGGAGGCTCCGGTGTAGCCGTTCCAGATCATGCGGCCGGGATCGAAAGTGGTGAGAATGTCGGCGCACTGTTTGTTGGGTTGCCCGCCATAGGTTTCGATTTCTTCCGGAGTGGTGTGGAAGATCGGAGAGATCTTGCTCCAAACCCGATAGCCAATAGTGCGGTAGCTGGCAGCGGCTTCTTTGTCGCCTTCGGCGAGGCATTGTTCGGTGAGAATGCGGGAGGCTTTGACGAGCCACTGGTCGCCGTGGCAATACATGCCGTTCTCGCGAACGCCCTCAGGGTAGCGGGAACTGCGGCCGAGGTAAGGTTTGGTGTCCTCGCGCAAAGCGGGCGTGCCGAGCAGGACGACTTTGTCGCGTTCGAGTTCGCGCACGGCGGTGTCGAAGCAGATGCGGCTTCGCTCGGGGTTGATCCCGGACATGACGGACCAGGCGGCGGTGAGGGCGTCGATTTCCCAAACCCCGCTTCCGGCGATTCCAATCTCAGTGCCGTCGTCGTGGATGGCGCGCAGGTAGCGGTCTTCGCGCCAGGTGCCTTCGAGTGCCTCGACGAGGGCGTCACGCTTCGTCTCGTAGTGGGCGCGCTTGGCAGAGCCTTCCCGCTTCTCGATGATGGGCAGGAAGTCGCGCAGGGTGTAGCAGAGGAAGAATCCCAGCCAGGTGCTTTCGCCGCGCCCTTCGCTGCCGATTTCGTCGAGTCCGTCGTTCCAGTCACCGGCTCCGATGAGGGGCAGACCGTTGGGTCCAAGGCGCTCGTTGAAGACGAGATCAAAGGCGCGGAGACAGTGATTGTAGATACTTTCGCTGACGGAGGAACGCTGCGGGTAGAAGCCCATCCCGTGTTTGCCTTCGGGCAATGGCAGGAGCGGTTGCTCGGCGTCGAGGTAGGGGACGGAGATGTCGAGCAGCGACTGGTCTCCGGTCATGCGGACGTATTCGGCGACACCCCAACCGAGCCAGAGCAGGTTGTCATAGGCGTGGGAGCGACAGGCAAATCCGGTGCGCCCGTCCTGTTGGCGGAAGAACCAATGCACCGTATCACCTTCGATAAACTGCTGGGCGGCGTGCAGTTGCAGTTGGCTGTGCGCGAGAGTCGGATCGACCCAGATCATGTTGACGCTGTCTTGCAACTGGTCCCGGAAACCGAAGGCGCCACTGGCCTGATAGAATCCGCGTCGTGCCCAGATGCGCTCGGCCAGTGCCTGATACTTGAGCCAGTTCTGAAGGTGGTTGAAGTCGGTGTCGTCGGTGGTGACCGAGTTGGTCGACATGAGCTGGAGCCACCAATCGCGGTTCTTCTGAAGCTCGGCGTCGACCGTTTCGAGTGACTGATACTTGGCGACGACGGCGTCGGCCTGCTTGCGGGTGTCGGTCTGTCCGAGCATCACGCCGATGGTGACCTCACCTCCGCCGGGCACTTCAAGGGTCTTGAGAAACGCAGCGATCGGAGCGGCATCCGCCTCGGTCTCGACGGGGGTGCCATTGGCCACGAAGGGCGGATGGGCCACGGTATGGTCGGTGCCGTAAAAACGTCCACGATGGGACTCGATGAGTTCCGGGGTTTCGGTCAGGGCGGCAAAGGCGACGCCCGGGCGGAAGGTGTTGCGTGGGTTCTGGAAATAAAGCGCACCAGTGGAACCATCCGTGTCGATCTTGAGCGGCCCTGAGTTCTCAGGCATATCGGCCAGGGTCAGGTGGAAGTAGGGTGAGAAACGGAAGCGCTTGGTGGTGTCGCCTTCGTTGCGAATGGTCAGCTTGTAGAGTCCGACCGGATCTTCGCGCGGAACAAACAGGGTTAGGTCAGTGGCCAAACCCTGTTGGGTCATGTGGAAGGTGGCGGTGCCGTCGACGGAGAAGTCGGTGGTGTAGGTGGACTCAGGATCGCGGAGTGGATCCCAGGTCGGTGAGACCCATTTCTCGGCATCGATGTCGTAGAGATAGAGGGCTTCGCCGGGAGCCTCGCGGGTGACGGTGTCGGCCCAGTCGGGGGTGACCCGGTTCTGCTGGGAGTTGCCGTTGGCGGTGGTGTGGAGACCGCGGTTGGTCACGCAGAGGACGTGGCCGAGTGAATTCGACATGGAGTGATCCCACGGGCGGGGAGTGAACGGCGTGAGCACGCGCAGGGTGTTGCCGTCTTTGCTGTATTCCTGATAGGGCTGTGGCGTGCCGGGAAGAATCTCGCCGTGGCCGATGAGGGGACGGCGTTTGGCCTGGGCTTCGTCGAAGGTGACCTTGGCGGCGTCGACCTTGAGGTGCTTCTTGATCAGCTTGAGCGCCTCCTTGCGTTTGACGGTGCAACCAATGAGGAAGCGAGTGCCGCCCTCAGTGGCTTTGACCTGAAGGGTTGAGATCGGATCAAAGCTGGGGCAGGCGTCGGTTTCCTGGGGATTGAGGAAGTTTCCGGCCTCGAGGACGCGGGGTGACCAGAGGCTCTGAGCACGGCCGATGAAGTCGATCCGTGAGGTGAGAAATCCTGACACGGGAGCCTCGGAAGCCAGGATACCATGGCGCTTGGTGTAGCGGTGCAGGGCGAGCAAGGCGTTGCTGCCGGGCTCGTAGCTTATCTCGGGGAAGAGGCGGTTGTACTGAGTGTGGCCGCGGTCGCCGCCCGGATCGTTGATAACCCACTCGACGTAGGGGACCAGAGTGAAGGAGCGGGACTGGCCGCTGAGGTCTTCGATTTCGACGGTCCAGAGTTCGGCGAGGTCTTCATCGTCGGGCAGAGTGATGGTCAATACCGTGCGAGTGTCGTGCGCGGTGGTGGCAGCGGTAATCTGATCGTTCGTCACTTCGATGACGGGACGTGGAGACAACTCCTCCGGGTAGTTGCCGAAGACAGGCCAGGAGGTGCCGGAGGTTTCATCGACGACAAAGAGGGCCCGCCCCGCCGGATCGCGGAAGTCGTAGGCCCGACGAGTGAGGTCGTGGCCGAGACGTGAAAGGCGACTGTAGCATTCGCCGCTGTCTTTGATGATGACTTCGTAGTCCCGGTTGCTGATGGAGGAAGATCCTGTGTTCGTGTCGGCCTTGCGGTTCCGCAGAAACCTAACCAGCGCGAAGATGGCGGTGAAAACGACAAAGGCTGCGATGGCGACTCCTGCGAGTCCGCTGGGGGAGAGGGCCGCGAGCCAGTCGGTCAGGCTTGGGCCTGCATTGGCCCGTAATTCAGCCGCGGTGTTCCAGGCATAGTCCCACTGGCCGCCCATCGGGATGTAAAAGGGAATGAGCAAAGGTGCCCAGGTCGTGAAGCGTTTCACCCCTTCGGGGATGTAGCGGGCGGTGGCATCTTTGCCGATGAACTTGGCGGCGATGCCGTCGAGCTTGTCCATGCCGAGGAAACTGAAGTTCACGAGCGTGGCGACACGCAGGCCCATGTGGTCGACCCAGATCAGAATGCGAATGAGATCGTAGGCGAGCAGGGCGATGAAGGTGTTGAGGCTCCACTGAACGAACTCTTCATGGCTCAATGTGAGGTCCTGGAAGATGGCGACAACGGTTCGAATGGCACCATCCTGATTGTACCAAGTCGGCTCCCCTGACATGCGAAGAAACGAGAGGATGATGGGCGACATCCAGAGACCCCATCGCATCACTTCGATCATGTGCTGAACGAGTTGGACGAAACCGTCGCGGCTGAAGAGGAACTTGATCGGGCTGGTGGTGCGATCGAGTGCTGCGGCGAGAAAGGTGCGGTTGATGGCGAACATCCAGGCGGCGATGGACCAGGTCAGAACGCCGGCGAGTGCTTCCTTGAAGAAAAGGCTGACGCCTCCGGAGTATTCTCCGAGATTGAGCTGCCCCCACTGGCTCACGAAAACAGTGATGCCGTGCACCTTGGGGGCTTCGCCGATGGCGACATACTGGTAGAACTTGGCGATGACGACCTGGACCTGAGCGGCGTCAAAGTAGAAGCCAAGGGCCGTGCCAATGAAGCCACCCATCAGCGAATCGATGAAGTAGGCACGCCAGGATCGAACGCGTCCACGAGGGGATGCGATGTCGCGGATCAGGCTGACGCCGCTCGAGGCGAAGACACCAATGGCAAGGCCGATGAGGCAACGCTGACCGGTGTCGGCATCAAAGAGTCCTGACGAAATGGCCCAGGCGGCACCCGCACCGATGACGGCGCCACGCAGGTAGTGCCAAGGGTGGCGGTAGCTGCCTTTGACCCGCTGAAAGAAAGCGACGCTGCCGTCGAAACTTTCGATGATGGTTTTGAAGAGTGGAAAGACGAGGGCACCAAAGACGGCTGCCATGACCCAGGGGAGATTCTCGAAGAGCCACTGACCGGCGCTGGAACCGAGCAGGTAATGCAGCCCGTGCATGATGGCCATGAAGACTCCGCTGTAGACCATGCCTTTTTTGGCGCCGCCGAAAGCGTGATGCTTGGCCGACTTGAGATTGGGAGCGTTTCCGTGGATCGCATCCATGACCAGTCCGGTGATCAGGTAGGCTTCCATCCAGAGGCCAGCCTGTGAAAAGATGGTGGTCAGGATGGTGATGGGGAATTGGATCCAGCCTGACAAAGCGGCAATAGCAATGCCTGAGCCGAGCTCGGCAATGAGAGGTCCACAGGCCACCGCGATGGCGGAGACCAGCAGAATGAGATGGAGGCGGAAGCCTTTGACCCGGGTGCGTCGCGTCGCCATGGCGATGACGGCTGCGGTAATTTCGTTGAACACAAAAACGATAAGAGCAGTGCGCCAGAGCCCGGCTCCAGCCGGTGAGGTCAAGATGAGCAGGAGTGTGAACAGAAAGGGGACAGCGAGAATGGTGAGTCCTCCAGTGAAGGAGAGGTGCTTGCTGCGATTGGCGAGCGACCAGGCATTGATGCCGTGGTAGAGCGCGAAATACACGGCTGCGGCGAAGGCGGGTTGTTTGATCACATCAATGAGATGGGCCGGGCTCGCCAGCATGGGAATGGCGTGAGCGGAGGCGGCGAGGACACCGGAGACCAGCGCGTTGAGAAATGTCTCTCCCGCCGAGGTTACTTTGCCGCGCAGGCCGAGTGAGAGAATGGCCCCGATCAGGGCGCCAGTGCCGGAAATCCACAATACGGATGGAAGCGGCTGCCGGTAGAGGTAGAACGAGGCGGCAGTGATCAGTACGGCGGCGAGACCGAAAGTGAGGTCGCGGGTTAGGCCTATGGTGGTCTGTGGTGTTTTGCTGCTAAAAATCTTACCAAGGAGACCAAAGACGACGGCGAATAACAGGGCGTATCCCAGAGCCTGGGCGAGTCGGAGCAAAGGGTTGGCGTGGTGGGTGAGTGAACCTGATGATTTGAGAAAGCCAAAGGTGGCACCGAGTTGACCTGAGGCGGTTTCGTCCGTCTTGGGGGTCACGACGAGAACCACTTCCTTGAGTTCTCCTATGAGGTCCCAGTTGAGGGGTTCGGTCAGGGTGAATTCCGGTGTGGCCGCAGCTACCGGGATAGTTTGAATACTACTGGTGCCTTTGACTTCAATAGCGAGGTTGATTTCATCGAGTTGGACTTCGTTGGTGAGAGACAGGTTGAGTTGAATTTCGGAGACTTTTTTGCGATTCAGTTTCTCCGGATAAGCCTTGGTCCAGATGCCTGCTCCGCCACCGGATGGGACCGAGTAGGTCAGGTTGAGGCCGTCATCGGTCTGTAGAAACTCTGCGGAGGCACCGTTGAAATTGAAGGCGCCCACTTCGTCAGCGTCTGATGAAGTGAAGGCTGCGTCGTCAGCTTGGAGTTGTGGGGCGAAAAGCGCCAGTGTTGCCACTGCTAACAGGACACACAGGGGTTGAAAGGCTCGGGAGAGAGTTATCATCACAGCGAGTAGGGGTAAAACGAGGTTGTGTTGCGGATTCCGCTATTCTCCAAAGGGAGCGTCGAAGGTATCGGTGCGAAAGGGGCGAGCAGGGAGGCCGGCGGAATTGTAAAGGTTGCACTCGGGGAACGGAGCGAAGGCGTAGCGAATGTGTTCGATCTTGTCGATGTCGGGTGCGGATAATTCGATTTGATCGGGCGCGACAATTTTGGCATCGGCCGGAACAAAGGTGCCGTCGGAGCCGCAAACTTCGAATCCATACACGGCATCGCCTTCCACGACGATAGGATTGGGATCCGTTGCGCCGATGTGTTTTGAAGTATGGGCCATGACGACGCGTCGTGCTTCAAGGCCGTCCGCCACAGAACTGAAAGTGATGGTGGCGGTGTTTGAAACGGACTTCACCCCATTCGCGATCGCGATGGCATATTGTTTTCCGATGCCGGTTTTGACAGGGCCATCAGCCATGACGTCCGCGCCCATGAGGCGGAGTGCCTGCAGTCCGGCTCGTCGCCCCACTTCGTCTTTCTCACGGGGATGAACATCTTCATAGTTGCCGAACTCCAGTGCCATGGCCATGCCGGTGTTCGGCAAGTCGAGAGCGAATTCCTGCGCTTCGCGAACGAGAGGGAATCCACGGGCGCGACGTCGAGTGCGGTCATCGCCACCCTGGTAGCCGGGGAGTTGGATGAAGACAAAGGGGAAGTCGCCTTGGTTCCAGGCGGCACGCCAGCCCTTGATCGCAGCAGGAAAGAGAGTGCGGTAGGGTGGGGGATTATCCTGGGAGCGCTCACCCTGATACCACAGCATGCCTGCGATGGGCAACTGGGTGAGCGGATGCATCATGGCGTGGTAGAGGCTGCTGGCGGCCTTGGCTTTGTATTGGTAAAGTAGGTGGTCGGCTTTCTCGGTATTGCCATCATCGCGGAAGCGTTGGGCCTGACCGACAGCCCAGTCCCACGACTGCTCGGAGGCGGCGCGGGCGAAGTTTTCTTCGGGGTGGCCGATAAAGGAATCGGGAGTCATCCAGGGCCAGATCTGAGTGCCGCCTAAGGCCACGACGATGAGCCCGACAGGCACGTTGCTTTGGGCGACGATTTCTCGGCCCATGTAGTAGGACACGGCAGAGAGCTCAAGGGCGTGCTCTTCGGTGGCGCGCTGCCAGCCGTCGATGAAGTGCTTGTCGTCGCGGATGAATTCGGACTGCGGCGATTCAGCGGAGACGACTTTGCCTTCGAGGAGTCGCAGTTTGTCGGCGTGGCGGTAGTTGTCAGGAAGTGGTTCGGTCTGGGAGAGTCCCCAGCCCATGTTGCTTTGACCTGAGCAGACCCAGATGTCGCCGATGATGAGGTCCTGGAGATGGAGGGATTGAGAGCCAGAGGAGATGGAGAGATCGAGGGACTGGGAGGACGCTTCGCGTGAGGGAAGTTCAGCTCGCCAGTGGCCCTGATCGTCAGCAGTGGCGGTGGCATGGGCCTGGCCGAGGGTGACAGAAACCTCCGAACCCGGAGCGGCGGCGCCAAAAATAGGAATGGTGTGATTTCTCTGCAGGACCATGTGATCCGAGAAAACGCCGTTGAGTTTCAGAGCGGTGGGGGGGGCGGCAGAAGGCTTGGCAGGGACAGCAGCCTCCTTGTTCTTGAAATAATTAGGGTCATGATAGGGTTTGGGTTTCCCGAAGTTGGGATCTTCGTGCCCGAGCGTTTTGTTCCATCCCCATTGCTGCGGGGTAAGGTCTTTTTCCCACTGCTGGTGGCGGTCGATCAGTTCTTTGAGCTTTTCAGGGCGAATGGCGGCGAGATCGTTTTCCTCGGCGAGGTCTTTCCTGAGGTTGTAGAGATGCCAGGTATTGCCTTCGTTTTCAGTGATGGCTTTGAGATCACCCTGGCGAATCGCTTTGCGGGCGCCCCAGACCCAGTAAAGGGCGTCGTGAGGCGCGGCTTTCTTCTGGCCGGTGATGAATGGCATCAGGTCGACGCCGTCGAGCTGCCACTCGGAATCGATCTTTCCTCCGGCTGCCGTCACAAGGGTGGGCAGGATATCGAGGGAGATGACGGGATCGCTGTAGGTCACTCCGGCAGGGATGACACCTTTCCACTGAGCGCAGAAAGGCACGCGCAGGCCGCCTTCCCAGTAGGTCGCTTTCTTGCCGCGAAGAGGAAGACTGATGGAGGCTTCATGTCCTCCGTTGTCGCTTAGAAAAATGACGAGCGTGTTTTCCTCGAGATTGTTGTCGCGCAGGGCGGCGAGCACTTTACCGATGTTCTGATCCATGGAGTCGATCATGGCCATGACGGTGCGACGCTTTTCATCTTCGATGTGAGCATACTTGTCGACGATGGGCTTGGGCGCCTGAAACGGGCCGTGGATCGCGTTGAAGGGGACGTAACAGAGGAAAGGGTTGTCCTTGTTGTCTTCGATGAACTTCACCGCGTGGTTGGCGAGTTCGTCGGTGAGGTGATTTTCGAGATCGCGGATGAGGGAGCCGTTGTGATTGATGTCCTTGTGATCGATGCCGCGCTGGGAGTAGGGATCACTGACGATCTGCTTGTTGTGAAAGATGGGATTGTGGAGGCGATTCATGTCGCCGAGATAGTTGGAGGCACCGTTGTTGAATCCGTAGAATTCGTCCCAGCGGTTGAAGGCCATCATTTCTTCGGCATCGCCGTCGTGTGTTTTCCCAAAGAGGCCGGTGGCGTATCCCAGTGGCTTGAGGCGCTCGGAAAGGATAGGCAGGTCGACCGGGATACCGGGCTGAGTCTCGGGCGTGACACGGTAAGGGCCGATGTTGTCCCAGAAACCGAAGGACTGCTGGTATTTGCCGGTCAACATGCCGGCGCGGGACGGAGCGCAGACGGGGCAGGTGACGTAGCCATCGCTGAAGACGGTGCCATTTTCGGCGATGGAATCGATGTTCGGGGTGGGGACGTCGCCTCCCTGGTAGCCCACATCTCCGTAGCCGAGGTCGTCGGCGAAGATGATGACAAAATTGGGTTGCTTGGCGGGCGCTGACTGGGCGCGGTTGTGGCCAATGAGAGCAAAGGTGGTGAGGGCGAGGATCAGGAACCGTTTCATCAGGAGCATGGGGGCATTCTTTAGTTTGGAATGTAGGGACTTGTGCCGAATTGGTCACACTTGGATTATCATTTCTTTCGGTATCTGATTTGAGGCGCTCTGACACTTTTTTGACAATTTTGGATTTGGGTTGTGATCGAGAATTGGTTTACCTTTCGCTATGAGACGAATTATTGAACTTTCCCTGTGTCTGGCGTTGGCCGGATGGATCGGCACGAATGTGAGCGCGGCTCCTGATCATCCTGAATTGAAGGCTTTTCCAGAAGCGGAAGAGGGACAGCAGCGGATCGTGATTGTTCTGCCAGAGAAGACTCGTGATGAGGAAGGAGCGTTCAAGGTCGAGCTCATTCCCGGCAAAGTCATGATGACGGACGGGGTCAACAAAGTGAGGCACGGCAGCACGGTTGAATCACGACCGCTCAAAGGGTGGGGTTACACTTTCTACGAAGTGATCGGTAAGGATGTCGTCATGAGTACCAAGATGGCACCGCGTCCCGGAACGAAGAAGGTGGAGAAGTTCGTCGCCGGCCAGTCCTTGACGATTCGTTATAATAGTCGCCTTCCGGTGGTGGTCTATGCCCCGGAGGGGTATGAAGTGCGCTATCGGATCTGGTCAGCGGGCGAGGAGCAGGTGGCGGGTGAGTAGTCTGAGGGCGCGTGGGAAGTTGTTTTGCAGCGATCTTGAATTGCGACTAGTCTTTCTGTATGCCGAAGCGGGAGTTGGAAAGACCTGAGCAGATTATTGAGTGGCTTCAGGATTGGGGTGGAAAATTGGAGTCGCCAGCAGAAATGATTCTAATTGGATCAGGCGGACTACTCTGGCATGCGTTTCAGAAAGGAGTTGAATTACCTCTCCCTGAAAAAAGTATGGATGTTGATCCTGTGACTTTTGATGACGCTGTGGCAGAACTCGCCTACGATTCAATCATTGGCAGTGAGTTTGAGTTGGCAAATGGGTGGCATGTAAACTTGATGCCGGACATGGTTCTTCGCGAGCTTCCTGAAGGTTGGAGAGATCGCATTTCCGGTGTAGACTATGGCAATCTTCACGTAATTATCCCGTCGCCGAGAGACCTTATTTTTCCTAAGTTAAAACGGAACGAACCTAGGGATCGAGCACACGCGGACTGGGCGAAAGAAGTAGGCCTGATTGAAGAATTATGAAATCCATTCTTGAAAAGGCCCCTGAAGGGGGTGCCGAATTCGACCCATTTTTCGTTCCAGACGATTGGGCTCGATTGCAGTATGGTCGATTGCTTTGGAAGAAGGAGAGAACACGAGCACGGCTATTGCGTCACTGGATGGATGAACGGCACCCGTATCGGGATCGGTTTCTGAATCAGTATCGATCTCTGGTGGAAAGAGTGTTAACCGGTTCAGTTGAGGACGATGAAATGCTGGATCATAGTTTGCAAAGAGAGGGGCACAGTTTGCGTACTATCGTCAGGGAAATTCCCCCTGTATTCGGTGCCTTCTATTGAAGGAGATTGCGTTGCCCCGATGTGAGTCCGATTGTTCTTCCTTTGTTGAGGGGCATTGTCTTCACTATTAGCGTATGATGGCAAAAACCAACACCTTCCTGATTCTGTTGGGAGCGATTGCGGCGATAGGGGTCATCGAAGCTCGATCAGCATTAGCTTTCACCTACGTGACCGCAGCGAAGGACGCTGACGTTATTGTTCATCCGACCGGCTACACCGGGCGGGGTGGAGAGTTGACGATCACGCTGGGGCTCCATCCTGATTTCGAAGAGATGGAGGATGAAGTGGCCTTTACGGCGGAGCATATCGCGGCGATCTGGACTTCTTTGTTGATCTGGGATGAGAACTTGGAACCCTCGTTGGAGATTCCGAAGCTCGGCGGAACTGATTTTTTTGGAACACTGATCCATGAGTTCGGGCACACGTTAGGATTGGCGCATCCGACTCTGATTCCTCAGGGGCTAAATTTGCCGCGGGGGGAAGGAAAGTTCACCACGGCGGAACCGGGGCCTAACGGAAAGCTGGACCTCGATGAAGGCGATGACGGGTTGCGCGGATCGTCGGACGATAAGCGAGGTGATGATGTGAATGCTGTGTTCTTTAAGATTTTGGACAACAATCCCTACACCTTGCCCGAGGATGGCGTTTTTGATTCGACGACCTACTCACGCAAGCTGGAGGACCTTCCCGAAGGGGATCAATCGCCCGCCGTGAGTAGTCGCGAGGTGGCGAGGAAGGTCTATTCGCTGGAGGCAACGGAAGGCATGATGGTGAGCGGGGGCAGTCTGATCCCCGGTCAGGTCCGGCGCGGTTTGAGTGCTGATGATATTGCCGGGCTTCGGTATGCGATGAGTGGGCTCGATGAAGAGCAGGGAACAAGTGATGACTACACTCTGAAGGTGGAATACGTGGGAGTCGACGACGATGCAGATGTCATGATTCGTTTCGATATGCCTCAGGGGTATGCGGCTGCCTTTATTGGATCGAAGCCTCTGAACGAGACTCACAAAGCGATGGGGATGAATCGCATCATTAATTACAATCCGAATTTGCCGGGCAATCGGAAGTGGTTCTTCCCTCAGCCTGATCCTGCGGACTGTGATGCCAACGTAATTAATGAACGGGCGATCAGTTTGAATATAAGAACGGAACCGGGAGTCCGCTACGGAATCTCGTGGCCGGAGGACGCGTTAAAGGAGGAGGAAGAGGCAGGTGATATTATCGTGAATTGGGATGGAGAGAATCGCAGTCCGATGAGCGGGAAGTTGTTTCTCTTTGTGGCTAAGGGGGCGAACACGGAGATCAAAATTGCGTTTCCCTCTGAAGCTCCAGATCTTGATGCGATGAGTGCCTTCAAGGTCATCGCGAGAGAGGCGAATTGAGCCAGCTCGAGCGCATCTGTGATAACTGGCTACTCGTGATGATGTCCCTCGTAGTGCTGGCGCAATAGATCCTTGCCGTAGTCGTTGCCGTTGGGTGTGCGAATCACGGCGTGGATGTGCTCGCGGCTGGGGATGCCGGTTCGCTCGAGGCCGATGGGTCGCTGATGGTCGAACTCGATGAAGATGACTGGGCTCTGGATCCGGTAGTAGAAGACGGCGGCTTTGTCGGCGGGCCCGATCCAGGCGAAGTAGGTGTCGTCGAGGTGGGCGGCGACTTCGTCGAGACGAACCGCGGCGTGGTTTTCTTTCTGGTGGTTGATCCAGACG
Source organism: uncultured Verrucomicrobiales bacterium (assembly GCA_963975655.1). Taxonomy (GTDB): domain Bacteria; phylum Verrucomicrobiota; class Verrucomicrobiia; order Verrucomicrobiales; family DEV007; genus Arctic95D-9. The sequence continues at coordinate 13,800 of CAXBHX010000066.1, forward strand.
GCGATTAGGTCGAGCAGGGCTTGCTTGGTCTCTGGATCAAACTCACTGGCTTTGATGCCGGCAGTGTCGGTGATGAGGTTGTCCTTAAAGGCTTCAGCTAGGGCGTTGGTGGGGCCTTTCTCGCCGGAGATGAGGGCGGCGGCTTGTTCATCGGCTGAGAGCGATTGCATGAAGGCAAGGCCCTGATCCTGCTCCTCCTGCATGATGATGGTGCCTTTGTGTTTGCCGGAAGTGGCTTCGACCGGTTCGGAGCCGATGAAGACGGGGGACATGACGACCTGATCGCCGAGGACGAAGTAGTTGATGATGGCGTGGTGGCCATCGAACTGCCATCCCCAAGGTTCGGTCAGGGAGGGTTCCCCCATGATGGTGATGTGATAGAGCCATTCGCCGTAGCCGTCCCAGCTATTTTTGAGTTCGGCGAGGGTTTCGTTGAGCTTCATGATATCGCGCGCATTCTGAAAGCCGCGGGCGCTGAGGCCGGACTGAAGCAGGGCGAATCCGAGCTCGCGCTGGGTGTCGCTCATTTCTTCAAATCTGACGCCCTGGCGAGTGTAGCTGTGTTGATTGGCCCACTTGCGCCATTCATCATCGTCGGCTTTGAAGACTGTCTTGGCGCGCTGCACGTCGGTGAGTCCGGCGAGGAATGCTTCGGCGGCGAGTTTGACGGGTTCGGTGGAAATACCTGTGGCTTTGATGGCGTAGAGATCGGGAATGACATCGCCGTTGGTGGTGACGCCCACGAAGGGCTCGGCCAGGGCGCGCTTCTCCATCTCGTTGAAGGGATTGCGACCTTTTCCGCCTTTACTCTTTCCTCCCTTGCCTTGGGCGAAAGTAAGAGCGGGGAGGAGGGATAGGGTGAGTAGAAGAGACAGGGTGACAAGGTGGCGGGGTGACGGGGTGTTTTTCATTGAGGCTGAATTAGAAACATAGAACGGCGTAGCCGGTAGGGAAATCCATGTTCCATCCTTTTAAATCCATGCCTGAAAAGTTTTGCATGGATTGAACATGGATTTTAACGGATTTGCATGGATTAAGCATTTTACGCGTGAGTTCTGCAACCTGCTTGTGCGGCTTCTGGGGAGGACTTATTGGAACGTGAATGTTAACGAATGGGACGCGAATTTCGCGAATCAAAAATGATGATAGGGGTGAGCATTCGCGGAAATTCTATTCATTCGCGTTAAATCCTTATGCCAGGATTTCCTTAGCAACACTGCCGTGCACATCGGTGAGACGAAAATCCCTCCCGGCGTAGGGGTAGGTGAGGCGTTCGTGATCGATGCCGAGCAGGTGAAGGATGGTGGCGTGCCAGTCGTGGATGTGCATGCGATCTTCAACGGCTTCGTAGCCATGTTCATCGGTGGAGCCATAGGAGAAACCGCCTTTGACTCCGCCGCCGGCCATCCAGGTGGTGTAGCCTTTGTTGTTGTGATCACGTCCGTCGCCGCCTTCTCCGTGCGGGGTGCGTCCGAATTCGCCCGCCCAGATGACGAGGGTATCCTTGAGCAGGTCGCGCTGACGCAGGTCGTTGAGGAGGGCGGCAATGGGCTGGTCAATCTGCGAACAGTGATCTTCCATTTCGACCTTGAGATTGTCGTGGTGATCCCAACCTCCGTTGGAGACTTCGACGTAGCGCACGCCGCTCTCGACCATGCGACGGGCGAGCAGGCACTGTCGGCCGAAGCTGTCGGTCTGGCTGTTGCCGATGCCGTAGGCTTCTTTCATCGCGACGGACTCCTCAGACAGGTCGACCACTTCGGGCATGGTGGATTGCATCCGGTAAGCGAGGTCGAAGGACTGGATCATGCCCTCCACCTGGGGCTGGTGTCCTTCGCGTTTAAGTTTGTTGCGGTTGAGACTCTGAATGAAGTCGAGTTGGGTGCGCTGAGCAGCACTGCTCATGCTGGCGTTCTTGATGTTGGCGATCTCGGGGTTCTCATCCATGGATGAGCCACCGGAAAGCTGCCCTGCTGTCTCTCGACCTATGATAGTTCCTTGATACATGGCCGGTAAAAAGGCTGATGCGTAGTTGTTGACGGCGTTGCCGGCGTTGAGAACGACGAAACCGGGCAGGTCGGTATTTTCAGTGCCGAGGCCGTAGAGTGTCCAGGCGCCCATGGAGGGTCTTACAAACTGAAAACTTCCGGTGTGGGTCTCAGTCGTCGCTTCGCTGTGGTTCGGTGCGTCGCAGTGCATACTGCGAAGCAGGCAGAGTTCATCAGCCTCCTGGCTGAGGTGTGGGAATAGACTGGAAATCCAGAGACCGCTTTGCCCGTGTTGTTTGAATTCCCAGGGGGAGCCAAGCAGCTTGCTGCCACGTCCACCCGCGCCGCCGTACTTGCCGGTTTTTCCGTCGTCTTTCTGCAATTGGGGTTTGTAGTCGAAGGTGTCGACGTGCGATGGCGCGCCACCCATGCTCATGAAAATGACGTTCTTGGCTCGGGGCTCGAAGTGGGGGGCTTTGGGAGCGAGTGGATTGATCGAGGAGTCAGCGCGGGAGAGCTGGGCCGCGAGAGAAGCAAAGGCGAGTCCGCCGAAGCCCGTGGATACAGTGCGAAGAGCGTCGCGTCTGGAAGGAAAAGTTTTCATGATTCAACGGGGTTGGGTAGAGGAGTAAAGAGGTTCGGAACGAAGTGGTGAAAGACGGATGGGAGAGAATGCAATTCAGTTGAGAATACGGAACTCTGCGCTGGAAATGAGAGCCTGGCAGAACATGGCGAAGGATTCCTGATCTTTGGGCAGCGGTTTGATGGGGTCGTAGCCGGCGGTGGAGGGCGCTCCTACGCCAACCCCTTTGCCCTTACCTTTGCCCTTTCCCTTCCCGCCCATTGGGCCGCGGCTTGGCATGCCTTCTGCCGTGGGGCCTCCGAAGCGGCGTTGGAAGGGGCGTGCCGCAGGTTCTTCCTCGACCGCGGGTTCGAAGTCAAAGTTTTTGAAGAAGGTCTTGGTGGCGGCCAGATCCTCGCTTGCAGGCATGCGGCCGTAGGCGAGAAGGAAAGCCGAGGTGATACGCTCGTCAGGATTGTCGAATCGATCCCAGAGAAAGGTGGCCATGTTGCGGGCGGCATCGGTGACGAAATTATTATTCATCAGGAAAAGAGCCTGAGAGGAAACGTTGGTCTCAGTGCGTCGGGAGACACTCTCGGCCGGGTTGACGAAGTCGAAGAGGGCCAGTGGCTCGGCGACTGCGTTGCGGATCACCGGCAGGTAGACCGAGCGGTAGTTCATGTTGTAGAAGCTGAGGGCATCGATCTGGCGCCCGACCCGGGCGTCACCCACTTCGGAAACAGGTGATCCGACAGGGCGCTTGGTATCGAGTTCTCCGGCGACGGCGAGCATGGAGTCGCGGAGCGATTCTGCATCGAGTTGGCGGGCATTGGCTCGCCAGAGATTATTATTCTCTGGATCGGCTGCGTAATTAGCCTCATTGAAAGACGAGCTGCGCTGATAGGTGTCGGTCAGGACGATTTCCCGGATGATGGATTTCACGGACCAATTGTTCTCCATGAAGCTGATGGCGAGGTAGTCGAGTAGCTCGGGATGAGTGGGTAGCTGGCCAGTGAGTCCCCAGTTATTGAGGGAATCGACCAGTGGTTCTCCGAGAAGGTGCATCCAGATGCGGTTGACCATGACGCGGGCGGTGAGCGGATTGTTAGTAGAAGTGAGCCACTCGGCCAGCTCGAGGCGCCCGCTCGATCCGCTGCCGATAGTGATAGGTTGACCGTCGCTGAGGACTTGAAGGAAACCGCGTTCGACTTCCTGGGCCGGCTTCTCGACATCACCACGAACGAGCACGTTAGCATTGACGATATCGCCCGCTTCCTGGACTCCCATGGCATAGTTTCTGGTATTGCCACTTTCGTCGAGGGAATCGAGTTTGCCCTGCGCGAGGGCGATACGGTTTCTCATTTGCACCATCTGGCGCTGCTCTGGTCGGTCGCCTGTTTTGCGAGCATTGGTGCGGATGTCCAGCATCTGTTGTTCGGTGTCCGCTACGATGCGCTTCATTTCCTCGATTTCCTCAGCGGTGTAGCTGGGCCCGAGTTGAGGGCCTCCGTTGCGCGGGAGAACCATCAGTTCCGCCGGGCGGTGGTTCTGAAGCCCGGGGATGGTGCCATAGAGCGTATCAGTGCTCATGAAAATGCCGGCGAGGGCGTAGTAGTCGGTGGTCGGGATGGGATCGAATTTGTGATCGTGGCAGCGAGCGCAGGCAGCCGTAACGCCGAGGATCGCTTTGCTCATCGTGTCGATTTGTTCGTCGACCAGATCCATCATGAAGGTGCGGGGATTGCGGTCGTTGAGGCCTTTGTTCCCAATGGCGAGAAATCCGGTGGCGATGAGGTGTTCCTGACGCTCAGTTTCGCTGGAGGCGGGGAGTAGGTCGCCGGCGATTTGTTCCTGAATGAATTCGTCGTAGGGCTTGTCCTGATTGAGCGCGTCGATGACGTAGTCGCGATAGCGCCAGGCATGAGGGAAGGTGAAGTTAGGTTCACCCGCGGACTCGGCGTAGCGAGACACGTCCAACCAGTGACGTCCCCAGCGCTCTCCGAATTGTGGGCGGGCCATGAGTTCGTCGACTTTGGCTTCGATGGCGGCCTCGGAATCATTCTGGTGGGCCGTGTGGAATGCGCGGGCTTCGCCTGGTGTAGGAGGCAGGCCAATGAGGTCGAAATTGAGGCGGCGAAGCAGAGTCAGGGAATCTGCTGGTTCTGCCGGAGTGAGTTCGGCGTCTTTGAGTTTTGCTGACACGATTGTGTCGACGGCTCTACCACTGGGGCGCTTTGGCCTTTGGAAGGCCCAGTGTTCTTTGCCTGCTTCGATGTCGACAGTGGAATCGACATACAGTTTTTCACGCATACGAGGGTCGGGAGCGCCCATCTCGAGCCAGGTTTTGAATTTGTCGATGACGTCCTGTGGCATCTTTGTCTTAGGAGGCATCTCGTAGTCTTCGTAGTCCCAGGTGATGGCGAGCATGAAGAGGCTGTCGCTAAGGTCCTCGAGCCCCAGTGTTTCTCCGCTGTCACCGCCCTGACGAATGCCTTCGTAGGTATCGAGAAGGAGGCCGCCCCGGGTCTTTCCGCTTTCCTCGGAGTGACATTCGAAGCAGTAGTCGGCCAGGGCCGGGCGAATGTGCTCTTCAAAGAATTCGAGTTGATTCGGGGCGAGATCCTCCTGCGCCACGAGGGGAAATGCAGAAAAAGTCAGGAAAATGAAGGTAGGGAGGTAACGCAATGACATCGTATTCGACGGGTTGGGCTCGATTCGTTCTGCTGAATCAAACACCGTAGCGTCATCGCGGTTCCGACTGAAAGTGAAAAATCTAATTCAACGACCTTCCGGAGGAGGGAAGGTGAACCGGGTCTTCTCCTGAAAGAAGGTCATGCCGAGGTCGGGGTGAATGGCCGCGAGGCCGAACATCATGGAGGAGAAATCGATGGACTCGATGCGGTGGTGCTGCCATTCGGGATCGTCGGGAGTGAAGCGGGGAAGTAAATCTCCGACGGGCGTTTGCAGGCGTCTGTCAGGGTTATTGTAGAGTTGAATCAGGTGTGCCTGAGCTTTGGGATAGACCGGCAGGAAGCCGCCAATGATTCGGGGAGAAGCGATGTTTCCAGGATTGTTGTTAAAGTCGGAAGCAACGTAGCCCCGGGCGGGAGTCCCTCCGGCACCTGCTCCCCAGTGAGTCTGGTTTCCGCTGCTCTCCGATCCAGTGAGATGGTCGGCCCTGGCTTGAGCACCGGCAAAACTGAAGTAGAGGGGGTCGGTTGTCGCGGGGTGACACATGTAGAGGGGGAACTGCACTTGGAATGAAGAGTGAGCGCTAGGTCGGCCATCGGTGAGCAAGGTCATGTCGCGGTAGGGCCATCGTAGAGTGAGGGACAGGTCTACTTCGCTTGAGCCCGTTTGCTGGATTTCGGATTCACGAATGAGCCAGGCGAGCAGGTAGTATTCGCTGAACAGTTTTGTTATTGAATTGGGATCGGGCTGGCCGTCTTGAAGCACCATGTAGAGGCGTTCACCGTCAGCTTGAGCCAGTGCGGTTGACCAGTCGACGGAGTGCCAGAAGGCATCGGCTTCTTCTCGAACCTCAGGGCTGTCGAATGTGTTGCGGCAGTAGAGGGCGCCGACGGCGAGGATAGCTGTGTCGATGGTGGAGAACTCAGAGCGCCCCGATCCATTGTAGATCGAAACGAAGTGGCGAAGGAACCCGGTTGGATCCCGATCGAGTTGGATGTCAGGATCTTTTCCATTGATCAGCCGAAGGGTTTGCAAGGCCTTGGCGGCTGCGTCGTCATCGAGGCCCAATTCGTGGCTGATGCAAAGTGCCATGAGGCCGACGCCTACGGCGGAGACGGAGCAGGTGGAGTTGGGGCGGGGGAGGTGATAGTGATGGCGGTCCTGCTGATCGCGGGGAGGTGAACCAATATTGTAGGTGTCCCGATAGAGTCCATTGGGAGTGCGAACGAGTTGGTCGTAGAAGCCGAGTGAAGCGTGGAGGAGAGGTTCGAGTTCCAGAGAAAGAGAGGGAGCCGGAATCAGTTCGAGTCGGGTTGGCGTGAAGTTGGCAGCCTGGCCGTTGAGCGTGATGGTGGACGGGCTGTCGATGGTGGCAGGAAGCGTCCCGAGGAACTGGCGGAAGTGCTGCGCTTCAGCTGGCGTTGGTTGGCCCGTTTGGGTGAGTGAGGTAGCTCCGTCGGTGGCTGAGAGGGGGAATGCCTCCGGGGCGGTGCTACGGTAGGTGAGCCAAAGCTGGTGAATACCAGATTGGGAAGGAATCAGCTCGGCGGAGAAGTTGCCGTCAGGTTTGGTCGTGAACGCGGTGGTTTCGACTGCAGTCGAGTAGGACGCGGTCAAGGATAGAACGATAATGATGAAGTGTTTCACGAATAGCCCTGGGTGAGATCGGTCTTTGTCTTAGGTGGGCGGGGCGTCCGGAAGGGGTGGCCTTCCACCCGCCGCGGATTTGTCTGTGATGTTCGCTGCAAGTTGTTCGCGGCGGGCCGGGGACGTCCGATCCTACCTTTGCGTAACGTGTCTCGTTCACTGAGTCGACTTCGGGCGTTCCCAGTCTTTGGAAACGTGGCCTTCGGGTTTGGCGGGTTTGTTCACTTCGACCAACTCAGCCTCAGAATCGTAGAGCGGCCAGTCGTCCGTACGGAAGGGCGATGCGGGCAAGCCTTCCTTGTTGTAGAGCAGATTTCGCTGCGAGGGATTCATGGCCCAGGCGTAGCGGACTGCGACAGGTTGGTCGACCTTGGGAGAGGAAACGACGACGGTGCCGTCTTTGATGCGTGCAAATCCCCAGTGCCAGACCTGGTCTTCCCCTGCGATGGCAAAGGTGTTGATGGGGCCCTCTTTCGCAGCCATGAGACCACTGCCGAGGGAGTCAAAAGAAAGCACAATCCGGCGATCACGAATCTCGTGTCCGGTGTACTGCGGGCCGTCGCCGACCATGTCTTTTCCGTAGGTGTGTTGAAGGGCGTGGTAGGCGTGGCGCAGGCCGAGGGGCTTTTTGTTCTTAGGGTGAAGGTCGATAGGATTGCCCGTGTCAATGCTCACTGCCATGCCGGTGTTGGGAATGTCCTTGGTGGCCAAGCGCATGGCTTCGCGACTGACTGCCCAGGAGGCTTCAGCGCCTTCGACCGGTTCAGTTTGGGGAGGGTTCCAACTCGGCAGTTGGGTGAGCTGGAAAGGGAAGGTGTCGGACACAGCTCCGTTGGAGAATTCGTGCCAGGATTTGCGGTAGTAGCCTATGAGAGTGGCGATCTGATTGCGGTAGTGCTCGGCCTGGGGAGCGTTCTTCGCGTTGCGTTCGCCTTGATACCAGATCATGCCGCGAATGCCGTAGGGGCGGATAGGGTAGATCATGGCGTTGTACTGATGACCGGGATACTGGTGCCCGAGATTGGCGGGTTTGGTGATGATGGGCGGGGAGAGTTGTTTGACGTTGTTCTTCATCGTTTCACCGGAATCGATCAGGGCGTTGTAGTCGGCGAGTTCAGCTTCGAAAGTGGCGAGGGCTTTCTCAGGAGTCTGCCCCATTTTCTCTATCATTCGGGTGGCGTTTTCGTCGTAGCCGGTCCGATGGGCGATAGCTCGAGGATCTTCTTTCTGGATATCCCAGGGCATCCAGCCTTCGATGGGCGTGCCAGCGAAGGCTTGCTGAATGATGCCGACTGGAATGCCAAGTTCCTGATGCAGTTTTTTGCCGAAGTAGTAGGAAACGGCGGAGGTTTCGGCAGCGGATTCAGGATCACAAGGCTTCCAGGTGCTGAGCCGGTCCCGGGATTGTTCGAGTGGCTCATGCCAGTGTTCGCGAGAGGACTTGAAGATGCGGAAGTCGGGCAGATTGACGTCTGCTTCGCCCTCGGATTCAAAGCTGTTGCCCATGGACCATCCCATGTTGGATTGACCGGCACAGATCCAGACTTCCCCGATGGCGACGTTGCTGAGCTCAATAGTGTTGTTGCCTTTGATGGTGAGGCGGTGGCCTGTTCCATACTCCGGTGTTTCGAGGTAGACTCGCCATTGACCCTGATCGTTGGTCTTGGCGCTGGCTTCGGTGCCCCAGCTGGCGGTGATGATGACCTTCTCACCGGGATCTGCCCAACCCCAGATTGTGTTGCTGATCTGCTGCTGCAGGATCATGTGATCGGAGAAGAAGTTGGGAAGGCTGACGTCAGCAGACGCGGTCGCAGAAATGCCGATCAGGATTGCGGTTAGGGTAGGGCGTTTCATTGAGAGGATGGGTTGGAGGAAGTTAGTGAGGCGATGTTGCGTCGACGATGACGCGGATCTGGTCGCGGCCCTTCTGGATAGCCTGCATCACAAGCCAGTCGATAGTGAGGGTGTGGCGATCTTCGCTCAGGGTGAGGGTATCGCCGTGCTCGAGTCCGCGCAGTAGATTGTCAGGGTAGGTAAAGCGCTTCTTGCCGAGGCTGTCATCAGTCGCGAGAAGAAGCTCCAAATCAGTGATGACGCCGAGAATAGGACGGTCAAAGGTGACGTGCCCCTGGAAGGCAATCTGGTCGGATACGGGGATGCCTTCAACGTGGGGAGGGTTGTACTGAAGCAGGTAGGTGTTTACTTTCTTATTACGGAGCGTCAGCTTCTCCGTGGCATCGATGTGTTCCTTGTGGGTGTAGGTGCCGGGCTCGGTCAGCGTCACAGGCACGTTTTGGTTTGGAGTCAGGTCAAAGCGTTCAGGGAAAACGATGATGTTGTCGCGATCGACGACAGTAGTGGGATCTTTGATCGGTTGGGCGTTGATAAACCGGATTCGACCGCCGGTGTTCATCACGCCGAACAGTTCCCGCCAGCCGGGTTTGAAGTCGCGGGGCTTCAATCTCTTCAGGGTGAGGGGATCGGACTTGTTGCGCATCGAAAGAGTCTTGCCTTCGTGAATGATCTTCTCCTCTTTGCTGGCGACGGATTTGACTTCGACCTCGCCTTCAAACACATCGACGTCAGTTTCGCCGTTCTTGCCGACCGAAACTCCGAAAGTGGTGCCGAGATCGGTGATGTCGACCTTTTCAGTGTAGACTTGAAAACCGATTCCTTCGGGTGGTACATGGGCGGTGAGCGAACCGGAGTGGAGGCGGGTTTCACCGGGAGCGATCAGTTCGTATTTAGCGGGACCTTCGAGGGTAACGCGGACGCCTTTGGCGAAGTCGAGTCGGGCGACGCCGGAATCGAGCCGAATGATGCCGGGACCCAGCTTTTGTCCGTCCTCGTAGAGTTGACCATCTGTCCAATCGGCATCGATGGCGTGAGCGAGCGTCGCGAGTCCGGGGGCGATGGGTGGAATGCGATCGATAGACCCCACCGCGATGAGGATAGCGATGGCTGCTGCAGCGGCCAGTGCGACACGGGCAAAAGTAAAGCGAATCACTTTGGTCTCGCTACGTAGTTCCGCCAGAACCGCCTCGCTGAAATCGGGGCTGTCCTGGCCGAGCTCGATGCTCTCGGTGACATCGCGAGAGATGCGCCCCTTTTCGTGAAGCGCCAAGCCATGAAGGGCGTTGGCGACTCGAAGCTCGTCGATGAAGCGGCGCTTTGTATTCGAATCTGCAGCGAACGCATCAAGAAGCTCCTTCGACGCACTTTCGTCGAGGGAGCGATCTATGAACCCTTCGAGGAGTTCCTGGAATCGTTCGTCTTTCATGGGAGGGAAGCCGCTTTGGTGTCGGGCTTCATGAGAAGTAGGGGAGAAGGCCGGGTAATGTCACAGCGAAATTAGGGGGGAGGGCGAAGCCAGCTGCTGCTCGAGACACTTCTTCAATGTCTGGCGCGCCCGGCTTAGCGTCGAGGTGACCCAGGTCACTGATCGGTCCTTGGATTCAGCAATCTCTTTGCAGCTTTGCTTTTCGAAGTAGCGCAGCTCGATGACGCTGGCGGCCTCATTCTGAAGTTTGGAAAGGCAGTGTTTAAGCAGTGCTACGTCTTCGCCTTCTTCCTCGAGTTCAATGCCATCGCAAAGGGAATCGCCGATTTCAATTTCGAGAGCGGTCTGGTAGTTGTCTTTGTTGCGGGCTTCTCGACGCTTCTTTTCGAGCTCCGTCAGGATCATGTACTTGGCGGTGACGCAGAGCCAGACGCCAAACTCCTCTTCAGGTCGAAACTCGTCCAGTTTCTGGTAGGCCCGAATGAAGGTGAGTTGCACCACTTCTTCCGCCTGGGTCCAGTCACCAAGTCGCTTGAGTGTGTACCCCAGCACCATGCCTTGGTATTCGCGAACAACGTCGCCGTAGGCGTCGAGATCACCGTCGAGGATTTGTTGCTTGAGCTCGGGGGTCATGCTTATTTCAGATCCTGAGGGTATTGAATCGTGAGAGAGGAGCCGCGTTGGAAGATCTGTTTTCCGTCGCTGGTGTTGACCCCGTTGTCGAAGCAGAAGGAAAGATAAACGGTGCCGGACTCAAAGGGTTCCGTGATGTTGATCTCGAAGGCGCCCGTTTCCGGATCGACCTTGCCCGTGTAGGAGCGGGACCAATAGTCACCGAACTGATGGCGCTCGGAATCAACGGCTACGACGGTGCTGGCAATCCCGGAGGCTTGTAAGTTGCCGCGAATGGTAATGTTTTCTCCGTTATTGGATCGTATCGCAGTCAGATCCTTAACTTGGATTTCGGCCGGCATCTCCGGGTCGCTGCTGCTGGATGATTTAAAAACGGGATGGCGACAGAGCAGGGCGGCACAGGCTTCATTGAGGTAGACCCGTTCGTCATCGGTTCCGCTCTTCCCCCAATAGGATTTGTTGATGGGTCCCATGAGGGAATTGCCGAGATCGAGTCCGGGGCGGGGGCCGATGTGAGGTAGGCCAAGTGCGTGTCCGAATTCATGAATGGTGCCTTTGAGGGAATCCTCCACCATGGGCTCGGAGGCCAATTCCCAGCTTGGGTCGACTTTTGCAGTGTCATCCGGGAATGCGTTGACGGCCATTCCGCCAGATCCCCGGACTCCGCCCTGAAAGCCTTTTACTCCTTCATAGTGGTAAAAGATCCACCAGATGGTTTCCTTGTCAGGGCCAAGTTTGAGTTGTTGGCCCGCTTTCTGCATCGCCTGCCGCTGAAGGTCGGGGAGGGCGGCTCGGCCATTGGAATTGAGAAGTTTCCCCTGAATTAGAGTGACTTCGATGGCGCCCTCACTGTCTCGGGAAAAGATACTTTTCCGTTCGATTGGAAGTTCCCAGTGAGTCATCCATTGATCGATGAATAGCTCCGTGCGCTCGGCGAGCGAGCCGAGGGTTGTCTGGTAGCCCTCAGGAACTTCGACGGTTTCGTCGACAAACAGGACGATGCGGGCAAAGCGGTCGTTGTCCTCTGCTGATGCCGCCTGCCCAAAGAGAAGCGTGGCCGTGAGTAGTAATGAAATCGGTTGGGGGAGATTCATAGGCTTTGGTGTATCACGGTCACCGCCGAATGAAAATGCTGGAGTTGTTGTGGCATGATCTAATGGGGGATTCAGGTTTGTAGATGGAGGCGGGGTTCTGGTATGGAAGGGCATACGAAAGTCTCACGACTTTCGCTACGGATTCGATGGTAGCGAAAGTCGTGAGACTTTCGGAGTGCTGCTATTCTGTCACCTTCCACTCGTCCGCTTTCATTGGATTGGAAGAGGTGCTGCCGGGAGTATCTACCGTCATTTCAGAGGTAGGGAGTGAACTGATCGATGTCACAGATCAAAAGGTGGAATGTCTGCCGTCATTGCGCCTCAGGCTGCCGGCTTCGACTCGATGGGATAGCGCAAAAATAGGGGTCAGGTGACAACAATCTTCTTTTTCCACTCGCGCGCTACCTTCGCCAACTCGCTCTCATCCACCTGCTCAAACCTTCTCACGGCCTGGCTCACATTGGCAGGCGACCCTAGATTCATCCTCTCCGCGATCCACTGATTCGGAACCGACGTATGTCGCCATACCTTCCATGCGATGGCTGCACGGGTCCGATCTCCATATCTACGCTCAAACAACGCTTCTTCCTTCATGCCAAAATGCTGACAAGCCATCTCGATGATTTGCTCCGCCGCCGCCAGATGATGGTCTCGCCCCATGGGAGTGCTTCGATCATTCCGACTTTTCTGTTCAGATCCCGATCCACCGAACTGATCCAGCAATCGTTCCTTGAACTCTTGTGATCCCCAATACCACCCTCTACGAAGCGTGCTCTGCAAAGATTGTCCCTCCATCTCCACCAGCCCTGCATGCTCCTTTTCCTCCTGCGCTGCCCATGCATCCAGCCGGTTAATGTAGCGGCGTCGCCCCCGGGCCTCATCCCTCTCCCCCAGTAACCGCAAGCCCTCCTTCACTGCCAGCCACTCTGGTCTCTTTGTCGGGGGCTTGGCATACCCCTGAGCAACACTGCTCCAAGGATACTCTAACACGCCGGTTTCTCCTCCATCCACGATTCCTGCACGTGCCGGATTCAGGTGAATGTAGTCAATCAAGGTCGTTAAATACGATTGCCAATGGGATTCCCCGCCTGTGGCAGAATCTTCCACCAGGATGGCCTTGTAACGCCCGCCAAAGAGGTGCCCCCACAGCTGGTGCTTCACATTGATTCGACGGGTGAATGTATTCTGAAACCATTGCATTCCCGACACCAGATTCGCCTTTGGAGTCCTCACCGCCAAGTGATAGTGATTGTCCATCAGGACCCAGGCGAAGACTTCCCATTCGTTGCGTCTGCAAACCTGGGCCAAGGTTCTTATGAAGGTCTGCCTGTCTTCGTCATCAAACACAATAGGCTCACGACGATCTCCCCGGGCCATGATGTGGTAGATCGCGTTTTCGTATTCAATTCGAGGGGAGCGCGGCATGGGGTTGATGTTGAGGGGGGATCGCACAAATGTCAAATGTTGTCACCTGACCCCTTTTAATATGACCCCTTTTAATAGGCTCACGACGATCTCCCCGGGCCATGATGTGGTAGATCGCGTTTTCGTATTCAATTCGAGGGGAGCGCGGCATGGG
>CAXBHX010000067.1:0-26899 GCA_963975655.1 uncultured Verrucomicrobiales bacterium
TCTACAATCTGCTCTTTTGTCGGAACTTCATTAAGTTCGCTGCCGAAAATCAGGCGGCTGGGTCTTTCGGCTAGCGTTCCCGTAATATACTCTCCCCAGATTATCAGTGCCTGTGTTTCGAGTAGGACTGAATCGAGTTTTGATATGGTAGAGTTGAGGCGTTCCCGCATCCCTGCTTCGTTGTCGGCTCCTGCGAGAATAGCGTCCAGTTCATCCGCAATCCTATTGGCTTTCTGGCGAAGCCCGGGTTCACTGCTGGTTCCCCGGATCGTTAAATTGAGCTCTCTTGAAAGATCTTCGAATCCGGTGAGTAGTCGATCAGCGCGAGTGATTACTCCTTTCTCAGGGTTTCCCTCGGGGCCGCTGACTAGATCGTTCAGGTCATTCGACAGAATGAGGAGATTGTCGGAGATTGTATGGATTTGTCCCAAGAGTTCTTCGATGTCTCCACTTTCGTCGCTGAGAATAGTTTTCACCTTGGTTGTAATTTCACTCAGATTCTCGAAGGAATCAGAGAGGTTCTTCCCACCCTTTTTAGAATTGAGATCAGAGGTGAACGTTTTGAGATTTGTTGCGATAATTCTCAAGTCACTCAATAATTCGGACCCTCCCGGGATCAGCGTTTCCAGCATGGAGCTTGGAGCATTGGCGAGAAGTTGAGCTTCTCCGGAAAGAGATCCCCCGCTGTCGTCGACTCTCCTGATCGAGACGTAGCGCTCTCCCAGCATCGAGTCGGAGGTGATAGAAATCTCAATGTTGGATGGAATCTCCAGCTGCTCCGTGATGCTGATGTGGAGGCGTATGACTGCGTCAGGATCGATTCGGCTATTGGGCGCGAGTTGCTCCAGACTCTCAACTCTGCCGATTTTCTGTCCGGCATAATATACCGGTGAATTCGGAGAGATACCGGCAACGGTGCTGAAATCGACGGTGAAAGACAAGGACGGCTTTTTGAACGGGTTTCCACTGATGGAAAAAACGAGAGCTCCCAGAAGTACAAGTGCACATAGGATCACCGATAGGGCGACGAGAGCATCTTGTTTATTCTTCATGGTTAGTTTTCTTCTAGCGAGTGAATGGAATATCAGGGCAGCTATTAGCCATTGGCAAGAAGCATATCACTGTAGTTGTCTCCTTCGGAGCGATAGGGGATTGGGCCATCGGCATTACCGCTAACAAATTGTTGGACGATAGGGTTGTCACTATTCTTAACTTCCTCCGGGGTGCCGTCGATCACGATTTGGCCCTGCTGCTCTCCTGTGCCAAGCATGATGATGCGTGTGGCGATTCGGAAGATGCTCGCCATGTCATGGGTCACGACGACTACGGTAGCGCCGATTTTCTGAGTCAGCTTCTTCGTTAGATCGTCAATCACGGCCGTCATCACCGGGTCCAACCCTGCTGTAGGCTCGTCGCTGAATACGAGAGGAGGGTCCAGAACAAGGGCCCGGGCGAGGGCGACCCGCTTTCTCATGCCGCCGCTGATTTCGGACGGCATTTTATCTCCATGACCCGTTAAGCCAACTTGTTCGAGTTTCATCTTCACAACGAGGTTGATGAGTGAGGGATCAAGAGAGGCATGTTCTTCCAGTGGCAGCGCTACGTTTTCACCGACAGTGAGAGATTGAAGTAGGGCGCCGGATTGGAATAGCATCCCGAACTGCCGGCGGACGTCCTCAAGTTCCCGGATTGATGCAGTGGTGAGTTCCTGCCCCATGACCTTTATTGATCCTGCGGTCGGGATTTCAGCACCTATGAGATGCCTCAGAAGAGTGCTCTTCCCGCATCCGCTTCCTCCCATAATGACGAAGGTATCACCAGGATATACCTTGAAGCTGATCCCGTTGAGGACGGTTGTGTCTCCAAACTTCCTGACAAGATCTTCCACCTCAATGAGGGGGCGGCCTGAGTCTTGGGAACTGTTTTGATTTTCCTCCATTAAAAGTAGAACAGGGCGGTGACCATGGCATTGGCGATGAAGACGGAAAAAAGCGAAAGCACGACTGACCGGGTGGTGGCTCGACCAACGCCTTCAGCTCCGCCACGAACATTGAGTCCGGTGTGGCATGAAATTGTGACAATGAGAAACCCAAAGATCACGCTTTTCCCCAGAGTGATAACGATATCCTGGGTCTCGATAAACTCCAAAGCGTGTGAGACAAAGTAGGCGGTGCTCATGTCCAGATTTGTGGAGGTGATGATCCATCCGCCAAACATTCCGACGTAGATGCCGAATATAGTCAGGACGGGCATCATAAGTATCATGGCTATAAAGCGAGGTAAGATGAGAAATGACATTGGGGAGATAGCCATGACTTCCAGAGCGTCGATTTCCTCCGAAACTTTCATCGTGCCGAGTTCAGCTGTGATAGCGGAACCACTTCTGCCGATGACAATAATGGCAACAATGAGTGGGGCGAGTTCGCGGACAAGGCTGGATGACACCAAGCCGGGAACAAACTGTTCAGCTCCCAGTGCTTCCAGTTGCACGGCGGATTGCATGGCAAGGACAAGACCGATGGTCAGGGTTGTTAGAGCAGCCATAGGGACTGCGTGTACGCCAATGCGAACGATCTGAGGAAATATCAATGAAAACCGGTAGCCTTTTTTTTGAAATGGAGCAATGAGAAGCCAGTAGAACAAGCTTTTGCAAAGCCTGAGGTAGCCACTGAATTCAGTCATCATGGTTTGATGCGATGTAGGGAAGTGTCAGTGTGGTCAGGGTTCTTTCAGGAGATTCTCGCGAGCCTCTGCGACGGACTCGAAGTGCTGAATGAATTCGCCAAGT
This sequence comes from uncultured Verrucomicrobiales bacterium, assembly GCA_963975655.1. Taxonomy (GTDB): domain Bacteria; phylum Verrucomicrobiota; class Verrucomicrobiia; order Verrucomicrobiales; family DEV007; genus Arctic95D-9. The sequence goes on from CAXBHX010000067.1 coordinate 2,789, forward strand.
CGAACTATATTGAAAGATGCTTCAACTCTGCCTTTGAGACCCGAGATAGCGAAGCTGTGCCCGGATTTGATGGTGCTCTGGTAGTACTCCACAATTACTGCCCATATGGGTGTATTTACAAAGGTAACTTCAGAAAAATCGACGACTAGATGCTTGGTTCCACCCTTCACTTTCTTCCTCATTGCCGCTTGGAACATTGGTACGGCACCAAGGTCAGCATCTCCTGCTAAAGTGATCTGGTCCAGCCCGTCTGCCGCTGTCTCACTAATTGTCATTGTATTGGTATGAGGCAATTGAGATTCAGAGCAAGAAGTTTTCACGATGAAGGGTCACCGCATAGTGCCAAGAATTGGTTGGTTTGAATGTTTGCGGAAATTTTGTTTGAGGTCGTAATCCTGGCCCTGCCACGTCTCGCTCAGTTTGTCTATTCGATCGAATTAGAGATAGTGTAGTTAGAAAAAGTGTCGCTCAGTCAGTGTTGCATGAATAGCAGTATTCTGACTGCGATTCGCCAATGCTACTACCTAGCTGATGGCGGGATGCGTCGTTTCCTCATTCATACTGGGTGGATAGTCTCCTGCCGTATTGCCAGGCGCTGAAGGCGATGATCAAACCGGGACCTGGCCAGAATCGGGGGTCAAGATATCGCGACGGAAAAGACAGGGATTCCAAGTTTGCGCGTCTCGGTCGGACAGAGAAGGCTGGAATTGATTGGCTCGATCAGAAGGCTGAGGCCGCTTTCTATGACTTGTTCCTGAAGGTCTTCCGGAATCGAAAAGACCAATGTGCCGTCGTCTTCTTTTCGGACGCACGACGAATCGAGTGGATACGGCCCGCACGCAGCAAGAATAACACCATTGTTCGGGTCATCCCGAAGCCTCCCAGTCTCGATCCGGACTTCGCTAACTGAGCACTCCGGTGAAAACTGAAGAACGAGAAAGGGTTCACTCCAACGGAAGGGGCGATCCCCTGATTTTTCGAGGGCGTGAACACCTCCGAGAGATGCGGCTCCCAGGGTGTCGATGCGATGGAATCCCATTGACGTTTGAGGTGGGTCCTCCGCCTGCTTCTCTGCAATCCACATCCTCGCTTGCGTCTCGACGACCCGCCGGTGGGCGCGTACGAACCATTTGTAGCGTAGCTCTTTCGGAATAGGTAGATGAAGGAGTGTCGATTCCTCTAGTTCTGTAATGGCTTCGCTAAGCGCCAGGCGGGCCTCCTCCGTGCTAAGGATATCCGGGAGGAGTCGCCGGACCGCCACAATGAGATCGACAGAAATTCTGCGTTCTTCGAAGGCAAATCGCGATGCTGCTTTGATAGCATCCCTTATCCGGTCTGAGTCGTTGGTCAGTCGGTTTCGCCACGGGCCGTGGTGGCCAAAGTATTTCTCAAAGAAGGTGGGATCCTCCGTATCCCGAGCCGCGCACTCTCCGCGGACAAAGTCAATTGTGTCGAAGTGATGTCCGTATAGATCGTGGTCGTCGACATGAATGACTGTGGCGTCGGGGACAACTTCCATCTTGAAGCCTGCGGCATGAAACTTTGCGGAAAGAAGAGGAGGGCCGAATTGCCCGAATGGCTGAAAGCCACCCAATTTTTCGAACACGTCGCGTCGGATCGCGAATCCAGCCCTGTGTAGTCGCGGCCAGTCATTGTCCCACTTTTCCGATTGCTCTCCGAACCAGCGGTCGCTGATTTTTGCCATCTGATAGTCATCGGGGTGACCAATCGCAAAGTTTCCGACCTGCGCGTCAGGTTTGGTTTCCAGCCACCGGTCGAGAGCCGCGAGGCATTCCGGATGGGCTGGACTATGGCCTTCTGTGAAAACTAGCCAGGGAGTGTCGGACACAACCGCCCCGGCGTTCCACATCGCTGTGTCGGATTCAACTGGCTCGTAGATCAGCTTATCGCCGGGTCCGAGTTCATCGCGAACGTCGGGTTCCTCCTTCGAGTCAGGGTTCAGAACTGCGACGACTCGATAGTGGCTCCTCGGCAACGTCTGCTCACCGATCCAGGCACGCAGTCGCTCCGCAGCGTGACCCCGTACGTCGAATCCAGGATAGACCACCGTAAATTGTGGGACGGGATCAGATGCGGGCATTGGTTTCTGAGTTTTTTATCATCCCGGAGAGCAAATTTTCGTAGGCTGTGATCATCGCGTCGCGGCCTCCGGTCTCTTCAGACCTGCCGCGCGCTTGCACTCCCATCTTGTGCCGTAGTTCCGCGTCGTCAAGTAGTTGGGCGAGGGCGGTTGCATGCGCTGACCCATCTCCGGGTTTTACAGTAATTCCGCCTTGGCCCAGAAGTTGCTCCGCGTTTCCTGCGCGGCTCGCCACGGCGGGCAACCCGCTCGCGAGGGCCTCCCCGAGTACTAGCGGCGCGACCTCTTGACGGGTGGCGTGGAGCAGGACATCCGCAGAGCGAAAAAAGTCGGCTACTCGCCTTCGATTGGCCGTGTAGGGAAACGACATTAGTGTGACCGGACCGATTTCCAGTTTTGATAGCGGCTCTTCTCCGCCGAGAGCGACAAAGACAGCGTTGCGGTTCGCCTCTGCAAAGAGACGCATGCACTTCATCGCGCATTCGAAGTCCTTGAATCGGTTCGTTTCGATATTCTTCCCGATCATGAGGACGATGGGGATGTTCTGCGGAAGCCCGAGCTTTCTTCGCGCTTCCTCCGGGTCGCCGGGTCGGAATAGTTCCAAATCGGTTCCGTTGGGAATGCAACGTGTTCGATTGGTGCCGGCCAGCAAGGCTGATGCCCCGACATCTGCCAGCAACCTCTCGCTCGGTGAACAAACGGTGATCTCCGAGCGCTCGTAAATCGCACGCTTCAGGCGCAAGTTCCGCCGAGTCCCGTCGAAATCGATCGCGGGCGGGATCGTGAGGTCGGGGCACTCGCCGCACCCGTGTTTCCAGCGTTCGCAATCGAATGGGTAGGCGCAGTGTCCCGTCAGCATCCAATAGTCGTGCAGTACTGCGATCGTTGGCAGTTGGGCCGTCAACGCAGGCAGCGAACGTAGATCAAAATATCCGCCGTGCAGATTGTGAGCGATTACCGCATCCGGCGGTTGCGGCAGTAGTTCAGTCAGGCGCCGGCTGTAGGGATGTATAAAATCCTCACCACCGCGCAGGCGTCGGTGGTGACGTTGCGACGCCCAGGTCGCTTGCACGTCCGGATCGGAAAAAGGCCGGTAATCGAAATGCGGGGAAGCATGAATTTCGACAACTCTCGGATGCGTGGTGTGTTTTTCCCCCACGACGAGCCAGGATTCGTGACCGCGCTCCTCCAGCCCCGTGAACAAATCCCACGCAACCTGCTCGGCACCGCCACCACGGTCTGTCGTTGATAGAGAGAGAATTCTCATCTGGAAAGAGCATTCAATGCTTTTCCTGAATCCGCTCCAAATTCTTTCGTAAGTTTTTGCGGTGGGGGAGATGATTCAGTGACGAACTCCTGATTGTAATTCATCATTTCTTCTATCCGCTGCGAGTGTCTGCCTCTGCCTGAGGTCCACGCGGTCGATTTTGAACAAGATATCCTCCCGATACTTGAAGTATAAGGCCTTGATTGCTCCGGCCCGGACGGACATAAGTTCTCTATGCTCCTTGCCGGGACTTTTTCGCCAGGCTCGTCTGGACGAAGGCTGGCTCATGCGGCAGACTAGGTCTGTTTACGCCTTCTCTCAGTTGGGTGAACCATGATTTGGAAATTCCTAGGCACTCTCCTTGCCGTCATTCTTCTGGTGGGTCCCGGCGCCTTGCTCTTGATTCGCTTTTTCAGGGGACGGCGATTTCCCTGGTGGATTCTCATTTTGCTCTCAATCGTCATCGGCTGGGGCGTCATGATTGGTGCCTCGCTTTGCACCACCAAAGACCTGGCCATTCAGATGGAGGCCTACGAGAGTCGGGGCGATCCGGTGCCCGACGAACTGATGGACGACTGGGCCAGCGATGCGCACGGGGCTTTCGCGGTGGTCCTCGGTTGGGCCGTTTCCGCATTCATATTGGGACTGTGGCTAATCGTTTACGGCATTGCCCATTTGATCCGTAAGGCTCTCGTCAAGGAGCCGCCCGTCGAGAGCTAACGCTCAAGAAGTAGGGATGAGGATGCTGGAGGGTTTCCCGATTTCAAGAGGTTGAGGGGCACCTGAATCGCGGATGGTTCGTCCTTCGTAGGCTGGGGAATTCGCGCCATGTTAGGGCGCGTAGTATTGCTCCACCGCATCGGCATACATCCGGCCGAGCTTGAGCTGGCCTTCGGTATTGAAGTGAATGCCGTCGGGACAGCAAGGGAGCTTGCCTTGCGAAAAGGTGACGACCTGAGGGATCAGGTCGGGCGCGTCGAGTTGCGCCTTGATGACGCCTTCGGCACCCGGGCGGCCCTTGCGGGTCGGGCCGTCGTAGTTGTCGAACTCCTCCCGGGTGATATAGGTGGCGATGAAGGCGGGCATTTCGGGCGCCTCGAGTTCGGTGCGCAGGCTAGTGAGCATCTTCTCAAAATTGGCCAGATATTCATTGCCGAGGTCGATCGACTTCATGTCTTTGCCGCCCTGCTTCCAGGCAAAGGCGGTGAGTTCAAAGTCTGAAACCTTGCGGGCGGCTTTGACTGCGTCCGTGATGTCCTGGTAGAGATTGCCTTTGCGGCCGTCCCCGGTGCGGTCGGCCGATTCGCGCGTCCAGTCAGGCTGGAAGGAAAGAATGCCAGTGCCACCGATGGCGACCTTGATGATTCCGATAGTGTCATTGGGCCACTGCCCGGCCAGTTGATGTGCCATGGCCACGCCCGGTCCAAACTTCTTCTGCGGAACAAACGACTCCCAGCGCCCGTTGGCCCAGATGCGAATGCGATCGTGCGGCCGGTTGTGGGGTGGCCCAAGTTCATTGGACTGGCCGCTGCCGGTCATGTTGGACTGCCCGGCGAGGATGAAGACGCGGAATTTGCCAGAGACTGGAATCGACGCGACGCCGCCACCCATGGTGTTGGTCTGATGGTAGCCCTGGCCCTGTGGGGGCACCTCGGCTTCCTCTGCGGTTGCCTGGGAATGGAAACCGAAGAACACAGCGATGAGGAGAGTCAGTTGGATTTTCATTTGAGGATGACTATTTCTGTTTCCTTCGTTGTAGTCGAGTCTGTTTACGAGTCGGCGATACTCTGATGTGCGATGGCGTTTGCCTCTGAACGGCTTTCCCTCAGCGTCGGCCCTCGCCCTTCCACCCAAACCCCATTTTAGTTTTTAACCGGTCCCGAATGGCGGTGCATGAAGCACTTTGAACCTTCCCCCCCAACTGTCGGCGTTGATGCGTGAGGGGTAGGCGAGGGGAATCGCTTGTGGTCGCTGATGCTTCTGCTAGGTAAATGATGAGCGTAGATCGGCGGTTTAACTGCTTCGGATAACTCAATAATATCAATAATATCAAACGCGAAGAGGCCAGTAGGTCAGTCTGGTTATTGATGGTCTCTGGAGCGAGTAGGTTACTATTCCGATAATCTGAAATCAAGAACCCCCATGAAGCAACGATTCGTCCTCCTTCTTGCCACGATTCTAGCCGCCGCAGTCGGGAGCCTTGCCGCAGCCGATCAACGCCCCAATGTCGTCATTCTCTACGCGGACGATATGGGCGTCGGTGACGTTTCCTACGGCGATCCGGAAGCTAAGATCCAGACGCCGAATATCGATCGACTCGCGTCCGGTGGCATGACCTTCACCGACGGTCACAGCTCCTCCGGAATCTGCACGCCAAGTCGGTTTGCCCTCCTGACGGGACAACATCACTGGCGACGTTTCCACGGTATAGTGGGGCCGTTTGGTGGAACCGTGTTTGAGCCCGATGACTTCACCATCGCCAAGATGTTTCAGAAGCAGGGCTACCACACGGGCGCTTTTGGTAAGTGGCACCTGGGCTGGGACTTTGATGCGATCCGCAATGAAGGGGTCAAGGCGGGAGATCCCAAGTCGGAGTCCTACGACTGGACGAAGCCCTTTCCTGACGGGCCCACCGAGCAGGGCTTCGACTACTATTGGGGAGACGGCACGATCAATTTTCCGCCCTACTGCTGGATTGAGAACGACCGCTTTGTGACCATTCCCACTTTGCCGGTGATTAAGTCAAATCCGCTTGCCGGTGGCGGCACCTTCCGTCCGGGGCCGATGGCGGAGAGTTGGAGTCCCTACGACATCCTGCCCACCATCACTGACAAGACCGTCGAGTGGATCGGAAAGCAGTCGGCGGACAAGCCCTTCTTTACTTACCTCGCTTTCAACTCGCCGCACTATCCGATCACGCCGAACGAAGAGTTTCACGGCAAATCAAAAGCGGGATACTACGGGGACTTTGTCATCGAGACCGACGCTCAGGTGGGCAAGGTGCTGGATGCGCTCGAGAAAGCCGGTGTGGCGGATAATACCGTGGTGATTTTCACGGCTGACAACGGGACGGAGACGGCTGCGTTTGGTCGGCTGCAGGACTTTGATCACTGGAGTTCCGGTCCGTTCCGCGGAGTGAAGCGCGACATCTACGAAGGCGGGCACCGGGTGCCTTTTATCGTGCGTTGGCCGGGCCAGATCGAAGCCGGGGCCGTGTCCGATGAAGTCGTCAACCAAGTGGACCTTGCCGCGACCTTTGCTGAGATGATTGATTGCGAACTGAGCGAGGCCGAAGCGATCGACAGCTACAACCTCCTGTCGGTGCTGAAGGGAGAAGACTATGAGAAGCCTCTACGGACCGCCACCGTGCAGAACACCAGCGCCAACAAGTATGCGCTGCGGCAGGGCGACTGGGTGCTGATCGATGCGCCTTCCGGTTCTTCGAAAAAAGAAAGTGCAGACTACCTCGAGTATTTCGGCCTGGAGGATTACGGTAAGGATAACGAAGGCTTGTTGTTCAACCTCAAGGATGATCCGCGTCAGTCGAAGGATCTCTACGCGGAGCATCCGGAGAAAGTAGAGCAGATGCGAGCCTTGCTGAAACGCTACACCGGCGGCGAGCGTTGTGCGCCGTTTGGGGATTGAGAGAGGGGATACTGAGAGATGGAGTGAACCGCTCATAGTCGCTGATTTTCGCTGATGCTTTTTTCGAGATGATAAGCGCCCATGAGTGTTCATGAGCGGTGTTGCTATCATCTGGCCGGTGGAAATTCAGCCCACTTCGCTTAGCCTGCGCCATGGATATCATCGAAGCGATGCGCGGTCGCGCCTCCACCCGTGCGTTTCTTGAGAAGCCAGTCTCGAAGGAGACGATCGAAGCCGTGCTCGAAGCGGCGCGCTGGGCACCCTCAGGCGGCAACACTCAGCCTTGGCAGGTCGCGGTCGTGGCCGGTGATCTTAAGAAGAAGATAGGCGACCGCATGGTGAAAGCATTCCGATCCGGGGATAAGGGCAAGGCCGACTATCAATACTACGCCCATCGATTTCCGGAACCGTATCGTAAACGGCGGTTCACCTGCGGCATGGCGCTATACGAGGCATTGGGGGTTGAGCGAACGGACAAAGAGGCTCGTGGTGCGCAATGGGAGAAAAATTACCATGGCTTTGACGCACCGGTGGAACTGTATGTCTTTGTCGATGAGTCGCTGGAGATGGGGTCATGGGTCGATACAGGTATGTTCCTTCAGAACGTGATGCTGGCCGCTCGAGCCTGTGAGCTGGAAACTTGCCCCCAGGCGGCGTTGGCGGAGTATCCCGACATTGTCCGGGAGGTTCTGGATTTGCCGGACTCGATGAAGCTGGTCTGCGGCATCGCGGTGGGTTACCCCGAGCGTGAGGCTCCGGTGAACAATTACCGGACGGAGCGTGAGGAAGTGGATGGGTTCACCCGCTGGTATGGGTTGGCCAGCTCTTCGTAGCTCGGAGAGTGAAGGGGAGGCGAGGCGGTAGCGTGCCGCGGTTTAATGCGATTTCATGAAATGCGCTATGGTCAGTGGTGCTGAAATGGGGTTAAAAAGTGCGGCAGAATGGAGGTTCACATGAGATATGAAGGTGCCCCCATGAGACTCCCACTACCAATGACGAAGCGACTCAATTTCATCTTCCCTCTGATCTGGATCGCCAGCGTTGCGGCAGACGAGCGACCTAACATCTTCTTTTTCTTCGCCGATGACTGGGGGCGGCATGCGGGTGTGTATTCGGATTCTGACCATCCCTCGATCAGTGATGTTCTGGACACGCCGAACATCGATCGCATCGGGAAGGAAGGCGTGATCTTTGAGAATGCTTTCACTCAGGTAGCCTCCTGCGGGCCGAGTCGAGCTTGCTTGTCCACAGGCCGGAGTTTCTGGCGAAACGGGAGTGCTGTGTTTAAGGGTGGGGATCACTTCACCAAGGCGACAGATCCCTACACGACCTTGCCGAAGTTTGGTGACCTGCTGCGTGAGTCGGGCTATCACGTCGATAAGTATTGGAAGACGATCACCTTTGATGTTTCACCAGGTAGTAAGCCAAGCGTGGAATTTCCTATGCCGAATGCGAAGCAGTTTCCGCGTTACGGACTGCATGTGGGGTCGACTCAATCTGAATCAGAACGCCAGGAGCGGCACGACCAAGTGGTGGAAAATGTGGGGAATGTAATGGGCCATCACCTGACCGAGGTGCCTGAGGGAAAGCCTTTCTTCTTTATCTTCGGCCCCATCAACACGCATCGTCCTTACACACCAGATTCCGGGAAGGCACTCTGGGGCATCGAGCCGGACGACTTGAAAGGGCGTATCCCGGCCTTCCTGCCTGATGTTGATGAGGTACGCCGGGATTTCTCCGACTATGCGGGGGAAATTCAGGCGCTGGATCTGATGTTGGGCGTGATGCTCGACGAACTGGAGCGGCAGGGTGAGTTGGACAATACGATAGTGATTCTGTCAGGCGACCACGGGATGCCGGGTGTGCCGCGCGGCAAGACGACCTGTTACGACTTCGGAGTGAAGGTGCCGTTGATGGTTCGCTATCCGGCCATGATCGAGGCCGGACGGCGAGTGGAGGACTTTGTGACCTTGTCCGATCTAGCGCCCACCCTGCTGGAACTCGCTGACGTGGAGGTGCCCGATACGATGGACGCCCGGAGCTTCCTGGCTCAGCTGAAGAGCCCGAAGAGTGGGTGGATTGATGCCTCACGCAATAAGGTTATCACCGGGCGCGAGCGCCATGTCGACGCGGCGCGGAAAGGGGCGCTTCCGTATCCGATGCGATCCGTGCGCACAGGCGAGTATCTTTACATTCGCAACTTCAAGCCGGAGCGAACGCTCTACGGGGATGTGGACGGCGGTTATCGCGACATGGATGCCAGCCTGACAAAGTCCTTTATTCTGGATCATGCTGAGGACGAGGCGGGCGAGGCTTTCTTCAAACTGCATTTCGAGGAACAGCCCGGCGAAGTGCTCTACCGAGTGGGGGACGATCCCGACTCCATGGAGAACCTGTCCGACAATCCCGAATATGCCTCCGTCATGGAAGAGATGCGTGCGACGCTGCTCAAGACGATGGAGAAAACCGGCGACCTACGTCTGACGGATGAGTATGACGAGATGCCGTGGACGGGGCCAGTGAAGGAGCGAAAGTGAATAGAGGTAGGCGATGTAACCCATTCTCACCGAACGGCGTCTTTGCCCTGCAGCGCTTGCCGAGGATTCGTTTTATTCGTGTTTTAGAGCTTAATCCAAATCGCTTACCCTGTGTAGAGATCGTGGCCCCTTTCGTTAATAGGAATTCAAATCAGATTTGCCTGAGACTTCAGAATCCTGGTCCCCGGAAGGTGCACCCCCCCCGATTCAGGCCACACGCATATCCCTACCTCACCCATTTTCCTGTTGACCTACCTACCGATCGGTCGGTCAACTCGGCCATCAAATACACCTCACCAGGTCATTCCCAGGCCTCCACTCCCATGATCACTCACACCGTTTCCTTCACCTTGAAGCCAGACGTCACCTCTGACCAGGAGTCCCAGTTCTTCGACGCTGCCAGGGTGCTTGGCGAGATTCCCGGTATTAGGGATCTTCTCCTGCTCCGCCAGACCAGCGCGACGAATCCCTATGCCTTTTGTTTCTCGATGGAGTTTCCTGACGAAGCGACCTACCGCAGCTATTCCAGTCACCCACTTCACGATCAGTTTGTCGAAGAACAATGGCTGATGAAGGTGGACGCCTTTCAGGAAGCCGACTTTGAGAAGGTGGAAGACTGGCCCCGTGCTTAGGGGAATTTTCCATTACCGGATATCACTCGCTTCTGCCATTCTATTTCTTCCGAAACTGCACCCGACATGTTTCCATTCCGATTGATTTCCCTGCAGGGCATCGCGCTCTGCCTCTGCTTTTTCTCGCCACAGATCGCGTCTACGGAAGAGTTCTCCTTTCCCCCGCACAACATCACGGTACCGGACGGTTACTCGCTCGAACTCGCGGTGCCGTCGACGCTGGTGCCGCGGCCGATCCACATGGCCTTTGATGACGAGGGCGTGCTCTATGTCACCGACAGCTCTGGCAATACGGACAAAGCGCCCGTTCAGCTCAAGGACCCGAAGCATCGTGTCTTGAGGGTGGTGGACAAGGATGACGACGGCGTTTTCGATGAGGCGAGCGTCTTCGCGGAGGCGTTGCCGTTTCTCGAAGGAATTCTGGTTCATGAAGAGGCTATCTACGTCAGCGCTCCTCCCTACATCTGGAAACTCCGCGATACCGATGGAGATGAGGTGGCCGATGAGAGAACGATCTGGTTCGATGGCGGATCCGTCGATGGTTGTGGCAACGATCTGCACGGGCCTTATCTCGGACCCGACGGCTTCTTCTATTGGACCAAGGGAGGCTTCCAACCCCAGAATCACGTTTTGGGTGATGGCACGGAATTTCGCTCCAGCGCCGCCCACATTTATCGGGCTCGACCCGACGGCAGCCAGATGGAAGTCGTCATTACCGGGGGGATGAACAATCCCGTGGGACTGGCCTTCAGCGAATCGGGAGAACGTTTCCTGAGTGGCACGTTCTTCGATCTGTCCGGTCCCGGGAAGCGGGACGGGATTCTCCATGCCGTCTACGGTGGTGTCTATGGCAGGGAGAATGAACGGGTCCTCGCGCCGCATCCTCGTGCGGGCGACTTGCTGCCTACGATGACTCACATGGGACCGGCGGCTCCATCAGGAATCGTGACGGCGAGAAGTGATGTGTTAGGACTTAATGGCGATCTACTGTGTGCGGACTTCAACCTGCGCCGTATCTCACGGCATCAACTGAAAGGGGAGGGGGCGAGTTACCTCGCGGAGACGAGCTCTTTTCTCGAGAGCGACCAGACGGACTTTCACCCCACCGATGTGATTGAAGATGCCGATGGGAGTTTACTGGTGGCGGACACGGGCAGCTGGTACATGATCTGTTGCCCCACCTCGAAAGTCGCCAAGCCTCACGTGCTCGGAGGCATTTACCGTGTGCGGAAAGAGGACGCGCCTGTGGTTAAGGACCCACGTGGGCTGGAACTGGATTGGGATCACCCTGAGGTTGGTTGGCTGTCGGACGAACGGCCGGCCGTGGTGAAGCGAGCGATTGAGTCTCTGGCGGAAGAGCGTCACCTCGATGCGCTCCAGTTCGCCGAGGCCCGTCTTCCCGCGCTCTGGGCGATCCATCGTGTTTCCGGCACAGAGGGACGAAAGGCGGCTCGGGAGTTTCTTAATGATCAGGATCCTGATGTCCGCGCAGCAGCCATGCACAGCGTGGCCTTGTGGCGTGACCAAGGTGCGGTGGAACGGCTGATCGAATGCCTCGCAGGTGGGGACGATCAAGAGCAACGCCTGTCGGCGATGGCCTTGGGGCGACTTGGTGATCTGCGAGCGGCGAAACCTCTACTGGCTGCCAGCACGGGAGAGGCTGATGCGTTTTTGACGCATGCGATCTGCTACGCACTTTACGAACTGGGAGAGGCCGTGAGCCTTCCTGACAATCATCCTGTCACGAAGCAGGTGACTCGTATGCATGAGATTGCAAAAAAGGGCGCGCCGGTGAATCCATTACCGGAGATTCAGTTGGCGGATGCGGTCGAGCCCGTTCCTGAGACGGAGGCGCAGCAGGAGGCACGGCTTGCGGAACTCTCCGCCTTGCTACCCGAAGGCGATCCTGTGCGAGGGAAGGCGATATTCAACAATGCGGCCAAATCCCTCTGCCTCACCTGTCATGTCATGGGCGAGCAGGGCGTGGAGTTTGGCCCTGACCTGACTGGTATCGGATCGGTTCGAAGCGAGCGCGATTTGATGGAGGCCATTGTTTTTCCGAGCGCTTCCCTGGCCCGTTACTACGAGATGGTAATCGTGAAGCAGAAGAAGGCCGAAACGGCCGGACTGATTCGCAGGGATACGGCCGACCATCTCGTGCTGGCGGCAGCGCCGGGAGTAGAGCAACCCGTGCCAATTCGAGACATCAAGTCAGCGCAGTATTCGAATATTTCCCTGATGCCCGAGGTCTTCGACGCGCTCTTGAAGCCCCATGAAATCGCCGATCTGGTTGCCTATTTGAAATCGGAGACTTTGCCCGGGACGACTTCGGGCGAGGGTCACGCCGCTGAGAAAGGCGCGACGATTCCGGCCCATGAGCCGGTGAAAGTGCCCGGGCTGCATGCCTACGCCCAGAAGAGTCTGGCTGCAGGTGAGGAAATCGAATTTCGGGTCAGCAGCGGCGTGCCGTATGCGTTGTCCGTGGTGCAGCTGGGATCCGACCCGGAGAATCGTGATGAGGATCCCGTGTTGGAAACGGTTCGCGTGGAGAATTCCAAATCCCAGCCCATTCATCCAGGATCTTACGTGCATGTGGCCAAGGGCTTACCCAGCGAGAGGCGTCTGACCGGACTGACCCTGGAAGGCTGGATCCGTCCGTTCAGTTTGGAGGGATGGCAGGGTTTGATCACTCAGCACGACTACCCGAAGAGCTGCGGGGTCGGTGTGTTTCTCAACGCAGGCCGAATCGCTTTCATGACAGGTTCGGGAGGCAAGCACGATCCGGCATCGCTTCATCAAACCAAGCCGGGGCTGATCAGTGCTCAGACCTGGCATCACATTGTGGCTAGCTGGGATGGGAAAACAAAACGCATCTACGTAGACGGCAAACTGGCGGGCGAGTTCCCCTTCGCCGGCGTGGTGCGTCCAGCGAACACCGCGCTTCGTCTCGGGGCCTATGGGAGCGAGGGCAAAGCTTCACATTTCTACGACGGCGATTTAGCTCAGTGTGTAATTTATGATAGGGCGCTCAACAGGAATCAGATCAAAAAGCGCTTCGCCGATCAGGGATTAGCCAACCCGGAAAATTCCTCTGTGGTCGGGTGCTGGCCCTTCGCCGAAGAGCGGGGCACGCGGGTTGCCGATGTCAGTGCGGGCGGGCGCCACGGCAGAGTTATTAACCGGGGCACCTGGATGATCGGCGGGCCGAGCTTTGATGCCTCCGCGGTCGGGCGTCACGATACAGTGTATGATCCGACTCAGGATGCCAAGCGCGGTCATGGGCTTCGATTGGCATCGGACGAACTTTACAACGCACGCTGGGATGTGAGCCATCGCTTTCGCATTCCCCCTGATGCCAAGTCCGGGGCCTACGCGGGACGGTTTGATTTCGAGATCAATGGTAAGCCAATGCGCTACTTCACCACCTTCATCGTGAAGCGCCCTGAGGCCCGTCCCAAAGCGCCATTGTTGGTGCTCGTTTCTTCGAATACCTGGCTGGCCTACAATTCGGCTCCATTTCCCGTTAATCACGGGAAGGAATTGACTAAGATGGGAACTGGCGGACTTCCCAGCTCTCACCCTGACGCAGCCACCTACAGTTGTTATCGGGATCATCGTGCCGGGCAGCCGACCTACAAGATCGGTTTAAAGCTGCCCTGGCCTGCGGCTGGCCCTAACAAGACCTATATTAATGAGAGATACAGCCACCTGCTGCGAGGAGAACGTTTCCTCCATCTCTGGCTGGACCAGCACGGCTACGAATACGACGTCATCACGGATCACGATCTCGACCGCAATCCGGAAGTTCTCAAAGGCTACGAGGCGGTGCTTCTCAATGGGCACAGCGAATACTGGTCAGCTCGCGCCTACGACGGAATCGACAACTACCTCAGGGCCGGCGGATCCGCAGTGGTCATGTCAGGCAACACCATGTTCTGGCGGGTCAGCTTTGACGACACCGGCGAAGTGATGGAGTGCCGCAAGTTTGGAAAAGGCATCGGTGGGCGCAAGGCCGCGCAAGTCGGTGAGCTCTATCATAGCCACGACTTCAAACGCGGCAGTCTGATGCGCTTCTGTGGTTATCCTGCATGGAAGAATGTGGGACTTACCTGCATCGGCTGGGGCGGCGCGTTTCAGCCCTACCAGGTAGAGTTATCGGATCATTTCCTGTTCAACGAGCCTCACCCCATCAAGCTGAAGCCAGGAGAAACCTTCGGTCACATCGACGAAAAGATCGGCGCGGTCGGACACGAATTCGATGTGCGCCTCTCGACCTTGCAACGAGCCACGGCAGACCCGGTCATCAAGGGACTGGTCGAGCCTGAAGGCATCGTCACGATCGCCAGCAGCCAGCATCAACGCAAGGTGCTCGACTTCAATGCTGAGGGCCACAAAGCTCGAGTCGGTGACGAGGAGACCATCGCCGAGATCATTTACTGGGAGCGCCCCGAAGGAGGACGGGTCTTCCATACCGGCTCCATCGCTACGGCGTGGGGCATGTATCACGACGAAAATCTAAGCAAGCTGGTCAGGAATGCCCTGCACCATTTTGGGGTGAAGGGGAAGGATGAGTAACCTTTTTACTGCCCAAACACAGCAGATTAAATATTCCACCTTGACCTACCTACCTACCGATCGGTCGGTAGGATTCCAATGCCCCATCAATGACATCCGCAAACACAGTAAAAGCCATGGCGACGCCGGAAGGACAGGCGCGCAACGAAGAGATCTTCCGAACGGCCGCGGAATTGATGGTGCAGCGGGGGTATGCAGGAACATCCATGGGCGATCTTGCCAAGGCAGTCGGCATGACCAAAGCGGGCCTCTATCACCATATCAGCAGCAAGCAGGACATGCTGTTTCAGATCCTGCTACACGCCATGGAGGGGTTGGAACGCGCGGTCATTGAGCCGACGAAACAAATCACAGATCCGGAGGAACGACTGCGGGAAATGATTCGACTGCACGTTCGTGGCTTGTTTGATCATGGACTGGAATTCGCGCTTCTTTTTCCCGAGCGGCGGCATCTTGAACCCGCTCAACAGCAAGTGATCGTTCAACGGATCGAAACCTACCGCGGCCTGATACGCGAAACGCTGCGGGAGCTTGCTGACGAAGGAAAACTCCAGGATCTCGATATCAAGATCACTGCAAATCACATCCTGCAGACCATTGCGGGGATTGCCCGCTGGTACAACGAAGAAAGCGGCGTGTCCAACGACCTTCTCGTCGAGCAAACCGTGAACTTTAACCTGGCGGCAATTCTCAAACACTAACATAGCATGAAATCATCTGACAAATCCACCAACGGCATGAGTCGCCGTGATTCACTTAAAAGAGCCGCAGCTGCGGGCGTTACCTTGGCCGCAGGGTCCTACGCGACACCTCCTTTGTTGGCGGCCGGCCAATCGGATTTGATCCGGAAGGAAAATGAGAAACCCGGCACGCGGGACTGGATGCTCACGAACACGCGCCAGCTCCCCGGCAAGATCAACAAGATCCTGCCCAATGGCCGCTGCCCCTGGATCGAGGGCTACTGCTCCGCCAACAGTGTCAGAGCCGGGGAAACCCTGAAGGTCATGGTGAGCACCAATCCGGTTTCTTCCTTCAAGCTGGAGATCTTTCGCACGGGTTACTACAACGGCGACGGCGGACGCCTCATGCGGACTTTTGAGTCAGTCGATGGCCAAACCCAGCCCGATCCTCCGGTGGGCGAAAACTATGTTCGCGAATGCAACTGGAAGCCCTCCGTGGAATTTGAGATTCCGGAGGATTGGCTTAGCGGGGTTTATCTGGGCAAGCTCACTGCCGGGAAGGAGAACCTCCAGAGCTACGTCATCTTCATCGTCCGCGATGACCGTCCTTGCGACCTATTATTCCAGTGCAGCGATCTGACCTGGTCCGCCTACAACCGCTGGCCTGCGGACTACTCGATCTATACGCCGCATGAGAAGGGGTCATCTTCTACCGGCGTGCCCAGTGGAACGGTGAGCTTCGATCGTCCTTACGGCTTGTTCACCCATCCCGTGAACCGGTTGAAGAAATCAGGCGGTTCCGGCGAGTATTTGCCCTGGGAGTTTCCGCTTTCGTTCTGGATGGAACAGCACGGCTACGATGTTTCCTACATCTCTAACATCGACACTCATGCGGATCCTGAGGGTCTGCTGCGTGCCAAAGGATTTATCTCGGTCGGGCACGATGAGTATTGGACTCAGGACATGTATCAAAATGTGCTCAACGCCCGTGAACAGGGCTTGAGCCTCGCTTTCTTTGGCGGCAACTCAGTCCTCTGCGTCGTACCCTTGTTGCCCTCTCAGGACGGCACGCCTTACCGTGGCGCGCGGCGCGAAGGCTGGTTCATGCCGATGCCGGATGAGATTCCAGAGGCGTTAAAACAAAGGCTACTCAACCGGAGCGATTTCGAGCTGAACATGGGGCCTGATGGCGCTCAGCTCATGGGGGGGCGACTGGACAAAGATCAAGAGACCGGACGTGGTATGGGTGTCGGGGATTGGACCTGTGCACTGCCGGAGCATTGGCTCTTTGCGGGCACGGGTATGAAGAAGGGCGACTCCGTCAAAGGTCTACTGGGATGGGAGTGGCATGGCGCCCCCGCCATGGATCTACCGGGAATGAATATTGTCGCGGAAGGCGATGCCACCATCAACGGAAAGACGGTGGGTAAATACAGCGCCACGCTCTATGATGGCCCCAAGGACAATGTCGTTTTTAACGCCGCCACGATCTGGTGGGCCAATGGTCTTTCCAGTCCTCCCGGACACATGAATCCGATTCGGCACGGGGTTGCGCAGCAAGGGCCTGATGAACGCGTCCAACAGATCACCCACAACCTGTTTCAGCGATTCATTGGCTGAAGGGTCGACTCCGCTTAAAGAGCTACGTTAATCATGACACTAACCACGAGATTTTTTCTGCCAGTTCTGTTGGGCGCTACCTTGTCTTTTTTCGGTGAGGGAGTAGCCGCGAATAACAAGGACACAAAGCCCAACATCCTCTTCATCGCCGTCGATGACATGAACGACTGGAACGGCGTCCTGGGGGGCAACCCTCAAGCGAAGACCCCTCACCTGGAAGCCTTGGCGGCGAAGGGAATCACCTTCACCAACGCGCATTGCGCGGCTCCCGCCTGCGGACCTTCACGGGCGGCGATCATGAGCGGGATCAGGCCGTCGACTTCAGGTAACTACATCAATAAAAGTTCGTTGATACATAACCCGATACTGAACAACTCGGTTCTACTGCCTGAGTTTTTTCAACAGAACGGCTACTACGTTGCCGGTGCCGGAAAACTTTTCCACGGCTACCACTTCAATGAGGAAGTGAAAGGGCGAGGCTTTGATGAGTATTTCCCGAGCAAGACCCAGGACATTCCTTCCTTCGAAGGGCTCAAGTTTAACTCCAAGCTTCCCCTGGGTGGGTGGGCGAGGCAGGCTGATTGGGGACCCTGCCATCCGGACGTGACCCTGGACGATCATCCCGATGGCATCACCGCCAATTGGGCGAAAGAAAAACTGCTCGGGGGCGAACTCGAGGAACCCTTCTTTCTAGGGGCCGGCATCTTCCAGCCCCATCTGCCGAACTACGCGCCCCAGGAATATTTCGATCGCTTCCCGCTCGAGGAGATCAAGCTTCCGGAAGGTTTCCGGGAAGATGACCTCGATGATGTGCCCGCGGCCCATGCCAGAATGGCCCACAATCCGTGGCTGAAACGGATCCGGCAGACCGGTCAGTGGAAGCCGGCCATCCAGGCCTACCTGGCGTGCACGGCCATGGTCGATGACCTCATTGGCCAGATCGTCGAAGCGCTTGAGAAATCAGATTACGCCGACAACACCATTATTGTGCTGTGGAGCGATCACGGCTTTCAGTTAGGCGAGAAAGGACGCTGGGCAAAATACTCTCTCTGGGAACGGGCTACCCGGGTCAATCTCATGTGGGTGGTTCCTGACGTGACCACACCGGGAACGACCAGCACCCGGCCGGTGAACCTGCTGGACATTTATCCGACACTGGCTTCGCTCACGGGCTGTGAGCCGCCCGAAGGGCAGCTGGAAGGCAACGACCTCTCTGTATTGATGAAGAATCCGGAAGCTGACTGGGACAAGACCACCCTCACTGTCTTTGGCTATAAGAACTACGGCCTTCGATCGGAACGCTATCGCTACATCACTTACGAGGATGGAACCGAGGAACTCTACGACCACCAGAGCGATCGCTGGGAATGGCAGAATCTTGCCGACAATCCGGAATACGTCGAGGTGAAGGAGATGATGCGCAAAGAGCTCCCCACCCATCACGAGCCTGACGGAGTCACCTATGTGCCACCGAAGCCGAATCGGCAGAAATCAAGACCATGAAAAAGAAACTAAACTCCAGGGACGCAAACATGGGGCCCGCTACCACTTATCATTCTAAAGATGTCGACGCAAAAAGTAGAAAAGGGTCTCCGCACCCGCCGCGAAGAATTGGCCAAAGCCTCTATCAGTTCAAAGCCTGCCGCCGGGTGCGGAGACCCGGCACTACGCTGATCGGCTCTGCCAGCAGTCGTGAAACACTTTTTTTCGTCGACGTCTCTACAAGAGTATTTATGAAGAAAGTAACCATCTTAGCAGTCGCCTGCACGCTCGCCGGTGTGTTTCCCGCCACCTCCGGCGCCGAAGAGATGCTGCCTGCTCTATCGAAACAAGTCCTGGCCCAATTTCCCCAAGTCGATCGCAACGGGGACGGAAAACTGACCGGGCGTGAGTGGGCTGTCGTCGAAAAGGCGATCCTGCGAAAGTATCCCGACGCGGATGCCGATGCGGATGGCACTCTCTCCCGGGTTGAACAAGTTGCGCTCGCCAAAAAACTGGGCGCCACGGACACGCCTGAGACACCGACAACAGAACCCTCCGTCACGACGCCGGAGCAACTGGCGGAATTCCTCAAGCAGTTCCCGGAATCCGACGCGGATGGCGATGGCCAGCTCAGCGAAAAAGAGGCCGCCGCCTACCGCAAGGCACTGCAAAACAGTCGCGGGCAGGTCGCCAACAAGAGAGGCTCCTTCACTCCTGATCCTGGTTGGAAGGCAGAGGCGTTTCCAGAGCATGCGGTCTGTTACCTGAATCCCGAGCAACTGATGACACAGTATGGCGGGGATTTTCCCAATCTACCGAAGTCTGAGGATGGCGTCTTGAGAGTCGTAGGAACCGGACACAGTTTTATGAAGCCCGGTTACCTGACGTTACCGCACATTTGTGAAGCGGCAGGCTTTACCCAACCTCTTTACACGCATACCGGCGGCGGCATGACAGGCAGCACCCGCTACAAGTGGGAGCAGGAAAACGGGATCTTCGGCTTCGACAAGAGACCGACGCCCAAATTGCTGCCGGCGATCGCGAATGCCGGTTGGGATGCGATGATGTGGGGGCCCTACAGCGAGGATCAACCGGAATACTACAGTTGTTGGATCGATTACTGCCTGCAATACAACCCGGATATGAAGTTCTATCTGTCCGACGCCTGGATTCGGCTCTGGCCGTTCAACGGCGGAAAGCCACCAGCGGACGAGTCCGAGTATACCCCCGAATTACTCATCAAACTCGAGTCCGAAAAGCACGAGTTATTCAAGGGATTCATTTCGAACATGCAGGAGAAATACCCTGACAAAGTCTACATCATCCCCACGTCTCTGGCTGTCACCAAGGCGGCAGTTCTGCAGGTGAAAGGAGAGCTGCCCGGCGTCGAAAGCCTGCACAAAATGGTCACCGGTGAAGAACGTTCCATCTGGAGAGATCACCGAGGTCATCTCGGGACCGGGTTCGATCGATTGGAAGGCTATATCTTCTATGCGACGCTCTACCAGAAGTCTCCTGAACTGATCGAGAACGGCATCAGTTTTTCAGGGAGTCAGCAGGGCTATCCTTCCGCAGAACTGGATCAAGTGTTTCGAAAAATCGCCTGGCAGGCCGTGATCGAGAATCCGCTCAGTGGAGTGGTGGATAACGATGGAGATGGTATTGGCGATTAGGAGCGACTCAACGAACGGGCACGGGAAAGACATCGATGACTCGTCCTGGCGCAAGCGCAAGGCCCAATAGTTCTAACAAAATCACTAACAGATCAATGCTTGAGAAAAAAATCGAATTCATCCTACCCGTTCTCTTGTTCCTCGCCGCCACCCCCTTCGGCCACGCGGCGAAGCCGCAATCGGAAACCGAAAAACCGAAAAACCGAGCAACGCCGAACGAAGCGAGGCCCAACATTCTCTTCATCGTTTCCGACGATCACGGCTGGGGCGACCTGCCCGCGAACGGCGCGGACACCGAGGTGCGCCTGCCGACGCTCGACGCGCTGGCTAACAAAGGGGTGCGCTTTCCGAACTACCACACCGTCCCGCTCTGCGGACCTGCCCGCGCCTGCATGTTTACCGGCCAGTACTCGACGGAGAACGGCATGTGGCGCGGCCCCGGAAGTCAGCCGCTCGGTTCACCCGGATATCGCGGCATCAAGCGCGACGTGACCATGCTCTCGGAGCATCTCGCCGGTGCCGGCTACAACACGGGAGCCTTCGGCAAATGGCATATGGGCGCACTGGAAGGGGAAGTGCCGAACGACCGTGGGTTCGACGAGTTTCACGGGTTTATCGGTGGGGCGCATCCTTATTGGATCAAGGCCGGGAAGTCCAAGATCCAGCATAATGGGGTGCCGGATGATTCCGAGGGGCACGCGACCGAGTTGTTCACGCAGTGGGCGGAAACCTTCATTCGAGAGAGCGCCGCCACGGAGGACCCCTTCTTCTGCTACCTCGCCTACAACGCCGTGCACGGTCCGCTTCGCATCGACGAATCGCAGCCGGCCTCTGCGCCCGAGGCCTGGGTGAACAAGGCCCTCGACCGGGGTGTCAGTTTCCTGCGCAGCGACTACGTCGCCATTCTCGAACACATGGATCACCACATCGGCCGCCTCGTCGACCTGCTGGATGAACTGGACGTCGCCGAAAACACGCTCGTCGTCTTCGTCAGCGACAACGGCGGCTGCACCATGGAAGAGGTCGCCGCTGGCCGGTTCCCCGGTAACAATGGCCCCTTCCAGGGAGGCAAGGCGACGACCTATCAAGGTGGGCTGAACGTGCCCTTCCTCATGAACTGGAAAGGCCGGCTGCCACAGGGAACCGTCTCTGATGCCCAGACCATGCACTGCGACATCTTTGCCACCCTCCTGGATGCTGCGGGCATCCCTGTTCCAGAAATGAATGGCAAGAACCCGGTCCGCGGGATGTCGCTCATGCCGCATATGCTTTCGGCCGGGAAGGAATCCATCCCCGAGCGCACCATGATCTTCGAGCTCTGGGGCAACATCGGCCTGCGAAAAGGCGACTACAAACTCTGGGCCGATGTCGGGAGGGAGCACTCCCCGGATTGGGACTCCGAGATCGCCGCATTGGAGCACACCGATCTCGCCCTCTTCGACCTCAGTAAAGATGTCGCCGAGAAAAGCGATCTGCGAACGGGGCTCCCTGAGGTGTATGCCTCTCTCAAGGCGGAGTTGATCGATCATTTCGCCAACATCAACGCCGAGTATCTGGTGCCCGAAACTTCAGAGCCGTCCCCGAAAGAAAAGCCCTCCGCCACGCCCAAGCCCAAGTCTCCCGCTCCCAGCTCGGACGCCCGGACACCGGAGAAGTTCTTCAAAAACGGCAAAAACGGTCAAAAACGGAGTCACAAAAAACGAAAACGGGGTCAGTCAGCAAAAAACGAAAACGGGGTCAGTCAGCATTCCTTGACTTTTTGTTCAGTGGGCTCAATTTGCACCATGCCACGTGCTCCGCGAATCGAGTTTGAGAATGCCTGCTATCACATCATGGCCCGGGGCAATCGAAGGGAACCGATTGTTTTTGGAGACGATGACCGGAAACTTTTCGTCAAAACTCTCTCAGAAGCTGCTACCCGCTATCATTGGGAAATCTTTGCCTGGGTCCTGATGGACAACCACTATCACTTTGTCCTTCGTACTCCCAAGGCGAATCTTGTCGAAGGAATGCAATGGCTGCAGAACGCCTATACGCGACGACTTAACGCAAAGCACCAATTGTGGGGGCACCTTTTTGGAGGACGCTATCGCTCGATCCTGATTGAGAATGAGGACTCGGGAGGTGCGGTCTGGCGCGATTATTTGAGAACGGTGATCGACTATGTTCACCTCAATCCGGGCAGAGCCGGACTGGTCGACGGTGTGGATCGGGTTTCGACGGATTACCCTTGGAGCAGTCTTGCCCAGGGATACCAACAGCCGCCAACAAAGAGACCGAAGTGGCTGGCGGTTTCAGAAGGACTGGATCTTTATGGCGAGAAAGACACCGCGAGAGGACGGCGCTCCTTCATCGCCCGGTACGACAAATGGTGTGCGGATGAATCCGGTCTGGAATACGAAGTGAATGGCGGGAGTTTCGAAGCGAGAGTGAAACGAGGATGGTTCTGGGGAAGTGAGGCGTTCAAAGAGAAGCTGATCTCCATCCTCGAAAATGGACCGACTCGGGAGAGCCGCGATTTCCGCAGTTCTGAGACATCCAGAGATTGGGAGGAGAAGCGAAAACGGGGTCAGGCAGCATTCCTTGACTTTTCGTTCAGTGGGCTCAATTTGCACCATGCCACGTGCTCCGCGAATCGAGTTTGAGAATGCCTGCTATCACATCATGGCCCGGGGCAATCGAAGGGAACCGATTGTTTTTGGAGACGATGACCGGAAACTTTTCGTCAAAACTCTCTCAGAAGCTGCTACCCGCTATCATTGGGAAATCTTTGCCTGGGTCCTGATGGACAACCACTATCACTTTGTCCTTCGTACTCCCAAGGCGAATCTTGTCGAAGGAATGCAATGGCTGCAGAACGCCTATACGCGACGACTTAACGCAAAGCACCAATTGTGGGGGCACCTTTTTGGAGGACGCTATCGCTCGATCCTGATTGAGAATGAGGACTCGGGAGGTGCGGTCTGGCGCGATTATTTGAGAACGGTGATCGACTATGTTCACCTCAATCCGGGCAGAGCCGGACTGGTCGACGGTGTGGATCGGGTTTCGACGGATTACCCTTGGAGCAGTCTTGCCCAGGGATACCAACAGCCGCCAACAAAGAGACCGAAGTGGCTGGCGGTTTCAGAAGGACTGGATCTTTATGGCGAGAAAGACACCGCGAGAGGACGGCGCTCTTTCATCGCCCGGTACGACAAATGGTGTGCTGATGAATCCGGTCTGGAATACGAAGTGGATGGCGGGAGCTTTGAAGCGAGAGTGAAACGAGGATGGTTTTGGGGAAGTGAGGCGTTCAAAGAGAAGCTGATCTCCATCCTGGAAAATGGACCGCCCCGGGAGAGCCGCGATTTCCGCAGTTCCGAGACATCCAGAGATTGGGAGGAGAAGCGTGCGCAGGAGATTCTCAAAGAAGGAGAAAGCCACTACGGGGAATCGCTTGGCGAGTTGGTTGAAAAGCATTACGGCGACTGGACGCGGACCTCATTGGCCTGGGCGGTGTGGAAAGAGACATCGATGTCCCACCGATGGATCGCGGAGAACTTGAATTTGAAATCAGCCGCGAATTCCAGCCAACAGATCCGAAGGTTTTCTCAGGCGGATGAGGAGGAGCTCCCGCCGAAAATAAGAAAGTGGAAAAAGTCAAGGAATGCTGCCTGACCCCGGGAACGGAAAATAAGAAAGTGGAAAAAGGCAAGGAATGCTGCCTGACCCCGGGAACGCGGGAACGCCGGGAACGTGGTAACAGGAGGCCCAACGGGCCGGCTTCAACCTAGCCTGGGGCAACGCCCCAGGATTAATGGAAAGAAACTAGAGAGCGCTGAAAGTGCGACTTCAAATCGTTATATTAGAAAGGTTGAAGCCGCCCTTTCAGGGCTCTCTAGATAGTAGCATCCGAT
>CAXBHX010000068.1:0-26852 GCA_963975655.1 uncultured Verrucomicrobiales bacterium
CGAGCGGTGTGACAATGTAAGGGCGATCCGCGATAGCGAGGGCAAGATGCTCTACATTCGTAACTACATGCCGTATGCCCCGTGGGGACAGCGTCTCAACTACCTCTGGCAAATGGAGGCTACCAAGGCATGGCAAGCCTATCACGAGGCTGGGCGCACGGATGCTATCACCGGACGCTTCTTTGGCACCAAGCCCATGGAAGAACTCTATGACGCCAAGGCGGACCCCGATAACGTCGATAACCTTATCGATGACCCCCAGTATGCCGAGGTCATTGCGAAGTTTCGCAAAGACCTCGATTCATGGCAGTTGAAGCACTTCGATGCGGGACTCCTGCCTGAGAGCGAAATTGTAAAGCGGGCAGAGGATAACGGCCTCACCATTTTTGAGATGGTTCGCAATCCGGAACTGTATCCGGTATCCACCTATATTGAGGCCAGTAATCTCGCGATCGAAAATGATCCTGAAAACGTCAAGGAGCTCTACAAGCGGCTCAAGAGTGAGGATGCGGGCGTTCGTTATTGGGCCGTGGTTGGCTTGTTTAACATTCAGGATCGAGCTGAGCTCAAAATGAATCTCATCCGCAGGGCGCTTGAAGATGATGACCACCACGTTCGTGTCATGGCGGCGTGGATGCTCTACCGGGACGGCGACAAGGACACTGCGATGGCCTGTTGGAACGATTTGATGCGTACCAGCTCATACGCCTCGTTGAAAACATTCAACGTGATTGACTGGATCGGCGACGGAGCTGAGCCTTATCAGGAAGCAATGGCAGCCTGCTCCTTTGACCATCAGGGCTACGTGAAGCGCATGCAGGAGTATCTTGTCGTTGGCTTTAAAGACAAAGAGGCAAAAGCACCGAAGAAAAAGAAGAAGTAACGAAACTCTCTCCCCAAACTATCCCTTAAACCATATGCAGGCTCATCCACACCGGGTGGGCCTGAATTTTTCTCCACCAGAAGCTATGAAACGTCTCCTTCTTTCCCTGATTGTCGCCCTGCTGAGCAGTAACGGATTTGCTGCGGAGCGTCCTAACATCCTCTACTTCTATGTCGACGATATGGGCTGGGGAAGCATCGGGCCGAATGCTCAGGCGGCGAGGAAAGCGAAAGGGCTGCCCACCGTGCAGACCCCCAATCTCGACCAGCTGGCAGCAGAGGGGATCAACTTTTCGCGTGCCTATGGTTGCACGGTCTGCTCTCCGGCTCGTTCGTCTCAACAGACTGGTTTTCACCAGGGGCATACCTTTGCGGATCGTAATGATCCTGACAACGCCAAGAAGGCGATACGCACGGATGATATTACGATGGGCGACGCGCTTTCGAAAGCCGGTTATGTGACTGGCTATTGGGGGAAGTGGGGATACGGAGGGTCGAAAGACCAGGAGAACCCAACGCTGGATAATATACAGACCCTGCCGACGTCTCATGGGTATCAGTATGCCCTGACCGAATTGCATCACGTTCGGGCCCATACCTTTTTCCAGCCGACCTTGTGGAGCGCTCCGGCTCCGAAGGGGACTGAGGGTGGCCTTCATCTGATTCCCAACTCTATGGCTAACTACGTTGGTAAAGAGGAATACCCCAACGAGCCGGCTCTTCAGGATCATTCGGAGTACCCGGAGACCAGCTATTGCGACGACGCCTACGCTTTTGCTGCTCTCGACTTTGTGAAGAGCAACGCACTGAACTACAGCGAGACAGGGCAGCCATTCTTTGGCCTTCTCGCTGTGCAGATTCCGCATGCTCCCTTTGGTGAGGTGGCGACTCTCCCGGAGTGGGATAAGGCATACGCCAATGACTCTCACTTTGCGAAGTTGAAGGATCAGTCGAGAGAATGGGCTGCCATGGTGACACGGATTGATGCGCACTTTGGCAATATCCTCGCGGCGTTGGAGGATCCCAATGGAGATGGTGATGACTCTGATTCAGTGGCGGATGACACCCTCGTAATTTTCATGTCCGACAACGGCGGTCCTGGAGGGAGTAACAACGTGGAGTTTGACGCTAATGGCGGCCTTAAGGGGAACAAGGGAAGCATTTATGAAGGCGGTATCCGTGTTCCTACTGTGGTGCGGTGGCCCTCGAAGATCACCGCGAAGTCGACGCTGAAGAGCGGTTCCAGCAGCGATTTGGTTGTCGACGTGACTGATTTACTGCCGACCTTTTGCGAGTTGGCAGGAACTCCTGTTCCTCTAGGGCTCGACGGAGTTTCTCTGGCACCGGTGTTGCTGGATTCGGGCGAGCGTCGTCCTCGCGAATTTGTTATTCACGAGGCGGGTGGGTCCGCCTCCATTATTCGGGGCGATCACAAGCTGGTACAATCCCCAGTCTCAAAAAAGGGCAAGAAAGTGGCGGACCCTGAGATGAATTATTTGCTCTATGATCTGGCGGCTGATCATGGTGAGGCAAATGACATCTCGGCCAGGTTCCCTGATCTGGTCGAAGGCCTGAAGAAATTGCTCTTTGAAGAGCGAGTGAACGAGCCTCGTGGATTTTCAAATACCTATCATCACTGGGTTGGCGATGACGGTGGCGAAATCTCAAAAGCCAAGAACTGGTCCGATTACGTTTACAGCAATGCTGGCATCACTTATATCGAGGATAGGGGCACTCCTCGAGTTTCGTGGACCGCCTTGATGGAAAATACCAGCAAGAAGCCGGCTGCGGCTGTGGTAAGCACCGATACTGAATTCCTCGGATTAGAGGTTCGTGGTGGCAAGGCGCCTCAATCACTAACTGTAGCCAAAGGGATCACTTTGACGGGTCGCAACGAAGTGCGCGTATCCGAAGGAGGTGTGCTCGACGTGCAGGCCGGTAAAGTGGCTTCGGTCCGCTGGGTTGATGTGAAGAAGGGAGGCACCTTGCAGGGGGCTGGTAAAGTGGAGGGCATTCTCTACAACGAAGGCACCGTGGCTGTTACCCCAGTTGAAGGGGCCGAAGTGCTGGCTGTGGCCGGCGATTATCGTGAAAGTGATTCATCAGCGTTGGTCGTTACCGTTCAGAGGGATTCCGCCAAGGGACTTCAAGTTGATGGGCGAGCCGTTCTCGCCGGAACTCTTGCCGTGAATACTGATGGCCCACTCAAAGCAGGGCAGCGTTTCGCCATCCTGTCAGCGCAAGAGGTGCTGGGGCATTTTGCCAATCCGGGCAATCAAGTCATAGCCAGCGATGGAACGGTAATTACCATCCACTACTCCGCCTCCAAGGTTGAGCTGATCGTGGCTGATCTCATGCGAGTGACAGTCGCCCACTAGGTCTTTTTCTCTATCTAGCTCCTTTTCTTTTTCTATTCATCGGGCCTGGGGCGTTCCAGGGAAATTCATCCGAAGAGAAAGATTAGGAGAAGGAGGGGGCGTTGATCCCCGATGCCTCCAGTCTTCTCTGCCAACGTGGCCCTTTTCAGTTCGCCAGTGACAGGTTGCGATGATTGAATGCAGAAGTTGCCCGCTTCTTGCGCCAGTTTTCAGACTGGCTCATTCGGGAGTGGATTGGTTAAACTCGGCATTTCGTTCGAGTTATTCCAATCCAAGCCTCCAAAAGAAATGAGATTCATCATGAAAGTTACCATTCCGGTTGAGGCCGGAAATCGCACCGCTAAGGACGGGACTATGGGTTCTATCATCGGCTCTATCCTTCAGGACATGAAACCTGAAGCCGCCTATTTCCTGACCGAAAACGGCCGCCGTACCGCCCATGTCTATTTTGAGATGGAGGACGCGAACCGGATCCCCGCTGTCGCCGAACCCTGGTTCCTGGCATTTGACGCCACAGTTGAGATACAGCCCGTCATGATTCCAGAGGACCTAGCCAATGCCTCAGAAGATATTGCGACGGCGGTTCAAACCTATTCCCGGTAGTCAGAGGCCCCAAGTGTCACCCTCCTTCAAAAAGTGTTTTTGAGCCGTGAATGGGCTTCACTTGTTGGCCCGCAAAAATGCGATTAAATCGAGCAGATCCTGCTGGTTCATGGATTGATCCAATCCTTGTGGCATGAGGGACATGGGAATGGCAGTGATGCTTTTTACATTGGATCTCTGGATGGGGATTTCCTCGGCTGCCGGAGTGGTTAGGTAAACGGTGTCGGCCGTTTCGCGCTGTATTAATCCGACATAGGTCGGGCCGTTGACGAGTTCTACGGTCCATGTTTCGAAATCGCGGGCGAGACTTTCGCTGGGGTAGAGGATCGATTCGAGCAAATCGCGGCCTGATCGGATCCGGCCAATCGTGCTGAGATCGGGGCCGATGGCCTGGCCCACCTCGCCGATGCGATGGCAGGTGAGACAGGCGCCTTTGCCCGATTTGAAGGCAGCGAGTCCACGGTCAGCATCTCCCGTAGAGAGGAGGGGCTCCAGAGCGGCAATGCGCTCGAGCTTTTGCTGCTCGCGCTCCAATAATTCATCAATAGTAGGCTGAATATGGGTGTAAATTTCAGTGGAAAAACGACTCATTAATCTTTGTAGGTCAGTGGGATGTATATTTCCAATGCCGCTAGATTCCGGCAAAGCCGATGCGAGAGCCTGCCCGACCTCTTCGACCTTGGTGCGCATGAAAGCGGTGAGTAGAGCAGGCAGGCCAAGCGGGCCGGCGTGCCGGGTTAGCTTGGCCACTTCGAGCAGCTGAGTAGTGGTGAGGCGGGCCTTGCCCAGCATCTGGCAAGCCGATAGCCGGTCCTGGGGTGAAGCGTCCGGTGAGAGCAGGGCGGAGAGTAGAGTAAAGGCTTCGGGACTGAGGGCTTTGTCACTTCCGGCGGCAGCCCGAAGGGCACGGACGCGGAGAAGGGTAGATCGCTCAGGATCGTCGGCGATACTGCGGAGCTGCCGGTCGAACTGATCAGTTCGGGCCTGGCCCAGGGCATCGAGAGCGCCTTCCAGTATCTCGGCATCATTGGATGAGAGGGCTGTCGTGAACCCAGCGATCCAGTCGGGATCGAGTTGAGTGAGGTCCGAGTTGGCGATCAATTCGCAGGCCAGGCGAACGCGAACTGACGCGAATGAAGAGTCAGCTAGCAACTTTGTGATGAGATCTTTCGTGCCCGGATTACCTAGGTTCGGCGGAACGAGCGCCCGGAAGGCGGTGGTTTCGATCTCACTGAGAGGCTTCTCGCCAACCGTTTGGGAGAAATGTGCGGAGATGGCGGTGGCCCACTCGGGATGACGGCTGGCAATGGCGATGGCTGTCTCTTGCAGTTCAGCGACTTCGCTGGTGAGCAGGGGAATCAACTCGGCGGCCTCGAGGTCACCTGCAGGCATTTGATCGAGCGCAAGCCAGGCGGCGGCTTGTTGATTCGGGAATCCGCTTTTGAGGGCTGCTCTTGTGATATTGGGCTCGTTGATGCTGATGAGGGCGTATAGCGCTGCGTGTTGATGTTCACGGTCAAGGGAGTCGTATTTTAGCAGCTCTAGTAAGGACGCAGCGGCAGCGGGACCGCCAACGAAGCCCAGGGCGTTGGCGGCGGCTCTTGAAACAGCCGCTTCGTCGTTTACTAGCCGGTCGATGAGGGCCACTTCGATGGCGTTGGTAGAATCAGTGGGCCGCCACCGGAGAGCGGCGCAGGCGGTTTGTCGAATCTGAGCATCATCGTTTGAGAGAGCCTTGAGAAGCAGCGAGGTCGCCGCGTCACTCTGGATGCGACTGAGTTCCCACAGCCCCTGTTGTTTCGACTCCTGTGTGATTCTGCTGTGAATGAACTCAGCCTCCAGTGCTCCACCCAACAATATTTCCCTATCCTTCACCCCAGCGGCTGAGTCTCCGGGAATCTCCATGGCGGCGGGGTAGACTGGCGCCACGCGTTTACCGGCATGGCGAATACGATAGATCGCGCCGCTGACATCGGGTTTGGCGATTTGTGAAGTGGGGCAGCCGATGCGGAACCAGCCTCCGGTGTCCAGAACGAGTAGGTCGCCGTTGGCATCCTCAAGTATGTCAGTGAGATGGACGTCGGGATCATCGAAGCGGAGGAGTGTTTCGGTCCGTTCTTCGCGCCAGGTGGAACCCTCCGGTTGCAGCACCGTATGGGTGATTTTCTGGGTGTTGAAGTGGGTCGCGAGCAGATCTAGGGCATTGCCGCCCGCCCGGTTCGGAACGACGGAGTCTCTTTGGGTAGCGAGGGTGATACCCGACACGGCGACGTGACCGAAGTTGTGAATCTCCTCCAGAAGCGGTCCCGTTCGAGTGAACTCGTCGATGACGGCCTGCTGATCGAATCGGGGGTAGGCGCCGCCTTCAAGCCAGTGCACAAGGACGTCGCCACGGGGGCGTCCGTAGAAAAGATTCACATCTCCGATAACGTCTCCGGCCGGGCTGAAGACAAGTTCGACGGGATTGTCCATGCCTCCTCCGGCGAAAACCTGAAGGTCGGAGCCATCAGGGCGACAGCTCCATATGCGGGCGCCCTTGTTCTTTGAGACGAGATTTCCGGTTTTGGGATCAACCACTTTGTGTCCTTTGCGACCATGGCACCAGAAGAGGCGTCCGGAGGGATGGAGGAAAGGGCCGTGCACATCGGCAGCGTTACCGGTGTAGCCAAATCCGGTGACGAGCTCTTCGCGGACATCCGCGACGTTGTCTCCGTCAGTGTCTTCAAAGCGCCACAGGCTCGGCGGGGACATGACGTAGAGTGCTTCGTCCAGCCAGAGCGCTCCCTGAGGAAACGTCAGGTCATCGGCGAAGACGGTAGAGCGATCATAGAGCCCGTCATCGTTGAGATCTTCAAGCACGCGTATGGAGTTGGGCTTTTGCTTCGCGAGCTCTTCCTTATTCAGGTTGAGCCCGGCGTTCTCGCAAACAAAGAGGCGACCACGATCATCGAGAGTGGCCATGATAGGGTGCTGGACGAGAGGCGGAGCGGCGGCGACTTCAGCGACGAGCCCGTCGGGAAGTTCAATGGGGGCCGGATTCCAGGCCGGGTCGATAGCTGAGGGAATGAAGGGCCGCTTGCTTCCGATCGCGGCCGTGCGCTCTTCCTCGGGCGTCTTGCCCCATACGTGAAGGGCCGTCTGGGAGCCGCCGCCGTTCCAGAGATCGTAGGTGTCGGTGGTGTGCTCGGAGAAGAAGGCATCGAGTTGGCTCTGCAAGTCCCGGCGTTTCTCGGCATGAGCCGGCTCGTTGTAAAGATTGATAGCTTCGTCAGGATCCTGCGTGAGATCGTAAAGTTCGTGGTAGTCGTCATCGTGAAATCGGTCGACCAGCTTCCAACCTCCGGCGCGGACACAGCGCAGGCTTTCGAACTCGTAGTAGACCGCGTCACCCCATTGTTCGGCATCGATGCGCTTGCCTCGCAGTTCGTCCGAGTAGTCACGGCCCGGGGATTTTGGCGTGGTTGGCATGTCGTCCTCTAGACCGAGGTAGCCGAGAACGGTGGGCATGAAGTCGTAGTTGCTGGTAGCAAGATCCGATACCTGGCCGGCAGGAATTGAGCCTGGCTGGCGGAAGACCAGTGGGATGCGCATCGAATACTCCAGCGCGTTGACAGGGCGGGTGTGATCGCCCATGCCCCAGATGCCGTGCTGGCCGCCAGCCCATCCCTGATCGGCGGTGAAGACGACTAGCGTATTCTCATCGAGCCCCAAATCCTTTAGCTTGGCAAGGACCGCTCCGACTCCGTCGTCGACGGCGCTCAGCTCTTCGCCGTAGCGTCGCATGCTGGTGAGGTTGCCAAAGTAAGCCCGGTTGGGCCTCTGCCAGGGGTGAATGACTCCTCGCGGGAAGGAGGCCATGTCCTTGTCTGCGTAGAAATCAGCATGCCGATTGTCTGAACTCTTAAGCTGATAAGCACTGAGGCCGTAGGGGCCGTTGTAGGCAAGGTAGAGGAAAAAGGGCTGCTTCTGGTTCTCATCAATAAACTTCAGGGCATGCTGGGTCCAGAAATCGGTCAGGTAGGTTTCTTCGTTTCGGATCTCTCCGTTCTCGATGACCTTGGCACCGTGAAAGGTACTGGTGCCACCGTGCGGGGTCGTTATCCAGTAGTCGTCGAGTCCTTCATTGGGTTGGAGGTTGTTCCCGAGATGCCACTTGCCGACAAGGCCACAGGCGTAGCCATTGGATTTGAGCACTTCCGGAAGGGAGGTGAATTGGTCGAGTGTGTTGCGCGGTTCGGGGCCGGTCTGGAGGCCTGCCCCACGAAGGAAACAGTGAACGCCGTGCTGGCTAGGCATGAGCCCGGTGAGGTAGGTGGCGCGGGTGGGGGAGCAGACGGCATTGTTAGTGTAGGCCTGATCAAAACGAATGCCCTCAGCGGCCATGCGGTCCACGTGGGGCGTCTTGATGTCTGGATTGCCGTAGCAACCCATAGTCCAGGCGCCATGGTTGTCAGTCAGGATGAAAACGACGTTGGGCCGGTCTGGGGTGGCCGCTGCAGGAGCGTGGTAACCTACCAGAACGGTGATGAGAGAAAGGCCAGCCCAGAATGATTTCATCGCCCGTTGAGAATGTCAGAATGAAATCCGAGTGGCAAGGGTAGCGGCGGGACGTGGTCGTGGGAGGCTGCTTTCGGGGATTTTGCCGACACGCTGAATGGCCTCACTCCGCTAGGTGGCGAATCGCTTGGGTAGTCAAGAGGGGGGATTGAACAGACATCTACATCCGGATTGCGTCTTCTTTTTTTCCTGTCAGGCTCATTGACGAGTGCGCCAATGAGCGCATAGGTGTCCAATTTTGCCCTTCGTACAGACCCGTCCTATAAAATACTGTTAGCCTAAGAAAATCATGAAATCCTATCCCAAAACATTCTCCCACATCGGAATTTCGGTTCCGAATCTGGATGAAGCTATAAAATTCTACGAGGAGGTCATGGGGTGGTATACGATTATGAAACCTACCGTGGTCAAGGAGGAGTCGGAATCAGCTATTGGAAAAATGTGCATTGATGTTTTCGGAGAAGGCTGGGGGACATTCCGGATTGCGCACGTTTCCACCGGCGATAAAATTGGAATCGAAATGTTTGAATTCCAGAACAACGAGAAGCCCGAGGAATTCGAGTATTGGAAAACTGGAACCTTTCACTTTTGTGTGCAGGATCCGAATATTGAAGCATTGGTGGAGAAAATTGTCGCCAACGGCGGAAAACAACGGATGCCTATTAGGGAATACTACCCTGGTGAGAAGCCATACAAGATGGTTTACGTTGAAGACCCCTTCGGTCTGGTCTTCGAGATCTATACTCACAGCTACGAGTTGACCTATTCTCAAGGTGCCTACTAAGACCGCTAGCAAGTGATGCGGGTCGGCAATTCACCAGCGGTTTGCGCCGATAGGCTAATGTGGAGCCCAATTAGTGGTCAGTGAATGGTGGCTCTCCTTTCCGGGCAGGCTCTTTCTTAGTGTCCTCCACTTTCCCAGAGTCCGTTGAGATTCCTGTGAACGGGACATTGCACGGTCGGATCCTGCTGAACCATAGACTGTGAGGATTGGTCCAGCAGTGTCCGAAGAGGACGGAAACAAAGTCCGCCCTGAAAGAGAAGTATTCCCAGGAAGATCAGGGCGATCAAAAGGAGAAAGGGAATGCAGCGGCAGGCGGGGAGCTTGAGGCAGTTGAGTGAGCGGATTTTCTTGAGCGGGTTCATAGTCAACCCAATCACAGTATTCAGTGAGAGGGGGAATGCCGAATCGAAAAGAAAGTCGTCTGATATTGATTCAATCGATGCTTATTTATTCTAAAATCGAGTGAAGTGAATATCTCTATGTGTTTCCTTGTTTGAGAGGGCTGCTGATTTATCTCACTCACCGAAGCACATCACCTTGCCGTCGGTGGTGGAAAGGAAGAGTTTCTCTTCGGCTGCGGCCATGCCGTCCCATACTGGAAGAGAGTCGATTTCCAGTTTGGCGAGTTGCTTGCCGGTGTCGGCGTCGACGGCCCAGAGGATGGCACCGTTCGAGCCCTCGAGGGCGGCATCCTGTGCTGCGATGATTTTCTGCACTTCTTCGTCGCCTTCAGTGAGTTTGACGAAGGTTTCCTCCTCGTCCATGAGGTCTGGCGGACCCACCACAAAGAGGGTCTTGTCGGCCAGTAGCATGGCGCGGGCGAGAAGAGGGATGTCTTCGGTCCAGTTGAATTGGACGAGGGTGTCATTGGCGGGTTTCTTGCCACTTGGCTTTTTGCCAGGAGTGGCTCCGCCGGTGTTACCGGCAAATTGAAGGGCCCCTCCGACTTTGCCTCCGGAGAGCGCTTTGACATTGGCAAGGGTGCCGTGGTTGCCCATGCCGGAGCGGTCGCTGGCTGTCTTGTCGTCGAAGTTGGTGTAGACGACGAGGGTAGCATTGGCCGCTGGAGCGGTGCCGTCGGTGGATGCCGCATGAGCTGCCACCTCTTCGGCGGAGAGTTCTCCAAAGAAGACCCGGGCTTCATCGATGAGGCCTTTAAAGGCAAAGTTGTCCGGATAACTGCCGACGGCGTTGGAGGTATCCATCCCGATGTTGAGGGTCTGGCTGGGATCTTTGGTGATGAATTGTTGGGCGGTGGCAGTGGTCGGAATGGCCTTGCCGTTGACGTAGAGGGTCAGGATTTTGTCTTCGCCGAGAACGCCGGCGATATGGGTCCACTCGCCCTGGGGAATCTTCTTCTTCATCGCCACTTCGGCAAGGTTCTCTCCGGATCGGTAGCTGAAGGTGGGGCGCCCGTCTATGAGGGAGAGGGCGAAGCCTTCGAGCTGACCGCCACGGGCAATGATGGAGCCCCGGTCTCCTTCAGGTTTGATCCAGGCAGAGATGCTGATCGCTTTGCCGGCGGGATTGAGGTTCTTGGATCGTTCGAAAGTAATAGTTGAGTTCATCGGTTGGCCACGACGTTTGGCCGAACTGCTGATCGAGGTGGGACGATCGGGGCTCTCCAGCGGAGCACTGAAGAGTTGGTGCTCCATCGTGGTGGTCCACTTGAGATACTCGGGCTTGCGGCCGAAGCCGTAGACTTTGTCTTTGCCGAAGACGAGGATGCGTCCGGAGGGGGTATGCTTGCCTGCTTGATAGTAGCCGTTGTGTCCCCCGGCAAAACTCCGGCCATAGACCCAGTAGGACCGGTGAAACCAGGTGTCGTCGAGAAAGCTCATGGGAGCGAAGAGGTGGCCTTCGGCACCGGCCTGGGTGCCACCCTGCTCTGCGGCGTCGCCAGAGTGAGGGCCGATTTCGAGGCGGTCACCATTGAGGTCAAACTTCTGGCTGCGCATGTAGATGTAACCGCCGCTGTAGCTGAGGATATCGGGGAGACCTACCGGCATTTGAAGCGTTTTAACATGCGTCTGGAGGTGCTCACCGGTATGAGGATCGTTCTGATCCATGATGGACTCGCCGAGCACTTCGCCGGTTGCGGGATCAAGGCGATACATTCGGAGCCCGCCGTCGAGGAAGGTGGAGCGACCAGAGACGACATAAACTTGCTCGTCCTGAACGAGCACGTTGCCGTGCACAGGCCAGAGGCTCTCGACCTGCTCGAAGGCCATCATGCGGCGGTCATTAGGGGAGGCTCGGAATTTCCAGGCGAGAGCACCGGTTTCTGCATTCACGCAGTAGACCCATCCGTCGCGGGATCCGAAAATGGCAGCGCCTTGATAAAGTGCCGGAGGGGAGTCAACTCGGGCACCGGCGGTGTAGCTCCAAAGTGTGTCGCCGGTTTCGGCGTTGAGGGCGTGAACTGTATGAGCGTCGATCTGAGAGACGAAGAGGCGGCCGTCAGCAATGACGACGCTGGACAGGTTGCCCCCGATGTCTGCGGTCCAGGCCGGTTTGATGTCCGCTGAGAGGCTGTGATCAGTGCGGCCACTGCGTGCGACGTCGTGTCGGAAGGTGGGCCATTGATCGGTGGCAGTGGAAGTGCTCCCAGTGGGAATATTGCCGAAGTCGGCCCCTTTGACGAGACGGCTGTCGAAGGGTTCCGGAGTGAGTTCGTCGCTGGTGGTGTTGTTCGGTGAGTTCAGCGCATTGAATCCGTAGAGTTTCGCTTCGGGGTAGCAGGCGCAGTTGTGTGAGGGGGCGTAGGTGAGGCCGTTGGCAGGCATGACGCCGTAGAGGCAGCCGCCGCGGACCCAGTGATTGATGTCCCAGGTCTTGTTCTCGGTGTCGATGAATTCGATGCCGGTTCGTGAGGGCATAAGGTATTTGTCAGTCGCCTTGGCGATGTAGCAGCGATGATGGAACCAGTAGGTTTCGACGTCGGGGGCAAATTGGCTAACGACTTCACCGGTGCGGTAGTTGCGTCCAGTGAAGACCCCGTCATCCTTGCCGCTGGTGAGTGCAGCTGACCAGACGAGATCGTTCTGAATGAGCAGGTCTTCGGGGGATTGATAGCCTCCGCGAGCGTGGGGAGAATTCCAGAGTTCGTCACCGCTCGTGGTATCAAGGGCGTGCATGATGCGATCACCGCCAGCGAAAATGACGACGTCCTTGTGGATGGCAAGCTTGGGACCAAAATTGAAGGTGACGTCAGATTTTATGTCGGAATTATCGGACTTCCATGCGATTTCGCCGCTGCTCGGCTTGTGTGCGACGACGACGTCGCCATCGTGGTAATAGAGTTTGCCTCCATCAGAGGCGAGGGTGAGAGGGGCGACGCGAGAGACGTGATGCCAGAGTTTCTCCCCGGTTTCGATGTCGAATGCCATGACGACACGGTCCTCTTCGTTCCAGCGATATTGGGTTCGGACACGTGCCTGGTCCCCGGTGTTGTGGACGGGAAGAAAGTCTTTCAACTCGCGCTCGCCTTTGAGACTGATGCAATAGAGAATGCCGTCGGCCACGATAAGTTCTTCGGCTCCCTCTGACTCTTCAAATACATGAAGGGTCTCACCGGTGGCACCATCAATTTGTGAGATGGCTGCTTCGATCCCCATGGTGCAAAAGACATTGTCTTCAATTGCGACGAGGCGACGGGCCAGTTGGGTGGGGCCGCTCTTGAGGGGCCAGAGGTGGCTGTGCCAGTTGGGAATGGAGCGCTTCCACAGAATGCTGCCGTTGAAGGCATCACGGCCCACCAGTGTCCATTTGGACGGAAGCTGAATGGAGATGCGGGAGCCGTCGTCCATGATGTAGAAGAGACGCCCTTTGGCGGAAACGAGTGCGCTCATGCTGGCCATACGGTCGTGGTGGCGGCTCCACTTGGGGCTGCCTACCCACTGCATGTGACGTGGGCTGTCGACGGCGGTGTCATGGGCTACGGCGTTGCCATCTGGTCCGTGCAAGTAGTGAGTCCAGTCATCGATGTTGTCCGGATGAGGCTTACGGAGTGTTTTCCATGAATCATCCTTCTGTTTGAGGTAGGCCACTCCATTGGGAACAAGAACCCGGAGAACCTCCTCGTTGGACGTGCCCAGAGCACTGCTGTCCGAAGAAACGAGGAGGTTTACCATGTTGTCGATGTAGGGCAGTGCGCCGTTGGAACTTCTCAAAAGACCCACCGAAACTTCGCCGTAGAAATTTTTCTCCATCAGGGCGGCGCGTGCATTCGCCACATTGTCGTCACTGAGGGACCATCCCTGAACTTGATAGGCGTCGTTCACTCGGAGGGCCCCGGTTAGGGCCGCTGAAGTTGGGTCTTTATCATCCAGTAGATGGACGACAAAGCCGCCTTTCACTCCTGTGGTTTCAATGATGGCCTTCGCCTCGGCTTTTGGCGTTGCGCTCGCGAGGTGCGGCAGGAGTGCGATTCCAATAAGCAGCGCGAATGAGCTCCAGTTGAAGGAAAAGGAAGTAGGTGATTTCAGCGAATTTCTCATGATCCGTCAGAGTTGACGTAGTAGTGGCAGGAACCGTAGTTGTAGGGGGCAAGTAATGAGCAACCAAGCGGAATGGTGGCGCAAAGAGGGTGCTGGACAGATGACTTTTCAGCCTGAGTCACGTATAAGCGAATCTCGCATTCGCTTATATGGCTGAATGGCCAAGGTTTGTGGGGGTACTGCCACGATGGATTGTTCTCTTCACGGCAAGTTGAGCACCTTCCTGCAGTATACCACGATCGAAACTTTCTTGAGGTAAGAGCCAGGTGCTCTCGGGAGTCTCCTTACTCACTCCGGATCCCTTGGCGTGAAAAGCTTCAATCGCCAGCCACAGAATGGTCAAGTAGACCGTGGGCGCGGCAAAAAGATGTGTCTTCGTTCAAAGCGAGTTTCAAGGGCGTTAACTCATCAATGACCTCATCTCCTGAGAGCTCGGCGATGAACTCCAGGTTAGCCAGTTAGGAAAACGGAGAGGCAATACCTGGTTGAGAAGATGAACAAGTCTGACTACCAGCCGATCTTGTAGGTCACGTTCCAGTCAATCTTGCCAATTCCGGAGCATTCAGGGCAGGGCATCTTGCCGTCGGGCGATCTTTGCCCGACCTGGCGAGTATCAGATACTTTGCCGAATCCACGGCATTCCTGACACCGGCGTTGCTCAGGGTTTGCGACAGTGAAGATCTCCCCGTTCTTAACCATGCTGAGGAAGAGTTGTTGAGACATCGGGGGAGGGCCCTCTTCCAATTTCTCAGTGGAGATGACCGCGGTGAGTTTGGGGAGGGTCCGGGTTTCGGTGACTTCTTTGGTTCCCGGTTTCTGGACTGCAGGAGTCGAAGAAGAGGACCCTGTGTCGAGTTTAATTCCGAAAAACGTGACCCCGCCGCCGGTATCGGCATCTACTTTCTGGAGGGCGGGCTGACTGCCGACTTTGGCGTTGGGATCGACAACGGTCCGGGTGATCTGGGTGGTGTGTTTACCAGCATCAGTGATTTCCACTAGCGGTGGGCTAAGCTTTCCTCCTCTAAGGTCACCTCCATCGATCTCGAAGACGGAAGGGGTGCCGTTGTAGGCGCAAAGATAAAGATTTCCGTTAGGATTGTCTTTCTGAAGCTTTCGCAGTATTCGAATACTCTCGCCCTTGAATGTTTCCTGAGCGCCCTTGGCTGCGAGGTCGGCTTTCAGCTTGGCATCATACTTGGAAGAAACGTCCCGGTAAATAATGCCTAGCAATTCACGCGACTCTGCGGCACCTCGCTGTCCGACCCGGCTGACTTGGAACATTTCCGCAGTATCCTGTCTTTCCTGAGCGAAAACGGGCGTGCAGAGTCCGAGCGCGGCGGCGAAGAGACACATCCGAGAAATCGCCAGCCTTGAGGGACGCGGGAAATGAAAGAGTTGTGGAAAAGTGGTCATAGCGGGTCGGGTCGAGGACAATATAGCACTAACGCCTCCTATTGGAGCCGCAACTGCTTTCCTTGGCCATGGTAAAAGCGTAAGGAATTTGTAAACGAGGAGACTGACCAGGCCGGCGCCGACGGGCAGACTCTCTAATCCAGAATGCAGTCAGGATTTCGCTCAGTGGGAATGGGCGCTCCGGTCTCCTTTTGCCAGGCGTCGATCTCGGCACGAAGTTTGGACGCCAGTTCCGGCATGGATTCAGCTAGATTATTCTGTTCACCGGGGTCGTCTTCAAGGTTGAAAAGTCCGACGGTGTCACCCTCGTGAAATTCGACCATCTTCCATTTGCCCTGTCGAAGGCTGGTGGAGGGAAAGCCCCTCCATGAATAGCTTTTTCCATCAGGTGTGTCGAATTCCAACCCTCGGCCCTGAAGATAGAGAGGGTAGTGCCAGAAGATACTGCGCTCGGAGATCTGTTCCCCCCTCAGTAGCGGCGAGAAATCGGTGCCGTCAACCGGCTGGGAATCAGGGAGCTTGGCGTTGGCCAGTGTCCCAAAGGTGGGTAAGAAGTCGACGCTTGTAATGGGGGTGTCGCAAGTCGAACCCGCTTCGATGGTCCCGCTCCAGCGCATGGCTGTTGGAACACGAACGCCTGCCTCAAAGAGTGACCCTTTCTGGCCTCGGAGGTTGCCGAGCTGAGCATAGTTGGGCAGCCCGCCGTTATCGCTTGAAAAGACGATGAGCGTGTCCTCTGCCAGACCCAATTCGTCGACTTTTGCCACGACACGTCCTACGGAGGTGTCCACTGCTTCGATCATAGCGGCGTAAACCGGGCTGTATTTCTCGCGCTGCTTTTTGGGCATGACGTCGAGCTTGGCTTGGTATTTTGCCACGACATCTTTGCGAGCCTTGATTGGCGTGTGCACATCCCAGTGGGTCAGGTAGAGAAAGAACGGGCCATTCTGATTGTCTTCAATGAACTTGAGCGCGCGATCAGTGAGTTTTTCTGCGACATTGACGTCCCCGTAGTAGCTGCCACCGGGACCGCCCTTTCCATCGGAGGTGCTGATGTCGAATCCCTGGGTGTCTTCACCGAGGTGCCATTTACCCATACGGGCAGTGGTGTATCCGGCAGGCTTGAGCACTTCTGGTATGCAGACGAAATCAGGATTGAGTTGGTTGGTGATGTTGAAAAATTCGCCAGCCTTTTTGTTGAGTCCCTTGTCTTTTCTCTCCTTGGCAGGAACGAGAAGGCGCATGTATTCAGGATTACCCTTAGCCTCACCACCCGGTGTGTAAATTTCGTGTCGGGGGGTGTAAGTGCCTGACATGAGGCAGGCGCGAGTAGGAGCGCAGTTTGGGCCGCCGGAATAGGCGGCTGTGAAGTGCATACCCTGAGAAGCGAATTTGTCGAGATGAGGCGTCTCGAAGAACTTTGCTCCAGTGAATCCAGTGTCTTGCCAACCCAGGTCATCGGCCAGGATGAAGATGATGTTAGGAGGAGAGGAGCTCTTCTTCTTGTTGTCTTTGGCTGCGTAAACGGGCGTCGAGAGGAGGAGCGCTATGGTAGATACTCGTAAAAGGAAGTGAGCGGTCATCGGCAGGAGAGGGCGGGTTCAGACAAAAGGATCAGGAAAAGAGGTCGCGACTATTCCTCGATCTGAATGTCTTCGTTGTAGACCTCACCAGTCACAGAGTGGTGGCGGAAGGCTATTTGAGGTTTTCCGTCAACACGTGACACTTCGGCGCGGAGAAAGCCTCCTTTGATTTTGAGATACTGGTGCATGTCAGAGCGCTGATCTTCGCTGAATCCACTGGCGTGTTTGTCGGTGGTTGGGCCGCAGGAGTATTCTCTCACACCGGTTTTGGGATCAACTGAGACGTATTGCCAGTGACGGTCTCCGCAGACGATGAACATGTTTTTCTGCGAGGCAATGAAGGCACGGAGTTCGTCGCCTTCGTGGGTGAATCCGTCGTTGGCATGGTTGTCATTCTTATTGCCCCTGTCGGGACCAACGATGGGAGTCGGGCTGATCAGCACTCGGAAGGTGGCATCGGATGCCGTGACGGTGTCGAAGAACCATTGCTTTTGCTGCTCTCCCCAGATGGTCTTGTCAGGACCGTCTGGCATGTTGTTCGGACTGCGGAAATCACGACCTTCCACTAGCCAGATTTGCAGATCTTTACCCCAGCGGACGGTGCGGTAGGTCTTGTCGCCCATAGGGACCTGCTCGGGGAAAAGCGCGAGGCCCTGTTCCCAGGTGAGGTCGCCGTAGGTTTGTCCCGGCCACGCGTCGTTTTTGAGCGTGTCGTGGTCGTCTTTGATGAAGTAACTCGCGGTGTGGTTGTGAAAGTCCCGCTGGAAGGGCATGGCATACATTCGGTTCCACTTGAAGCGGGCTAGTTCCTCATTGTCGGCATAAGGCTCACCCTTGTCGTAATATTCGATGTCACCAGTATGGGCGAAAAAATCGACCCCGAGTTCGGTCATGCGAGGGTAGATCTGATGTCCGTTGGCGGGGTCGTCGCGGCGAGGGTAGTCCTGGCCGGTGACGACGGAGAAGGCAACGGGTGCGATGGTGTCGGCTGCTGGCGCGGTGGTGAATGAACCTTCGAGGATCGAGACTGTCTGATTTTCTTTTCGCTGTCCTTCGGCGGTGACGAGGTAGCTGGTGGCGGGAGTTAATCCAGTTAGTTCAAACTGTCCGGCAAAATTGCTGTCGGTCGTGACTGAGATCCAGGGGGTCGTGACTATCTTAGCTTTCTCGTTTGCCGGGGCGTAGGTGAGCCGGATTTTCCCCGGCGCACCAGGAACCGCACTTTCCATGGCGTTGAGGTCGTTATACTTGCGTGAACGACGCTTCTTGTCGTCATTCTTGGGAAACGGGCTGCCGTCGATGTTGCGCTCAGGTGAGTGGGTCAGGCGCGTCCAGACGATGGCGGTTTCGGAGGTGACCTCGCCAATTTTGAGCCCGTTGGCAAAATGAACTTTGTTGTGATCTTGCGCGTAAAGCGGAGAAGCCAACAGGAGTGCCGAGGCAATGAGGGATAGGTGGGATTTCATGGGTAGAGAATTTACTTTTTGGAGGTGCTCTTTTTCTGGCTTTTGTCGATCCACTCGGTGCCAGTGCTGTCTTGGTACCACGAGAGCCAGGACTGCTCCATTGACTGGACACGCTCGGGATGCTGGGTTGCGAGATTGTTGGCCTCAGTGCGGCCTTTGGACAGGTCGTGCAGCTCCCAGGGGCTGTTGCCTCGGGTTACGAGCTTCCATTCACCATCGCGAATGGCTCTTCCGCTGCCATAGGCGAAGTAGAGTGGTGCTGTCCGCTTGAGTGCTTTGCCAGAAAAGGAAGGTGCGATGGAGATACCGTCGAGGGCGGGAATGGCTTCCTGGGTGGATTCACCGGGCAGTTGCGCGCTGTCTCCGGCCAGCTCCATCCAAGTGGGTAACAGGTCGACGAGGTGGCAGGGCTCTCGGTAGAATTGGCCGTTCATGTCGGATGCAATGCCTTTGGGCCAGTGGGCGATCATGGGTGTATTGATGCCGCCTTCATGGCTGGTGACTTTCCAGAAGCGGAGAGGCGTATTGGCGGCATTCGCCCAAGGCTGGCCGATCGATTCGAAGGTGCCTACAGAACCCCAGGGCTCGGGAGGAGCCCCCTTGCGATTCGGGCTCTCGGCGCTGGCTCCGTTGTCGACGAGGAAGAGAATGAGAGTGTTGTCGAGTTCGCCCATTTTCGTGAGCTTTTTGACGAATCGACCCACGTTCTGGTCGATTCGATCAACCATCCCCGCGTGTATCGCCATGCGGGTGGATTCGGCTTGTTTCTCCTCTCGTGAAAGGCTGTCCCATTTAGCGAGATCGGCTTCCGGCTCGGTGAGCGGTGAAATCGCAGGATCGTAAAGTCCCATTTCGATCTGTCGCTGGTAGCGAGCTTCCCGAATCGCCTGATAACCCCCGTCGTAGACGCCTTCGTATTTGGCA
This sequence comes from uncultured Verrucomicrobiales bacterium, assembly GCA_963975655.1. GTDB lineage: Bacteria > Verrucomicrobiota > Verrucomicrobiia > Verrucomicrobiales > DEV007 > Arctic95D-9. Next base: position 19,090 of record CAXBHX010000068.1, read on the forward strand.
ATGTCTTCAGGATGGGCGTGCAGAGGCCAGTGAGGGGCATTGTAGGCAAGGTAGAGAAAGAATGGATCGTCGACAGCACCTGAACTGGTAGCCGCTTCGTCAAGCCAGTCCAAAGCCCAGTCGGTGAACGTATCGGTGGCGTAGAAAGACTTCTCAGGAATGTAGGGATTGATGAGCTTGTCGTCGAAAGCCCAGGTGTAGACGGCCTTCCACCCGGGATCAGGCTCTCCTTTGCGAGGGGCGTCGCCGGGATTCCAGAAATTGATCGCCCCACCGAGAAAACCCGAAAAGTGGTCGAATCCACGCTCATAAGGATTGAAATTCGCGTGGTGCTTACCCGACCACCATGTGTGATAACCAGCCGGTCGGAGGACTTCACCCGCCATGGCTGTGTGGGAAAAGTCTCGATCGCTGCGCTGATGGTAGAGGCCGCTCATCAGGCTGATGCGCGTGGTCCAACACTTGGAGGTGTTGTACATTTGAGTATAGCGGATGCCGTTGGAGGCGAGTTTGTCGAGATTCGGCGTCTCGATCTCCGACCCGTAGCACCCAAGATCTGAGTAGCCCATATCGTCCACCATGATGGTGACAATATTAGGACGGGTGTCTGCTGCGCTGAATGAAAGTGACAGGCCGAGTGTGGAGGCAAGAAGCAGGGACAGTTTCATTCCAATTGGAAAAGAAGGAATGAACAGGATGAAGGGAGCGAGTGCTGTTGTCGAATGATGAAATGCCCAATAAGGGTCCGTATTCTCGCCGTAATGAAAGGTTAACAGGGTTGGGCCAATGGATTGCCTCTGGTTGCAATGCCAGTGGAGGCTATTTCCCAGGAATGGTGGCTCGAGACATCCGGTCTCCCACGGCAAAGTAGCCGAGAGGCTTGTCTGACTGCCCGGGTAGAGCAATTTGCCAAACTGCGCCGGGCCGGGTTGACTGACGCATGTCTTTGCCCGGAGCGATCAGCCCGTATGATTTGGGTTTCCCTTTCTGATCGACCCAGAAGACTTCCACCTGTGATTCTTTTTCATTCACAAAGATGACATCGAAGGTGCCGCCATCCGGTTTCGATGGAGGCACTTTCTTTCCTTTAGCGGGACGCCATTTGAGTGCATTCATCGCCTTCAGTGAGGCTTCCACTTTCTCTGCGAATTCGGTGGGTGCTAGCGCTCTCATCTCAGCGAGTTTAGGGGCATGCTCGGGATTGGCCGCGAGGTTTTCCCATTCGTAGGGATCCTTGGCAATGTGATAGAGTTCCTCATCGCCATTGGGGTAGTGAATGTAGCGCCAATCATCGGCGCTGAGGCCATACGAATTGGGCCCTCCGAGATGGGTGACCGCTACGTGCTTCCAGTCGGCTTCGGGATCCTTGAGCAGGGAGACAAAGCTAGGGCCATCGTTGTCCGGTTTGCCTGGAATTCCAGACAGTTCAGTCAGGGTGGGGAAGAGGCTGAGCAGACTGACGGGGCGGTCGCAGATTGTTCCGGCTTGTGTTCCGGCCGGTAGTCCCGGAGCCGATCCTTGAGGCACCCGGACCATGAGGGGGACCCTTGAAGCAGCCCGCCACGCGGTGAATTTCTGCCAGTGCTCCTTTTCTCCAAGATGCCAGCCGTGGTCGCTCCAGAGAACAACAATCGTGTTGTCCTTGTTGGGGCCGTTCTCGAGCGAATCGAGGACCCGTCCCAGCATGGCATCGGCAAAATGTATCGAGGCCAGGTAACCCTGGAGGCCTTTCTTCCACTGGTCGTGTTTTTGAATGTGATCGAAATAGCGATTGGGCCCCCGCTTCTGGCCTGAAGGCGGCAGGTCGGCGAGATCATCTTCTTTGTAGCCCGGAGGCAGCTTGATATCCTCTAGAGGGAAGGGCTCAAAATACTTGGCAGGAACAAACCAAGGCTCGTGGGGTCGATAGATGCCGCAGGCCAGAAAGAATGGTTTCTCGTGTTTTTGTGAGAGTTGTTCTCCGACCCATTTCGAGACGAGCCAATCACCGCCGTATTCTTCGTCGGTGGCGTCGAGAGCAGCCCAGTCCGTCTCAACGTATTGCCACGGACCACCCCGAGGAAGATTAACTGGACGGTTTTCGGGATAAAGCGTCTCAGGAAACGGGTTCTCCTTTTCAGCAGCCGGGTAATATTCGTCCCAGGAGCGAGCGTCGATGAAGTAGTGCAACAGTTTCCCAGAGCCTGATGCGTGATAACCGTTATTTCTAAAATGCTGCGGGAGCAATTCTGCATCGGGCAGGATTTCGCGCATTTTTTGTCCGTTTTCGTAGAGACCGGAGGTGGCCGGAGAGAGGCCGGTCATCACTGCGGTTCGGGAGGGGTTGCACGCTGGGGCTGCGCAGTGAGCATTGGTGAAGAGAACACCGCTGGCGGCGAGCCGATCAAAATTGGGAGTAATCGATTGCTCATTTCCGCCCATGCAGCCTATCCAGTCGTTCAAGTCATCGAGGGAGATGAAGAGGATGTTCGGGGCGGGGGAATGAGCAATTCCCGGTGTCGTGGTAATCGCCGCTGTGGCGAAGAGTATGAGAGCCAAAAGCGGATTGAACCATCGAGCAGTCTGCATTTTGGACGCTAAATCATTATTAGCAGGGCGCAAGGGGTCAAAGCATCTGTATCAAGCCTGATGCTTCAGCGGTCAGGCATGAATGGCACGGTTTTAAGCGGGGGTTCGAGGCCCAAAGGGCCGGTCTCAATATAGCCCGGGGCAACGCCCCGGGATTAGGATACCAATATCTAAAGAGCCCTGAAAGGGCGGCTTCAACCTGCTCGGTGAAACGATTTGAGGTCGCACTTTCAGCGCTCTCTAGTTTTTTTGCCATCAAACCTGGGGCGCTGCCCCAGGCTAAGTTGAGACCGGCCCGTTGGGCCTCTTGGCCCTCGAACAACTGCCTTAAAACCGTGCCATTCCAGTCAGGCATCACTTCTGGCCATTGCGGGCTCAATCAACGCATCCACGGGCTGCCAAACTGGATGTAGAAGGAAGTGCCTTCAGCTCCCCATGCGAAATCGACGTCGTGCTTTTTCAACATGAAATAGCGAACTCCGGTGCGGCCCAAGCATTCGTCGCACTGGTTCCTAAGATTACTGAATTGTCAGCTGCGGCAACGATTACACAAGGTCACAAACTACAGTGGCCGGCTATCGGCCTACACATCTAGCGATATCCGATCCCGTAGGCTCCTGGAAAATTCGAAGTCCAAATTCAGGGGCGACGGCGAGAAGGTGGTCGAAGATGTCAGCTTGAATGCCTTCGTAGGCGCCCCAGTTTTTATCAGAGCTGAAGCAATAGATTTCGATGGGTATTCCACGGCCCTCGAGGGCAAGTTGACGAACGAGTAGGGTCATGTCCTGATTGATGCTTCTGTGGTGCTTCAGGTAGGCTTCGATATAAGCTCGATAGGTGCCAATATTGGTTAGTTGGCGGCCATTGACGCGATTGGCGATCTTTGATTCAGTAAGGCCTGTGTTGGTCTCTGCTATTTCCTTCTGTTTGGCGTCAAGATACTCCCCGATGTGTTCAATTTCACGTAGCTCCTCCAACATAGGTTCGCTACAGAGTTCGATTGAATTGGTATCGATTATGAGGCTGCGTTTGATGCGGCGTCCGTCACTCTCTGACATGCCTCTCCAGTTTTTGAAGGAGTCACTGATGAGGGCGTATGTGGGAATCGTCGTGACCGTCCTGTCAAAGTTTCGAACCTTGACCGTGGTGAGTCCGATTTCTTCCACATCGCCATCAGCATTGTAGCTTGGCATTTCGAGCCAGTCCCCTTGAGCTAGCATTCGATTCGATGCCAGCTGAATTCCCGCGATAAATCCAAGAATGACGTCTTTGAAAACGAGCATCAGAATCGAGGCAAACACCCCGAGACCGCCAAGCAGTGTCAGGGGCGATTTTCCGATCACAATCGCAATCCCTAAAACAATGCAAATCAAGGTGGCCAGTAGCTTGGCGACTTGCGTGAAAGTTGCCAAATTGAGCCTTCTGCCCGCCAAAGTACGTGACATAATGACCTGAATCGCGCTCAGAATTGAGTCAAAAACGAAATAGCTCGCGATGAGTATATAGAGTGAAGAGATGGTCTTCAGTATTTCGCCCAACCAAGGCACTGAAGTAAACAAGCCTGGTGCGCAAAGGTAAATAAGGAGACCGGGCAGCAGATGGGTCAGCCACCGAAAGACTCCGTGACCGAGGAGGTCATTGTCCCAGGTGAATTCCGTCTTCTTCACGAGCTTAGTCACAAGGCGGAGAATCAGCGGCCGGAAGATAAAGTAGATTACTCCAGCGGCCGCGATGAGGCCGATGAAGAGGATGGATATCGCGAGAAAATGATTCAAAGCTGGAGAAGCCCAATCCTGGTCATCCAGCCATACGATTATCCTCTCGGCGAAGTAGGACGTTTCGTTGTCCAACTGTTCATGAAGCGAGGGCGTTGTCTGGAGGACAGGATCTCCAGATTGACTGTTGCTTTTCGGCATGGGCTTAAGGGCACTAATTGTAATGAAACTTTAACGGAGTGAGCTGATCTGTTCACTTAGGTGATCAGCCGAGATTTCGCTAGAGACAAATGCCTGACCCGTTTGCTTGAGAAGGACGAAGCGAATCTGTCCGGACTCGAATTTTTTGTCCCTTTGCAGGGCGCTAAGAATAGCCTGATCAGCGATGTCGCTTTCGAGCTTGGTGGGGAGGTCGTATTGCTCAAGGCAGGCAATGAGGCGATCGGCTTCCTTTTGCGTTAAACTCGACTGTTCCACTGAGAGTCGAATGGCAGCGACAAGGCCGAGGCTGATCGCTTCGCCGTGGAGGAAGCGTCCGTACCCTCCGGCGGCTTCGATACCGTGCCCAATAGTGTGGCCGAAGTTCAAAAGCGCACGGGTGCCGGTCGTCTCTCGTTCATCTTCTTCGACGACCTCGGCTTTGATGGCGACGTTGCGGGAAACTAGAGGAATTAACTGGTCGCGAATGCTGTCTCGCTGTTCGACAAGGTCGAGTAGCGAGGCATCACGGATGGCCGCGTGCTTGATAATTTCGGCAAAGCCTTCGTTAAATTCCCGATCCGGGAGAGTATCCAGTGTGCCGACGTCAGCAATGACCAGCTGCGGTTGGTGAAAAGCTCCGAGGAGGTTCTTACCCTCGGCCGTGTTGACTCCGGTCTTTCCTCCAACCGAACTGTCTACCTGACTCACAATCGTGGTCGGGATCTGGACGCAGGGAATGCCGCGCTGAAAAATCGCAGCGCAGAAGCCTGCCAGATCGCCAACAACTCCACCTCCCAGTGCCACGAGGAAGGACTTTCGGTCGAGACCGGCTCTCAGCATCTGGCCGGAGACATCGCCGACCTGCTCCATGCTTTTTGACGCTTCTCCAGCAGGGACAGTGATCAGGGTGGTCTCAATGCCAGCCGAATTGAGCGCGGAAATCACGGTGTCGGCGTAGAGTGGTCCCACATTGGAGTCGGTCACTACGGCAGCCCGAGTGCTTCGAATCGCAGTGTGGCTCTCAATGAGAGCCGCTGTCTGTGCGAGCAGCTCGGAGCCAACGAGGACGGTGTAGTCATCGTTTTTGAGCTGCAGCGAGATGGTCGTGGGATTGCCTTCTGAGACGGTGGCCATGGGAAGGGAGTTTCAGACGGGTAGGCCCCACGGTCAAGGGGTAAGAAGTGACTGGAGGATGGTGTTGCCTACTCTCTTTGTGATCACTCAAAGAGGGGGAGGATCTCCTCGACCGAAGCCTGATCAAGGACGGCTACATTGCCCTCGACGTAGAGGACTACGCGCTTTCCTGCGATCGCATTGGGCGAGAGCATCATTGGCTCGGTCGAAGGACTGGATGAACTCAATGATCCCCGGTAGAGATAGGGAAGTGTTTCGCCCGTCGCTTTGTCATCCCACTTCAGGATATCGGACTCCGAGAGATAGTCAGGATGCAGTTGTTTCAGTTTCTTCGGGAATTTTCCATTGTTATCAGCCGCGTAGCTATGACAAGCGAGGCTGATTTGTCTCATCTCGTTGGTTTGAACGGTTTGCTGAGCTCGACTGCTCACCTGTGTGAAGACTGGCAGAACGAGTGAGGCGGCTATGCCGATAGGGATGAGTCCAGCAAAGACTCCCACACCTCCCGTGATCAATCCCGCGACAGCGAAGCCCTTTCCTTGCAAAGTGGCCGGAAACTCTCCGATTTTTTTGAGAGCAATCAGCCCGAGAATGATGGCTGGAATCGATCCCGCGATCCATAAGCAAGTGATGCTGAGAATTCCGAGCACAAGGCTCCAAACTGCTGAGGATGATGTGCGCGGCGCGGATGCGGTCTGACTCATGTTCTAGTTGTATGACGATGACAGGGAACGGGCAATCTATTTGCCAATGGAGTAGAGGCTGGATTCAGTTCGCAGGTAGATGGCTCCACCAGAAAAGGCAGGGCTCGAATTCGTGTGCTGATTGGATGCCAGGGGATTGGTAGCAATGACCTTCATTGAGGCGGAGTCGGGCTCGATGACAAAGGTTGTTCCACTTTGATCGTTCACGTAGAGGTGACCTCTAACATAGTTCATGGAACTCCAGCTGGTCCTGCCGAGGCGCTCCTTCCATTGGGTCTCACCGGTGGCCACTTCGATGCACTCAGCGGCGCCGGGTTCATTGAGGAGATAGAGATATTCGCCAACAATTTGGCCCGAGCCGATTCGCTGAGGATTGACTTTCTTTTTGCTTCCCTTGCCGCCGACCAGCCAAAGGCGGTGAGACTCTGTCACATCGCCAGTGGTATTGGCATCGGGCAAGGTAAGTCCTAATCCCGGTCCTCCGTATCCACTGAGATAGATCGCGTGACTGGCTCCTACCATGGCATTGGTGTAGCAGAGGTCGCTGAGGCCCTGACATCGCCACCATTCTTTACCCGTCGCCGGATCAAAGCTCCGTAGAGACTGCGGTAAGCCGATTAACATTTCCGTGCGGCCGTTGTTGTCGAAAATGAAGGGCGTAACCCAGCTACCTTTAAACTCTTTCAGCGTCTCGCTCTGCGCGTCGGTGAGGACTTGCTCCCAGACGGTGGTGCCGGTTTTTCTATCGAGGCAGAAGAGGGCCGCTTCTGTGCCCGGACCCGCGTGAACAATGATGTTGTCTTCATGAAGGACTGGGCTGGCTGCGTTGGGCCCCCATTGATGGGCATAGCTGGACCCAAGATTGCGATGCCACAGTTCAGTGCCGCTGAGGTCATAGGCATAGAGGCCAGCATTGCCGTGCCAGGCGTAGACAGATGTTCCGTCCGAAACAGGTGAGGCAGCCGACCAGGGGTTGGTGCGGTGGGTCACTTCATCCCCTTCGAATTTGACCGTTTTTTTCCAGAGCTGGCGGCCGTCGTTGGTATCGAAGCAGAGCAGTGAGCGTTGGTGCCCCTCATCCTCTGAAAGAGTGAGGAACAATCGATCGGCGATGACAATGGGAGAGGAATTTCCGGGGGCGGGTAATTCAATTTCCCACCGCAAGTTCTCGGTTGGGCTCCATTTGATCGGATAGGTGGCTGACTCGGGTAGTTTTCCGTCGCCGGTAGGGCCTCTCCAGCTTGGCCAGTCATTGGCGAAGAGAGCGCTGTTAGTGAAAGTGAAAACGGATACAGTGAGGAACAATCTAACAAGCAGCTTCATCGAGCTGATTCTGCAAAGTTTGGAAAGGGGTGGCAAGCCCTCGATCCTATATTGCTGAGAGCACTAGTGTTTCGCCAAGACTAAACTGTCGGGTGTGACGGGTAGAATCCGGGAAGTC
>CAXBHX010000069.1:0-26109 GCA_963975655.1 uncultured Verrucomicrobiales bacterium
CTGCGTATGGGCAGCGCTGGCCTTAAAGCGCACGCATGAATCGCAGACACAGGAAGCAGACCTCCCGGATTCTACCCGTCACACCCGACCGTTTAGTCTTGGCGCATCACCTAGGCTGTTCGACAAAAGTATTTCCACAAGAAAAATGTGCCGGAAGCATTCATATTTTTCATATGAATCTGCCCATGACATCAGTATGTTCTACCTGTAGCGACCAAATTATCAGACAATTTGATATCACCCGGATAATTTTACCTCGGTTTACATTTATCTACGCGGCATCTAATGTATAAATAGAGCATCAAACAAAGGTGTATCTATCTGGCTGTTTGGCGCTCCTCAGGAGTTTCTGCCCCTAGTCAAAAACGACTCTCTATAGATACATCCTTTCCCAATGAGCGGCCAGATCGACGAACAGGACGCAAAGGACATCGTCAGGCTGGTCGGGGAAGTCGCCATGATGGAGGCATCTCGGAATGACCGCCGCAAAGCATTAATGGACGGTCTGGCAATGATGATAAGATCCAAGGCCTGGCTTTGGTTCACTTCTGCCCATACGACTGCCGGTGAACACCCCGTCCATACGATTATTTTGCGCAACGGCATTTCTGATGAGCAATTTTCGCTCATGATGAAAGCCGCTGAGGTGCCTGACATGGCACGCCTGACAGCTCCTTTCTTTCATCAATATTCTCAAACAGGAAGCCACACCACTCGCCTGAGGCAGCAAATTGTTGCGAACATAGATTTTGAACTCTCCGAGGTTCATCCCATTTGGAAAAAGGCGGATATAGGACCCGTTATTCTATCGGCCCACCCGACATCAGATGGGCAAGTCAGTATGATTGGACTCTATCGTCACGCAGACGAACCTCTATTCACGGAGAGGGAGTCCCGCATTGCACATATCATTCTGTCTGAAATTCCGTCTCTTCACGATGACATCAGCCCGTCGGAGCTGAACTCGAGCGTCATCGCACTGACACCTCGACTGAGGCAGGTCCTGAACTGCCAGATTCAGGGCTACTCCCGCAAAGAGATTGCTCACCACCTCGATCTCTCAATTCACACCGTTGGAGATTACATCGCCGAGCTATACAAGCGTTTCGAAGTACACTCGCAAGCCGATCTGCTGCGAAAATTTCTCGCGGGAGATGGCGGCGACAGTCCGATCCGAAATTCGTAGGCGGATTTTTATATTATCTCAGGCACACACCCTTCACCTTCGCCTCGATTGGTCGCCGTTGCGTGCCCAAACCACAAGGATCGAAACGCCTTGATCAGATTCAGCCAGTTCTTGAGAGGAATGGGCTGATCGCAGAGCCCATCTAAAACCTCAATGCAGCGCCATTTGGGGTCCTTCATATCGACGCTCGATAGAGCCAGCCAAGGGCCTCAACTACGCCCTTCCCCACTGCGCGCGCGGGCTCATGCCATCCCCTTGATGCGCCATTTTTTACCCTTCCCCTCGGAGCCAGCCTCCCTCTACGATCCCTGCATGACGACGCCTCCCATCGACCGCCGACGCTTTCTCAAGTCTTCCGCAACGGGTCTCGCCGCCGGCGCGGCCAGCCTCGGATTCCCCGCGATCACAAGCTGTCAGTCTCCCAATTCAAAACTGAATCTCGGACTCATCGGAGTGGGAGGCCGAGGGCGCAGCCACGTTTCCGAGGCTCTCAAGCTCGGTGAGAATATCATCGCGATGACAGATGTGAGTGAGAATAATCTGGCAGCCGCGCTCTCCAAGGCACCTCAAGCACGCAGCTACGGTGACTTTCGCGACTTCTACGAAAACATAGATGACATCGATGCCGTCGTGGTCGCCACCACCGAGCACACCCACGCCTTTGCCACGCTTCCAGCCCTGCAGGCGGGCAAGCATGTCTACTGCGAGAAGCCACTCACCCGCGATGTTCACGAGTGCCGCATCATCACCGATGCAGCCGCCAAAGCAGGAGTGCAAACACAGATGGGCACTCAAATACACGCAGGAAATAATTACAGGCGAGTCGTCGAATTGATCGAGTCCGGCGCGATCGGCCCCGTCACTGAAGCCCACGTCTGGACGAGCCGAACCTGGGGTTGGCAAACCGAAGCGGAAGCCAAACTTTACAAAGACATCCTCTACACGCCTGACACACCGAAGCAAAGTATGCCAGTGCCCGACGGGCTCGACTGGGATGTCTGGCTTGGGCCCGCGCCCTACCGGGACTTTCACGAGTTCTATATCCCCGGACCGCGCTGGTATCGCTGGTGGGACTTTGGCAATGGCACCATGTCCGACCTAGGCAGTCATCGCAATGATCTCCCCTGGTGGGCCCTGCACCTTGACGCGCCACTCACGATCGAGCCTCTTTCCGGTCCGAAACCTCACTACGACATCGCTCCGGCTACGATGTCGGTGAAGTACACCTACGGCGCTCGCAAAGGTTCCCAGGGAGAGGACCTCGCACCGGTCGAACTTTCCTGGTACCAGGGCAATGCCAAACCGGATCTCTGGAATGATGGCAAAATACCACAATGGAAGGAAGGCTGCCTCTTTGTCGGCGAAGAAGGGATGCTTCTAGCCGACTACGGCAAGAATTTGCTTCTGCCTGAGGAGAAATTCTCAGGCTACAAACGCCCCGATCCCTATATCCCTCCCTCCCCGGGTCAACAGGCTGAGTGGGTTCTGGCCTGTAAGGGTGAAGGCCCTCAGCCATTGTGCCATTTTGACTACTCCGGCCCCCTCACAGAGGCCAACCACCTCGGCAACGTCGCCTATCGTGCTGGGAAGAAGCTGGAATGGGACAGCAACAACATGAAATTCCCCAATGCTCCCGAGGCCGAGAAGTTTTTGGGGCGGACCTACCGTGATGGCTGGTCGCTCAACGGGTGACCCTTACAAATATTTGTCTAAAATTCGGGCCGCATTTGTGTGCAAATTCCGGTTGTTTCCTTCGAAATATCCGGCGAGACTTCGCCTCCCTATAACCAATGGTGACCTTTTTACCTTATTCCAGTTGGTCTTTTGCTTTTCGTCGAGTGGCACTTCCGGTTCCGCTCAACGCCAATCGATCAGATTAACCAGTTTATCGGAAAAACCTGCCGGCTCGTTGAATAGAGTCAATCACACCCCCGGGGCCAGAAACAAAACCTACAAAATCCAGAAGCATTTAAATATGACAAACCCATCCCTTACCCTCCGCGCCTTGATTGCAGCGGTAGCCTTGCTCATCGGCAGCGCGACCGCTCAAGATCAGCCTACTACTGAGACGCCTCGCGTCCCAATTGAAGAGAATCCAGTCGTTCTTACCGTTGATGGCACTCCCATCATGGCAAACGACGTTCGCGAAATGATGATGGCCCGATTCGGCCAGCAGATGCAGCAAATGCCACCCGAGCAACTGGCCATGGTCCAGGAGCAGGTGCAAAACATGATCATCGGCGACTTGGTTTCCAAGACATTGCTTCTCAATGAAGCCAAAAAAGAAGGCTACAAGGCCACTGACGAAGATATCGAAAAGAGTCTTGCCGAAATCTCAAAAAAGCTCCCCGAAGGCGCTACTTTGGATGAGTTTGCCGCTAAAGGCGGAGTCAGCCTGGATCGAATCAAAGCGCAAATCACAGACGACACCGTTATTCGTCAGCTGATCGAGAAAGTCACCGCTGACACTGTTGCGCCGGATGATGCCGCAGTGAAAAAGTACTTCGAAGAGCACCCGGATGAGTTCAAGAAGGACGAAAGCGTGCAGGCTTCACACATCCTCGTATCCACTCAGGGTATCACTGACGAGGCCGAGTTGGCTGCCAAGCTCGCTTCGGTGGAAACCATCAAGGAGCAACTCGCAGAGGGCAAAGGCGAAAACTTCGCAGAGCTCGCCGCTCAGCACTCCGATTGCCCCAGCAAGGCACAGGGCGGAGACCTCGGCCAGTTTGCCCGCGGACAAATGGTTCCAGAATTCGAAGAAGCGGCTTTCACTCAGGAAGTGGGCGCTGTCGGAGATACCATTAAGACTCAGTTCGGTTACCACATCATCAAAGTCACCGAACGCACCGATGCCGAGCAGGTCGACTTTGCTGAAGTGAAAGAGCAGCTTTCCACCAACCTCTTCGACAAAGCCAAGTCTGATAAAGTCGAGTCCTACATCGGCGAGCTCCAGAGCAAAGCCAAGATCGACCAGCCTGGTGCAGCGGCCGCGGAAACCCCGGAAGGAGCTGCTCCTGAAGCACCTGCAACTGAGGCGAAGGCTGATAAAAAGCCCGAAAAGAAGGCTAATAAGAAAGCTGATAAAAAGCCCGAAGCAAAGGCAGCTGAGTGATATCCATCTAACCGGAGATTCCCGGCCTATCAAAATTTCAGAGCGAAGGTCAGACGACCTTCGCTCTTTTTTTTGGCGCAATTCCTTTCCTTTTCCTTCTGCCCCCACCCAGTCTCCCTGTTAGCCTCACTGACCATGAAGTATCAGGTCCTTGCTGCTATCGCCCTCCTCCCACTCCTGCCTCTGGAGACAAGGGCTCAGGATACAGCGACACCAGTTCCCCGGATCGAGGCCTACGACAGCTGGAAAATGGCCAATCGGGACAACCCGGGCGGTCTCACCCCGGCAACTACCATTGATGCCCCGGAAGGATTCGAGGTGGCACTGATTCATGCCTCCACCGGAGACGAGGGATCCTGGGTCGGCCTCACCTTTGATGATCAAGGCCGACTCTTTCTCGGCATCGAAGAAAAAGGTATCCTGCGACTCAACTTCGAAACAGCTAAAGAGGGTCGCGAAATCAAAGTCAGCGATCGCGAACTCGTCGATGACAGCCTCGAAGAGTGCCGAGGACTCCTCTGGGCCCACGGCGCGCTCTACGCCAATGCAAACGATTCGAAGGCCCTCTATCGACTCCGCGACACCACAGGCGACGACAAATTCGATGAGAAGAGGATCCTGCTCGCTACCGCCGGCGGGGTCGGCCACGGTCGCAATCACCTTCGACTCGGACCGGACGGGTTCATCTACATCATTCATGGCAACGACCCCTGGCTGAACGCTGCGGACGAGTCTCCCAGCTCGCCCTACAAAAACTGGGGCGAAGACCAACTCATTCCCAACCCGTGGGACGACAGCTGGAATAAGATCCCCGCCCCTGCAGGAAGTATCATTCGCACCGATAAAGACGGCACCTTCTTCGAGCGCATCTGCGGCGGACTCCGCAACGCGCTCGACATGGACTTCAACGAGGACGGCGAGATGTTCGTCTACGATGCCGACAGCGAGTGGGACGCGGGGCTAGCCTGGTACAAGCCAACCCGCGTCCTCCACATCGTCAGCGGAGGCGAGTATGGCTGGCGGCGCGGCACTGGAAAGTGGCCCGCCTACTACGCTGACTCGCTCCCCTCGGTTTGCGACATCGGATTGGGCTCACCCACCGGAGTAGGGTTCGGCTATGAATCCGATTTCCCAAAAAAGTGGAGAGAAGCATTCTTCGTCGCCGACTGGTCCTACGGACGATTACTCGCCGTCCATATGCGGCCTGACGGAGCGACCTACGCGGGCAGCACCGAGACCTTCCTCTCGGGACGCCCCCTCAATCTCACCGACTTTGTTTTCCACGACGGCGCCCTCTGGTTTATCACGGGTGGTCGGCGTACCCAGTCCGCTCTCTATCGGGTCACATGGAAGGGTAAAGAGGAAGCTCCCGACACACTGAACTACACCGGCTTCGGAGATGGTTCTGATCGAGAACTGAGAAAACAGCTTGAGCGCTTCCACCTCGAGCAGAGCAGGGAAGGGCTCGAGCTGGCTACCAACCACCTTGATCACCCCGATCGCTTTATTCGTCACGCTGCCCGAGTCGCATTAGAAAATCAGCCACTGTTCCAATGGGAAGAATCCGCCCTTGCCAGCAAATCCCCCACCGGGCTACTCGCCCTCGCCCGGCTCGGGCCCAAAGAAACGCAGGAAGACCTCATCAACTCCGTCTGCGCCCAAATCGAACAGGGTCAAGTCGATGACGCCACCCTGTTGACTCTGCTCAGGGTATTACAACTCAGCTTCATCCGACAAGGAGAGCCAGAAGAAGCGCCCCTCGTCACAGTCACCGCGACACTATCTCAGCTCTACCCCGCCCTCTCCCGCGAAGCCAACCTCGAACTCTGCGAGCTGCTTGTCTATCTGGAAGCACCGCACATCATTGACCGAACCCTGTCATTGCTCGAAAACTCTAGCGATACCCGCGACTGGTCACACTATCTGGTATTCCTCCGCTACCTTGATGAGGGATGGACGACAGAAAGGCGAAAGCGCTACCTCATAGCACTACGCCGATTCGAGCAGTTCCCCGGGGGGCGCTGGTACGTTCGCACCGCTCAAGACCTTCGCACTGAGGCGGTCGCCGCACTCACCCCGGAGCAAAAGGAAGTGCTCTCCGATCTCCTCGACCCTTCCATGCCCATGACGCCACCCCCACCTGTCACCGTCGATCCGGCCAACTTCGTCCATGACTGGACCCTCGACGATTTCGCCAAGTCAATACTTCAACCTCTAAATGAACGCTCGCACGAGAGCGGCCAGAAAGCATTTCATCAGGCCGGGTGTGCCGCCTGCCACCGAATCTCGGGAGACCAGTCAACCGCCAACGCTATCCTTGGCCCTGACCTAAGTGCTATCGGATCACGTTTCGATCAGCGCGCAATTCTTGAATCCATGATTCATCCCTCACTCGTCATCGGGGACAAATTTCGAAACCCCGCCGGTCCCAATGTCTCCACCATGCCCCCCGGACTAATCAACGGATTGGAGAAAGAAGAGGTTCTCGATCTACTGCACTACCTGACTTCTCAAACGGGACTCTAATCAGGCGCCCCTGACTCGGCATCATACGAAAGTTCCCGCCGAAGCCCCAGTTTGACCAACACGCTCTTCGTTAGACTCCGGATCATGCGATCGCCCTTCAATCTAATGTAGAAAATCATCCCCGAACTCGTCTTGGGGAAAAGGCTCACAGAGCGGACGAAGTACTGATCCGTTGAAAATCGATATTTGTAGGTCTCTCCCCCTCCCAGAAAATCAAACACGCGGACCCCTTCCTTGATCAATCGATCCAGATGAAAGGAAAGCAGGCAACTCCCGGGACTGTATCGTCTCGCCGTTGGATTATATGCCATCATAAATCCATAGAACCGACCACCTCGGGTGAATGAAAGGTCCGAAGCAAGAGTGATCTCCTCATCCCCCAACCGTGAAACCTTCAGACCCACTTCGGGATCATTTCGAACTTCAGAGATCAGGTCAACGAGACATCTGTCCGAGAGTGGGTTTCGCCCCGAGAAATGAAAGTTTTCCCGATGAAACTCAATCATTCTATCGAGGGTTTGTTGACGAATGGCAGGCGCGGTTTCGGATTCCATGACCGCCTCCGAAAAATCCGACTCAACCCGACGGCCCTGCCGCCTCAGCTCCGCGCGAAATTTTCGAGGCAGGTGAGCCAACGTTAACTCAGTAGTTTTCTTAATCTCAAAAACTGGACAGGGACTCAGAGTCTTCTCCAGGGGATCAAACCACTCACGATTTGGAGACATGCCCTGAATCGCGCCATAGACCAATCCACGTGTAGCCAAGCGGCCGAACTGTAATCTGGCCCCCATCTTTCCAGCGAGTGAAACTAATTCCTCGAACCCCTCACTAACATCACCAGATGTTAGTGCAATAGCATCTTGATAGTCACAAATTTCATCCCCGGCAAAACGAAGGACTCCACCCTTACGATACATCGGAAAAATCGCCCGCTCCGAGCTCGACACTAAAATGACGATCTCATCGTAGCTCGCCTCAAACTTTCGATACCAAGCCTCATTCCAGGCAAAGGTTTGAAACGGAGAGGCATCTGGCCGTAGTAATGCTCCCCACAGGTCTCTGATCTCCTTGAGGGCATCGAGCGAGTTCAACACACCCGAAAAAGAAATCGCACGAACCGAGGTTGGTGATCCCGCTTTAACTGTGCCTATTAGATTCGAAGCCATCAATTGAACAGCCACTAAATTACCGTCTCAACCCCTTCAAATCAAACTAATTTCTATAATTTTTGATAATTTCCAATTTTTCCATCTTAGAAATGAGAATTTCTTCGTTCCCATATTCTATTTTGCGCAAAAATCCCCTCACCTCGAATAAAAATTCGCATTTGAAAAAGAAGGGCGGCGATGCTAATCCCCAACCCAATCAAAGAAAATTTGGCCCTGAGCCAGCCTGCACTTCAGTCGCCCCTTTGATGAGTCGGCAGAATTCCTTCTTCGAAACCTGATGATGAGTCCCTATCTCGGGATCCTTCATATCGAGTTCTTTATACTCCACGGAAAGGCGCTCCAATTGGACGATGCGAAAGAGTTTCTCCCCCTGTTGCCAGAGCTGATTTTGAGCGAGTATCATGTCTTCACCAGAATAACCGGTCCTCCACCAAATACCACTAGAGGATTTTTCGACCTCAATCACCCCGGCTTTTCACCGACATAAACCCGATGTATCGGCTTTTTGGCCCTCTCGTGAGCTTTGATCATGTGGCGCTCCGTCCTGAAGCCAAAACGTCGCAACCGCTTTTCGAAGCGTGACTCTTCACCAGCAGCCCAGAACGCGACGCGGGCTCCCGGAGTCAGCGAATCGAAGAGCAGCCGAAATCCTTTCGTGGCATACACCTGGTGATTCTGGGGCTGGATCAGTGCGGTCGGCCCATTGTCAGTATCCAGAAGAATAGCATCCCACTTTTCCATTCTCCCGAGTGCCGCCCGGAGAATGCACTCGTAGACATCACCCTCGAAAATCGAAACGCGGGGATCTTCCATGAGGTGACCATTGAGATCAGCCATGTGCTCGCGGTTCCACTGCACCACTTCCGGCAGCAATTCCGCGACGACTACTTCAGCGCCCGGCCCCACTAACTCGACGACCCGCTTCATGCTAAAGCCCAGGCCCAAGCCTCCGATCAGAACGCGCTTTGCCTTGACCGGTGCCGCACCAGGACAGGCGTGGTCGGCCAAAAGGCGCTCCGACAAAGTCCACGTGGAACTCATCAACTGCTCACCATTGATCTTCAGAAAGTAATCTCCGTCATGCTCGTGCAGAGAAAAACGTGATCCATCCGGGGTTCGTGTTTCCCCGAGGCAGACAGTGGGCTTCATAGTTAAAGGCGATAAAATAACCGAAGCAGGAAATCCCGACTACGGCAGAATTTTGATTCGAATTCGCCGATACTCAATCTGACCACGGTCACCTTCAAGTCCAATCGGCCCTGTTTCAGGAACAACCATCGACTCTTCCAGAACTTCACCGTTGCAGGTGGAACGGGCTGTGCCGCCTTTAACGGTCACCACCATCTCATTCCAGTCCTGCGGACGATACTGCTTCAACTCCGTATAGGGACCGGCTAGCCAATAATCACGGCATTGCAATTGAGGCTGACGAATAAATACACCACTGTCCGCACCAGGGGTTGCTCGGAACTCGAGTTTCAGAATGAAGTCCTCCGGGAATTCCCGAGTGGTCCAAAGCTGCTGAATTCGACGCCCTTCGCAAGGCGTTGTCACCACCAATCGATCATTGATCGCCACGTAGCGGCCATCATTGCTTGCGGCTTCCCCGTCAAAACTGATCGCTTCCGTGACCGTGTGAAAAACCGGCGCATTTGGATTTGGCTTCTTCGGCTTTTTCCGCGGAGGGGAAGGTCGGAAGCCCCAACCCGTGAGGTCCTGGCCGTTGAACAAACTTTCAAACCCCTCCTCCAGAACGAAGTCGTCCGCCTCGGTATCAGTAAAACCGAGCGTCGCAAAAATGGGGTGCAAAGCGGATGCCCATTTCTCGTAGCCCTGAGCGTTGATGTGCAGCAAGTCCTTAAAGATGGCAGGATCGGCATCTCCATTTTCATCGGCAAACAAGGTCCAGGTATCAATCACCGTCACTTGGGGGTCTCCCTTCACCGCAGCACTGTAGAGCTCATTGACTCTCTTGATTTTCTCCATCGGGCGATTCTTTTCCTCAGCACTCGGAAACACGAGGCAAAGAACGATGGGCATCTTCGGATCGTGCGCTTTGAGCCCCGCAATAATCAGTTCGAAATTCCGAGCGATTGCCTCAGGTTCAATATCAACTTCAAGATCATTGGTTCCCATCAGTATGACGACTGCGCTGGGATTGACTGCCAGGACATCCTCCAGGCGAATTAGCATTCCCCGGGTGGTGTCCCCTCCGATTCCACGATTGGCCAATTTCACTCCAGGGAACAGTCCCTTAAAATCTGTACCCCAGCCTCGGGTGATCGAATCACCAAGGAATACAACGGCTCCCTGATCAGCTTCAGTTTCCGTGGCCCAAGTCGCCCGGAACTTTGGCCAATTTTTTAGGTAATTTCCGTAGCCTCTCAGATCTCCTTCGCCGGGAAGCCCTGCCATGTCTTCAGGTAACGCGTATTTTTTGAGCTCGGCATCTGTGATCTCGGCAACGGCGCCCGATGACAAAAGTAATAGAGCTGCGCATGTCACAGCCAAGGCGACGGATCGGAAAAACTGAATCTTCATAAGCCTGCGAGTGTGCAGGAATTCTGGCCAGTAATCAACCGACTGATTCACACTCTTTCCTGAATCCCCCTCGCTCTGAGAGAGCCAAACTGGATCCATCTCAGTGATCGGTGGGACTCTTGCTGCCCCAAAAACTGCTTTGATGCGGCGAACGAAAAATTAGCGTCGATCAAAATTAGCGAACGACTCGGTCAACGGGTGGCGCAGTTGTGAGGATCTTCGGCGACCGAAGCTGAAGGAATTTGACCGAAACCAGCAATTGATGCGCAACTTCTGGCAACACCCGCCCAATTCAGAGGCTCAACAAAAAATCTCTGCTCGACTCCTTCGACATCCACGTTTTCTTAGTCCCATGCCAATCAACCATCACCCTCTGATCACCGAATTCCCCGAGCACCGCGACACGATTCACCAGTTGAAACTGGATAGCAGCCACTTCCTTCGTCTCATGGATAACTACGAAGAAACGGACAAAGAAATCGTTCGTATGGAAGAGGGAATCGAAACCCCGGAAGATACCGTCGTAGTTGAGCTCAAGAAACGACGCCTCGATCTAAAAGATCAAATTTCGACCATGCTTCAGCAAGCCGCCGGATAGGATCCTTCAACCGGATCAGAACTCATTTGGGTGGAAATCCGGATTCGAATCTACTCACTAACCGACTCCGAACCAATTAACCGGATTTGATCATTTTCACGTGTCGCCGTGAGTCCCAGTTGATAGTAACTCTCTCCGTCGGACATCGAAATCATCGCACGGTAGCCTTCCCTCGTCATAACTCTGGGCACCGACAGCGTCTCAGACGATCCACTCACATCGACAGAAAACCGCTCGCCCTCAATAGTCATCAACGCCACACCATCATCAGATAGTGTCACTGTTGGGGTAAGGCGCGAGAAGACAAAAACGCCCTCCTCTCTTTCGTATCCCTCCAGGACAATACTTTCTCCAGGATCAAGGGTGACATCAAACTCCTTGATACGTGCGTCTTTGGGGGCAATCGAGGCACCTTCCTCAGGCTGAAGCGCTGCAGCAAACTCTTCGAGCGTTGATTCCTCGGCGCTTGCCCAGTCAAAGTCAGCGGTCACCTTGAGAGGAATCACCTTCCGAGTTGGTTGACCGGCAAACGGTATCCCATTCCCCTGCTCATTTCGACGAGAGACGAAAATGGCAATAGCAGCGAGACCAAAGACCAACAATACAAGGGAAGCTCGACGATTCATTCAGCGAAGCATCGCCAAAACCTCCGAGGAAACAACTCACAATCTCAAATCGGGCGCAATGTGCAGCCTAAAGATGCCGCTCGACATCACCGCCCTCCCACCCGAAGCGCCCCTTGCTACCTGAAACATGGCATTTACCGCTCCACGCGGCAGCCCATCACAGGTTCCACATTGGATTGGTCTCTCTCGCCATCGCCGGTGACGACAACTTATATTCCGACGCCGTTCGAGGACTATTGCAGGGAGCCTCGATTGAATAAACTTTTCAGGAACCCTTCAGCAAAGTCATTGATCAGGGAGGAAACTGTCCCCGGTAACTCCCAAACCCTGGATTTTCGCGCCATAGATTCCTCCTCGACGGACCTCATTGAACCGTGCATGTTTGACCTTCCTTAAAACACGACATGAAAAAGATCTTTCCATCATTGCTAGCCGCTGCAGCCCTCTGCGGGTTTGTTGCCCTCTCGGGCTGCGGAGATTCCGGAACTGAAAAATCGGAAGGAAGCGCAGAGCCGGCAAAGGCCGCCGAATCCGCAAAGTCTCTTAAGGTGCTTCTCGTTCTCGGAGGTTGCTGCCACGACTACACGGTACAAAAGGACCTGCTCAAGGCCGGCATTGAATCCCGGATCAACGCAACCGTCGACATTGAGCATAACCCGGACACATCCACCGAAGCCACGTTTGAAATATACAACGATGCTGACTGGGCCGAAGGCTATGACATCGTCATTCACGACGAGTGCTCAGCCAATGTCACCGACCCCGCCTACGTCGGTCGCATTTTGAACGCGCACAAAAACGGCACTCCCGCAGTGAATCTTCACTGCGCGATGCACAGCTACCGCTGGGGTGAATTCAAAGAACCTGTCGCCATCGGAGCCGACAACGCGGGCTGGTATGAGATGATCGGAATTCAGTCCTCCGGCCACGGACCCAAAGCTCCAATCGAAGTCACCTACTCTGACACGAAGCACCCCGTCACTGTCGGATTTGAAAACTGGACCACTATTGATGAAGAACTCTACAACAATATCCAGATCTTCGACGGCGCACATGCTCTCGCGACCGGCACGCAGATGCAGAAGCCCAAAGTAAAGAAAGGAAAGCCGGCTAACCCTGATGTCAAACCCACCAAAGCCGAGGCCGTTGTCGTCTGGACAAACGAGTTCGGGCCAAATAAAACCCGCATTTTCAGCACCACGCTGGGGCACTTCAATGAGACAGTGGCCGATGACCGCTACCTGGATCTCGTCACACGCGGACTACTCTGGGCCACTGGAAATCTCGAGGCCGACGGCACTCCTTCAGCGGGCTTGAAAAAGTAATTCAACTTTCCACATTCTTCGAAATATGAACACAGAACAACTCACTCAATATCGGGCCCAACTGGAAGTGCAGTTAACCTCAATCAAAGAAGCATCGACACTTCACCAGAATCAGATTGAAGAGAGCCAGACGTCGAAGGATTTCGTCGGACCAGATAAAGCGGCTGAACTGGAGACTCTGGAAGTCGATTCTAACGTATCCGAGAGCGAGATCAATCTGGTCAAAAAAATCGAGCACGCACTCGATCGAATCGACAAGGGAACGTATGGAATCTGCGAAAGCTGCGATGGAGAAATCTCTCAGGAGCGCCTTGATGCCAAACCCAGCGTCTCGCTTTGTATCGATTGTCAGGTGAGCCACGAAGCGGAAACTGCCTAGGTAGAGACCCTCTACTTTCGGAGGCAGGAAGGCCATGTGCGAGCACACTCTGACGGCGTAATTAAGGAGTAGCCTTCACTTACCTTTTCGATCAAGGTTTCCGGCATGCGTCGAACCTTGATTACCGTTGCCCTCTTTCTACTTTCTCTGAGCGCCCACGCCGCTGACCGACCTAACATCGTCATAATCCTGACTGACGATCAGGGCTGGGGCGATCTCAGCATCAACGGCAACAGCAACCTGGCGACGCCAAATATTGACTCGATCGGTCAGGACGGTGCCGTTCTGGAGAATTTTTATGTCTGCGCTGTCTGCGCCCCCACTCGGGCTGAGTTCCTCACCGGGCGCTACTACCCCAAGACCGGCGTCAGCGGTGTCAGCACAGGCGAAGGACGGCTCAACCCTGACGAGACCACTATTGCCAACATCTTTCAGTCCAACGGCTACGCCACTGGTGCCTTCGGCAAGTGGCACAATGGCACTCAGTCCCCCTATCATCCGAACGATCGAGGATTCGACGAATACTATGGCTTCACCTCCGGTCACTGGGGAGCCTATTTCAGCCCACCATTGGATCACAATGGGAAAAAAGTTAAAGGCAACGGCTACGTCGTCGACGACTTCACCGATCACGCCATCCAATTCATCAAGGATAATCAAGACAGCCCATTCTTCTGCTACGTCCCCTACAATACGCCACACTCCCCCATGATCATCAGTGACGAGTACTACGATCGCTTCGCCGACGTGGACCCTGAGATGAAGTTTCACGATAAAGGGAAAGAGGACATCAACATGACACGGGCCGCACTTGCCATGGTCGAAAACATCGACTGGAATGTCGGCCGTGTTCTCCAAACCCTGAGAGATCTCGAACTCGAAGACGATACCATCGTCCTCTATTTCTCCGACAACGGCCCCAACTCCTACCGCTGGAACGGAGGCATGAAAGGTCGCAAGGGAGCCATCGACGAAGGCGGAGTTCGGTCTCCATTTCTCATCAGGTGGCCCGGCCAGATTCCCGCCGGCACGCAGGTGGATCAGGTCACGGCCGCGATCGATTTGCTCCCCACCCTATCCACTCTGGCAGGACTTGAAGTCAAAACAGCCAAACCTCTCGACGGACGCAGTTTCTCGAACCTGCTTTCCGGAAGCACAGCGGAATGGCCGGACCGCCACCTCTATAGCATTCGGGGAGACGAGGTCAGCATCCGGACCCATCGGTTTCGGTTCGATGCGCAGGGAGGCCTCTTCGACATCACTCAAGACCGGGGTCAGACCAATGATATAGCCGATCAGTATCCAGAGCTCGTCGAGGAACTCACCGAAGAGGCGGCCAGATTTGGCACCGCCATGCAGAAGCACTTCACGGCTTCCCGTGACCGCCCTTTCGCAGTTGGCTACGCCACCTCCACTACTCTACCCGCTAGAGATGGAATCGCCCAAGGCTCCACCATCACGCGAAGCTCGAAGGCTCCCAACAATTCGTTTTTCGAAAACTGGAGCAGTAGCGACGACTCGATCACTTGGGATGTGGACATCACCCAGTCAGGCGACTACGAAGCGACAGTCAATTATACTTGCAGGGAGGGTGACGTCGGAGCGACTCTCCGCCTCACCCAGGATGAAGGCGATTCCACCGAGGCAAAAGTGACTACTGCCTTCGACCCTCCTTTCTACGATAATTCCAAAGAGCGGATGGAGAACTCCCACTACATCGTCAAAGACTTCACCCCGCTCCCCCTGGGAACCCTATCACTCACCCAAGGAAGGCAAACGATCCGCCTCAGCGCGCCCGCCATACCTGGCGAAGAATCTATCGATGTGCACTCCATCGAATTAGTTCGACAGCCCTAGTCGGACCACGATTCAAGCAAACCGATCACTGCCCAGGCACTCCCCCAGAAGTCTGATATTCGCGTCGAGTTTTCCCGATCCTTAGTGCTTTTAGTTTCCCAGTGCCCATCCTCCGACTGCGATCGAATCAAATACAATCTCCCTCGGTCTAGAGCCTCCTTATATCTCTTCAGCTGCCCCAATCGGCCCAACGCAAACAGCGCCTGTCCCGTTCCGGTCGAGCTGGAGCTTTCACCATCGATCCAACTCCAGCCACCGTCCTCATTCTGGCGATCCAGGAGAGCATCAACTGAAATCTCATCCTGACTCAACACCACATTCATGGCATACCACTCAGCTGTCTGCGCCTCCATCGCGCCCGTATCGGGCTCAGCTTCAAACTCATAGGCTTTGCCTAGAGCCGTCTTCATCCATTGATTCGATACCCATTGAGTTTCTTTTTCAGGGCGCACCTGTCGAGGCAACTGACCGCCTGACTTCCAACCCCCTTCCTCAAGCTGGTTTGAAGCAATGATCACCAACAAGGCGTCAGAAGTTTCCGAGGAGAGCGATTCAGCAGTCGTCGATACGAGCACCTGAGCCACCCCTTCCACGTTGGTATCACCCTTCAATTTATCCGGATCCTCCTCACCGGTTTTGCTGTCGACTACCGGAGAGAGTAGCGATTGCAACAGCCATTGGCGCTGATCGTCGAGCACCGCATCATCCAGATCCAAACCCGCCTCGACAGCCAAATCTTTCGCCCAGACAAGAAATGTGGTGTGGTGACAGGACACGCACTTTTTATCTTCAATCCACCAGACTCCTTCCTCTTCCAAATAGGGCAAAGCCCTCTCCACCGCTGCAAGCACACCGCCTGAAGCCCCTGCAGTAAAGGCTCCGGAAATCGTCACCCACCAGACTGCCAGCACCCATCTCATTTCACGATCTTATCAGGGTTGATCCCCTCATCACATACCGCAATCAGGCCCGGCCCCATCAACCCTCAGGGAAAAATCGTTTGCGTTCGAGCGAAACACGTCGACTCTCCGCCGTCTCTTAACTGGGTGAGGGCGAACATTTCGCAACCTGGTTCCCAAGCGGTTTCTTCGGTGAGGATTGATCTGGGTTCACTTTATTTCATCGATACCACCCCGCGACACGGGCTGTGAGGAAGATGAATTCCTCTGCTTCAAAGTAATGGCCGGCTAACCCGTGCCACGACGTCGCACCGTAGAAAGTTCAAAAAAATTATGTCTATTTTATTCGAATCACTCGCTCTCAGTGAGCCCATTCAGCGCGCTCTTCGTGATCGCGAGTACACCACTCCGTCTCCCATTCAAGAGAAGACAATCCCACTTGTCCTTGAAGGACTGGACGTCATGGGCTGTGCCCAGACCGGGACCGGAAAAACCGCAGCATTCGCCCTGCCAATTCTTGAGCATCTCTCTAATAACAGCAAGAAGAGGCAGCCAAAATGTCCGCGTGTTCTTGTCATCGCACCTACCCGTGAACTGGCTATTCAAATTGAAGAGAGCTTCTCGTCCTACGGTAAGTATCTCCCGACTCAGTCCGTAGTGATCTTCGGTGGTGTCGGACAAAACCCACAAGTTAAGGCTCTGCAACGTGGCCCCGAAGTGCTCGTCGCCACCCCCGGTCGTCTTCTTGACCTGATTGGCCAGAGGCACATCAACTTGAGCCAGCTCGAAGTGTTCGTTATCGACGAAGCGGATCGTATGCTCGACATGGGATTTATCCACGATGTGCGCAAACTCATTGAGTTGCTCCCAAAGAACAGGCAATCCCTTTTCTTCTCTGCGACAATGCCCAAGTCGATTATCGACCTTGCTAGCACAATCCTGAAGAGCCCCAGACATGTCGAAGTCACTCCTCCGGCAACGACGGTAGAGAAGATCGATCAGCGGGTCTGCCACGTCGGCACCGAGAACAAGCGCGAACTCCTCACTCACATTCTGAAAGGTCACGATGGAGGGCGCACCCTTGTTTTCACCGGGATGAAGCACATGGCCAACCGAATCGCTGAGCACCTCACTGAAATCGACATTCCATCCGCAGCCATTCACGGAAACAAATCGCAAACCGCTCGCGTTCGTGCCCTGGAGAGCTTTCGCGCCGGAGAGACCCAGGTGCTCGTCGCCACAGACATCGCTGCCCGAGGTATCGATGTGAAGGGCATCAATCTAGTCATCAATTTCGACCTTCCCAACGAGCCTGACTCCTACGTTCACCGAATCGGTAGAACCGCCCGGGCCGGCGCAGAGGGACAAGCAGTCTCTTTCTGCGACGAAAAGAGCCAGGGCTACCTGCGCCAGATCGAAAAAACCATTCGAACCAGTATTCCAGTTGATGGCGACCAACCCTTTCACCGCGACCCTCAGCCGGGTGACCGCGATGAGAGTATGCAGCAGCGCGGCAAGCGCGGTGGTGGCGGCGGTGGGAACCGTGGAGGAAGCCGAGGTGGCAATAGAGGCGGTGGTGGAAACCGAGGCGGCGGCAATCGCAGCGGTGGAGGGAACCGGAGCGGCGGAAGCCGCAATAGCCGGAGTAGCTCGGCACGACGCAGCGCGTCGAACTAGTCGACCGCAACCGCCTCAATCAAAGAAGGGAAATAGGATTCGAAGCTGATCTTTCGACGGCTTCGATCCGTATTCGCACAATTCGAACGCTTCGGCGTGCTTAACCGCAGCACCGCCCTCTTCTCCGTACCACTCGATCAAAGTCTCACGATGCTTATCGGCGATTCGACCATGGCGATTCGACCAGCTCTTCTTCAGGAACCCGAGGCGCCGTATCGGGTCATCGCCAAATCGTTGCTTTCTGGTGTTGGGATTTCCCAGCGCCCCACCCTCGTAGACTTGTGATTCCAGGGCGTCTATTGCGTTCACCTTTTCATCAAAGACATCATCAATCGAGACTGCGACCGTCGGCGTGAACGGGTAGGGTTTGGTGAAGTTATCAGGAAAGAAGAAGAAGGCCGGATTCTTTTTCAGCGAGGGCGTGTCAGGACAGAAGTATGGCACCATGACCATGAAAGCGGCGTCTTGAACCAGCAACCCGACATTGCGGTGATCGGGATGGTAGTCGTAGGGCCGATGGGAGAATACGAGGTCCGCATCCCATTCCCGAATCAATCGAACCAGCGTTTTCCGATTCTCAAGCGTGTGGAGCAGTTCTCCATCGTGAATATCAAGAACTTCCACCTCTGTCCCCATTCGCTTCGCAGCCTCCTGCACTTCTGCGGTACGACGCTTGGCCAATTCCCCTCCTGACATCCCCCAGTGTCCGATGTCTCCATTAGTGCACGCCACAAGCTTCACCTGGTGTCCCAATTTGGTCCACTTGAGGGCGCATCCACCGATTTGGAATTCCGGATCATCCGGGTGTGCTCCGAAGGCAATGATACGAAGTGGCTTGGCAGCAGGTTTATCTTCGGCAAAGACGAATTCATTCGTGCCGAAAACTATCAGAAACAGACAAAGCCGCAGGGTTGAGGTATTCATGGGCCCGATTGTTCATCAAATAGCCTCAAGGCGGAAGAAAAATCCTGACGATCGGAGTCACGTCATGGCGGCAGACGCCGGGCCATCAATTCTGACCAAAATCCTGGACCTCATCCGGACCTGGAGTCGCGTAGGCAGGGTCTTTCGCTCGAATCATAAGCTCACCACTCTCCAACAAACGCACATCCATCGGAACCAAGGTCGTCCCCCTCTGATTGATCGTTTGGGCCGTATTGCTGAGATCTCGATTCTCAATTCCACTCATACTGAGAGGCGGAACATTTGCGTTATAGAAAGCAGTGCACCACCAGCGCCCCTCATTATCCTGGAACGGCGTTCCGTGGCCCAAGAAGCGCCCGGCGAATTTACGCTCACTATATGGACCAGTGACTTCATCGGCCGTCGCATAGTAGAGATTGTAACTTCCTCGTCGTCCCAGATGGGTCGACCATCCGGTGCCAAAGAGCACATACTTGCCTTCAATCTTCATGATGAGACATCCTTCGTGTCCCATTTTCTCAGTGTTGCCTGCCGGGTGGATATCAATCGTCTCTCCTTCGAATGCAGAAAAGTCAGGCTTGAGCTTTGCAATGCTCGTCGCCCCCCAGACCATCCACCAAGTCCCATCATCATCCTTGAAGAGTGAGGGGTCATGCCGCCGCTCGATAGCAGTTCCCATCGGATTCTTCCACGGACCACCAACCTGATCTGAGGCACTCAGTGATAGGTTCGCCTTCTTCACAGGATAGGGGCTGGTGTGGACTAACGCCCATCGATTCATTTCCTCTACCCAGTGTAATTCTGGAGCCCAAAGCCGCCACTGCTGTATATCAGAATCACTGAATGCCGCCCGATCAGACTCATACCAGACTCCATCTTTTAGAGAGTATGGACTATCGAGAGATTTCCAGTCAATGAGGTCCTTGCTACGAAATACCTGCGCATGCCAACCCACGATTGACTCCTCACCGAGGCCCGTGTTGTAGGGATCGCTCTGCTCGCGGGAATCGCCGGGATTCGGTGTCGTACCCGTCAGATAGTACCAGCCATCCTTGCTCCGGCTGATGTATGGATCTCGAATCCAACCTTCTTTCACAAACAGCGCACGGTCGTGAGACTCAAATCCGGCCTCAATCGTAGCTCGATCCATCACCCCGGCAGTGGCAGGAGCTTCTCCACCCACCGATATCCGGGTGGAGATGACAGTCCCGTCGAAACGATTAGGGGCTTCGTAATCCCCTGCCGCGCTCAGATCATCAAAACCCACTGACACACCGTCTTCCGGTTGCCCCTGAATCAACCCGGGAGAAGGAACGGTCGCCTCCTCCCCTCCATTGACGATGAGTCGCATTTTCTTCGGGCCGAGAGAAGCCTCAATTCGATGAGCACCTTTCGTTGAAGCTTTCGCTTCCAACCGGGTCACCTTCCCGTTCACTCGCACATCAAAAGCAACCTTCCCCTCGATGAAATGGACCGCGTACCCATTCTCGCGGCCGCCCTGAGCGATGACGACTCCAGTTGAGTGCTGAGACGGCTTCGCTTCGACCACAATTGATATCGACTTTCTTGCAATGACAGGGGTTCCTGTGTCAGTAGGCCCGGCTGCTGCAGCAGCTGACTTCGAGCCTCCTAATTTCGCCTTCTTTTTTGATTTCTTTTTTGATTTCCCCACTGGATCGGGATGCTTCGCCAGAAGATCCTTCAGCCGGGTAAGTAACTCCGGTGACGCATCAGCGTAGTGATTCTTTGTTTCGTTAGGGTCTTCCTGATAGTCGTATAATTCATATTCAAAACCATCATCACCGGCAACCGCTCCATTGGGACGCCACTCAACCAATCGGTAGCGCTCCGTGCGAATCGCACGTCCCAATTTCCCCTTAGGGTAGGCATGATAGGTATAATCCCGCACTCGG
The DNA here is from genome assembly GCA_963975655.1 of uncultured Verrucomicrobiales bacterium. GTDB lineage: Bacteria > Verrucomicrobiota > Verrucomicrobiia > Verrucomicrobiales > DEV007 > Arctic95D-9. Next base: position 20,736 of record CAXBHX010000069.1, read on the forward strand.
GCGGCAGGATCTATCAGAGCAGGAACGAGGCTGACCCCATCGATGGGCTGTGGGCCTACCGGGGAAGGTAACCCCGCCAGTTCCGCCAGAGTTGGAAAGATATCGACACTCCCGGCAGGCTGCTTCGTGGAAGATCCCGCTTTCGTAACGCCCGGTGCCCGAATCAGGATAGGGATGCGATTGGCTTGTTCGTAATTGGTATGTTTTGTCCAGACTCCAAGATCGCCCAGATGAAACCCGTGGTCACCCCACAGCACCACAATCGTGTCATCCGCAAGCCCCAGGCCCTCGAGCCCGTCCAGAACTTTACCAATCTGAACATCCACAAAACTGGCACTCGCATAGTAGCCATGAATGAGATTCCTCTTCACTTCATCCGAAATCAGGGCGGGATCCTCCTTATCCGGCACGGGGAAATAGTTCCGAATCTCCCCGCCCCGCTTATGTGCCACCGTCGGCGAATCCGCCGGTAAATCCTCATTTTCGGGCATTGGAAGTTTATCGGGATCAAAGAGATCCCAGTACTTTTTGGGTGCCGAAAACGGCAAATGAGGCCGGGCAAATCCAGCTACAATGAAAAACGGGGTTCCCTCTTCAGCCCTCTTCCCGGCCGCTTTGAGCCGCTTGATCGTCTCCGCTGCGACCCTTCCGTCTGCGTAGGCTTCATCTTCAACATCCGGCGACTCATACGCGGCCCCTCGGGGGAGGCTGTTGAAGTTGGCGACCTTCTGGTTCGTAAACATCGCTTCCTCGCGGGTCAATTTTCCACCCGGTTTACTGGCCGGGTCCAGATATTCGATCACCTTTTCCTTAAAATGCGGGACCGAGAATGACTCGGGGTCTCCTTCATTGCCATGGCCAATGTGATAGACCTTCCCCAGCGACTCTGTTCGGTATCCGTGTTTTGCGAAAAACTGTGGCATCGTCACCGCATTCGGCAGGACCTCACGAAGCAGACTCCCCAACCCGTATAGACCGGTCGAGGTCGAATGAGCCCCTAACATTAGGGTGAATCGAGAAGGTGCACACACAGCCTGATTACAATAGGCCCGGTCAAAACGCATCCCGCTCTCGGCCAACCGGTCGATGTTGGGAGTGATGGCGACTTCATCACCGTAGGCGCCGATTGCAGGCTTAAGATCGTCAACCAGCAGCAGTAGCACATTTGGCGGGTCAGAAGCCGAAGCGAACTGGGCAAACAGAACGAACAAGGGAAAGATCACGTTTCTCATCGAAATGGGCAAAGGTTGGGGCCCAGTCTACTTCAAACTGAGCTGCAATTGATTCCCCACAAGTCTGACCACTTCTGGAACGTCAATCAACTGACGCAATACATGAATTCGGATCATTCTTTGTAGAATTCGGCCTCATGTTTGGAATAGACCGACATTCAGACCTACTCAAAGGGGATCAACTCCGCCCTGCGTTTCTTGCGACGCACCAGGGCCAGGGCACCTAGTAGAAACAGACCGACCATGGCGTATGTTTCCGGTTCGGGAACTACCGTGGTCACCCCAACGATTCGCCCTACCAAGACCGGACCATTACCACCATTGCCGCCTCCATTTCCGTTATTGCCGGTACCCTGATTTCCGTTTCCATTTCCGTTTCCGTTTCCGTTTCCGTTTCCGGTCGATCCTCCAGACCACGACATCTCAAACAACCGATCTGCGTCAGGAAGGCTGGCAAACTGTGATGCCATTACATCTGAAAGATCAGCTGCCGCTCCAGCCATTTCGGTTGTGCTCAAATAATCCAGATCTCCCGGCAAAGCTGAACCGTTGACACTGAGCTGTATTAAGCCCGTTCCAAAATTGGAAATATCCTGTGGACCCAGCCCCACATCTGCTAAAACCGTTGGTCCAGTGACCATTGAAAAATCCGACTGTGCTTGCCACGAATCCGTCAATCCCTGCTTATAATTATTCTCCGTGATCAGCTGCGAGTTGGTGCCGGAATTGGCGGCAAAGTTGACTCCGTTGTAGCTCACATATCCACCCTGCTGGACTGGATCCGTGTAGGCTGCCTTTCCACTCGCAGTCGTACCCTGAGTTCTCACTTGAGCAGTTGTCTCATAAACCGCCATGTACTCAATTATTTGGGTCGCCTGAACCACCTGGCCATTGATCGACAGGCTATTGGCATTGGAAAGAATCTCAATCTCATAGACCACAGTCACCAAAGACGCGGCTACCGGGCACGCCGACAGGCCGTATGCCAGAGCGCACAAGAGCAGCTTCTTTGTGGTTAAATTCATGACTGATACTGGGAATTGATATTCCACCTCATCGGAAATTTAACTTATTATTATAATTATGGCAATTATAATTTCAATATTGATTCATTTTGAGTTGGTTTTGCCCCTCCCAAATAGTGTTAGCTGTTCCCCATGAACATCGACGTTGGGTCCCCGGACGAGGTCACGAGTTACCGAAAAATCGCCATGGCGAGCTGGCGTCACCCACGAGATCCCACCACTTACAGCTGGATTGATATCCCTGTGACTACCGCTGAAGCCTATCTCAAATCGATCGATTCCGAGGTCACTCCGACGCTGACTCATTTCCTCGCTCTGGCCATCGCAGATTGCCTCAAGCGAAATCCGGAATTCAACCGCTTCCTGCGCGCGGGCAAGCTTTACCCTCGAAAATCGACAGATGCTTTCATCACTACTCTGCTGCGTGGCAAAAAGGGCAAGGACCTCAGTGGCTTCGTAATTCGAGAGATCGGCAAAAAAGGCCTCGCAGAAGTGGCCAAAGAGTCCGCTGAAGCAACAGGAATTCTCCGCCGAGGGGAAGATGAAGAGATGAATGTGGCCCAGCGCCGGGCCAATCTCCTTCCCGCTGAATTACTCCGAGTCGTCATGTGGTTTCAGGAGTTAGTCGCCTATCGGCTCAATCTAAACCCCGAGTGGGTTGGCATGCCAAAGGACCGATTCGGCTCATTCATAATCAGTAATATTGGTGCGCTCGGGCTGGAACGCGCCTTAATCCCCCTCTCTCCCTATACACGATGCCCAATTATCATCGGTCTGGGGAAACCGAAAGAGGAGGCCATCGTGCGTGATGGTGAGGTTGTGGTCGATCGGGTCGTCAACATCAGCATGACCTTTGACCATCGTTTTGCAGACGGCGCTCAAGGAGCGATGGTCATGAGAAGGCTTCAAAAGCTGTTCGCCAATCCTGAAGGCTTTTCCGAAGTCTTCGATAGCTTGACCTGAATCTGACACTCGTCACAAAAGTGACGCCGAGAGAGTCCACCGTCGCCCCCTGCAGTTCGCGGTCGATTTTGAATCACCTTCGTCCAGTCACATTTTCCAGTGCTGAAAGCCCGCGTAAAACTTTGAGTTTACCGCGATTCTGCCGGGTCAAATCACGAAAGTGATCTTCGCGGTCATCCAGGCGCTCTTCATCCCCCAGGAACAACACCATGTGGACACTAGGCTCCTCGCGACCAGCGACTTTGTATTCCTGTTTCACGACCTGCTTGATCTGCTCCTCGATGTCATCAGGGCTGGCATCCGGCACGTCGTAACGAGTATCCCGTGGAGTTCCACCTGTCCTGCGCGGGGGCGAAACGCCGGTCACCTCTTTGATTAACTGACGGAAATTAGTAACGACTTTCAAATCAACTCCCTTTGCCCTGCGGGCATCATTCTCTTTCTGCAGCCATTCCCGAGTCTCTGCGACCGCTTCGTCCCACTCTTCCTGATCATCCGGATCCACCTCGCCGGGCTCTCCCGGATCCGGAGGGTCCTCTTCCATTTCCTCAAGCATCTCAGGCGTCGGCGACCGGGTCATCCGGCGAAATCCACTCGAAATGCAGAAGACCGAACTGGCATGCCACTCGAGCGCTTTTTGAATCGCCTTAGTATAATGAGCCACATCGATCGCCTGAATGGGCAGATCCTCCCGGTTCATAACCTCGATACCATCGGGATAATTCCAACCCAACCCTAGCGAGTCGTACCCGCGATTGAGCGGATCCATCCACTCGATCGCCATTCTCAAATTGGAAGGCTGCCCTGAAACCAGCTCATCCCGAAAAGCCACCAATCGCTTCCCGTCGTATAGAAGAATATTGAACTGCGTCGCCCGATTGAGGGTCGCCAGCATGATCCCAATCTCTTCTTTCACATTGTTGTAGGCGGTCATCCCGCCCTTCTCATCCACCAACATGAACGGCGTCGCATCGATCACGAACACGAGGCGCTTACCACTTCCTGACAGTCCAAAAAAACTGATGTCTGACCCCTTCATTGAAGAAGTCGAAAAACTCATCCCGTTCCCGATGGGCTGAAGTCCAGCGACCATGTCAGTCATCAATAGATTATCGGTATCCTCAGACTCAGGAACGGAAAAAGTCGAGCTGGACACTGAACTCAGCACATCAATGGGTCTCGCCGATGCAGCTGCCGGCGCGATTTCGGGAGTCGGCCGTGCCAGGCGAGTGATTTCGATCTCAGTCTCCCTCTCATGGGGAACCGAAACGACAAATTGTGGAGGAGGTGGTGGCGCCACCGTGATCACTACCGTCCCAATCAACACAATGACCACGAGATGAACCACCAACGCCAATGACAGAGAAGAAATTCGGTCTGCCGAAGACGATGCCCGGTGCTGCGCCATAGGGAGCGCTCCACCCACCAGTTCTAATTCGCCATCGTAGTCTTCCCACCGCTCCCAGCCAGAAGAGGTATCGATCCGAAGTGCATCCGAATAGTCATTGTCTGGAGGCTCATCGGTAGATTCAAGCTCACCCCTTTCTGAAAACGCTTCGCATTCGACCAACGCTCCGAGGCCACCATCCAATTCATCAAAGGGACTATTATCTGCCGGGATTGGACTGCGGCCAAATTCAACGGGTTCTTCCGTCGGCTCTTCCTCAGCCGGAGGTTCAGGTGGAGCTTTCACTGAGGATTCCTCACTCGCAGGCTCCGACTCAAGAGCCGCCACACCTTGCGTCAGCAATGCGTGCACCCGAATCCGGATCTCATCAGGAGTCGGGGCGTCGGACGGAGAATCGCGCACCAGACGCTTCGCTCCATCAAGATTTCCTCCCCTGATGGCTTCCTCAATAGCCAAAATCCGGACTCCCCAATCTGCCGGAGCCCGATCTAGCCTATCAAGAATGGATTCGTCGTCGCTCATCAAAATTCACACCACCAAAATCTATTCGCATTTGGTCGCTGAAATGTGACCCATTTCGATCACTCAAAGCAACAACCATCGAGCCACGAACCTGCTACGGCATCCTGTGAAGTCGCTTTGTCCCGCTCCTTCGAGCTCCGATTCGTCCCAACCCACTACTTTCGATTGAGCGCTGCTCTCAGTTTACCCGAATTGACCTCTAATCGCCGGCGAGATACTTCTGA
>CAXBHX010000070.1:0-23399 GCA_963975655.1 uncultured Verrucomicrobiales bacterium
GAGCCGATGCCCTTCAAAAACAATTGATCGACTACATTGAAAGGGTGGGAGGGGAAATGCCCACAACAGCATTGCCCCGAGGCACGAAGGATTATCAAAGATACCTGAAATCCCAAAAGCGGTAGTTGAAATTCATTCGGGGTCAGGCCTGAATGGCACAGGTTTAAGAGCATTCTTCGTTGGAGCGAAGCCTGAAGGGCTGACTCAACGTAGCCCAGGGGGGCCGGCCTTCCACCTTCAGCGCTCTCTAGTTTTTTGCCATCAAACCTGGGGCGTTGCCCCAGGCTATGTTGAATCTGGCCCGTTGGGCCGCTAGGCATCGAAAAACCCTCTTAAAACCGTGTCATTCTTGCCTGCCCCCGGTTACCCCTTTTACCCGAATTTCCGAATTTCCCGGGCAATTCGCAATTAGGCGGGAGTTAAGTGTGGAATGAAACAAAAACTCCAGCCACTCACCGGATACTTGTGCTTTCTTTGGGTTAACGTTGCCCCGCTCCAACACCATGGCCAACTGACAATCAGATAAACCAGAAGAACCCTTTCATCGAAATATGCGATCAATTCTCTATCTCATTTTAGTGGGCTGCTTGGCCGCTTCACAGGCTTACAGCCAATCGGACACGGGTTCACAAAAACCTAACATCGTCCTGTTTTTGGTCGATGACATGGGATGGAGGGATAGCTCTGCCTTCGGCTCAACTTACTATGAAACCCCGGAAATGGAGAGCCTTGCCCGCGAGTCGATGGTTTTCACACAGGCGTATGCTCAGCCGCTGTGTTCCCCTTGCCGGGCTTCCATTCTTTCCGGACAACATTCTGCTCGGCACGGTATCCTCACCGCATCCGGTCATTTAGCTCCAGCAGAGGAAGGCGCCAGCCCATACAAGAGACACAATCCGAACTTTCGCTGGACCATGCCGCAGAGTAAAAGTTATCTCGATCCAGAGATAGAAAATCTGGCTGAGGTCCTTGGCAAAGCGGGGTATCAAACGGGTCACTATGGCAAATGGCATATCGGCTCAACCCTACCGCACCGACCTGAGGGTCAGGGCTTCCACACGAGCTGGCAGGCCGCGCCCGATCCCGGTCCACCCAGTTATTTCTCGCCCTACGGCGTCACGCCGGAGGGTGAACCCAGCCCACGCAGTCATGTCGGAAATATCACCGATGGACCCGACGGCGAATACATCACCGACCGGCTCACCGACGAAGCCATTGCCTTTATCGAGCAAAACCGTGATCGGCCGTTCTTTCTGAATCTTTGGCAGTATGGAGTGCACGGCCCATGGGGACACAAACCGGAGTATACCGCTGAGTTTGCCAAAAAGACCGATCCACAAGGTTTCCAGGCAAATCCGATCATGGCATCGATGTTAAAAAGCGTCGACGAAAGCCTCGGGCGAGTGCTCGACACACTGGAGTCGCTGGATCTGGCCGACAACACGATCTTTGTGTTCTACTCGGACAACGGGGGCAACATTAAAAGCAACCGAATGGACGATCCTACTATGGCGAAAATCGGCCCCGGGCATTCCCGCTATCCCGCTTTGGAAGATTGGCGTCGCTGGGCAGGCGGCCAGGGGCCAACCAGTAATGCTCCGCTGCGCGATGGAAAAGCGTCTATCTACGAAGGAGGCACCCGAGTCCCGCTCATGGTGCGCTGGCCAGGTCATATTGAAGCAGCCACCACGACCGAAGCCAGGGTGAGTTCCGTCGACCTTTTCCCTACGTTACTGGCCGCCGCAGGCGCAGATCTGCCGGCCGGGCAGCCGGTCGATGGCGAATCCTTTCTTCCCATCTTGAAAGGAGAGAAACCATCACTCGATCGTGACAGCCAATTTATCTGGTTTCCCTATCGCGGGTCATCCATTCACAAGGGCGATTGGAAGCTGGTGCGTCACTATGTCAATGAAGATCCCGGCCTCGCTCACGAACTCTACCGACTCTCAGATGATTTAGGTGAATCGAAAGACCTGGCAAGCGAGCATCCCGAAAAGGTCGCTGAACTTTCCAAACTGATGGACCACTATTTGGAAGACACGGGGGCGCTCCCACCCCTGGAAAATCCAACATTTCAGCAAGGCAAACCAGATCAGTCGAAATCCAAACCAGCTCAGTCGAACCCTGACAATACCACCCGCGGACTGGTTCCGAAATCTTGTTCCATGGAGCTACGAAAAGGCGCTCTGGTCGTTGACGCTGAATCGGACAAATCATTCCTCGGCACCGCGCGAGTCAAGTTCACCGGACCGCTCAAGGTCAACCTACGCATCAGAGGAATGGACGGCGGCAAAGTCAGCCTCGCCTGGCGCGAGAAAGGCTCCACCGAAATCAAAGCGCTCGATTCTTCAGCCTCGCTGATTCAACAAAGCAACGAGGAGTGGCAAGCGATAGAATTGACCATACCTACCAAAGCGAAAATCGAAATCGTGCGGCTTATGTTGTCAATAGGCGACGAATCAGTCGAGATTGGTTCCTATTCCATCCAGGGAGCTGACGGCGAGGTCGATTGGGATTTTATTGGGGGCAGGTAAAAAAACTGATAGGAATTTGCTTGTTCAAGGATTTTTATCGGGGCGTCGGTTCGGCCGGGTTTGAGGGGGTGAAAGTTTCTCACCCGTGAAGAGAACTCCCAACACTCTATAGCGGTCAGGTAGGATCACGGATCACTGCCTTGACTCCAGCCCGTTTTCATGGCCAAATCTCGCTATGAAGCCCCCCCCTTTTTATCCCTCAATTCCGGCCGCAGCGATAGGAGTTCCTTCAGAAACCAAAATTCTATCCGTTTGCTAAAAAACTACCCTAAATCTCCATATGCATTTTCTGATGAAATACTCGATTGCTGCGATCTCAGTAGTGGTTGCATTACTTACCACCGTGTCCTCTGAAAGTGCAGAAGATCAGAAGGAAGTCGTAAAAACCATTTCGCTTCTCGGCCTTAATCCAATGCAATTGCAAGGCCTGAAAAAGACGGGGAAGTGCACTTTCGAATTGACCGAACGGCTCTTTGACCTCGATTTCCCCGGTCACTACGATCGCAAGATCAGATCCATAAGCATTTCCATTCCCGCAATGGTTGGCCCCTATCAGAATCTGCAAGCGTCCCTTCGCCAAACCTCTCACAGTACACTGCTGAAGCCTGACCTCCAAGGAGTGGATTTTCTTCTTGGTACAACGGAAGTGAATCCAGGGGATCAAGTCTTACGATCAAGTTCCACTCCTTCTCAGTCATTCGCCATATCCAGAGGAGTAAATGATCGCGGGATATTCGAATTGGATTTTGGGGACGAACGCCAAATTCCATTTGAAGGGACCGGAGCGGTTTCCAACTGGGAGTTCGAAATTCGGCCCGAGTCGCTCAAAAACATTGATACCGACAGTATCTCAGATCTCATCATAAATCTGAATTACAGCGTTCTAGAAGACGACGCCCTGAAACTATATGTTCAGAAGAAATTCGGGGACGCGTCCGGTAAATAGCTTGCCTCTGCCTTCAGCAATTCGCTCTCCTAGCGCTACCGGGGTCAGGCAACATTCCGTGACTTTTGGAAGAGAACAGTGCAGTGCTTTCGTTTACCGGGGTCAGGCAACATTCCGTGACTTTTGGCAAAGAACAGTGCAGTGCTTTGGTTCCAGGCCCAAAAAGCAAGAGGCGGAAATGATACCCAACCTGTCTCCGGGATTGAGCGTGCTGAATAGTCAGGAAATGTTGCCTGACCCCACGACTACCAGGAAATGTTGCCTGCCCCCACGACTACCACCCCTTCCAATCAAGAATTTTTAACGGACCTCTTTTAATTCCATTTGGATATGGAGTGAGCACGCGAAGGCGTCCGACCGAAGCTGAAAAAACGGTGTTAGTTTGTCTGGTCCATTAAGGTTTTTATGAAAAAGCTATTTGCCTCCTTCTCTGTTGCAGTTCTGTCACTATCATTCGGGTTTGCTGCCGAAAAATTTGATAAACAGGCTGCCATCAAGAAAATCGACCAACTGGTTCAGACCGGGCTCAAAAAGCACGAAATGAAGCGGGGGGCGGAAATTAACGATCCCACGTTCATCAGGCGTGCATATCTCGACATCGCAGGCCGCATCCCAACGATCGAGGAGTCGGAGAGTTTCCTGGGCTCAACTTATGAGCGGAAACGCGAGCAGTTGATCTCGGATTTGCTGGAGAGCGATGGTCACGTCAGTCATTCGTATAATTTCTGGGCTGATGTGCTGCGGATCAACAATTTGCTCGGCAACAATTCCATTCAGGCCGAAGCGGCTTACCAACTCTGGATAAAAGAGGCGGTCGAAAATAATCGTCCATACGACGAACTGGTCTCCGAACTGGTCTCCGCTACCGGCATGATCTGGGACAACGGCGCGGTCGGTTACTATATGAGAGACCGCGGCATGCCTCTCGATAATATGTCCAACACAGTGCGGATTTTCCTGGGAACGCGACTCGAGTGCGCCCAGTGCCACGATCACCCGTTCGATAAGTGGACCCAGATGGACTACTTCAAGATGGCCGCTTTTTCCTACGGCATGGACGCGCGCGGATATTCTTCAGAAAATCGCAATGCTTTTAACGAGGTTCGGCGGGAAAGGCGCACAGATCTTCATAAAGCGATGCTGGAAAAAGCCGGGTATAAGGACGTTCCTTTCCCGGAAATCACCAACCAGACCAGCCTTGAGAAATACACGGAGAACAAGAAGTATCAAAACTCCCTCAAGCGTCTGGAAATGACTGATAAGGAATTCCGTAAAGTGGCTGAAAAGAGCATGGCTCTTCATGAGGACAACCAGAAACAATCTAAAGCGGTTCAGTATGGAATGCTCCGGATGAGCCAGCAACTTCGCTACTACTCCACGGATGAAGAGGTGAAAGATCTGGAGCTACCTCACGACTACCAATACAGCGATGCAAAACCTAACGAAGTGGTTTCCCCTGGAACCATGTTCGGTGCCGACATCGATCTCGAAAATATGGATGAATCATCGATCCAGTCCTATGCGAAATGGATGACTTCGAAGGAAAATCCTACCTTTACCAAGGTGATCGCCAACCGCCTCTGGAAGCGGGTCTTTGGTCATGGGATTTTTGAACCCGTTGATGATTTGACCGACCAGACCTTTGTCGCAAATCCCGAACTGCTGGAATATATCACGAAGCTGATGCGTGACGTCAACTACGACACGCGCGCCTACATGGACGTTCTCTATAACACGCGCACCTACCAAAGTGCGGTGTGGAACGGCGAGATGGTCATGGGAATGCCCTACCACTTCCCGGGCCCCGTTTTCCGTCGGATGACTGCTGAGCAAATCTGGGACTCCATCGTTGCTCTAGCACTACCCGAGGCGGACAGCTACCGCCCGCGTTTAAAATCTCAACTGTCCAGTATAGAGAGATATCGAAAAATGTTTGTCGCTCTCGAAGAGCAGCCGGCTGAAGATTACATCGCGATGGTAGATGAAATCGGCGAGCGAGTGAAAGACCTGTCTCTCAGGCGGGCAAAACTCAGTGAACAAATGGATGTCGCCCGCGAGGCAAAAAACGAGAGCCAGTACAGCAAGCTTAGCGATCAGGTGAAGCAAATCAGTCGCGACGAGCTTGCAACGGTCCGGGAACTCGCCTTCAAACATGTCGGCGAAAACGTCGATCCTGATGCCCTACTGGCAGCAGTTGGCATGTCAGAAATGACGATCTCAGGCGGAGCGATGATGGCCGGCGAAGGAATGTCGAAAGGAGACGATGTTGTTCTGACTAAACTGCCAAAGGTGGCAATGAAGCAGTATGAAATGCCTGAGCCCCCTGAAGGTCTTGATTCAGGCCAAATGAAGAAGTGGAGGAAGAGCCAGTCATATGTCGCAGAGAGATTCAAATCCGCTCAAGTCTCTGAGATGAGGAACTACACCAAGCTGGTTGCGGAAATGGCCCGCGCTTCAGAGTTGCAATCACCGGCACCCCGCGGGCACTTCCTGCGTGAGTTTGGCCAGTCCGACCGCGATGTGATCGAGAACGCAGCGAATAATGCCTCAGTTCCTCAGGCACTCAATTTGCTCAACGGGACCATTGTTGAGGCGTTGACCAACCAATACGCTGTGTTCGGAAGCCGCGTTCACGAAGCGGGAACACCCGAGGAGAAAACCCGGATGATTTTTCAGGCCATGTTGACCCGTGAGCCGACCGACCGTGAAATGGATATCGCAAAAGCCGAGATCGAATCCAAGGGCGATGAAGCGTATGAAGGTATCGTTTGGGCACTGCTAAATACCCGGCAGTTTATCTTTGTGCAGTAAGTGCAGCTTTCGATACCAGGCTTAATGGAAAGGCTCACGCGGAATCGGAGCGAAGCGTAGATGGCCGGGCGAAGCGAAGGCAACCGCAGAGTTTTTCTTTTTGCACCCCCTCATTTCCAGCAGGACAGAAGCCCCACGGAAGCCTGCCCAGACTAAGGAGGTTCGCGTCCAATCGCTGTGGCAATTGGCAATTTGGTCTTCGATTGGCTCACCAGCAACGCTCTACTCCCGCTTCGACGATTTCCTTGGCTCGTCGAGTTTACCGGAGTCAGGCAAGAATGGCACGGCTTTAAGCAGGGCCCTTCGTTGGAGCGAAGCCTGAAGGGCTGAATCAACGTAGCCCAGGGCAGCGCCCTGGGAATCGAGTGCCAATATCTAATGAGCCCTGAAGGGGCGGCTTCAACCTTCTCTACCAAGCGATTTGAGGTCGCACGGGGTGGCCTTCCACTTTCAGCGCTCTCTTGGTATTTGCCATTAAACCCAGGGCGTTGCCCTAGGCTAGTTTGAATCTGGCCCGTTGGGCCGCCAGGCACCGCTTAAAACCGCACCATTCTTACCTCACCCCACGATCCCTTAAACGACTAAAGACCCTGCTCGTATTGAGCATTTGTTTTCACCGCCACCATGTCATGGAGGGCTTCTTTTGTTTGATTCCCGTCAGCAAGGAACTTCTCAAATTCTTGAACAAGTTTCACTTTATCCAACTTCACTTTTGATCCCGATCCAATATCAGTCAGATCAATAAAGAACTCATCAAAGAGATCTGAAAAATCTCGAACCGCTTCAAGGTTTAAGAATTGCTCGTGATTATAGATGCTCGGGTAGCCACCTTTTTGCTTATCGACCGCAAAAGAGATTCCTTTCACATTCGTAATCGTGGTGGCCTTGGTGCAGCTCAGCATGCAGTTGTCTTCAATGGCCGCCTTTTTACAGCCCACGGTTCTTTGGAAGAAACATTGGCGAGAAGTCATCATCAAGATGGGATGGTAGATACTATAGAGAAGCTTGAAGTTCTTTGGGCGTCTGATGTTCTTTATTTGATTGCGATTGATCTCATTCGAAATGAATGCGCCCTTACAATCAAAGACCTCCTGCATCTCCATCAGAGCATGAGAGTTGGTCGTATTGAGAAATGGTCCGGCAATCCATTCTATCCCCATCTCAAAGGCCTTGTAGGCCACTCCTGAATTATTAGTGACGATCGTTTTTGGCTTGGTTAACTCCAAAATCCTGACGGCCTCAAGATAATCCTTACCGATCAGCACGGCGGGAAACCAGGGAATAAACCTTGGATTCCTAAGCAGAATTTCCGAGTGCTTGTCACAGCCCTTTTTTAAGCTTTCTGGAATTTTGAAGTAGATATCCGCATCCGTCACATCACAGAGATGAGCCTCATTTTCATCACTGATGAGAAGGGATAGCTTGGGAGACGCTTCCACTTTGGGATGTTGCGCCAGCGTGGGGATTTCTACCGGCGGCACATGCTCGACTGATCCGTTCAGAACGAACGCCAGCTCTTTCTTCATCACATTGAGTTCTTTAAACGGAACGCTTAAGCCTTCATTGAGATGGGAGAAATCGACCGCTGCTAAGTGGTAATTTTCGTCATTAAAACTTTTAAAACGCTTCGTCAGAAGATCCGCTGTAATCGAGGAATCTTTAGAGGGGCGCAGGAGAGAAGTTGAAGTCACGACAAACTCACTCCCCCTGGTTTGGGCAGCGAAAACCAGTTTCTCACCGAGCTCTGCCTTGATCGAAATCACTAAGTTCGGCTTGTCGATCGTAAGGCCTTCTATTTTATCAGCAAGCGTGTCACCGAGGGCCTGTTTGTCATCACGGAGATTCCATTGAGCCACTTGACGCTCTTGCTCAGTAATCGCGCCACTTTTCCCAATGGCGTGCTGGGCACTGTAATCCTTCGGACTATCGATGAACATGTCCTTAGAAAGATTTCCCGTTAGGAATGAACTGGTGAAACTCCGATTGAACACCTTATGAAGGTTTGAATCGTCCTCCGTAAGTTCTCCCGACTCGACAAAGCGATTGATCTTTTTTCGCCACGTCTCTGTGACGGTATAAACGTAGAGTGCCCCTTTGATTCGACCCTCAATCTTGAGAGAATCGACTTTTGCCTCAATCAACTGGGGCAGCTCAAAAATGGCTGAATTATCTTTTAGATTGAGGGGATACTCATTTCCGGCCGCAGTCTCTTCATATTTATCACGGCAAGCCTGGCTACAACGACCACGGTTCCCCGAGTTCCCAACGCTCACCGAACTCGAATAGCATTGACCGGAAAACGCGATGCACAGAGCCCCGTGAACAAAGACCTCTGTCAGGATATTATTTTCATGAGCGAGAGCCGTCAGTTCAGTAATTTCAGGAAGGTTCAATTCTCGAGAAAGGTTGACCCGATTTGCCCCCAGTTTCCCTAGAAATAAAATCTGCCCCTCATTGTGAGTCGTCATTTGAGTCGAGGCGTGTATCTCAAGACTCGGGAAATGCTTCTTCACCATATTGAAGACACCCATGTCCTGGACGATCAGTCCATCAACGCCACTGTTCACCACCTGGTTTAAGAGCCTTACCAGAATGGGGATTTCGTGCTCCAAAATCACCACATTGAGAGTCAGGAAGACCTCGCAGTGATATTCATGGGCAAGCCTAATGACGCCATACAACTCACCCATCGAGAGGTTGGAGGCACGGTTTCTAGCATTGAATACATCCAGTCCGCAATAGACCGCATTGGCCCCGGCTACAATGGCAGCCTTAATGGCTTCCACATCACCACCCGGCGCTAGTAATTCTAATTTTCGGCTCATTTTCGATATCCCATTTTCTCTGTTCGATTAGGGAACTCACTCCGTTTTCAATGCGGTTAGTAAAGTGCCTTTTACCCTTTCGATTTCACTTCATCCTGACCGGGCCTTGACTCAAGAGAGTGAGAATGAGGTCGATAGGTCCTGCTGAATAGCCCAACATGCTCGAAGGAGCAAGACCTTGGCTCTGACTGCTTGAAAAATGGCACCCCCTCAATCCCAGCAGGACCGAAGTCTCGCGGATGGCCGCAGCGATTTTAGGGAGCGTTTTATGGGGTCAGGGTCGCTATTGCTTAATTTGTCGACTGACCCCTATTCCCGGTCATCGCGAAAGGCAATGGCAAAGACTCGCTCTGACCTTCTTCCCTTCAAATCGAAGCAATGCCCCTAAAGACTCTTTCTTGGTGGAAGGAACGCATTGGAGAACAGCAGCCCGGCGGTGAGGGAGATGAAAGCCATGAGGGCCGTGCTGCCACTTTGACTGGGAAGGATCGTTTCGCCGGAGACCCATTCATTGAGGATGGAGTAGACCTTGGATCCCGGAACGAGGACGATCACCCCGAAGGTCAACAGGACAAAGCCCGGTCCCCGGGTCAGGCGGGAGAAGAGGTTTGCGTAAAGTCCGACAGCCAGGGAGCCAATGAAGACTCCGGCAAACACGCCGAACCATTTTTCCCCCAGAGTCGCCGAGGTGAAGGCGATGAGAACCGCAAGGATGCCCCAGCCCATTCGGCGTCGGGGGATATTGAGTCCTATCCCAAGTGAAAGGGATAGTCCGATCAAAGCTGGCCACACGCACCACGAGGGCAGGTCAGCAAGGGGCGGGATGCCACTGAAAACGGCAGGAACCGCGTCAAAGAAGAAGCGGGTGATCGCGATGCCGCTGATGGCACCGAAGAACAGTTTGAGCAGCATCATGACCGCATCGACCAGCCGGGAGCATCCCGAAATGAGATGGCCGGCCGAGATCTCGGTGAGCGAAACGGTCAGCGCCAATCCAGGAATGAAAATGATGATCGAGGAGAGAACGACGAGAGGCGGAGTGATGGCGAGCCCAGCGGCCGCCACCGCGCTGGCAAGAAGCCCGGCTGACATCGCTCCGATAATCGTAGCGACCTGTTTCCAGCCTGGATATCATGAGGTCCGGTGGACGATGAGAAAGACGAGCACCGAGAGGATGGCTGAAACCAAGGCATTCCACGGGTTGCCGGAGAGGAGGATGGAGAAACACCCGCCGGTGAGAATCCAGGAGACGGTATTGAGGGCGAACGAGTAGTTGGGCGGGGCTTCGGTCAGGCGCTTAAGTTCCTCGAGTCCCCGGGCGAAGTCGGTTTTTCCCAACTCCATGCTTTCGACGAGGCGATCGATTTCCCAAAGGCGACCGAGGTTGTAATCGGCCGGCTCGACCCGTTCGATGTGCACAAACTGGTCGAGCTCGTCCTCCTCCCAGAAGGCGCAAGTGAACGTTGTAGGGCTGACGAGAAAGCTCCCCTTGAGTCCGAGCATGGTGGTGACGTTGGCGAGGTGTCGCTCAATGCGTTCGCTGGTGACCCCGCACTCATGCAGCGCCCGCCCGAGCTTGACGATGAAGCGGGTGCGCTGGCGGAATTCTGACGGTTCTAGGGGCATGCTATGGTGGAGCGAAGTCACCGCCTCATACGACCTCTGAAGATTGAAACGACTCGATCAGCTTACAATGGGTGGTATCCTTGGTCGAATTTCTTTCTTGTTACCTGCCCCGCTTCCAATTACCTCCAAGTCGCCTCCAGGCGCTCCCGCTGCTATTTCTCCAAATCGTCATCCTTGAGCCCGCAATAAAAATAGCAAAAATAGGGGTCAGTCGACAAAATAAGCATCTTTCCAGCCGCGAAGCTCTTTCGGTAAGCCGCCTCTCTCAAGCCGTTCAAAGTTGCGGACGGTTTGGCTGACATTTGCCGCGGTTCAGGGATCCATTGATGGCGCAGATTAGACTACTGCTAGATTGCCCACGTCACTGCTGCTTTGTTTCAATGACCTTGCCGGGCATTTCCAGCAACATCTCCCGCCTGTCTCCTCGTGCCAGGATGTGGTTAATGGCTCCCTCATACTGGATGCGCGGTGCTCGTGGCATAAGCGCATCGGTTAGGAAAGAGGGAGAGGGCGCAATTGCTTAATTTGTCGACTGACCCCTTTTAACTCTGACCCCTTTTAATACTGAAGAACTGTCCCCCGAAAGGGCACGCGACTTCGAGCATTCCCTGGCAGCGGATAGGAACCCCGGAGTCGGGAAAGCAACTCCGTAAGAATCAGTTTCCTCTAGGTCAGCGACCAGACTGTGGTATAGGTAAATTGTTCGCCTCGCCTTGGCATCGGGTCGCGCTCGGGAACAACCCCGGCCCAATCACCCGCCAGTAATCCGGCATTTTCTTATTCTAAGCCGGATTCTTTCGTCGAGTTAATTCGATCGATTGAATCTTTCGCAAGTGCGCCCACTGGAAGCCGCGCGTCAGCCAATCGAGAGAAGTTTCGGCTTCGGAAGTTAAGGAGCGCAAGGCATTCATGAATCAACAGCATCCCGACCGAGTCCCCCCATCACGAACAGACAAGCTCTTGTTCACCCCAGGCCCCCTGACGACTAGCAGCACCGTCAAGCAGGCGATGCTGCGCGATCTGGGATCGCGAGATGCCGAATTCGTTGAAGTCGTGCAGGGTATCCGGCAAGAACTGCTGGAACTCGCCGGGGTCAGCCAGGACGGTGGCTACGAGGCGGTACTGATGCAGGGCAGCGGAACCTTTGGGGTCGAAGCGCTTATTTCATCGGTCATTCCGGGCGAGGGGAAGCTCCTCGTCATCATCAACGGCGCCTACGGCAAGCGCATCCGCGACATCGCGCAACGGCACGGGATTGAGACCGTCACCATTGAAGTGGCCGAAAATACACCTGTCGTTCCGCAGCAGGTGAGTGAGACCCTCGCCGGCGACAGCGAGATCACTCACGTGGCTCTGGTGCATTGCGAAACGTCGTCCGGTGTCCTCAATCCGGTGCAGGAGATAGGGGCAGTGGTGAAGGAATTTCAGCGGACCTTCATCGTGGATGCGATGAGCAGTTTTGGCGGCATGCCGATGGACGTGGCTGAGTCCGGCATCGACTACCTCGCCGCGTCGGCCAACAAGTGTCTCGAAGGGGTCCCCGGCATCTCGTTCGTCATCGCCAACCGTGCGAAACTGTTGGCCAACCGCGGTACTGCACGCAGCGTCAGTCTCGATTTGCTGGCGCAATGGGAAGGCCTCGAAAACAACGGGCAATTTCGTTTCACTCCCCCGACGCATGTGATCCTTGCCCTGCACCAGGCTCTTATCGAATTGGAGGAAGAGGGTGGCATTGTCGGCCGGGCCAAGCGCTACGCGGCCAATCACGCAACGCTGCTACGCGGCACGCGGCGGATGGGTTTTCGCGAATACGTTCCGGCTGAATCGCAAAGCCACATCATTACCACTTTCATGTTTCCAGAAGACCCCAAGTTCAACTTTGAGGAATTCTATCAGCGGCTGTCGGCGAGGGACATGGTGATTTATCCAGGCAAGCTGAACGAGGTGGAATGCTTTCGCATCGGTAACATCGGCGCGCTGTTTGAGCGTGATATCGAATCCCTGCTGGCCGCGATCAAAGCAACACTCGCAGACATGGGTGTGACCATTTCTGAACAACATTCAAAACAATAAAACATGAAGACTATCGAATACGAAAACTACGACAGTACCTCTCTCAGCTATAACGATACACGAACCCCGATCGGACTCCCGATCATCCTGGAACACCTGGCAGCGACGCCAATTCCTCTGGGCGAGCAGGCGGTTCTGGACGCTGGCTGCGGGACGGGCAATTACCTCGCCCCGCTGCACGGTCAGGTCGGCACCTTGCATGGAGTGGAGTTCAATGCAGGCATGGTGAAGGTCGCCCGGGAGCGATTCGCCGATGATCCCGAAGTGAAAGTTGAGCAGGGCAGCGCCACCGAATTGTCGTCTGCCGACGGAATCTACAACGGTGTTATTTGCAATCAGGTCCTTCATCATCTCGATGTTGGCGTCGATGCTGATTTCCCCAACGTCGCGACATTTTTCAGGGAAGCATTTCGTGTTTTGAAGCCGGGCGGCGTGCTCATCATCAACAGCAGCGGTCACGACCAGCATCGCGATGGATTTTGGTGGGCGGCACTAATTCCGAAAGCGATCGACCGGATGCTACAGCGCATGCCGTCGATTGAAGTGCTCAAAGAGAATTTTCAGAAGGCCGGATTCGTAGACTACGAAGTGGTCGTCCCCTTCGACGAAGTGTTACAGGGCGAGCAGTACTTGGACCCGAAAGGACCGCTCAGCGCGGCCTGGCGCGCTGGGGATTCTTGCTGGTCTCTGGCGACTGAAGAGGAACTCGCGAAGGCGCTCGACGAGGTGGGATCCCGGCTCGAAGACGGCAGCATGGCAACCTTTATCAAGGATCGCGAAAAGCTTCGCGCAGAGTTTGGCCAAACGACTTTTCTGATCGCCCGAAAACCATAAATTTTATGCAACTAAAACAAACAAATGAAGGTGGAGTGAAGACGGTCTACCTGGCGATGAGCGCCGACATTATCACTCCGGCCCACGTCAACATCATCCGGGAGGCAACAGCTCTGGGGGAAGTAGTCATCGGGCTGCTGACTGACAGTGCAGTCGCCGGATTCCAGCGGATGCCGCACATGCCATACGATGAGCGCAAGTTTGTCCTGGAGAACATTGTCGGCGTCAAGGAAGTGGTGATTCAGGAGTCGCTGGACTACGTGACGAACCTGCAGCGCATCAAACCCGACTACGTCATGCACCGTGATGACTGGAACACTGGCGTGCTTCGGGGAACCCGGCAATGCGTCATCGATACGCTTAAGCAGTGGGGCGGTAAACTGATCGAGCCCAGCTATATGCCCGGCCTAACATCGGCATCATTGTCCCAGTCGCTCAGAGACGTCGGCACAACACCTCAGAACCGGCTTGGCATGTTGAAAAGGATCCTCGAGGCCAAGCCGTTGGTACGCATCATCGAAGCACACAGCGGGTTGACCGGTCTGATCGCGGAGAACGTCAGCGTAGAAGTCGATAGCCAGCGTCGGGAATTCGACGGCATCTGGATGAGCAGCCTGACCGACTCGGCCGCCAAGGCAAAACCCGACATCGAGTACGTGGACATCACCTCGCGCATGAACACGGTGGGCGATATTCTCGAAACCACGACCAAGCCCATCATTTACGACGGAGACAGCGGCGGGATCCCCGAGCACTTCGTGTTCATGGTCCGCACCCTGGAACGCCTCGGCGTCTCCGCTGTAATCATCGAAGACAAGAAAGGTCTGAAAAAGAATTCGCTCTTCGGTACCGATGTCCCGCAGATGCAGGACAACATCGAGGACTTCGCCGACAAGATATCTCGTGGCAAGCAGGCGCAAGTGACGGATGAATTCATGATCATCGCACGCATCGAGAGCCTGATCCTCAAGGCCGGCATGGACGACGCGCTGACCCGGGCGCAGGCCTTCATCGCGGCTGGCGCGAACGGGATCATGATCCACAGCAAAGAGGACACCGCTGACGAGGTGATGACTTTCTGCAAGGAATACGCAAGCTTCGGAGACAATGTCCCGCTGGTGGTGGTTCCGTCGACCTATTCCCAAACGACCGAGGACGAACTTGCAGAGGCAGGCGTGCGCGTTGTGATCTACGCTAACCAGCTTCTGCGCAGCGCCTATCCGGCCATGATGAAGACAGCCGAGAGCATTCTCCAGCACGGTCGGGCGTCCGACTCAGCGGAGTTCTGCATGCCGATCAAAGAAATCATCCGATTGATTCCGGAAGGTGCGGAGGGACTGTCATGATCCGCTGTGAGGAGTTTCACGAATGGCTTACGGCGCGCGGCGTCGATTTCTTTGCTGGCGTCCCGGATTCGCTGCTCAAGCCGTTTTGCTTTTACCTGGCGGACCATGTCGGGGAAAAACACGTGGTAACTGCGAACGAAGGTGGGGCGGTGGCGGTAGCTTGTGGATACCACCTGGCGACAGGCAAGGTGCCGCTCGTCTACCTGCAGAACTCCGGACAAGGCAACACCATCAACCCGCTGCTCTCACTGGCCGACCGGGATGTCTACAGCATTCCGCAGGTAGTGATGATCGGCTGGCGCGGTGAGCCTGGGACGGCAGATGAGCCACAGCACGTCAAGCAGGGCAAAGCGACCGTCAGCCTGTTGGAGGCGATGGATATACCCTGGCGCCACCTGCCAAGTGAGCCCGATGAAGCCGCCAGTTGCGTGGATGAACTCGTCGGGATCGCTGCTGCCGAGAGTCGGCCGGTCGCTTTGTTAGTGAGTAAAGGCACCTTTGAGTCATACAAAGCGAAGCCCTCTCCCTCGGACTCCTTTGCGATGACTCGCGAACAGGCCATCGAGACGGTCGCTGCGAATCTCGGTGACACCGATGCGATCGTTGCCACGACGGGACACATTTCCCGCGAGCTCTACGAATACCGCGCCCGCACCGGAGAGGGACACGAGCGGGAATTCCTCACGGTCGGTTCGATGGGGCACGCCTCGCAGATCGCAATGGGAATTGCACTGGCGCAACCCGATCGACAAGTGGTTTGCCTGGACGGCGATGGGGCGATGCTGATGCACATGGGCGGAACGGCGATCGTCGGCGCAGCAGGCGTGACGAATTTCAAACATATTATCCTGAACAACGGCGTGCATGATTCCGTTGGAGGGATGCCCAGTGCGGGCCTGCAGGTATCGTTCACTGATATCGCGAGGGCCTGCGGCTACACCAATGCGTGGCGCGTCGAGCAGCCCGAAGATGTGATTCAGAAAATCGCTCAGCTGCGTTCTGCGCAGGGTCCGGCGATGCTCGAGATTCTGGTA
The DNA here is from genome assembly GCA_963975655.1 of uncultured Verrucomicrobiales bacterium. Taxonomy (GTDB): domain Bacteria; phylum Verrucomicrobiota; class Verrucomicrobiia; order Verrucomicrobiales; family DEV007; genus Arctic95D-9. Next base: position 16,030 of record CAXBHX010000070.1, read on the forward strand.
GAGAAAGGCGCACGCCCCGACCTCGGGCGACCAAAGACTTCGCCGATTGAGAACAAAGAGGCCTACATGCAGTTCCTGTCTGACTAAGGTTGACATGAATTCTGCGATCTCCTGTTTTCCCCGACAAATCTGAGGAGGACTCGAACACCTTTTCCCACTCCTCCGTTTCCGTCCGCAAGCCTCACTCATGTCCCCGAAACTCCTTGGCATCCTTGTTTACCTACTGATCCTGCTGGGCATTGGCTGGTTCGCCTCCAGGCGAGTAAAATCTCTCGGGGACTATATCGCTGCGGGAAAGCGGCTGGGGTTTCTTCCGGCCGCCCTTTCGGCGCGAGCCACCGGTGAATCAGCCTGGCTGCTGCTGGGGCTAACCGGGATGGGCGCCGCGATAGGCCTCCAGGCTTTTTGGGTGGTGGTCGGCGAAATCGTGGGCGTGGGCATCGCCTGGCTCACGATGAACCGGCGATTTAATCGGCTCACCACGAAATACGCCGCTCTTACCATTCCCGATTATCTGGAGGCGCGATTTCGAGACACTTCTCATTCGCTGAGGCTCGTTTCCGCATGCGCCCTGGTCGTATTTGTCATCATCTATGTCAGCGCCCAGATCGACGCGACGGCGACAGCGTTCAACAGCTTCCTGGGTTGGAACTACTTCATCGGCGCGGCGGTCGGGTTCAGTGTCGTCGTCGTTTACATCGTGGCTGGCGGATTCCTGGCCGTGGTCTGGTCGGATGTTTTCCAGGGAGTCTTGATGTTCGTCGGTCTAGTGACCATCCCGATTCTCGGTCTTTTTTACGCCGGCGGTTGGAACAATGTTGCTGACGGGCTCCTGGCGCAAGATCCCGGTCTGATGTCCGTCTGGGGGCCGGCCGGATTAACACTGAACAACATTCTGGCAATCGTCGCGCTTGTTTCAATTGGCCTGGGATTCCTCGGTTCGCCTCAGATTTTTGTTCGCATCCTCGCTCTCAAATCTGAAAATGAGGTCAAGAAGGGCGCCGTTGTCGCGATCCTCTACACCACCCTGACCGATTGCGGAGCTGTCCTGATCGGAATGATCGGGAGGCACCTTCTCATGGGGCCGCAAGATTCCCTGGTCGGCGTCCTTGGGGACAACGGACAAGACGTCCTTCCCCTGATCGTTGAAGTGCTCATTCCAGTGACCCTAATCGGCTTTGTCATTGCCGGGGTCCTGTCAGCCGCAATGTCGACGGTCGATTCCCTGCTGATGGTCGCCGCGAGTTCCGTCGTCCGCGACGTCTACCAGAGGATCCTGCATCCATCGCTGCCCGACGAAAGCCTGGTGAGACTGAGCCGACTGACGACCGTTGGGCTGGCCATGGTCGCTTTTTTGCTCGCGATGATGATCGCAATCGCCATTCCCGAAAGGACCGTCTTCTGGTTCATCGTCTTTGGTTGGTCCGGGATCGCCGCTACGTTTTGTCCCACCATGATTCTTTCCCTGTTCTGGGCGAGATTCACCCGGCGAGGCGCTCTCGCCGCCATGATATCGGGATTTCTCGCTGTGCCGTTTTTCAAGTTTGTGATGCCCTTACTGCCGGGCGCCACCGGAGAGGCTTTTGCAAGCCTTGAGGAAATGTTCCCGGCCTTCGTGGTCGGCTTTGCCGTCGGCATCCCGGTCAGTCTTTTTGACCGAAGGGGCCAACTGGCGCTCCAAGGTATCGAGGCCGAAATAAAATCTCAATCGGACTGACGTGGCTGTAAATGGGCTCAGATTACAGATAGAGAGAGACCGGATCACCCTGGGGCCTCTCGTGACATCTGACTCAAATTTTGCAGTAAAATAGGGGTCTAAAATAGGGGTCAGTCGACAAAAAAATAGGGGTCAGTCGAGAATGGCACGGTTTTAAGGTGGTTTTTCGATGCCTAGCGGCCCAACGGGCCAGATTCAAACTAGCCTGGGGCAACGCCCCAGGTTTGATGGCAGAAAAACTAGAGAGCGCTGAAGGTGCGACTTCAATTCGCTTCGTAGGACAGGTTGACGCCGCCCTTTCAGGGCTCGTTTAATACTGGTTTTGATTCCCAGGGCGTTGCCCTGGGCTAGTTTGAAGCCGGCCCGTTGGGCCTCAAAATCCGCTTAAAACCGTGCCATTCGGGTCAGTCGACAAAATAAGCATCTTTCCAGGCGCGAAGCTCTTTCGGTAAGTTTCCTCGCTCAAGTCGTTCAAAGTTGCGGACGGTTTAGTAAAAGGGGTCAGTAAAAGGGGTCAGGAGAAGATTATTGACTTTCGCTTCTTCCATTTCCATTCCTCTTTTCCCATTTTAACTCTCTCCAATCGATCAAAGCGACGCACGGTCTGACTCACGTTGGCTGCGCTTTTCAGCGCAAGCCGTTCCGCAATCCAGGACTGAGGTGCGCTCGTCTGTTTCCAGATGGCCCACGCCAAGGATGCCTTTTTCAAGTCTCCTCGCCTCCCCTCCCGGATTTCCGCCTCTTCCATTCCAAAGTGCAGGCATCCTTCCCGGATGATCTCCTCAGCGCCCTTAAGGGCATGGTCCCTCACTGCTGGACTGCCTTTCAGTCCTCGCTTGTTTTGTTTGATCCTCTCCTGACCATACGTTTCGAGCAGCTTCTCTTTGAAATGTTCGGATCCCCAATACCACCCACGTCTCAGGGTACTCTGCAGGCTCTGTCCTTCCTTTTCCGCGAAACCAGCCGACTCGCCTGCCTCGGACGCGGCCCAACGATCAAGCCGATCCACGAATCGCTTTCGCCCCGCAACCGTATCCCGCTCCTGAAACAGGCTCAAACCTTCGGCTGCACTCAACCAGGAAGCCCGTTTCCCGGGCGCGACGCCATACCCAGAAGCAATACTCGACCAGGGGTATTCGCGAATGGATCGCTCACTTCCGTCGACTAGACCGGCTCGCGCCGGGTTGAGATGGATATAATCGATCAGCGTTAGGAGATAATCCTGCCAGATCTGGGAATCTCCGTGAACATCATCTTCGACGAGGATCGCTTTGTAGCGCCCCCCAAAGAGATGCCCCCAGAGCTGGTTCCGCGTATTGATTCTACGGGTAAAGGTATTCTGAAACCACGACATACCTGTGACCAGATTCGGCTCGGGTGTGCGAATCGCGAGATGGTAATGGTTATCAAGCAATACCCAGGCAAAGACTTCCCAGCCGGTTCTTTGGCACACCTCACCGAGAGTCTGAACGAAGCATTTTCGATCCTGATCATCGAAGACGATTGGTTCACGTCGATTTCCCCGAGCCATCACGTGGTAGATGGCACCTTCGTATTGAATTCGCGGGGCACGTGGCATCTGGAAGAAAGGTCCTTGCGTGGAGGTGTGTCAATAATTTTTACGCTGCCCCCTTTTTACGCTGACCCCTTTTACGCTGACCCCTTTTACGCTGACCCCTTTTACGCTGACCCCTTTTACGGGATCGAGCCCGACAACGTTCACGAAGAAGTCGAGAGAACGCTGCTGGTTGTCTACCCAAAGGACGATGTGGTCGATGTTCATGACGTGGCTTCTCCGTTTCCGGTGGATTGAACGGGGTCGGGTGCGATCACGGGCGTTTCCGTGAAATGTCCGGCTGCCACCCGGTAAACAGACCGGTATCCGAACCGCACCCACAGCTTCCGAAGCACGTAAACCAGCTTGGCGTTGTGCTCTTCTCGATCCTGAAGTGCACGCTCCGTGGTGTGCATCCAGTTCCCGGTCACACTCGTATCCTCCGGAGCATCAAGCGACTCCGCGTAGCGCGCGTGCAGTGCGACGATGCCGGCCTCCGTGGGGACAGCCTTCAGTGCGAACAGGACTCCGAGCATTGCCGTCCAGTAGCACTTGATGGCCTGCGACTGCTCATCGCGCGGTAGCTGCCGAGCTATCTGTTCGACGGCGTGCAGCGACGTGACCACGTGGAGAAGCACGAAGTCGCCGGGGTTGCTCAGGTACAGGAGCAAGATTGCGTAGTAGAGCTGCTCCCAAATTTCCTCGGGATCTGGGCTCTCTAACCAGCTGGGTGTGGATTGGATGAGCGGGTGCCCTTCTGCGAGCACGCGAGCGATGAGTAGCTGCGCTCCGGTGTGCTCGAGCACGGGTTGGAAACCTGCCGCGACGCTGCGCTTTGGGTTATTGATCGCGTCATCGACCCAAGTCGAGAGAACTTGTCTGTCGCGGTCCCACTCGGCAGCGATGCGCTTCAACGAGTCCAGAGGCGTGCGGTCAACGGACGGCGTCCTTGTTTCGGAGAGAGCCCGATCCGGATTGCACGACACGTAGGAGAATGCGAGGTACGCAAGGCCCTCGATGGTCATCCCTTTGTGTCCCGCGTCCAACGCCCAGCCGAGGTGAATTGTTCCGTGGAGGAGTGCCCCCACGCATCCCGGAAGAAGCTCTGGCACGTAGACCTCGAGGGTCTGCTCGAGGCCAAGGTCTTCGACGCGTCCCGCGAAAAAGCGGTAGAGAGAATCGAACTGTTCGTGCTTGCCGAGGAAGTCCCTCCAGTTCGCTTCCGTGATTTCGATGTCCGATGGCTTCGGAGGCTCCAGACCGAAGCCGTAGGTGGTTCTCGCGTAGTCGTCGACGTACTCCGCGATGTCTTCGGCGTTCGCGCCTAGCCCGTCTAAGGCGATGACAGCGTGCTTGGCGTGGTTGGAGAGGTAGCCGTGAAACTCGATGTGGAAGGATTTGTCGTCCAGCATCTGCTCGACGCGGTTGTTGTGGTCGGTCATGGGGTTGCTCTGTTGGGCTACTTTCATGGTATTTGTTTGTTTCTATTTTGCTTTTTTTTGTTCATGCTAGGACGATTGGTCTAGGTTAATTTGCCTCAGTGCCTTGGCTATTTGCCAAATCGGTTTTCGAAGACCACTTCATTGAGGGCAAGCTGGCCCGCCTTCGGCCACGGTGCTTTCGTGCCCCTGCCGATGGCCAGCATCGGCCCCATTATGTGGTCGGTCGGCAGGTGGATCAGCTTGGCCACCTCGTCGAGGTCGTAACCGATCATGGGACACGTGTCATAACCTATGGCTTTGGCGGCGAGCATCATCGTCTGAAGCGCCATGCCGATGGAACGTTGTGCCTCATCTCGCTGCAGCCACTCGCGCCCTTCATGGAACGGACCCATCCAACTAACGAGCGTTTTGGCGACCTCCTCCGGTGCATTCCGCCAATAACGTTCGGGTTGTTTCTGCCAGGCCTTGGTATCAGCGGTTAGGATGACTAACAGGGATGCGTCCGTCATCTGTGCCTGGTCGTTGCCGAAGTCTTTTCTAATCGTCCGGCGCAGCTCGGAGTCTCGCACAACGACGAACCTCCAATGTTGGGCATTGTAGCTCGTTGGCGATTGGATTGCAGCTTCAAGCAGTGTCCTTTCCTCGTCTGGGGTGAGCCGGTGTTCGGGATCGAATTGCTTCACCGAGCGGCGTTGGTAGATGGCATCGAGTGTGTTCATGATAGGTTGGTGGATGATTGGCTTCTGAGTGTGGTTTTCGTGTCAACGATTTGAGGGTCGTTCCCAACATGCCCGCCGGCTAATACCCAGACGTTGACAGGGCTATGCAAATACCGTATAACCTCTGTCTATGTTGGATCGCATTCGTACCGTTCTCGTGGTGATGGAAGAAGGCAGCATCAACCGAGCCGCCACGCGGATTGGTATTTCGCAGCCAACCCTGACGAGGCGGTTGCAATCGTTTGAGCAAGAATTGGGGGCACCGCTCTTTGAGCGAGGTTCTTGGGGAGTGCGTCCCACCGATTTGGCCTATCGGATTCGCGAAAGGATGGTGCCGGTCATCAAGGATTGCGATCAGGCTTGGGCGGAAATCACAGCGCACGCTCACGGGCGGCAGTCTCAGTTACGCATTGGTTACCTCGGTCTGGCTGCCGCTCGCTATTTGACGCCTGTGCTAGGTCGATTTCAGGAAACCTATCCAGAGATCAAGCTTTGGATGTTCGACCAAACACCCCACGAGCAGCTTCAAGCGCTCCGTGCTGGTGATCTCGATCTCGCATTGATCGGCCAGGAAGGAGCTGCCCTTGGTGAAGAATTCTACCAACAGCAAATCGCTCGGATCGGGGTGATAGCCGTAATCCCATCAACTCATGCTCTCGCCGGCCGCGAGACCGTCCAGCTCTCCGAGTTGTCCAAAGAGAAGTTCATCGTCCCTTCGGAATCGGCCGTGCCAGGACGTAAACAATGGGTCATCAAGCTCTGCCGCGAGGCGGGATTCCGACCCCGCTGGCTGGCGCCGTCGGACGCCGTCACGGAAACGTTTGCCCGGGTCGTTGGCGAAGGCGGTGTCAGCCTCCTACCAGACTATCTTGAGGAGACGCCGCCTCCAGGAGTCGCCCTGATTCCTCTTTCCGACAGGTTTGCCGCCTGGGATTTCAAACTGCTTCGTCAGCGCGGCAGAATGACACCAGCCTGTCGCGACCTCATCCGGTGGATCAAGGAAACGGCCCATCGTAAAGAATCAGTGTGAGTACGGGAAAAGAGGGAAAAGGGGTCAGGAGAAAATTATTGACTTTAATTTCTACTACTCCCATTTCGACTCTCTCTAATCGATCAAGGCGACGCACAGTCTGACTCACCGCCGCTCCTCTTCTTGCCGCAATCCGTTCTGCAACTTCGGCTAAGGTGAACTCGCTTGTCTCCAAATTGCCCACCTTGGATTTGCCATCTTCCGCACCCTTCCAACGCGCACTCACGAACTCCTGGCACAATGTTGTGTCAATAATTTTCTCCTGACCCCTTTTACCTTTTACTGACCCCTTTTATTTCCAAGAATATATCAAAAATGCCCCTGAGGCTTGAGGAGCGATATTAGAATTCAAAAATGTCGCCTGACCCCGGAAATACCGGAAACATAATGCTGGCGGCCCACATTAAAATACCAGGGGAAGGCATCGTTCGGCATGCCGCCGGCGAGCGACGGTCGCCCCCGCCCGTCGAAGGGATGGCCCTCTTTGCGGTCTTCGCCGGCCAGGGGGACGCACACTTCCACGGTCCACGCGTATCGTGGGGTCAGGTAATGAAATTTGTCGCCTGCCCCGGACTCCCTCTAGTCTTCTCGACTGAAGGGGCGGATTAGCAGCCTTTGCCACTCTGATAGTTTTTCACCAGCTCGACAACTGAACGAAAGTCCGCATCGAGATCGTTGGGGTCGTTCAGAGGGCCGGGAAGATCGCTGTCGATGAACTTGAACATCCCGAAGAGTAAAAGGGGTCAGGAAAAGAATATTGACTTTCGATTCTTCCATTTCCATTCCCCTTTTCCCATTTCAACTCTCTCCAATCGATCAAAGCGACGCACGGTCTGACTCACGTTTGCTGCGCAATCCATCCCAATCCATCCCAATCCATCCCAATCCATCCCAATCCATCCCAATC